>DASTIW010000048.1:0-3150 GCA_035717205.1 Propionibacteriaceae bacterium | reverse complement strand
GACGACTTCGCCCTCCTCGACCACCGGGTCAGCAGCTCACGCTCCTCCGCGGTCAACGTCAGCTCGGCTTTTGGGCGTCCAGTTCTCGGCACACCCCATCCTACGACTTATCCAGCGAAATACCGGCGCATGACACTAGTTGTACTGACCACAGAGGTTGGTGACGGTCAACCGGGTGACGGGAGGCTGGCCTCGAAGTGCGGTGTGGCCGCGGTGGTGATTGTAGTGATGCAGCCAGAGCGGGAACGCGGCGGCGCGGTCGGCCTCTGAGAGGTAGACCTGGGCGTAGGCCCATTCGTCGAGCAGAGTGCGGTTGAAGCGCTCGACCTTGCCGTTGGTCTAGGGGCCGGTAGGGCCGGGTCCGTTTGTGGGTGATCGGGCCGAGCGCGTCGGCGAAGACCTTCGATCGGTAGCAGCTGCCGTTGTCGGTCAGCACCCGTCGGACCCCGATCTGGTGGGCGGCGAAGAACGCGTGCGCACGCTCCCAGAAGCCGGCCGCGGTCTCCTTGCGCTCGTCGGTGAGGATCTCGGAGTAGGCCAGCCGTGAGCAGTCGTCGACGGCGTTGTGGATGAACGCGTACCCGGTTCCGGCGCGACGGTTCTGCTTGCCCTCAGCCCGGCCCAAGACCTTGTGGCCGCCGCCGTCGGGGATCCGGCCGAGCTTCTTGATGTCGACGTGGACCAGGTCACCGGGCTCGGCGTGCTCGTAGCGGCGCACCGCGCGACCGGTCGGGCGGTCCAGCCAGTCGAGCCGGGCCATCTTGTAGCGGGCCAAGACCTTGTGCACCGTCGAGGGGTGCAGGCCCAGGTGGTAGCCGATCCGGGCCGGACCCCAGCGGCGCAGCCAGCGCAGCTTCACGATCCGCCGCTCGGTCCTGGTCGGTGTGCGTCGCGGGCTGCGGGCCGGCCGCGACGACCGGTCGGCCATGCCGGTCTCGCCCTGGGTGCGATAGCGATGCGACCAGCGCTGCGCGGTCGGCACCGAGACCTGGAACCGTTCAGCGGCGCGACGCAGCGCCCAGCCGTCGTCCACGATGAAGCGGGCCAGCCGCAGCCGACCAGTCGGGCTCAGCGGGGCGTTAGCGTGGGACACGAAGACCTCCGTGGTGTGGGGTAGGAACCTTGAGCAGTCCCACCCCACCCGGAGGTCTTCCTCATGTCACACCGACGCGCCCACCGTCACCAACCTCCGTGGGTAGTACACCTAGTGTTCCTCCGGAAGCTCGTCCTTGACCCCGCCGTAGGCGATCTTGGCCGGTGCCGGAGTCGGTGAGTAGATCACGCGGATGACTCCGGTCGGGAACGCCTCCGTCGCTGCCACGGCGAAGTGGTACGGGCGTCGCCATCATCGAAGAGCTTGCGCTCGCTGCGTGCCGCCACCTGCTTGGCGAACGATTCGTTCTCCCCGCCTGCGGCCTCGCGGTCCGGCCATGCCCCAGCGAAGCTGTCATAGGTCTCGCGGCCGATGAGCAGCACGTCAGCGGTGTCGTAGTCCTCATCGACGGCGCGGCCCATGTTCTCGTCGAAGTAACAGAAGTGCCAGTCCGGGTCGATCTCGGCTACGCCGTCGGCCGCGATGAACAGAGTTGAGATGAGCTTCGCCATTGAGATTGTGCTGTGGTTTCCGGTGTTGTCGGGTCGAAAGGGGGAGACCGCGGTCGGCGCCCGGACTCATCGGGTGACCGCGGATCCCTCCTTCGGCATCACAGCAGCCAACCAGGTTTGTGGAATCCGGCCAGATCATGAAACCGGAGAACGGACGCGTCGCCGCAGCCCATTGTTGATCAAGGTCCGAGGGAGGATCATCAGAGTGTGATCATCCCATTTCCGACCCCCGCTTCCGCACCCGGAAGTTGTGCGCTGGGCCGCTCAGGATCAGGTCATCACAACTGCCGGCCGCGTTCACAGTGACCGACCGGTCATCGCAGGTTAGACCCTCCTCGGAGAACTGGTCTCGCAGAAGTCCGAACTTCTAGCGAGCGCACCGGTCACAGGGAGATGCTGAGAAACCGCGTTTAGCCACGAGGAGCCTGGCAGAGGTGGCCGAGCGCCTGGTCAGCCCTCGACCGGCTGACCCGAGCGCGCACGTGCCGCCGACAGGAATGCCGCGTAGCTCCAGGTGAGGTCGCGAACGCTCTTCTCGTAGCCGTAGACGCCGTCGAACTGCTCGCTGAGCTCCAAGTGGTCGCTGTGGTAGACCACCGCATTCATCATCGCGTCGCCGGCCGCGCGGAGCGCATCCACCGCGGCTTCGATCTCGGTGGCCGCCGTGACCCCAACCTGGGTGAAGAACGGCGCCGAGAGCTCGTCCAGCGGTAGCGAGCCGGACGCTGAAGCCTCCGCGGCGAGCTCGTAGTAGAGCTGAGCGAAGTTGGCAGTGCACAGCGCCCACGGATGGTCGCCAAGGCTGTCGGAGCCGCCGTCGTAGAGGTCGCCCGGGTAGCGGCCCAGCATGGGTCCGAGACCGGCTTCGGCATCCGTGAGATTGATCGGGTAGACCTCGGGGGAGTTGCGATCGGCCCACTGGCTGATCAGCTTGCCGGCGGTGGCAAGCAGCCGGGTGTCGGTGCACGGCACCGCTCCGTAGGTGCTTGCCTGAACGATGTCGATGTTCGGGTCGTAGCCCTCGGGAACGGCCGACTGCCCCGGGTCGCCCGGCGCAGTGCCGCCGATCATGGTCGCGTAGTAGGCGCCGTTCCAATGTGCCTGGAGCGCATCCTCCAGCCAGCCGATGGCAGCGGCGACGCCATCAGGAACCGGAATGCCGACGGTGTTGGCGGCCACCTCGCGGAAGCAGCGCAGCTGGACCGATCGGGCGAAGAAGGAGAAGCCGACATGCTCTTCCCACAGGTTCGTCGTCTGGTCCTGATAGCAGCCGAGCAGGAATTCGAGGTTGCGGCCGACCAGCGCCCGAGCTGTTTGCTGGGTGGTCGAGTCCAGCTGCTCGAACGCGGCCAAGATCGCCACCGTCTGAATGGCCGGCCCGTCGTTCTGCTCCGACCAGGGGCGTGGCTGCCCCTCGATGGTGAAGCAGGCGTGTCCCTTCGTCGGCGCGGCGTTGCGCTGGCAGACGTCGGCGAAGGTGACGTAGTCGATCAGCGCCTCCACCGGCTGACCTGGCTGGGAGGACGACGCAGCCACGATCTCCAG
>DASTIW010000047.1:0-6560 GCA_035717205.1 Propionibacteriaceae bacterium | reverse complement strand
TGGGCCATGTCGACCATGAAGGTGGCGCCGACCTCGTGAGCGATCTCGGCCATCTTGGCGAAGTCGACCCGCCGCGGATACGCCGAATAGCCGGCGATCAGGATCAGCGGCTTGAACTCGCGCGCCTTGCGGGCGACCTCGTCGTAGTCCAGCAGCCCCGTCTCCGGGTTCGTGCCGTACGAGTGCTGGTTGAACATCTTGCCGGAGATGTTCGGCCGGAAACCGTGCGTCAGGTGGCCGCCGGCGTCCAGCGACATACCGAGCATCTTCTGGTCGCCGAGCGCCTTGCGGAGCTTGGTCCAGTCCTCCTCGGACAGGTCGTTGACGTGCTTCGCGCCCGCCTCGGCCAGCGCCGGGGACTCGATCCGCTGCGCCAGGATCGCCCAGAACGCGACCAGGTTCGCGTCGATGCCGGAGTGCGGCTGGACGTACGCGTGCGGCGCGCCGAACAGCGCCTGCGCGTGGTCCGCGGCGGTCTGCTCGACGGTGTCGACGTTCTGGCAGCCGGCGTAGAAGCGGTGGCCGACGGTGCCCTCGGCGTACTTGTCGCTGAACCAGGTCCCCATTGTGAGCAGGACGGCGGGGGAGGCGTAGTTCTCCGACGCGATCAGCTTCAGCGAGCTCCGCTGGTCGTCAAGCTCCGCCCTGGTGGCCTCGGCGATCCGCGGCTCTACCGACTCGATGACTTCCAGGGCTGAGCGGTAGGCCTGCGAGGCGGTTGCCATCGAAGCGGGCGCGAGGATGTCGGTCACGAGAAACTCCTGTGCGAGCGAACGGGATGTGCGGGTGAGATCCGGAGCCAACGCCGGAGATGCGCGGCCCAATCTATCGCTGTTCCCCGACAGCCCCGACAGACGTCCTCGGCCTGGCTAGCGGGCGGACCGGGACCGGGCGATCTCGTACAGCGCAATCCCGGTGGCGACCCCGGCGTTGAGCGACTCCACCGTACGGGCGATGGGGATGGCCGCCAAGACGTCGCACGCCTCACGGACCAGCCGGGAAAGACCGTCGCCCTCGCTGCCGACCACCAGCACGAGAGGCCCGGTGGTCTGCGGCAGGCCGGCGATGTCGCTCTTCGCGGAGCCGTCCAGTCCGATCAGGGCGAAGCCGGCGTCGGCGTACGCGCGCAAGGAGCGGTTGAGGTTAGTGGCGCGGGCGATCGGGATTCGGGCCGCGGCGCCGGCGGACGTTTTCCAGGCCGCGGCAGTCATGCCCGCCGAGCGGCGCTCCGGAATCAGCACGCCGTTGGCGCCGAAGGCAGCCGCGGACCGAACGATCGCGCCGAGGTTCCGTGGGTCGGTGATGGAGTCCAGTGCCACGATGAGCGGCTCGCCCGGAGCATCGAAAGCCGCCGCCATCAGGTCGTCGGGGTGGGCGTACTCGAACTCGGGCAGCTGCAGTGCGACGCCCTGATGGATGGCGCCGCCGGTCAGCCGGTCCATCTCGTTGCGGGTCACCTCCAGCATCGAGGTACCGCGGTCGGCAGAAAGCTTGAGGATCTCGCGCATCCGGTCGTCGCGCTCGGCGCCTTCGGCGATGTAGGCGGCACGGACCGGGATCTCGGCCTGCATCGCCTCCAGCACCGGGTTTCGACCGACGACCCATTCCGGACCGGAGCCCGGTCGGCCGGTCCGCTGTGAACCGCTGGCCGGACGCCGATCTGGCCCAGCAGCAGCGGCCTTCGAAGCCTTGTACGCCTTGTGGTACGGACGGTCCTCAGCCTTGGGTGTGGGGCCCCGGCCCTCCAGGCCGCGACGGATGCGCCCTCCGGATCCGGCTGTGTTGCCCTTGCCCTTGTGACGCACTGCACCCTTGCGTTGGCTGTTGCCCGGCATCTCAGTCTTCCTGCTGTTCCAGCGACCATCGGGTGCCGCGCGGCGTGTCCTCGATGACGACACCCAGCTGCTTGAGTGAGTCGCGGATAGCGTCCGCGGAGACGAAGTCCTTGCGGTTGCGCGCCTCTGTGCGCTGCCTGATCATCTCCGCCATCAGGCCGTCGATCACCCGCCGCTGGTCACCGCCAGGTGAGGCGCTGGGGTCGGGCTCGGCCAGACCGAACACCTCCAGCATCGCAGCCACCTGACCAAGCTGGTCGGTGACGGTGTCAAGGTCGCCGCTGTCGATGGCGGCGTTGCCGAGGCGGATCGCGTTGTAGATGACGGCGACGGCGCCCGGCGTCCCCAGGTCGTCGTTCATCGCGTCGACGAACGCCTGGGGCAGCTCCGCGGGCTGCACGGTGGCGACTTCGCCGGCCCGGGTCAGGAAGCTGTCGATCCGCGCCAGCGCAGCGGTGGCTTCGTCGAGGGAGTTGTCGGAGAACTCGATCGCCGACCGGTAGTGCGGCTGCGCCAGATAGAAGCGGACGGCGCGGGGCGGATACCGCTGCGTCACCTCCGACACCAGCGCCCCGTTGCCCAGAGATTTGCTCATCTTCTCCCCGGCCGCGGTCACCCATGCGTTGTGCATCCAGTACCGGGCGAAGCGTTGCCCGGCGGCGGCTGACTGCGCCAGCTCGTTCTCGTGGTGCGGAAACCGCAGGTCGATGCCGCCGCCGTGGATGTCGAACTCGTCGCCGAGGTACTTCGCGGCCATGGCTGAGCATTCCAGGTGCCAGCCCGGTCGGCCTCGCCCCCACGGCGTCGGCCAGGAAGCGCTCAGCGGCTCGTTGCCCTTGTGTCCCTTCCACAGCGCGAAGTCGCGCGGGTCACGCTTGCCTCGCGGGTCGGCGTCAGTGGCGGCTTCCATGTCGTCGATGCTCTGTCGCGACAGGCAGCCGTAGGCCGGCCACGAGCAGACGTCGAAGTACACATCGCCGGACCCGTCGCGGGCCGTGTAGGCGTGCCCACGTTCGATCAGCACCTTGATCATTTCGATCATCTCGGGAATGTGTCCAGTCGCCCGCGGCTCGTACGTGGGCGGCTCGCACCCCAGCGCCTGATAGGCGTCGTGCAGTTCCCGCTCGTACCGGTAGGCATGGGCAAACCACGGGACCCCGGCCTGAGCGGACTTGGCCAATATCTTGTCGTCGATGTCTGTGACGTTGGCGATCACCGTGACGGCGTACCCGCTGTGCGTGAGCCAGCGGCGCAGGACGTCGAAGACGACCTCCTTGCGGATGTGTCCGATATGCGGGGACGACTGCACGGTGAGCCCGCAGTGATAGATGGACACCTTGCCGGGTACGAGCGGCACGAAGTCCCGAACCGAACGTCTGGCGGTGTCGTAAAGCCGGAACGTCATTGCGGCAGCCTATCCCGCCGGAGAACGTGCAGGCAGACTCATGACCCGCCGCATCGCCTCGATCCCCTCTCGGAGCGCCTGGCGGTCTTCTCCTGACAGCGCAGCCAGGTACGGCTCCAGGTTGGTGCCGAACGAGTTGCGCATGGCCCGCAGTTGGTGGATGCCGTTGTCGGTCAACTCGATGACCCAGGCGCGCGCATCGCGCGGATCGGTGGTACGGCTGACCAGGTCGGCCGCCTCCAACCTTTTCACGTGGTTGGTGATGGTCGGCTGGGAGCACTTCTCGAGGGCGGCGAGGTCGCTGATCCGGGATGGTCCGGTGTCGGACAACCGAGCCAGTATCCGGGCCGACGCCAGGCTGAGGGACCACCCCTCAGTGGGCGCCCACCGCACGATCCGCGCAGCAGTGGTGATGAGATCCTCACCCAGCTGCTGCAGGTCTTCTTCCATCCACCCAGCCTATGGGGATATCGGCTGGAGCGGTGCCGGAAGCGAAGAAGCCCCCGGTAGCTCCTTCTGCCGGTGCCGCGGGCTAGTTTGCCTTGGCTGCCCGGCGCCGCAGGCTCTCGATGTCCAGGTACGCCGGGGCCGGGGACTCGTCCTCCTCGGGTTCTGCCGCCTCCTCGTCCTCCCACGGGTCATACGGCTTTTCCACCTGGTCATCGACGAAGCCTTGGGACGGGTCGTACGGGTTGGCCAGCTGCCCCATCGACTCCAGCGACATGGCCACTGCTTCGTCCGGCAGCTGGTTGAGCACGGTGCTCATGTAGCGGTCGGCCGCGTCGAAGATGGATACTTCCGAACCAGCCTCCTCCGACAGGAACCAGCGGTGCTCCAGCACCTCGTGGAAGATCTCGGCCGGCTCACGCTTGGACCGCAGGTCCGGTGGAACCGAGTGGATGACCGGTTCGAAGACCTCCGTCAGCCACTGGTGCGCGACGATCGACTCGTCGGCATTCTGCTGGTCGGTGCGGGCGCGGAAGCTGTCCAGGTCGTTGAGCAGCCGGCGGGCCTGGTTCTCCTCGGTGTCCAGCCCGGTCAGCCGGATCAACCGGCGGGAGTGGTGGCCGGCGTCCACAACCTTCGGCTGGATGCTGATAGTGGACCCGGCGAAGTCGGTGGTGATATCCAGCTCTGCGATGTCAAACCCGAGCGCGTTCAGTCGGCGTACCCGGCTTTCGATCCGGTGCATCTCGCTGCCGTCGAACTCCTCCACGCCGGTCAGCTCGCCCCACAGCTCGCGGTAGCGGTTCTCGATGGTCTCCACCAGGATCAACGGATCCAGAGCCTCGTCCAGCAGGCCACCTGCCTCCAGGTCGCAGAACTCGCCGAAGAGGTTGGTGCGGGCGATTGTCAGGTCGTGCTCCCGCTGGCCCGCGGTCAGCTCGTCATGCAGTTCGCCGGTCTCCGCGTCCACCAGGTACGCCGCGAAGGCGCCCGCGTCCCGTCGGAACAGCGTATTCGACAGCGAGACGTCGCCCCAAAGGAAGCCGATCAGGTGCAACCGCGCCAGCAGCACCACCATCGCGTCGACCAGTCGGTTGACGGTGTCCTGCCGGACCCCGCGGCTGAACAGCGAGCGGTAGGGCAGTGAGAACTGCAGGTGCCTGGTGATCAGCACCGGGTCCAGCGGCTCGCCGAAGGCGTCGACGCGGCCGGTGACCACCCCCACCGCCTCCACCGACGGAACGTCCAGCCGGGTCAGGTCACGCAGCAGCCGATACTCGTGCAGGGCCAGGTGCTCCAGCACCTCCTTGGCCGCGTACACCTCGGAGCCGACCTTGACGAACCGGACGACGTGCCGCGAGATGCCTCGTGGCAGTGCCACCAGATGCTTCTCCGGCCACTCGGCCAGGGGCGTCTCCCACGGCAGTGTGATGAGTCGTGCGTCGGGCTTGGCTGCGGTGAACCTAGGCATTCGGTCATTTTGTCACGGTCCACCACCAAAAACAGGCCCCCGCATCGGCGGGGGCCTGTCCTTTGGATCTGGTGCTGCTGGGAGATCCGGTGTTGCTGGATCTGGTGCTGCTGTGTCCAACCCGAAGGTCAGGACAGACGGTCACCCGTCTTGGTGGAGAACACGTGGAAGTGCTCCGAGTCGGCGGTGAGCCGAACGGTGGTGCCACGGCTCGGTGGGCGCCGCGACGAGATGCGAGCCACGATCTGCTGTGCGTTGAGACGCTCATCCTCAGGCAGACCGGCCAGGGTGCCGTACAGGAACGCGTCCGCACCCAGTTCCTCGACGACGGCGACATCGAGGCCGATGCCGTCGCCGCTGTCGGCGATCGAGAAGTTTTCCGGGCGGATGCCCAGGGTGAGCTTGTTCTCGCCGGCGGCCTTGGCCAGCCAGTCCCGGGGAACCGGAACGGTGTAGTCGCCGACCTGGATACCGCCGTCGACGACGGTGCCCTCGATCAGGTTCATCGCGGGTGAGCCGATGAAGCCGGCCACGAAGAGGTTCTTCGGGGTGTCATACAGGTGCAGCGGGCTGTCGACCTGCTGAAGCACGCCGTCCTTCATGACGGCCACCCGGTCGCCCATCGTCATGGCCTCGACCTGGTCGTGGGTCACGTAGACGGTGGTGACGCCGAGCCGGCGCTGCAGGCTGGCGATCTGGGTACGGGTCTGCACGCGCAGCTTGGCGTCGAGGTTCGACAGCGGCTCGTCCATCAGGAAGACCTGGGGCTCGCGGACGATCGCCCGCCCCATCGCGACACGCTGGCGCTGACCACCGGAGAGCGCCTTCGGCTTGCGGGACAGGTACTCGGTGAGGTCGAGGATCTTGGCGGCCTCTTCGACGCGCTTGCGGATCTCGGCCTTGTTGACGCCGGCGATCTTCAGGGCGAAGCCCATGTTGTCCGCGACGGACATGTGCGGGTACAGCGCGTAGTTCTGGAACACCATCGCGATGTCCCGGTCCTTCGGCGGCAGGTGCGTGACGTCGCGCTCACCGATGCGGATGGAGCCGGCGTTGACGTCCTCGAGCCCCGCGAGCATCCGCAGCGACGTCGACTTGCCGCAGCCGGACGGCCCGACCAGGACCAGGAACTCGCCGTCCCCGACCTCGATCTCCAGCCCGTCCACCGCGGGCTTGTCGCCACCCGGGTAGATCCGGGTCGCCTTGTCGAACGTGACAGTTGCCATGACTGTTGCGGTCCCTTCACCGGCAGGAACGTGCCGGACGATCCGAGTAAAGGAAGAACGAACGTTGGTGCGCTCTTTCAATTGGTCTAGTCCGCTGCGCACGGACCTTCCGTGACGCTACCTGCCCTGATCCCCCTTGTCACCAGCCCCCACCCCCGTTTTTCCGCTCCCACCCC
>DASTIW010000046.1:0-83647 GCA_035717205.1 Propionibacteriaceae bacterium | reverse complement strand
AATTCGCCTTCGGTCCCTTACCGACCAGAGGTTGGCACAAGCCACACACGTGAAGCCGTCGCGTTGCCGAACGGGCTCTGCCAGATCGGCACACTCCACGCTCGGCTAGCGGTTCGACCCCGAGCGAAACTCCCGAAGCCTCCAGAGGATCGGCTCAACCATGGCAACACCGAGGGCGTTGGCATAGGCATCCGCCGACGCTCCTGTCCACAGTCCGCTGTCCGCCAGTTCGAGAGCGGCCCTGTCCCGACCAAGCCGTCGGCTGTCGAAACGAATCTCTCCCACCACCGCGCCGGCCGCATCGTGCAGCACGGCCGACTGCAGCCGATGAGTCGAATCGCCGCCGGCGCCGGGCACCGAGGCGAACAGGCTCGGAATGGCTGCCTCCTGCACGCGGAGGGCAAACCGCAATTCGGTCGGAACCTCTCCTCCGGCGAGATCCAGGTGGACGATCTGGTCGAAGTAGTGGTGGAAGCGGGTGTTCTCCCTGCCCCGCCGGTCCCACAGGTGGGTGTCGTCCGCCCCAGCCCGACCGGCGATCTCGACGCCCAGTTGGACGGGTGCGTCGGCGGGCAGCGGGTTGGCCGGGGTCAGGGCGATGTCGAACACCGTGACGGCAAGGACATCGCCGCCCAGCAGCACGGACGTCCGCCACCCGAGCGCAACCAGGGACGAGAGCCACTGTCCGATCGATGCGAGCAGACCGTCGAACAGGCTCGCGACCACGGCTGCCGTCTCTTTGGAGGCGCTGTCCAGCCCGCGATAGAGCCGATCGATGCGGTTGTAGATCGAGTCCGGAGGGCTCGGCGCACCGAAGGAAGGAGTGACCGCCAGGGCCTCCATCATGGCGTTGTGGAACACCCCGGGGCCGAACTGGTTGACGACGTCGATCACCCATTCGGGCCAGCCTGCTCCCTCGGGCCCATTCGACCCCAGAAGTCCTTCCATCAGAGCCACCACTGTGGTCGCGGCAGCCCCGGCCTCATCCAGCACCGGATACTCCGCCGACACCAGATAGAAGGTGGTGCCCCCGCCGACCCAGAATTCCTGCCGGGCGCCCGATGTTGTCGTCAGCCGCAGGTCGTAAAGATGGGAATCCTCCGGTCGCACCGGCGCCTCCTCCACCGCGGCAACGGTCACCGGCACCACCGACCCGCCAGGCCCGGGTTGGCGAGACAGCACCGTGCTCCCAGCCGTCAGAGTCCCGATGCCGTTCTCGCTCAGCGTGGGTACGCCCCACGCCAGGGTCTGCGGCTCCACCGCCAACACACTTGGCGCCGATGCAGGGCCGACGGTCGAGGTCCCGTTGAGGAACGGGTGCGTAGCCGTGAACACCGGCCCCCCACCGGCAAGGCGATACAGCCTTCGCTGCTCGCGCAGGGGTTGCGCAACATAGCCAACCGTTCCGGTGCCGTCCCGGGTGAGGATCTCATCGCCTGCCACGACCTGAGCCAGCGCCACCGGACTGCCCGTGGCATCCAGTACCTCGGTGTCGCCGGTGAAGCAGGAGCCTCCGGGCGGTCGCCGGTAAGGGCTGCCGGGCTGCCTGTTCGCGGTGAACTCGAAGCAGTTGCCATTGGGCATCTGCGACGGGGGAGCGCCGCCGTAACTTGGTAGCCAGGTGGACGTCTTGACGGCCTGGGAACAGGCTGTACGGATGTCGTTGACGTCGACGTCTGGCTTGTCCCGCAGTTCCTCCGAGTATGACCGCCACGCCCCGGAGCCGACCGAGGATGGCACCGGCAGGCCCGCCGCCACCAGCTCGACGATGAGCGCGTCCACCTCGGCGTCGGTGGCGCCCAACGCGATGTACTTCGCATACTGGTTGAACATCTCCCACTCCGGGCTGGTCCACTTGCCGGCCTGGTACCACAGCTGCCGATTCAGCACGTTGCTGAGCAGCGAGTCATGGAACTGCTGCTTCGCGGTGCTGCGATTCACCTGCCGCAGCAGCGAGATCAGCGGGTCGAAGGTCGCCGCCAGGACCTGGGCGTAGCAGCGCGCCGATCTTGTCCGCAGGGTGGCGTTGAAGGACGCGACGTCACCGTTGATCTTGTCGGTGAGCATCTGGCCCCGGATGTTGCTGCCCATGTCAGCGATCGCCTGGCACAGCACAGCCACCGAGAAGCCGCGCCACCACCCGTCATCAAGCCCAGCGTCGCCGACGAGCGCCATCAGCGGGTCAGCCCGCCAGTCGGGGAAGAACACGCTGCGAAAGGCCGGCCCGGTGCCGAACAGCTGGGAGTAGTTGCCGGGCAACGCGCTCACGACCTTGTTGACGTACAGATCGTGTAACCGCCGCCCCGAACTGTAATCAGGCATGAGGTTGACCATGGCCTCGATCACCGGATCAGCGGCTCCGGCAATGGGGATTGCAGCTTGGGTAATCGTTATCAGCACGGGGTTCCTGCCTGTCGCGTCACGGGGAAGCCGTCGGGGCGAGCGCCGGACCGGTCGACGACCGGCCCGGCAGCGAGCTTCAGGCCGTTGCGGCGGCGTAGCCCTTGGCCACCATCGGCCCATCGACGAACTGCACGATAGGATCCGGCGGCGGTGCCGGCGGATCGATCATGTTCCAGATGAACTGGACGAGCAGGACGATGATGCCGATCGCCGCTATCGCGAGTCCGACCGGTCCGGCCCAACCGACGCTCAACAGTTCGAGACCGATCAAGACGACCGAGGCCAGGGCGAAGAACGTATTGAGCGCCTCAAAGACGATGTTGCGGACGTTCCCCGACTTGATCGAGTCGTAGAGCGTCAAGGCGGCCAGTACCAGCCCGAGCACGGCCAGCGCAGGTCCGATCCGTCGGGCCATGAACTCGGCGGAGTTCTCTCCGAAGACGGATACGAAGGCTTGCCCCGCCTTCCCCTGGGGGATGATCTTCCCGCCTTCCTTGAACCAGGTCGCCAGGTCGCCAGCAAACGTTCGGAAGGCGCCGCCGTTTCCGCCGGCCGCAAAGCCTTCGAGGAAACGTCCAACCCCCAGGGACATCAGCTTTTCGATGCCCTTGACAAGGATGGCCATCGCGAGGACGCCCATGTTCACCTCTTCGGTGATCTGCTTGGGCGTCTGCGGCTTCTGCGCGTCCTGGGAGATCTGGTAGATCAGGAAGCCTGCTGACGCGCCGTAGAACAGCGTGCTCAAGACCCCGCCGATCTTCCCCTTCGCGGTGAGTGAGCTCCACGCCTCGTATTGCGCACCCGCGAGCTGTTGCCCGATCAGCGCCTGGGCGGCGCCATCCTGGGCGAGTTGCTGGAGGCTGTTCTTCAGCTGATAGGCCGTGAGGGCCGCCGCGATCCCGTCCACCAGCATGGCGGCCTGGTCGGCGGTGGTGACCAGGGTTTTCAAGATCTCCTGGTTTTCCTTGGCTGCCTGCTGCTGAAGCTGGTCCATGACCGCGGGGTCAGGCTTGCCTGAGATCGCGTTCTCGATCACGGCCTGCAGATACGGCTTAAGGTCGTCTGACCATCGAGACTTGGTGTAGCTGACGCCCAGCAGCGCCGAGTACGCGATGGTCGTCATCCGCTGGCCGTAGTCCTGGTCCGGCGCAAGCACCTGGAGCTTCACGTACCACTCGTACATCCGGGTCTTGACGTTGTCGAACTGCTTGCTCGCGACCTGGATCTGCCAGGTCTGCAGGTTTGCCGTGTCGGTCAGCCAGTCGAAGTAATCTTTGGCCCATTTCTCCGGATTGTCTGCCAGGTACGGCTTGATCTGCGGGACGCCGTCACGATACCCCTGAATGTAGAGGTCGTTGCTCACCTCCTGGTAGGTGATGCCGACGGTGTCACTTTTGCCCATCCCCTGCCAGGAGGTGTTCATGGCCTCTTTATTGATGCGCTTGATCACATCCTTGTACGTCGGACTGGTACCCAGCACGTCATAGAGCATTTGGCCGGTGCCCAGCACCGAGTACTCGTTGAAGTAGCTCTTCGACTTTGTGAAGACATTGTTCACTCCCGCCGGAAGTGTGTACGCATGGCCGTATATGCCGTCGATCCACTTCTGGTCGAGTCCGTTGACCAGGCACTTGTTGAAATATCCGCCACAGGTGGTCTGCGCATAATCGACGGTGGTCTGCTTCCCCTTGCTGTCGGTAAGGATCTCGATCGAGGAAATGTTGTCCAGGTCCTGCAGCGTCAACGTGGCCTCTGTCGTCATCTCCTCCAGTGCTGGCCGGCGCTCGACGGCCGCTTGAAATACCGCGGCGCGGGACTCGGCAAGTTCAGATGCCGTCGCCCCGCGCCAGTCGTAATCGACGCCGTCGTCATCGGTGTAGGTGCCCCTGAACGTCCGACTACCCGAGACGAGGACGACGCTGAAGGCGTTCTGCCGGAAGGGCGCCTCGAGTTGCTCGACCATCTCCAGCGTTGTTTCGCCCTTCTGGCGATCCACCTTGCTGACTCGCACCCGATCACTGACGTCCTCTTCCCCTAGCAGGTAAGTGATCTTGAGCTCCTTGTCGACCCATTCCGACTTGATCGCGAAGTTGACCCAGGCCTGGAAGGGAGCGTGCGAGTCCTCCTTGAGGTGTCGCTCCGTCTGGTAGACCTGCTCCAGTTCGACTCCGCGCACCGCCTTCGGAGCGCTCGAACCCGTGGATATCGTCCCGACGAAGCCCGTTCCACACTCAGTCAGGTGAAGATGTGCCCGATAGGTCGAGTCCCCTTCCTTGCCTTTGATCAGCAGCGCGTGGTTTGCACCGGAATAGTCGATCGCGTGGAGATGCTTACCGTCGTGGGTGATGGCGTCTCGCATGATGGCCAGGTCGCCGTGCGGAACCCAGGAGTCGCCGTCATTGATTTCCATCATGTAGATGTGTTGGTGCGCGGAGCGACAGTCGCTCAGGTCGTACGTCAAGCGTTGGTGCAGAGGCATGGTTCATTCCTTGTGGTGGGACAACGCCACCAATGACGGCAATTCGCGGTGATCCTCAGCGTGCGAGCGTGCACTCTTCCCCGAGCATGCGGAGGCGCAGACCTCCTTTCCATGGTGGCGCGCTCGACCTGCCGATCGGGTGGGATGGGAGAAACGGGGCCGTTATTGGGGCTGGACGGATACAAGGCTTACGGTAGCGCTTTCTACTGCCGTCGCACAGAGCGTCGCCCGTTATTTATTTGACGAAATAAGTTGTGCGAGCCCCGGCTGTTTGCACTGCACGTTTATGGCAGGTGCGTCCAGTTTGAGCGCATCACCGTCGGCGTTGACTGGGCGCGGTCTCGTTCAGCGTCGAGGTTGTCATGCGGAAGCCATGCCTCATCAGTGCGATACCCAGTACCACCCACGCCGCCTCAAAGAGGAACAATCCGATGTCGTGGGTCGGGCCGAGGGCGTCGGTGGCCGTGAGCGCCACTATCAACCCGAGGACCGCCACCAGCGGCATGATCCACGCCCATCCGATGGGTCGGCGCAGGTTCGCCGCGAACAGCGACTGGCCCATGGCCAAGAGGAGGAAGCCGAGGAGGAAGAGGACAAAGTTCTCCGGCACCTGCCCGGTTCTGGTCACCGAGATTGCCGCCTGGACGGCGAACAAGATCAACAGAGCTGCGCCGGCGGTGGCGAGCCACCATCCGGCTCGGCCACGTCGGTTCGTCCTGACGAGCGGACGCAGCCCCCACACCGCGATTGCCAGCGCAATGAGTCCAGCGCCGGCGAGCAGCACCCAGAGCACGTTCACAGCACGAGAGGGCGACCCGAAGATGAGCTCTCCCGCCTGACCTGCGAAGAAGAGGAGTCCGCTGAGAACCGCAGCGAGCCCGGTACGCCGTTGAGGCTCGATCACCATAGTTAGCCGCCCTTCACATCGACGTTGTGTCGCCTCATGATCTGCCTGTCACGGTGGCCACTGTGATCAGCCTACGAGGGCAGGCAGCGCTCGGCTCGGGCACAGGCAGATCTACTTCTCGTCGTCGGGCTCCGGTCGGCCGGCAAGCGGCGTCAACCACCTCCGCCTCAACCCAGGCAGTGCACGTACGGTGGGCTAGCCACTAGCGTCAGACAAACCCAAGCCCCTCGCGTGAAAGGCAGCCATGGGTGAGCAAGCACGGCCGGACCGCGCTGCGCGGTTCAGCGGTGGTGCGCCGGCGCTCGCAACGCGAACCACGGCTGACCTAGCGCGGCTCGAGGCATTCGTTGCCGCTCAAGGCGGGGAGCTTCTCGACTGGCGCTACAAGGGCTTCGGGTCCCTGCCTGCCAGTCCGACAGTTCAGCAGGTACGCGACCACGGACTTCGGCTCTTCGACCTCGGCACGCCGATGATGACGATCGACGAGTCCGCAGTCGCTGACAACCTGATGGCGATGTCGGACTGGTGCGCAGCCAGCGGCGTACGGTTGGCACCGCACGGGAAGACCACCATGGCGCCCCTGCTGTGGCTGGGGCAGCTGCTGGCCGGCTGCACCGCGATCACGGTGGCCAATGCCACTGAGTTGCGCGCCGCTCGCGCGTTTGGGGTGAGCAGCATCCATCTGGCGAACGAGCTGGTCCGCCCAGGTGACGTCGCGTGGGTAGCCAAGGAGATGGCGTCCGACCCCGATTTCGACTTCATGGCGTGGGTGGACTCCACCGCGGCGGTCCGGCTGATGGATGCGGCCGTACCAACCGGTGCGCCACCGGTTTCGGTCTGTGTCGAAGTGGGCGCTCGCGGTGGACGTACCGGTGTACGGACCGTCGCGGCGGCGCTGGAGGTCGCGGCATCCGTGCGGGAGGCCACCCATCTTCGCCTGGCCGGAGTGTCCGGCTACGAAGGAGCCGTGCCCGGAGCCGATACTGACGCTGACGGCCTCCGGGCGGTCGATGAGTTCCTTCGGCTGATGGTGGCGGTCTACGAAAGCCTGGACGGCCGGTATGAGATCGCGCGGCCCACGATCACCGCCGGCGGCAGCGCATACTTCGACCGGGTGGCCGCTGTCCTCGGCCCGCTCGCCCGCAGCACGTCTGCGCCAGTGGATGTGCTGCTCCGCTCAGGTGCGTACGTCGTCCACGACGACCTGCACTACCGCCGGGTGACCCCAAGCACCCGGTCCGCCGGGCCGACGCTGCGGTCGGCGATCCACGTCTGGGCGACGGTCCTGTCGCGACCCGAGGCCGATCTTGCCATTCTTGACGCCGGCCGTCGCGACCTGCCGTTCGACCTTGGCCTGCCACTTGTTCTCGCCGCCTCTCGGGGCGCCGGCGGTGAGAAGGTTGCCATCGGGCCGGCGTCGATGCGGGGTCTGAACGACCAGCACGGATTTGTCCGTCTGGAAGAGAGCAGCAACCTCGGCGTGGGCGACGTGGTGAAGCTGGGGCTGTCCCATCCATGCACCGCCTTCGACAAGTGGCGCGCTATTCCGTTGGTGGCATCTGCCGCCGACCCGAATCCGTGGGTGACCGATGTCGCCCTCACCTACTTCTGAGCTAAGGAGAACACGTGACCAAGATTGTCGGCGCACACGTGGTGGACGTCCGGTTTCCCACGTCGCTGGAGCTGGACGGCTCAGACGCGGTCAACGTCGATCCGGACTACTCCGCCGCCTACCTTCGGCTCGAAACCGACGAAGGCCCGGACGGGTTCGGGCTGGTGTTCACAGCGGGCCGTGGGAACGAGGTCGTCGTAGCCGCCATCAAGTCGGCCGTTGCGCTGCTGCCGAACGAAGATCTCGGCACCCTGCTGGACCGGCTCGGAGCGGTGTCGCGGATGCTCGTGCATGACTCCCAGTTCCGCTGGATCGGTCCCGAGAAGGGCGCGACACACATGGCGGCGGGTGCGGTGCTGAATGCACTGTGGGACCTCAAAGCCAAGCGAGCCGGGCTGCCGCTGTGGGAGCTGATGGCCGGCATGACTCCTCACCAGCTGGTGGAGCTCGTCGATTTCTCCCACCTCAGGGATGCGATCACCGAGGAGCAGGCGCTGGACATCCTCACCCGCGGCCAACAGGGCAAGGACGAGCGGATCGCCGAGCTCAAGCGGGACGGCTTCCCGGCCTACACCACTTCACCAGGCTGGCTCGGCTACAGCGACTCGAAGATGATCAGGCTGGCCCAAGAGGCGGTCGAGGACGGCTTCCAGCTGATCAAGCTCAAGGTCGGTCAGAAGGTCGAGGACGACATCCGTCGACTCCGCCTTGCCCGGGAGGCAGTCGGACCGGATATCCGCATCGCAGTCGACGCCAACCAGATCTGGGAGGTGCACGAGGCTGCGGCCTGGATCAACGCGTTGGGCGACCATGATCTTCACTGGGTGGAGGAACCGACCAGCCCGGACGACGTACTGGGCCACGCCCGGATCCGCCGGGAGATTGCACCGATCAAGGTTGCCACCGGGGAGGCGGTGCAGAACCGCATTCTCTTCAAGCAGTTGCTGCAAGCCCAGGCACTCGACTTCCTCCAGATTGACGCGACCCGGGTGGCGGGGCCCAACGAGAACATCGCCAACCTGCTGCTGGCGGCGAAGTTCGGGGTTCCGGTCTGTCCACACGCCGGCGGAGTGGGGCTCTGCGAACTGGTGGTGCACTTCTCGTTCTTCGACTACGCAGCGGTGTCGGCGACCCGCGCCGATCAAGTGATCGAGTTCGTCGACCATCTGCATGAGCACTTCCGCGCCCCCGTCAGCGTGGTTGGGGGCCGCTACCGAGCTCCCTCGGTACCCGGGAACAGCGCGGAGATGCATCCGGAGTCGGTCGCCCGCTGGACCTATCCGGATGGCGCTGGTTGGGCGGACCTGCGTCGATCAGGCCGGATCGCGGACAGTGCCACCGACTGAGACCAGCGGCATTCGCTGTGTCTACTTGAACCTAAGACCGGTTCCTGACAGGGGCGTCAAGGACGGCCGCCGTGCTCGATGATGAACGTGAGCACAGCCGACAGCGTCGACGTGGCCAAGGCGATGCAGGTGTCCGCCGCGCCGTAGTACAGGCGCAGCTCGTCGGTCCGGGAATCATGGATCAGACCGCACGGAAACACCACTCCGGGCACATCGCCGACGAGCTCGTAGGACTCGCTTGGGCCCAGCACCCATTCGTCCGACCTACGGATCACCCGACTGGGATTCTCCAGATCCAGCAGCGCCAGGCCGGCGCGGTACAACGCTCCGGCGACGGTCTGGCGTACCCCGTGGTACACCAACAGCCAGCCCTCCGGAGTCTCTAGCGGCGGCGGACCGATCCCGATCCGCGCCGAGTCCCACCAGGCGCCCTCCCGCGCCGACATCACCGGTTCCGGTGCGCTCCAGCTGCGGAGATCACGCGACCGCGACAGCCAAATGTCGGATCGTGCCGCGAGGTTGGACACCGGGCGGTGGAAGAGCACGTAGTCGCCGTTGATCCGTCGGGACAGCAATGCGCCGTTCTTGTCCTCCGGTGCACGGACCATGCCCAGCCGATGGACCGACTCGAAGTCTCGGGTGGTCGCCAACGACAAGCCGGGTCCACCGGGGCCGAAGGAGGTGTATGCAATCACCCAGGCATCGAGCTCGTCGATCCAGGTGAGCCGCGGGTCCTCCACGCCCCACCGCTCCTGCGTCAGATGTGGATCGGCATCGAGCAGCGGCTTGTCGTCCACCACCCAGTTGGAGTACCCGTCCCTGGACCGGGCCACGGTGAGGTGGCTGAGGCCACGCCGGTCCTCAACCCGGCACAGCAGCACGGTGGCGCCGTCGACCATCGCCGCGCCGGCGTTCATCACGGCGTTGATGGTGTACGGCCAACGGCTCGGAGTCAGCAGCGGGTTCCCCTGGTGACGGCGGAACAGGCCGTCACTGATGGCGCTCGAGGAGGAAGGCATAGACATTAAGGTAGTCGTCCACCATCCGAGCGGCGCTATAGCGACACTCGGCCACCTGCCGCACTCTGGACCGATCCAGGCCACCGACCGCGACGACGGCTTCGGTCGCCGCGGCCGGGCCGTCCACCAGGAATCCGGTCACCCCGTCGTCGATCACCTCAGGCATCGACCCACGGGGGTAGGCGATCACTGGTGTGCCGGTCGCCATCGACTCCACCACCGACAGCCCGAACGGCTCGGCGAACGCGATGGGATGCAGCAGGGCGTGGGCGGCGCCGAGGATGTCGGCCCGCTGCGGAGGACCGACCGATCCGAGGTAGACCACCCGGTCGCCATCGACGTGCGGCTCCACCCGCTCACGGAAGTACGTCTCGTCCTGGATGATGCCGGCGATCAGAAGCCTGCGTCCGGACCGGGCGGCGATCTCGATCGCGTCGGCGGTCCCCTTGTCGGGATGGATCCGGCCCAAGATGACGAGATCATCACCTCCAGCGGCGGAGAACGGCAACACGTCCAGGTCGATGCCGTGATAGACGGTGGCGACATACTCCAGCTCGGGAACCCTGTTCGCGTCAGATATCGAGACATATGCGGAGTTGGCGGACCGGTACGCCGGCAGGATGGATCGGTCGGAGAAGCCATGAACGGTCGTCAGCAGCGGCGCTCGGCAGTGCGCGGCGAAGGCCAGCGGAAGCCAGTCCAGGTGATTGTGAACCAGGTCGAAATCCGCGGATCGCCGGAAGGCATGCGCGACGTGCATCGCCTCCCAGACCCGGCCGTCCAGCGTCGGGTCCTCTTCGTACGGCCGGGGAGCCACCCCGTCGAGCCGGGCGCGAGTGATCGAGTCAGAGGTGGCGAAGAGCGTGACGTCGATTCCCCTGGCGGCGAGCCCCTCAGCCAGCAGGCTGGTGACCTGCTCCCAGGGCCCGTAGTGACGTGGCGGCGTCCGCCAGGCGATGGGGCCCAGAAGCGCGACCTTCACCGGAGTCGGAGGGAGGACTGCAGCCCGGCGCCGTTCAGTGCGAGCAGGGCCTGGAAGAAAGAGAGCGTGGACTCCGCGCCCTCGTTGTCGTTCAGAACCTCCATACCGAGACCGTCGTGGCATCCGCCGGTGGTGAAGTCGTAGACGGCTGTACCGAGCCGGTTGCGACCGAGGAACCACTCGAAGGCATGCACCGCCTGCTGCCCGTAGTGCTGTCGACCCGTGGCCCGCAGCGCCTCCACGAGGGCCTCGACGAGCGCGGCAGCATCGAGAGGCTGCTCATCGCCCTCGTCGGCCACAGGGGAGTGGTGACTACGTTGACGCCAGGTGTTGCCGACCAGACGTACCTGCTGAGAGGTGAGGTCGGACTGCGCGGCGTACCAGTCCAGCGACTCCAGTCCGATCTCCAGCAGGTCGTCGTCCTTCAGGCGGTGACCTGCGGCGATCATGGCCTGAGCCAGCCGGGCATTGTCGTAGGTGAGGAAGTCTTCGAACCAGCGCCAGTCGTCGGTGCGCGCTGCGTCGTACAACCCGGCCAGTCGGTCGGCCAGCGTGCGGAGCAGCTTTCCCAACGGCGCCGCCAGCATGTCAGGATCCAGTCGGGACAGTCCGAGGACGGTGAAGGCGAGGCCGCGCGGGCTACGGGAGGCTTCGCGGGCCGGCGCGATCTGGTGCAGGAGGCGCAGGCAGAACGACAGCTCCGGCTGCTTGGGATGCGCCGCGGCAACTTCGGCCAGCGCCCAGACCGCGCGACCGAGGTGGTCGCCGTCCTGCGGCTCGTCGAGCCAGCGTCGGTCGTACCCCATGAAGTTGTGCATCCCGCAGGCCGACTCGTCCCAGGCGTGAGCGAGGAAAGCCAGGCCGGAGGAGAGCATCCGCCGATAGCTGGAGTCGTGGAAGTCCGAGCAGAGGCGGACGGCGACGATCACCAGCCGAGCGACGTCATCGACGCAGTAGCCGCTGTCACGGTTGGGCACCACCCCGTACGCGTGCTGGATGATGCCGACGTCGTCAACGAGCTTGAACAGGTGGTCCGGCCGGATACCGGGCGAGCTGAGGGCCGGTCGCCCACGTTCAGACCGTCGCACCGAGCCCAGTGCGACTGCTTCCCGAAGCGCCTCCAGCGTCGCCGCGCCGACGCTCGGCCACGACAGCGCCGAGCCGACCCGTCGGGCCTCCGCGCGGGCGCTCTGGAGCTTGGCCGGATGATCGAGCAGGTCCAGCACCGCCGCGGACAGGGCGGCGGGGTCGTCGAACGGCACCAGGACGCCGGCACCGGAGGCCAGCAGGTCCTCGGCGTAGAAGTACGGGGTGGACACCACCGGGCAGCCGGCGACCACTGCGAAGGTGAGCGCCCCTGACACGATCTGCTCGCGTGAGCGGTACGGCGTCAGGTAGAGGTCGGTGGAGGCGAGCAGCTTTGCCAGCTCCGGTTCGGTCAGGAATCGGTCCATGAAGTGCACGTGGTCGGTCAGGTTCAGGTCGCGAACGAGTCGCTCCAGCTTCAGGCGATAGCTTTCGCCCTCGTGCTTCACCACCTCGGGATGGGTCTGCCCCGCCACCAGGTAGAGCACCTCGGGGTGCGCCGCCACGACGGCCGGAAGCGCCGATATCGCCAGCTCGATGCCCTTGCCGGCCGAGATCAGTCCAAATGTCGACAGCACCGTCCGGCCCTCGAGCCGTTCCAATGCCGGACGCGGCAACCTCAGGTCGTCCTCGACGGCCTCAGCTGCGGCGGCCAGAATGCTGGGGGCACCGTGTGGGATCACCCGAACGCGCTCGGGCGGTACGACACGCGCGTCGACGACCATCCGGCGCGCGGTTTCGGTGAAGACCGTGACCAGTGTCGCCCGGTGGCAGAGGGCGCGGAGCGCCTCGGCCTGACGCACGGACGGCGCCGACAGCACGGTGTGCAGGGTGACCACGAGCGGCTGCTCCAGCTCCTCGACCAGCGACAGCACGAACGTGCCGGCCTCACCGCCGAAGATCCCGTACTCATGCTCGATCAGGACGACGTCGGTGCCTCGCGAGGTGAGCGTCCGCGCGACGGCGGGGTAGTCGCTGCGCAGATCTTGGCGGATCGCGGCGACCACCTCGCTGGCGGGGCGGTCGATCGGGTCGCGCACGATGGAGACCACGTCTATCGCGTTGGAGGGGTCGGCCTCCAGCAGGGCGGAGCGGAGATCCTGGGCGAAGATGCCGATTCCACAGGGTCGTGGTGGGTACGTCGAGACAACCGCCACCCGCATCGAATCACCCCTGTTCAATCCCGCACCAGAGGCAAGTCAACCACGTCGAGCCGACAGCCCGCAGCGCCGGCTCACAGCCGGATCGAGGTCACACCCGGGGCGGTACCGTCAGTGGAACTGAGGAACGATCAGGTAGAGGCAGAAGAGCACCAGAAGCGCCGCGCAACCAAGGAATGCGTACCCGATCGTCAGCGGCGCAGCGGCGCTGGCACCCTGGTTCGTGCGCAGCTTGGCGACGGAGACGAACCGCACGCCGTACCCGAGCAGGATGGCGAAGATCACGGTGGCCACGATCGAAACGATCGCGACCACGCCGAGGGCCCCCCAGTCGATGTGCATCAGACGCCGCCCTTGCTCTTGATCGGCTTGTCGTGCTTGGCGAAGCGCGGGTCGCCAGCGTAGGCGTCGGGGGATGCCGCAGCCAACACCATCACCTCGTGGCTGTCGGTGACGTTGGTGTGGTCCACGGAGTGCTTGCGGGAGATGAGCCAGATGATCAGGCAGGCGATGGTGAGGAAGACCAGCAGCGCCACTACTCCGCCCACGCCGTGATCAGCCAGCAGGGCGGCCAGCCCACCGACAAGGCCGGCCCCGGGCAAGGTCAACAGCCAGGCGAACATCATCTTGCGTGCGACGCTCCACCGGACCTCCCCGCCGCGACGTCCGATTCCTGACCCCAGGATGCTTCCGGTCGCCACATGGGTGGTGGAAAGCCCGAAGCCGAGGTGGGCGGACGCGAGGATGGTGGCGGTCGACGCGGCGCCGGCGGCGGAGCCCTGTGGGGTCTCGATCTCGACGATGCCCTTGCCCATGGTGCGCATGATGCGCCATCCGCCCGAGTAGGTGCCCAGTCCGATGGCCAAACCTGCCGCCAGGACGACCCACCAGTACGGGCCGGTGCCCGGGTCTTGGAGGTTGGCAGCGATCAGCACCAGGGTGATCACGCCCATCGTCTTCTGCCCGTCGGAGGTGCCGTGCGCCAGCGCGACCAGCGAAGCGGTGAAGGCCTGGCCGTACTTGAAGCCGGTCTCGCTGTGGGCGCTCGGTGTACGGCGGGTGATCCGGTACACCAGGCGGGTCGCGAGCGCAGCGCCGATGCCGGCGACCAGTGGTGCCGCTATCGCCGGTAGCAGCACCTTGGAGACGACCACGGACCCGTTGACGGACGTCAGTCCGGCGCCGACGATGACGGCGCCGATGAGGCCGCCGAAGAGGGCATGGGATGAGCTGGACGGCAGCCCGAGTAGCCAGGTCACGAGGTTCCAGATAATGGCGCCGACAAGTCCGGCGAGCACGATGGCCGGGGTGATGAGCGACTCCTCGAAGAATCCGTTGGAGATCGTCTTGGCGACTTCGGTGGACATGCAGGCCCCGACAAGGTTCAGGACCGCAGCAATGATGACCGCCGTACGTGGCGTCAGCGCCCCCGTGGCGATCGGGCCCGCCATCGCGTTGGCACTGTCGTGAAAGCCGTTCGTGAAGTCGAAGATGAGCGCCACCACGATGACAGCGGTCACGACGAACAACAGGGTCACTGCAGTCCCTATCTGGACGGGTTGGCTGCAAGTGTCGGTGAACACCTGCAGGAACGACGCTAGAAGGTAGCCGCCAGTTGAACAATAGGTGAACCTGCCCGTATGTCAATCTCGCCCTACCAGCACGGATCTGCTCCGGTCAACCCCGGTCCTGAGCGCTTGAGCGGCTGACGGGGCCCATGGGCTCTGGTCTCGGCTGGCGTGGAGATGGTGGACGCCTCGGGGACTCCGCGTGTAGGCGGGCCGTTCTCGATCGAGTGGCGCGGCGGTCGGGCGGGGGATGAGCGCATCACTTTTGCGTTGTTGCCGGCCGGGCCGGGAGCGGCGCAGAGGACAGTCGGATGGCTTACGGGCCGGCAACCGTCCGATTGGGCGGATCGGATAGTCACCGCTAGAATCCTTTGTCGTTGCTCTGGAGCGTGCTCCTCGGCGGCGGGCACCCGTAGCTCAACGGATAGAGCATCTGACTACGGATCAGAAGGTTGGGAGTTCGAATCTCTCCGGGTGCGCCAGTTGAACCGCTAGCCAGAGCAAGCACTGGCTCACCCTGCTGCCTTCCGCCTTCACCAGCCCTCTCTTTCGAGGCGTGCCATCCGTGTGGAACGACGCAAACGACTTCATGCAGGACGATGACACAGGCTTTCGTTGTGTCTGCTCACCTGGCTTCGCGGGTCCGCCTGGTCCTCGACGTCGAACACTCCCGTCGTGAGGGGCAGCGGCGTTGCTATCCGGCTGTCGGAACGCTCACAGTGGTGTGGTGGCGGCCGATGGGCAGCACCAGCGGTTTGCCGGAGGTCGGATCGCTGACCGCGGTGACGGCGCATCGGAGGAGCGTCCGGCGCGCCGGTCATGTCCACCGGTCCCTGTTAGCCGCGGCTTGGCGCAGATCGCGGCAGGCAGTTGTCCTCGGCACACACGGGTCAGCTTGGCGCACGACGGTGCAGACACAGGTGGTGATCACTCACGCTTCCTCACGTTGCTGGCAGCGGCCAGGAGTTAGGTTAGTCTAACCTTAGACATGGACTTAGTCAGCGAGAGCCTGACAGCCGCTCCGGCTGTCGCTCAACGAACACGACCTCGGCCCCGAACGACAACCGGGCTGCACAAGCTCTAGCGACGAAGGATCCCCAGTGGCGAGGTCAGCTTGCCGCCTCAGGTTGAGCTGGTCCTAGCAGTGGAAAGCCAGCGAGGATCTGCTGCAGGTGCATCACCTGGCGAGGTACGTACTCGGCGATCGTAAGTGCGACGACCTCCACCACGGCGTCGATGTCGGCGACCACGCGGCGGGCTTCGGCGCTGGTGAGACCGCCAAGGTCGGCACCGAGGCCAAGCTGGATCTCGTTCGCGTCGATCGTGTCCACGTCGAAATGGATGGCCACCTTGGTGGCGCGGGTTCTCTGGAGCCAGTCGACCAACGGCGCACTGTCGGACCGCAGCGCGTCCGGAGCGAATACGGTCAGACCCCATTGGTCCGCGATCGCCGGAAGGGCCGGATCGGTCCAGTCGTGCATGCCGACGAGCGCGACTTTGTCGGCGGCGATCGTGGCCGGCAGCAGATCGAGGAGCTCCGGATCGCCGTGGCCAGTGAGGGCAGAGACGACCATGGCGTGGTAGCCGGGATACGCCGTCTCACCAGTGCCCATGTCGGGATGGGAGTCAATCCAAAGGATGGCCAGGTCGTAGCCGTACCGGTCGATCAGATACGAGAACGGCGCCAGGCTCACCGAGCACTCCCCGCCGAACGTCGTGATTCGCGCCGGGGCGTAGTCCCGGATCAGATCACGTGCAGCACGCAGCTGCTGGAGCACGACGGTCTTGGCTTCGATACCGTCGCGTTCCTCGAGTCCCCGGTCACTCATTTCGACCGGCACCACGGCGATCGGCCCGTCGTGCTCGGGCAGGACCGCCTGGAGCACCTTCGTGCCGACGGAGTACCCGCGCCGGGCGGCATCGAAGGGAAACTCCGAAGCCAGCGAGCGGATGCTCTCGGTACCGGCACCCTGCCACTGCGGCCAGAGCAGGCGCAGGTGTGAACCGCCGATCGCATTTCTTGCGTTCATAAGTCCTCCCCTGTCAGTCGACACTGGCCTGGTAGCGGAACCCTACTGCTAACGACTTGGTAACAGGTCCGCGTACGACTCCGGACACCCGATGGGCAACAGGGCACGATCGGGCGGTCTGCGCGTCGGTTTGGAGCCATCCACCGGCTCTCCTGGCCGTCCTACGGATCAAAAAGGTTGGGAGTTCGAATCTCTCCGGGTGCGCCAGCAGCGCATGGGCCGGCTGGCTTTACGCCCGGCCGCACGCTGGGTCATCGGTCACAGCTGCTCAGTATCGTCATCGCATGGCGAATCGATACGAGTACAAGGTAATCGAGCTACGCGAGGGCATGATCGGCGGCAAGATGTCCGGCGACAAGCTTGAGAGGGTGCTCAACCAGCATTCTGCCCAGGGGTGGCAACTCAAGGCGATCACGTCCGTTGAAGTGAAGGGCCGAGTCGGTCCGGGCGGAGTCGAAGGAGTTCTGGTCACCTTCGAACGGCCCCTCGGCTGACGGGAGCGTCGAGCTCAGGGTCTCTCGGCGCGTTGACGAACCGGCAGACCCGCACCAGTAGCGCGCTGTGCGGTTGACCGCCGATGGCCGGTGGCGCAAGTGCGGCGACAACGCTGTCGGTGCCGGATTTGCGAGGTTTGAGGCTGTTGCGTCGCCCCGGGACGGGGCTGGCCGACGTCAGCGGCGGTCACCTCGGGGCCAGCACCACACCGACATTTGAGCTCCCACGGCAACGCGACGCTTAGCGGAGTCGTTTCCCGGGTGTTGGGCTCCACGATCCCGTGGCGCCCGGGAACGCCCGGGTGGATCATCATGATTGTGAGCGAGATGTTCGGTCTCCGAACGCTGAAGCCCGTCCCAATCGTGGTCGCCGTTGCCTCCATCGGTGTCGGCCTGGTCGGATTTGTCATGTTCGACACGGATCCGAGCATCTGGCGGTATCGACTTTGGCTCGTCAAAGAGGTGTTACCGGGGACAATCACCTTCTCCGTCGCGGGCGCGGTGCTGCTCGGCTACCCGAAGGCTCGCGCGGTCGGGATCGTGCTCCTAGCCTCTGGGTGCGTCGGGTCGCTCTACCTGCTGACCTGCGGATTGTGGTACTTGTCGACGTACGGCGCGGTGCCGTACGGACCGTTGCTGACGGCCGCCATCAACACACTCGGCACCGCGTTCTTCATCCTCAGCCTGGTTGCACTGCCTCAGGTTTTCCCGGACGGTCTGCTTCCCGGCCGCCGATGGATCGTTGTGCTCGTTGTCTCACTCGCCCTCCAGATTCCAACGGCGGCCCTGACTACCCTACGGGAGTACAGCGCCGACATCCCGTATCTGGAAGCGAGGGCGCAAGCCATGGTGACCCCCTCGGCCCTGGAAGTCGCCTTGTGGAACACGCCGCTGTTCGTCGGCGGCATGATCGGTGTGTTGAGCCTGCTTGTCCGGTGGCGGCACGGGAGCACGCTCATCCGGCAGCAGATCGCCTGGTTGGGGGCTGCCGCTTCGATCACCATCGTGCTGCTCATCGTGGGCTACACCGGACAGGACTGGATCATCGCGCCGGTGGCCGTCGTCTGGCCGCTGGCCGTGGTGACGACGATCTCGATTGCGGTGCTCCAGTACCACCTGTACGACGTTCGCGTCGTGGTCCAGCGGGTCGCTGTCTACGGTGCGCTGACCGGCATGGTGACCCTGCTGTTCGTAGCTGCCTACTCATTCGCGCTGGCCAGTGCGTCGACCCAAACCGGCGACGCTCGGTTGCGGTGGGCTGCGCTGGTTGTGGCGGCCGCCGCCGTCGTGCTGCTGGCCGAACCTGCTCGCCGCTGGCTCGGGTCCCGATTGGAATCGCGATTGCTGGGAGAGCGGCACGAGCCGCTCCGCGCGCTGGCTCGCCTGCAGGGCCGACTGGTAGACGGCGGCGGAGACGAGGAGAAAGTGCTGGACGCGGCGGCCGAGACCGTCGCCGCCGCGCTCCGGTCCCCGGGGGTTGCGGTGGCACTCCATCGTGGTCCGCGGCTGGAAACGGTTGCGATATCGGGTGCCGAGGGGGTTGATGATCCACTGGTCCTTCCCCTGCTCCACCGGGGTGAACGGCTGGGTGAGTTACGCATCGCCCAGCGGACGCCGGGGGAGCGTTTCAGTCGTGCCGATGTCGCGCTCATCGATCAGCTGGCGAACCAGACGGCCGCCCTAGTAAGCGGGTTGCGTCGAGATCTTGAGCTGGCGCAAGTGCGGCGGGAGTCACTGCAGGCGATGGCCGACGTGCGGGCCCGCCTGGGCAGGGATCTGCACGACGGCATCGCGCCGCTGCTGGCAGGGGCTGGCTTGACTGCGGAGGCGCTGCGTCGAGGCATGCCCGACGGGACAGCGGACGAGAGAGCAGCCCGGCAGCTTGCCTCCCGGCTCCGCCGCGCTGCGGGCGAGATTCGACGTCTCGCCTACGATCTGCAACTCGCTGCGTCCGCCGACGGCACTCTCGAGGAAGATGTGCGCAGTCATCTCGCCACCTTGAAGGGCCCGACGGTCCCGGAGGTTCGATTTGAAATTTGTGGTGCCGATGCGCTCACGAGCGCCGTGCGGCAGGGTCTCTATCTCGTGATCTTGGAGGCGATGAACAATGTCGTACGCCACGCCCACGCTCGGCACGTCCAGGTGACGGTGAACGGCGGGCCTGACCACGTCGCCCTGGAGGTGCGTGACGACGGCATCGGAATCCATGAACCGTACGTGAGCGGCTTGGGGATTACCTCGATGCGCAGTCGTGTGCAAGCGCTCGGCGGCTCGTTCGACCTGGCGGCAGGACCTGCCGGCGGCACTCGGCTCTCGGCCCGGGTGCCGGTGCGGGCATGATCAGCGTGGTCGTGGTCGACGACCACAGCGTGTTCCGGGAAGGGCTTCGTGCGTTGCTCTCCCGGGTGCCCGAAGTCGAGGTCGTCGGTGAGGCAAGCAACACCGACGCGGCGGTCATCGTCACCGCGGCCACGCGCCCCGACGTGGTGTTGATGGACCTCAACCTCCCGGGGGGCGGCGGTGAGGTGGCCACCCGGCTGATCCTCGCCGAGCACTCCGCCACCGCAGTGCTCGTCTTGACCATGCATGCCGACGAGAGCCATCTGCAGCGCGCCCTGCGCGCCGGAGCTCATGGTTATCTGCTCAAGGACGCCGAGCCGGAAGCGATCGTGCGAGCGATCGCAGCCGTACACGAAGGGCAAGCCATCTTCGACCCGGCCATCGCCGGTCAGGTGCTGGCGGCAGCCTCCTCAGCCGAGTCGGATCGCCCGTTTCCCTCGCTGACCGAACGTGAGTTCGATGTCCTGGACCGGATCGCTCGCGGCCTGCGCAACGACGCGATCGCCGTTCGGATGGGAATCAGCCAGAAGACCGTGCAGAACAACGTGTCATCCATCCTGCTGAAGCTCGGTGCAACCGATCGAGCCCAGGCTGTTGCGATGGCCCGGGATGCAGGACTTGGGACGACGGGACTCGGCTGAGAAAACTTCCCTCCTACGTCCCTTGGCGACCCCGTGCCACCCGGGAAGGAGGATCGAGAGTCTGGACTCACACCCACTCTGATCGGAGCAAGTGATGACCAGTCATCCAACTCGTACCTTCTCGCGGTTCGCGGTGATGTTGATTTGCCAGGCGCTGCTGAGCGGGTCACTGCAAGTCTTGATCGGGCGGCAGCCGGCGTCCCTGAGCGAGCCGCACTGCTACACCGACGGGCTGGCGGTAGCCGTGACCGAGATCGCGCACGGACGGCTCATCGAGATACCGTACAGCGACGACCCTTCCGTGCAGATTGGTGACGCCTACTCCATCGTCACGATCACGCTGCACAACGGCTCTGACCACACCTTCGAAGCTTGGTTCATCGGACGCATGACCTACGGCTCACCTCGCCGGGAGGCTGGCCGGTTCGCCAGCCGAACGGTGACCGACGAGCAATCCGTCCAGGTGCTAGCGCCCGGTGCCACATCAAGCCCGTACGGTCTGGGGTTCTTAATCCCCGCCGACGGTCGCGACGACGTCGTGTTCGAACTAACCATCGACGCCGGAGAACACGAAACTGCCGTCTTTGCAGGGCCGTTGCAGGTGACGACGACGGCCGAGAACCTCTGCCGCGCGACCTCCTAAGTCGTCGCGCCCGTAAGTTCGTCGGGGCTCAGGTCCGGGCACTGGGATCGTTGAAGTCGAGGCCGCAGGCGGTGTCGAGGGCTTCTTCGGCCGTGCCGACGGGGGTAGTCGGCGGGGAGGTAGGAGTCCTCGTAGCCGCTGGGAGATAAATTTGGTGGTACGCCCGCACCTTCGACGGCATCCCACTCCGCGACAACGAGTGCGTCTTGTCCCCTGATGAGAACCCGGGTTGCAAGGTGAGGACTGGTCTCGGGCCTAATCACCGCGCTTCTCGCTGCAGCGCGCAACGCTCTGACAGCGCAGTGGGTCCCTCGGGGGGAAGGTCTAACTTCGACTGCTCTCGGCATATCGGTCGAGAGCGGAGGCCCACATCCGCGAAATCAATCGGCCCATCGGCCCGTGATGGAGTACGAGCAGCATCGGCCGCTGCATGAGGCGGGCCCCGGTGTTGCCCCACTCCGCGTGCACCCAGCTGCCTCCATCGGGCCCTGGCGCTATCCGAACCAGACCTTCGCCACCGCCTCCATAACTGCTCTCCACGACCGTCCAGCGGACCGACTCGGGATCAGACCAGTCATACCGGGCGACGACCCAGAACGGCGACCGAGGACTGCTTTCCCGCGCAATGGCCCAGGTCTCCCCGCGGTCGCGCAACTCGTAGGTCTTCGGATCGAGCGTGCGGTTCCAAATCTGCAGCCGAGCGTCGGTAAAGTCCGTCAGCGCGCGGAGCACCTGCTCGGGTGAGGCCTTCGTGCTGAAGTCGAATCGCATCCGACCATCCGATCACGCCGGCTCGCTGTCGTCCAGGAGCCGACAGCCGCACCTGCTGGGCTTCTCATGCACGGCCGGTCAGAAGTGGCGAGGCTGCGTACACCGTCGCCAGTCAGCAGGGGGGTTGCCGCCTCGGTGCGGCCGGTCAGCAGGAGCAGGATCGCAGAGATCGGGCCGGCAATCTCAGGGCCGGTGCCGATGGTCCAGTCGGCGTCGGTTGCCGTAAGCCTGAACGAGCCCAGCCGGCCCTTGGCCCCGAACCAGAACGGCCAGCGGAGCTCCCAGATCTGGGTAGCGGCGGCGGCACCGGCCTCAGGCGGGGTTGGGAAGTCGATGCCCAGCGGAACCGCGATGTCCTGAGCGTGCACGAGGATGTCCCACATCACGTTGGCCGGATTGGCGGGCCAGGGGACCGAGCGCGACTCGGCGGTGGTCCGATAGTCCTGCACGAGCTGGGTCGGCGTGCGCGCCGCTCGGCGCCGGCTGGCCACGGTGTTCCATCGGGCATAGTTGCCGCGGGCCTTCGCGAAGTCGACCAGCAGACTGCCCCATGGGGGGAAGATGGGGATCAGGGTCACGTGGGCGGCGACGTCGCGTACCCGCCAGCCGGCACACAATGACGGCTGCTCCCAATCCGCCTCGGACAGCCCGGCGAGCAGTTCCGCGATGGCCAGCCGCTGCTCGACTACCACCTGCCAACTCTCTTCGGTGCTCATTCTCTCTGCGGTGCCCATGATGCTCCTCTCGAGTCGCCCGTTTGACCAATACTAGACAGAAAATCTGTCTAGTTTCAAGAGGTGCCGTCCCTCAGGAAGGGGTCGGTGATCTCGCGCAACATGGTCAGCGTCTCGCGCAGTTGCGCCATCCGCTCGGGCCCGATGTGCGCCAGCCATTGCGCCTCGACCTCGGCGAGGGCAGGGAGCACCTGCTCCCTCGCCGCGTGGCCTCGGGCGGCGATCTTGACCAGCCGGGCGCGGCCGTCGGTCGGGTCTGGGACTCGTTCGACATAGCCCGCGCGTTCCAGTTGCTCGACCAGGAAGCCGGCAGTCTGCTTGGTGACGTGTGCGGCTGCGGCGAGCTGGGTGATCCGCGACCCGCCAGGGTCGATCCGGGCGGCGATGCGTGCTTGCGCGACTGTCATGTCGGTGTAGCCGGCGCGAGCCAGCCCGTCCATGGTCGCGGCCTCCATCGCCCGGCTGGGGATGAACAACAGGACGCCGAGGGGCAGTTCCTCAGTGCCCGCCGCGTTCGCAGCCGACGTTGACGCATCCATCTGCACCGCCTCTTTGTCTCGCACCGGAGGATTCTAGTCAGATAATCGTACTATCGTGGGGATGTGGTCATTACCCACGCACACGTCATCGACGTGCCCGTGCTGATCGTGGGTGACGATGCGGTGCATAGCGCGATGATCGACAGTGTGAACCTCAGTGCCAGGTAATTCGCCACCGACCTGTAGGAGTTTCCGAAGGCATTTCGAACCTGTGCAACGATTATTCCGCGATGAGCCATGTCCGCGCTGACCCTCGGCGGCCTGCTGAAGCACCTGGCGGCCGTCGAAGAGCTTGCAAGCTCCTGGCAGTTGGCGGGCAAGGAGCCGGTCTGGCCCACCGATCCTGGTCGCTGGAGGACGCAGGCGGGCTGGGACGAAACGCTCGATGCGCACGGTGCGACGCCGGCGGAACTGTACGCGCTGTATGACGGCGCTGTGGAACGGGCCCGCGCGCGCTTTGCTGCCGCGCTCGACCATGGCGGTCTCGATCAAAAGGTGCACTCGTCGGGACCCGACGGTCAGCACGCGAACCTACGCCGGCTGCTGTTCGACAAGGTGGAAGAGTACGCCCGCCACACGGGGCACGCCGACCTGCTGCGTGAGGCCGTGGATGGCCGCGTCGGGGAGGACCCTCCGAACGACTGGCGACCGAGTTGACCCCTATCACCGCATCAAGGCCGCAGCGGTGACCGTGCCGGGTGTGCAGCACGAAGGCTGGCTAGCCAGCCAACCTTTTCGATGATGGTCTGACTGCTTCGGTGTCGGCAGTGGGGTCGTCAATGGTGTCGAACTGGGCCATCCGCGGGTGGCGCCAGTTCGGACGGTGCGGCCGAACCGGACTACCCCTGGATCGGGCAGTACGGGAACGTTGCGGGCCGGACGCCTATGTGCCCCATTGATGACGCGGGTATGAGCGACATTTCACCAAAGATGGGCCTCGGACAACCATGCTTCACGCGGGGGACCGGCTCATCCGAGCACCGGGGGACGGGACCGGTCGACACGGGCCCGCGTCATGCCGCAGGCCTATCGGCATCTTCAACTATGCGAGCCGAAGGTGGCGCGCGGCGCACCAATCCTGGTGCGTGACCACAACCTGGAAGGTAGTCCAATGAGGAACTACGCCCGCAAGGCCGCAGTATCGCTGTTCGCGGGAGCGGCTCTGACAGCCGGAGCCCTCGCACCGGCTCAGGCCGCACCACTCATCACCGGAGGTGTCGTGAACGTCACCGTGACCGACGTGCTTAACGACGTCACGGTTACCGTGCAGGACATCAACGTTGGTGTTGCCGCAGCGCTCGGCCTCGCCGCCAATGTCTGTGACGTGAACGTCAACGTGCTCGCCCAGCAGTTCCGCAACGGTTCCGCTACCTGCGAAAACGCCGTGACCGACCAGACCGCGACGATCAGCCAGATCTAGTCGGCTGACCCCCGTCCCCCATCCCCTGTGGCCGCGGTGCGCCCCCCCTGCCCGCGGTCACAGGCTCTCCCCGCAGGGATCCCCTCATGCAGCTGGTGCCGAGTCAGGAGACAGCCGGCATGTACGGCAGTCCCAGCAGGCTGGTAGCCACCGCGATCATCGACGACATCGAAGGGCTCGCCGCCGAGTACCGAGAAGCCGCGGCCGACCATCGGAACAAACACGACCAACGCAACACCGAAGCCGCACGCGTGCTAGAGGAAGCAGCCGACACCTGTCACGACATCATCGAGATGATCCGCAGGGAGTACATCACCGGGGCAACGACGGATCGACCCGCCCCACCTCTGTGTAGCGTGTGAGCGGGGCCATGACGCTCCTGCGGTGCTCCGTGGCACGCCACCTTGGCGGCGACCTATGCGTCGGTCGACTCTGCCCGGATCCGGCAGCCGGAGCAGCTGGCTGACTGGCCCTGAGCCTGGTTGCGGGATGGCCTAGCGTTCTCCCATGGACCTGCGACCCCTGATCCTTTCTTATGAAGGCGTTGAACCGACGATTGACCCGACAGCCTGGCTGGCGGCTAACGCCACGGTGATCGGGGACGCCCGGATCGAAGCTTGGGCTAGCGTCTTCTACGGCGCCGTAGTACGAGCCGACATGGCGGCCGTACATCTGGGCGCACGCAGCAACCTCCAAGACAACGTGGTGGTGCATACCGACACCGACCTCCCGGCGATCATCGGCGCCGGCGTGACGGTCGGACATGCGGCGGTGGTGCACGGCTGCATGATTGAGGACCAATGCTTGATCGGGATGCATGCGACGGTGCTGAATGGCGCCGTCGTAGGCGCTGGATCGCTGGTGGCGGCCGGAGCGGTGGTCCGCGAGGGCGATGTTGTTCCACCGCGTTCCTTGGTTGCGGGAGTTCCGGGAAAGGTGCGTCGGGAGCTCACCGAGCAGGAGTACCAGCGAGTCGTCAGCGGTGCCGGCGTCTATGTCGATCTGGCAGCCCGGCACCGCGCCAGTGCCAACCCGATCAGAACGGTCTAATCGGTGTGCACGTTCGGTCCCCGCGTCAGCGGATCGTGTAGCCGCCATCGACGAGGATGTCGGCCCCGTTGATCATGTCCGCGCCGTCGGAGGCGAGAAAGACCGCTGTGGCCGCGATCTCATCGGGGTAGGCAAATCTTCCGGTCGGAATCAGCGCCTTCAGCGCATCGCCCCGATCCCCCGCCCACGCTTTCTTGCCGAGGTCGGTCAGCACCACGGTGGGGGAGATGCTGTTGACTGTCACTCCACGACTCGCCCACTCCGACGCCAACACCTTGGTCAATCCGACGACGGCGAACTTGGAGGCACAGTAGGCGAGGTGGCCATCCAGGGCGACGGTGGCGGCCTGGGAGGCCAGGTTGATGATCTTGCCGTTGCCCTGGGCCAGCATCGCCCGACCAACCGTTTGGCTAACCAGGAAGGTGCCACGAGCGTTGACGTTCATGGTGTTGTCCCAGTCGTCGACGGTAAGGTCCTCGGCCGGCGCCAGCAGGGCGACCCCGGCGCTGTTGACGAGAATGTCGATGCGCCCGAACCGGTCAAGTACCGCCGCCACTGCGGCATCCACCTGGCCGCTGTCGGAGACGTCGCACTGGAAGGCTGCCGTTAAGTCCCCGCAGCGCTCACTTTGAGCCTGCGCGGCCGCCAAGGACAGGTCGACCACCGCGACAGATGCGCCCTTAGCGACGAATGCCGCGGTGATGGCTGCGCCAATGCCGGACGCGCCACCTGTAACCATTGCCACTCTGCCCGCAAGCGAGAACGTCAGGTCGACAGATGGTCGCTCGTCCGGCTCCGCAATGCTCACCGCACTGATGTAGCACATCCCCTGCCGGCAGCGATCACTCGGTGCCGACCGAAGGGTCTGGCGCGACGTCATGAGCCGAAGCCGGTTCTTCATCAGACGGCAGGACTTCAGCACGTACCGCCAAGCCGCGCCGGCGCTCTACCTCGGCACCCTCAAACTCGTAGGCGTCGGCCCTCTGCTCTTGACGACTGGAGGGTGAGAAGGAGAGTGAAGGCCAGTGCCACCAAGGCGGTGACGCACAACAGAGTGAGGCCAACGGTGTAGCTGTGGTCCACGGAGTTGTAGGTGACCCCCATCACCAGAGGCGGAAAGTAGCCACCCAACCCCCCGGCAGCGCCGACGATGCCGGTGACACTACCCGCGCGCTCCATCGGCGCCTTGCGGGCCACCCACGCGAACACCGCACCGGTACCCAGCCCGAGGGCGAACGCCATCGCCACGAACGCTGTGCCGGCGGCGAGCTCGGGCGCGGGCTGCAGGGCCACCACGACCGCGAGGATGGCCGCCGCGCCCAACGAGACCATCACCACGCGCTGTGGTCCGATGCGGTCGGAGAGGATTCCGCCCACGGGGCGCGCTATTACCGCCGCGATGGCGAAGCCCGCGGTTCTGGTTCCGGCGGCGGTGAGGTCGAAGTCGTAGACGTCCTTCAGGTAAGTCGGCAGGTAAGTCGAGAACGCGACGAAGCCGCCGAACGTGACGGCGTACAGGAACGACATCTGCCAGGTCACCGGCAGTCTGGCCGCGGCCATCAATTTCGGGACCACAGGATTGGTGTTCGGACGCCACTCCGGGGCTTCTCGCATCCAAAGCCAGACGATGATCGACGTGCCCACGAGCGCGCCGGCCAGGATGAAATGCGTCGTCAGATAGCCGAACCAGCCGACGAACCGCGGAGTGAAGAAAGCGGACAGGGCGGTTCCACCCATGCCGGCGCCGAAGAGTCCCGTGGCGAAGCCACGTCGGCTCGGGTGGTACCAGGCGTTGACGAACGGGATGCCGACCGCGAAGGTGGTGCCGGCTATTCCGAGCAACAGTGCGAAAACAAGCAGCAAGGGATACGAGCCGCTCGATCCAGCCATGGCCACCAAGAGCACCGGCACTACTGATACGGCCGACAGTGCCGTGAACATCAGTCGCCCGCCGAAGCGGTCCGCCAGGGCCCCGGTCACTATGCGTCCCACGGAGCCGACCAGGATCGGGGTGGCGACCAGCAGGGACTTCTGCGCGGGCGACAGGCCCAGCTCCTGGGTGTAGCGGACGCCGAGGGGGGCGATGATGTTCCACGCCCAGAAGGTGACCGTGAACGCCAGTAGGGCTATCCCAAGGTTCTTGCCCTGACCGGGTCGTCGCACAGGCAGATCGGCGGGCGTCATCTGTCAGCCCTTCGGTTCGAGTTCTCACGGTCTCGGGTCCCGACCGGCGCCCATCCGCGGTTCGGCGCCACGGCGCCCGGACCGCGCGTGACGTCCCGGCTCCGGTAGATGATGTAGGGCCGGAACAGGTAGTGAAGCGGCGCAGTGAATGCGTGCACCAGGCGCGTGAACGGCCACATCGCAAACAGCAGGAACCCCACCAGGATGTGGATGTGGAAGGAGCCGGGTGCGGCGTCCATCGCTTCGACGTCGGGCTGGAAGGCCAGAAGGGATCGGAACCAGGGCGAGACTGTTTCCCGGTAGTTGTGCGCGTGGGTGCCTGCGCCGACGCTCTTCAGCGTGGTCCAGAGCCCGAGGATGAGTGCCGCCACCAGCACGACGTACATCACCTTGTCGTTCTTCGTGGTAGCCAGGAAGACCGGTCCCGTGGTGCGGCGCCGGTAGATCAGGATGGCGATGCCGCCGAGGGTGGACAGTCCGGCGATCCCACCAAGAATCAGCGCGTTGGCGTGGTACAGCTCCTGCGACACCCCGACCGCTTCGGTCCAGCGCATCGGGATGAGCAGCCCGACGATGTGGCCGAACAGAACCACGAGGAGCCCGAAGTGGAACAGCGGCGAGCCGATACGCAGCAGCCGTGATTCGTACAGCTGGGACGACCGCGTGGTCCAGCCGAACTGGTCATACCGATAGCGCCAGACCAGTCCACCGATCAGGGTCAGCACCGTCAGATAGGGCAGAACGGCCCAGAGCAGGAGGTCCATGTCAGCGTCCCTCCACCACCGGTAGGAGCCGAGGGTCGTACGGTGCGAGGCCGACCGACTCGGTGGGCGGTCCACTGCGCGCCATCGCCTGAACGGCCCTGCGATCCGTCGGCGACTCGCCCGGAAGCGTCGCGCAGATCGCCTCTACGACACGGCCATGGCGTGGCGACCGCTCCATCAGCGCCAGTCGCAGCAGCTCCAGGCTTGGACGGTACTCCTGGAGCAGTTCCGCCCCATCGAGCGGATCCGCCACGGCTGCGTACTCCAACACGAGGGGCAGGAAGTCGGGCAGCTCGCCGTACAGCTTGACCAGGAAGCCGCTGCGTCGGTAGCGCGACTTGAAGTCGGCCAGCACCTGGCCGCGGCGCCGGGTGTCCCCTTCAGTCCAGTACGACAGGTGGAGGGCGCGCTTGCGTGACAGGTCGAACACGTCCACGTACTCGGTCTGGAGCGCTGTCAGCTCGGTGGTCTCCCAGCTGTTCAGCAGGTCGGCGAACCGCGCCGCGACGTCGGTCCCGGCCTCCGCCGTCGCTTGTCGGAGCATGGGTCCGTGACCCAGCAGCGTCTGCTCGGGGTAGCTCAGCGCAAGCGAGGCGGCCTGCCACACCACTCGGCGGTTCGGCTTCTTGCCGCTGGACGAACGTGCTCGCGACAGCACTGGCGAGCGGCTCATGACTGCGTTCCCCGGTTGGGAAAGATGCCACTCGGGCTTCCCTTGCCGTCCCAGTTGAGGAGGTTCACCCGACCAGCAAGCTCGTTCGGGGTGGCCAGCGCATCGGTGCTCTGACGCTCGCGCAGAGCCTGGAAGGTTTCGACAGCCACTGGCGCCGGTCGACCGCTTGCCTCACCGAAGGGCCCAGACTCGTACGGGCCACCGTCGAAGTCCAGCGAGCAACCGATCTCCTCGAGGTCGTGTGCCTGCTCGGCGTGGGCCTTGGGAATCACGTAACGCTCGTCGTACTTGGCGATGGCCAGCAAGCGGTACATCGCATACATGAGGTCACCGCTCATCCCGACGGAGGCCGGAATGGACTCGTCACGTGGGCGGTCCAGGGCGATGTCACGAAGATAGGAGCGCATGGCGGCGAGCTTGCGCAGCACGCCGGTGACGATCTCGGTGTCCCCGGCGGTGAACAGCTCGGCGAGGTACTCCACTGGGATTCGGAGCGCCTCGATCGCTCCGAAGAGCACCGAGGAGTCCTCGGCGTCATGGCCCTGATCGCGCAGAAGGTCGACCACAGCCGACAGCGGCGGGATGTACCACACCATCGGCATCGTGCGGTATTCCGGATGCAGCGGCAGGGCGATCCTGTAGACCTTGGTCAGCGCGTAGACGGGGGACCGCCGGGCGGCTTCCAGCCAGTCGTCTGGAATGCCCTGCTCCCTTGCCGCGGCGATCACCCGCGGCTCGCTCGGATCCAAGATCAAATCCAGCTGGGCTTCGTAGAGGTCACGGGGGTCAGAGGTGGAGGCGGCCACCGTGACGCGGTCTGCATCGTAGAGAAACAAGCCAAGGTAGCGCAGTCGGCCGACGCACGTCTCCGAGCAGACCGTGGGTAGTCCGACCTCCACCCGCGGGTAGCAGAACGTGCACTTCTCCGCCTTGCCTGTCTTGTGGTTGAAGTAGATCTTCTTATACGGGCAGCCGGTCATGCACTGTCGCCAGCCACGACAGCGGTCCTGGTCGACCAGCACGATCCCATCCTCGGAGCGCTTGTAGATCGCGCCGGAGGGGCACGACGCCATGCAGGAAGGATTAATGCAGTGCTCGCAGATCCGCGGCAGGTAGAACATGAAGGTCTTCTCGAACTCGAACTTGATCAATGCCTCGGCATCCTTGCGGAGCTGCTCCACGATCGGGTCGAGATGGCCGAGCTCGCTGGCTCCCCCAAGGTTGTCGTCCCAGTTGGCCGACCAGGTGATCTTCATGTCCTCGCCGGTGATCAAGGACTTCGGTCGCGCCACGGGAAAGTCGTCGCCCAGCGGCGCGTTGGTCAGCGTCTCGTAGTCGTAGGTCCACGGCTCGTAGTAGTCGCTGAGCTTGGGCTGGATCGGACTGGCGAAGATGCCGAACAGCTTCTTCAGCCGGCCACCTGCCTTCAGCTGCAGCCGACCGCGCCGGTTGAGCGTCCAGCCACCCTTCCAGGTGTCCTGGTCCTCGTAGCGCCGTGGATAGCCCTGGCCGGGTCGGGTCTCAACGTTGTTGAACCAGACGTACTCGGTGCCGGACCGGTTGGTCCAGGCCTGCTTGCAGGTCACCGAACAGGTGTGGCAACCGATGCACTTGTCGAGATTCATCACCATGCCCATCTGGGCCATCACGCGCATGCGTCGTCGCTCCTCACTAGTACTGCACCTGCTGCGACCGCTTTCGGATGGTGGAGACCATGTCGCGTTGGTTGCCGGTAGGCCCGAGGTAGTTGAACGCGTACGACAGCTGCGCGTAGCCACCGATCAGGTGGGTGGGCTTGACCAGCAACCGGGTGACGGAGTTGTGGATGCCACCGCGGCGTCCGGTGGCCTCCGACTTGGGGACGTCGATGATGCGCTCCTGGGCATGGTGGACGTACACGATTCCGGTCGGCATCCGATGGCTGACAATGGCTCGGGCCACCATCACGCCGTTGCTGTTGACGCATTCGACCCACTCGTTGTCCACGACATCGATGCTGGCTGCGTCGTCCGGGCTCATCCACACCATGGGCCCGCCGCGCGACAGCGAGAGCATGAAGAGGTTGTCCTGATACTCGGAGTGGATCGACCACTTGTTGTGCGGGGTGAGGTAGCGGACGGTGATCTGCCGGGACCCGTCGGGTCCGAGCACCGGCTCGCCCAAGAGCCGGTGCAGGTCAAGCGGCGGCCGGTACTGAGGCAATGCCTCACCGACGTCACGGAGCCAGTCGTGGTCGAGGAAGAAGTGCATGCGACCGGTCAACGTGCGCCAGGGCATCAGCCGCTCGACGTTGATCGTGAATGGCGCGTAGCGACGTCCGCCGGTCTCCGAGCCAGACCATTCCGGTGAGGTGATCACCGGCACCGGAGCCTGCTGGGTCTGTGCGAAGGTGATCCGCTTCTCCTCCGAGCCCTCGGCAAGGTCGACGAGACGCTGACCGATGCGGCGCTCGGCGTCCCGGAAGCCCTGCACCGCAAGTTCGCCGTTGGTGGTGGCCGAGAAGGCCAGGATCGCCTCCGCAAGCTTGGCGTCGGTGTCGATGGCCGGTCGGCCGTCCGCGGCACCGCCGAGCATCACACCACCGGACCGGGCGAGCTGGGCGAGCGGACGCTCCAGTCGGTAGGTGATGTTCTTGACCGTGAACCCGAGGCGGTCGGCCAGCGGTCCGACGGCGGCAAGCTTGTCGGCGATGGTGGTGTAGTCCCGCTCGACGAGATGCACGCTGGGCATGGTCTTTCCGGCCACGGCTGGGACGTCGCCTCGCTGCCAGTCGCGGACGACACCACCGGGCTGGGACAGCTCACCGGGTGTGTCGTGCTGCATCGGTACGACGACTAGGTCCTTGCGGGTCCCAAGATGGGTCGTGGCCTGCCGCGACAGCTCCCGGGCGATCAGGGTGAACAGATCGAAGTCGCTCCTGGTCTCCCAGGGCGGGTCGATGGCAGGGGTGAACGCATGCACGAACGGGTGCATATCGGTGGAGGAGAGGTCGTGCTTCTCGTACCAGGTCGCTGCCGGTAGCACCACATCGGAGAGCAGCGTGGTCGATGTCATCCGGAAGTCCGCCGACAGCAGGAGGTCGAGCTTCCCCTCCGGCGGCTCCTCCCGCCAGGTGACGTCCCTCGGCCGCACGGCACCCTCGGAGGCCATCAGGTTGCTGTGGGTGCCGAGGAGGTATTTCAGGAAGTACTCGTTGCCCTTGGCCGAGGAGCCGAGCAGGTTGGACCGCCACAGCGTCAGTACGCGCGGCCAGTTCTCCGGCGCGTCGACATCTTCGACAGAGAACCGGAGGCTACCCGAACCGAGTTCGTTCGCCACGTACTCACCGGCATCGGCGGCGGCGCCCGCCTCGACGGCCGCGGCCGCGGCATCGGCCACGTCGAGGGGGTTCGCCGAGAACTGTGGGTAGAACGGCATCCAGCCGAGGCGGGTCGCTTGCGCGATGGAGTCGGCGGTGTGCATGCCAGTCAGGTGCCCCTCGGCCAGCGGTGAGGCAAGCGCATCGGCGGAGTAGCCGTCGAATCGGTACTGGTCGGTGTGCATGTACCAGTAGGCCGTCCCGATCATGGTGCGGGGCGGTCGGGACCAGTCCAGGGCGTTGGCCAGGTTCAGCCAGCCCGTGATTGGGCGGCACTTCTCCTGCCCGACGTAATGAGCCCAGCCGCCACCGTTTCGGCCCAGGCAGCCGGTCAGCATCAGCATTGCCAGGACCGCGCGGTAGGTGGCGTCACCATGGAACCACTGGCAGATGCCCGCACCCATAATGATCATGGAACGACCGTGCGAGTCCTCGGAATTGCCTGCGAACTCGCGTGCGGTTCGGATGCAGGCTTGGGCTGGGACGCTCGTGATCGTCTCCTGCCATGCAGGTGTGAAGGGCTGCGTCACATCCTCATACCCGGTCGGCCAATCGCCGGGGAGGCCATCCCGAGCCACGCCGTACTGCGCGAGCATGAGGTCGTAGACCGTTGTGACAAGCTTCTCGCCGATGCGCCGGACCGGTACGCCGCGACGCATCACCTCACCGGTGCCATCCGGCGCGTCGAAGAAGGGCAGCAGCACCTCGGCCACCTCAGCAGCGATATCGGCGTCGCGCACGGAGAGCGCTGGTGTCACCTCGCCGAGGTCCAGGTTCCAGCGGCCTTCTCCGGAATCGCCGTAACGGAAGCCGATTGAGCCGTTGGGCACCACCGGCTCGCCGGTGCGGCCGTCGAGAAGCACGGTCTTCCAGACAGACTCGGCGTCGCGCCCACCAAGATCAGCTTCGGTCAGGAACTTACCCGGCACCAGGCCCCTGTGCTGGAGGTTCTCCGTCAACGTGACCAAGAATGGCAGGTCGGTGTATCGGCCGACGTAGTCGGTGAAGAACGGCACCCGCCGATCGACGAAGAACTCCTTCAAGATCACCTGGCCCATCGCCATCGCCAGCGCAGCATCAGTGCCTGCCTGTGCGGGCAGCCACTCGTCGGCGAACTTGGTGTTGTCGGCGAAATCGGGGGAAACAGTGACGACCTTCGTGCCCCGGTAACGCACCTCCGTCATCCAATGCGCGTCCGGGGTCCGGGTGACCGGGACGTTGGAACCCCACATCATCAGGTAGGTGGCATCCCACCAGTCCCCCGACTCCGGTACGTCGGTCTGGTCGCCGAACACCTGCGGGCTGGCCACCGGGAGGTCGGCGTACCAGTCGTAGAAGGAGGTCATGACCCCACCCAGCAGTTGGGTGAAGCGGGTGCCGATGCAGTGCGACACCATCGACATCGCCGGGATCGGGGAGAAACCTGCTACCCGATCCGGACCGTAGGTCTTGATGGTGTTGACGTACGCGGCGGCGACCATCTCCACCGCCTCGGTCCAGGAGGCCCGCACCAGGCCGCCCTTGCCTCGGGCTCGCTGGTAACGGCGCCGGCGCTCCGGATCACCGACGACGTCTGCCCAGGCCAGCACGGGGTCGCCAAGCCGGGCCTTGGCCTCGCGATACATCTCCAGCAAGACGCCGCGGACGTAGGGATAACGGACTCGCGTGGGGGAGTAGGTGTACCACGAGAATGCCGCTCCACGCGGACATCCGCGGGGTTCGTACTCTGGACGGTCCGGGCCGACTGACGGGTAGTCGGTCTGCTGGGCCTCCCAGGTGATGATGCCGTCCCGGACGAATACCTTCCAGGAACATGACCCGGTGCAGTTGACCCCGTGGGTCGACCGCACGACCTTGTCGTGGCTCCACCGGTCCCGGTAGAACACATCTCCGGCGCGGCCTCCCTTCAGGAACGCAGCGCGGCCATCTGGTGTCTCCTCCCAGCGCGTGAAGAAGCGACCGACCGCCAGCAAGGCGTCCGAGGCCGAGCCGTCTAGCCCGGGCCCGTTGCGTTGTGCCACCCGGGGAGCGTAAGACCGCAGCGGTCGTCAGACCATGTGATGTGGGCGATTGGGGTCCTTAGCCCTACTCAAATGGGTCCAAGGACCTATGAACCCGACCGCACTACGCGGCACACTTGTCCGTGCCGCCGGCTCGGTCGGCGGTCCCATCTGCTAGACGTTCTCGGGTGCGGCTTCTGGCTCGGCTGTCGACCACCGCATTCCATCCCAGGCAGAGGAGTTGTGTTGTCCACTAGGTCGTCGTCACTACTGTCCGCACGAGCCCGTGAGGTGGTCTCCGCGACTGCCGAGACGGTGGCTGCCCATGCCGAAGAGATCACCACCCGCTTCTATGCGCGCATGTTCGTGGAGCACCCGGAGCTCCTTCGGGTCTTCAACAAAGGCAACCAGGCAACCGGAGAGCAGAGCCGTGCCCTGGCTGCCTCTGTCGTGGCCTACGCCGTCCAGCTCATCGACCCCGAGGCGCCGTCCTTTGCGCACGTGCTGCGGCGGATCGCCTACAAGCACGTCTCGTTGGGCATTCGACCCGAGCAATACACGATCGTCGCCAACCATCTGCTCGGCGCCGTCGGTGAGGTGCTCGGGGACGCGGTCACGCCGGAGGTGGCGGCGGCGTGGGACGAGGTGTACTGGCTGTTCGGTGCCCAACTGATCGCGGAGGAGGCGCGCCTCTACCAGCGGACGAACGTCGATCCAGCGCACCCGCTTCGCCCCTACCAGGTCGTGCGGCGGATCGAGGAGACCGCGGACGTCATCTCGCTGGTCCTCGTACCCGCCGACGACAAACCGCTTCCCACCATCGCGCCGGGACAGTACGTGTCGGTGTTCGTCGACCTTCCGGACGGCAGCCGTCAGCCACGCCAGTACACGGTTTCTTCCACGGCACTAGGCAATCGGCTCCAGATCACCGTGCGACGGGTGCGGGGGGTTGATGGCGCCCCGGACGGCCAGGTGTCGTCCTTCCTCCACGACCGGGTTGCAGTGGGCGATCGCGTGGAGCTGAGCGCTCCGGCCGGCGATTTCGTTGTGCAGCCCTCCGACAGCGCCTTGCTGCTTGCCAGCGCCGGCGCCGGCATCACGACCGTGTTACCCATCGTTGAGCACATCACCCGTACGCAGCCTCAGCGGCCGGTGGTCGTAGCCCATGCTGACCGGACGGCACAAGATCATGCCCTGCGCGAGACGGTGCTACATCTGGGGCGTCAGCTGGACGACTTCCGGGCCTACACCTGGTACGAGACGGTCGACCCGTCCGACACGCGATCGCAGCAGGGATACATGGACCTCAGCACGATCGATCTACCCGAGGATGTTCACGTGTTCACCTGCGGCCCACTGCCGTTCATGCGACACGTGCGGTCCAGTTTGATCGACCGCGGTGTGCCGCCAACCCGTATTCGATACGAGGTCTTCGGACCCGATCTGTGGGCGGCGCAAATCGCTTCCTGATTGTTCGGCCGCGGCACGCAACTCTTCCTCGCGGCGTTGACGGCCGGCATCACTGGGCTTCCCCGGACTCGAGCGGAATGGCCCACCGAAACAGTGTGCCGCCTTCAGGATGGGGACCGACCCGGAAAGATCCCCCGGCGACGTCGGCGCGTGCCGCCGCGTTGCGCAGGCCAGTGCCCAGGGGCGCCCTGACCGGGACACCCTTGCCGTTGTCCTGAACTTCTACGGTGAGGGCCTTCGAGCCTTCGTCCGCATCGACGACGATGTGGACAGCGCTCGCGCCGGCGTGGCGAGCGACGTTGGACAGCGACTCGCGTATCACCGCGATCAGATCGGCTCGGCGTGCAAGCGGCAGATCGTCCAGTGAGCCAGTCAGATCGAGCCTGGGAGCGAAGCCCAAGGTCGCGGTGGACTCCTCCACGATGTCGAGGATGTCGCTCCGGATTCGCCGCTCGCCCCCGTGATGCAGGGAGAAGATCATCGTGCGGATATCGGTGATGGTGTTGTCCAAGTCCGCGACGTAGCCGCCCAGACGTTTCTGCAGGTCAGCGTCGGGAAGTCTTCCGAGCATGCCCTGTATGCCGAGCCCGACGGCAAAGATGCGCTGGATGACATGGTCGTGCAGGTCTTTGGCAATGCGGTCGCGGTCCTGGAGAACGGCGAGCAGATGACGGTTCTGCTCATCGCGGGCATGGTTGACGGCCAAGGCGACGCGATCAGCGAATGCCTGCACCGAATTGAGCTCATCCTCAGACCAGCTGCCCCCTTCTCGGTGCAGCAGCAGGATGCCCATCCGTTCGGAACCGGCCATCAGCCACACCTCGGCACACTCCGTGGCGGGGGCGGCAAACAGCGTGGCGGCAGTCTCGCTGGTGGTGGCCGGCGTGACGGTGGTGCCAACCAGACGCTCGCCACCGTTACCTGCGGCTCCGTTGATCGGGAAGAGCTGCGACGTGTCTGCCGAGTGCCGGATGGAGCCGTCGCCGCCGGCAACCATCGGGATGGATACGGCGACCAAGGTGCAGTCGCAGGCGCTGTGGGCGAGGTTCGCGATCCGCGCCGGAGCCGACGCGAGGTCGCGGGCAAGCTCTGTCGCCGCCCGCGCGGCGGCGGACATCCAGTCCTGCTGTCGACGTGCCCGAGCGTAGAGCCGGCTGTTCTCGATTGCGATTCCGGCGGCGGCGGCCAGCCCGACTACGACGTTCTCGTCCTCGTCGGAGAAAGGCACGCCGCCGGCTTTCTCGCACAGATAGAGGTTGCCGAAGATTTGATCTTGCACGCGAACCGGTACGCCGAGGAAGGTGTGCATGGGTGGATGGTGAGCGGGCAGGCCCACCGATTGGGGATGATCGGACAGCTCCGCGAGCCGAAGAGGCTGGGGATTCTCAATGAGAGCACCAAGAACTCCATACCCGCGCGGAAGGTGACCGATCGCATGCGCGCTGTCGGGATCGATCCCGGTGTGGTGGAACTCCGACAACTCCATGGGAGTTCGCGAGTTGGGCCGGCCCAACACCCCCAGAGCTGCATACGCGGCACCGGTCAGTTGACACGCATGCCGGACGATCAGATCCAGCACCTCGGAGAGGTCGAGATGACTGGCGATCGCCATGACGGCATCGAGCAGTCTCGCGTCGTCGCTAGCCCGCCTCGGTAAGCTCTCGGCGCGTTCAGTCCTGGGTGCGTTCTGCTCGCTCACCCGCCGAGCGTAGTCCTCACGTTCATGATCAGCCTGCCGTCGTCCCTGGCGGTCCGGCACGGACCCGCCCCGGACCTCAACGCGGGATCCCTCGCTGCGCCATCTTGGCGGCTAACGCTGCCGCCTGGGTGCGCCGCTCCAGCCCGAGCTTTCCGAGGATGCTCGAGACATGGTTCTTCACGGTTTTCTCAGCGATGTAGAGGCGCTCGGCAATCTGGCGGTTCGTCAGGCCGTCCGCAACCAACCGAAGCACCTCGTACTCGCGATCGCTCAGCCGCCCGAGATTGCCGACCCGCTTCGCCGAGGACCGTAGGCGCTCCTGCACCCGCGCAGCCACCGCTGGGTCCAGCAACGACTCACCGGCGGCCACCCTTCGGATGGATCCGACCAGGTCCGTGCCGCGCACCTGCTTGAGCACGAAGCCGCTGGCTCCGGCCATGATCGCCGCGAACAGCGCGTCGTCGTCGTCGTAGGTCGTCAGAATGATCGATCGGATTCGGCCATCAATTGACCGAACTGACCGGCACACCTCGATGCCGTTGCCATCTAAGAGCCGGACATCCAGGATGGCAACATCTGGCCGCAGGGCGGTCAGCAGAGGAATGGATTGCACGGCCGACCCGCTCTCGCCGACCACCTGGATGTCCGGCTCGGACTCGAGCAGGTCTCGTAGGCCTCGGCGGACAATCTCGTGGTCGTCGAGGACGAAGACCCGGATGGGTCGCGGTGCCGCAGCCGGCATCACATCGTCACGTCCCGGCCTGCGCATGCTGGCGATCAAAGCGCGCCGGCTCCTGTGCGTCCTTCATCTCGCATCAGCACTCGTTCCCGCATCGAGGAAGTCGAGGACGACTGCAGCAAAGAGCGGCGAACTGCCGAGGTTGTAGTGTGTGAGGCCCGGCAGGACCGCGAGGGCGTGTCCACCCTTTGGCCGGCCCTCTCCCATCCAGCCGCCGTCGCGGAGACCACCGTCGAGCAGCTTGAAGATTTCGACATAGTGGCTGGGCGGTGCCATATCGGCGTCAGCAGCGACGATCAGTGTAGGTACCTTCAGGGTTCGAACCTCGTCACTGAAGTCGAAGTCCTTGCTCATCGACTCGCCCATCTTGTCCAGCAGCCGCCCGAAGTCCTCCGGCCGTGGCGCGACCCGCTGGTAGAGCTCGTACATCGGTGTCTCCTTCATGAACTCGATCGCCGCCGCGTTCACCTGGGCTTGCTGGGCGAGCATCTCGACCGGGATAGCGTCTCGCCGGATGTTCGCCGCCGCGCTGACAAGTCTGCGCACCTTGTCGGGATACTTGACTGCGGTGAGCAGCGCCACGCCGCCGCCCATCGAGTAGCCCACGACGTCCGGCTTGTCGAGGCTGAGATGGTCGATGAGGGCCGCGATGTCATCGGCCATAAGCCGGAGGTCGATGGGCCTATCGATATCGGCGGTGCGGCCGTGTCCTTGCAGATCAACCGCAATGACCTGGTGGCGCTCCGCCAGCGCGGGCAGCACCGGCCCGAACATCTCTCCCGACCCGAGCCCGCCGTGCAGCAGGATCATCGGTCGACCGGACCCGTGGGTCTCGTAGTAGAGGTTGATGCCGTTCACCTCGGCGTACGCGCCGATGCCTTTCGTCTCGCTCCTCCAGCTCATGGTCACGGTGTGCTCCTTGCGTTCTCGCTGATGAATCGAATGCTAGTGGCGCGTCTTGCAATGAGGGTTTGTGTTCTGGACTCGGGCGTGTGCGCTGCCTGTGACCCCTGCCGGGGCGACGTGCTGGAGGTGGGGGTGCTCGCTGGTAATCGGTGGGGCAGACCGTGGTTGGTGCGGCGCCGGTGCTTTTGGATGCCCGCAGAGGGCGCCGCGAACTCCGAGATCACGCGACCGGCAAGGACCACACCGCGGGGGGACTGCTATGTTGTGCCGACGATGGCGGAACGGCCCGGGTGAGCGCTATCACGATGCAGCGGATCTGGCACGCGGTTTGGGAACCGCAACGGGCCGCGGCAAATCCAGCCGTAAGCGCGGGAAGCCAGCCTCGAACCCGCGCCTCAACGGGCTTCCACGGCAGGGGCGCAGCGACAAGGGCATGATCACAAATCCGCGATGCTGGGTGATGACGCGTCGATTGAACGCGCCCGACTGCGGCTCAGCCCGACGACAGCCCCACACCGAGGACGGATCGCAAAGGTGAGCCACTGCCGCCGGTCCGGCCCCAGCTGGGAGCCGCGCAGCGGACCGGGCTGATCTCGACCGAGCAGGTCGACACCGTCGCCCGGGCGCTGGCGAAGGTCGACCGGGCCGGGTTCGACCCCCACGAGATCCACGCCGGCGAGGAACTGCTGGCACGGTACGCCGCGACGTTCGGCGCCAAGGACCTCAAACTGCTGGCGGCCCGGGTGGCCGAGGCGATCGATCCCGACGGCACCCTGCCTGCCCGGGGACCGGCTGTGCGCCGACCGACGGCAGCGTGGGCTTCCGGCGGTGCGGTCCTCGCCGTCAGCTCCAGCCTTCGTGCGAGGTCGTCACGGTGACGTCCCGGTCCGCCGACTCCTCGATTGTCAATGCGAGCTGCGAATCTTGGATTCCCTCAGCCAGCGGGTACGGCTCCGGCCCCTCACCGTGCACCCACCGAGCCATCCGCTCCAGCAAGGTGGCCATGGCGACCTCCTCGTCCATCCAGCGCCGACCCAGGTATGGGTTGCGATACAACACCTCGGAGCCGAACGAGATGTGCTCGGTGTCGTAACCGTTCAGGTCGAGGTCGTAGCCCGACTGCCGACGTACGAGCGGGGTACGAACGAGCGTGCGGGGACCGGTCATGCGGACAACTTCGTCGTTGTGCAACTCGCCCTCCGATCCACGAACGGTCAGTCGCCGGAACCGCAGCTGATTGCGCGTCTGCTGCTCGGTGAAGTCGTATACCCCCGAACGTCCGTCACCGAAGTCCAGGGTTGCAATCGTCGTGGTCGTCGGGCGTTCCTGCTCATCGTCGGTCCAACCGGTGCGGCTCAGGGGGCTGACCAGGGGCGCGGTGAAACGGGTGGCTCTGATCGTTGCCAACCCGCGACCGACGTCCAGCAACCCGCGGATCAGCGAGATCGCGTGGTACTGCTGGGTCGAGGAGACCTGCACCTGGGTCGGTATGCCGATGGCGCCGCTTCTCACGAGCGCGGCTCGAGCGGCATGTGAAGGCATCATGAGGTACTGCTCCGCCACTTGGACCAGCCCTGAGCCGCCCACCTTGGACCACAGCGCCCGAAGGCCATCGAGATCGGGGGCCGGCGGGGTCTCCGCCAGCACCGGCAGCCCCCTGTCAACAGCCTCAGCTATGACAGCGCGGGTCACAGGCCACGGCGTAGCGGTCAGTACGAAGTCGACCCTCAGCTCGCTCAGACACGCTTGGAGAGATGTGAAGGTGGGCACCTCCATTGCGCGCGGAGTCCGCACCACAACCCCGGCGCACGAGACGGTGCCAAGCTCGCTTGCCACCTTGAGGTACATCCGCGCTCGCCAGCCGCTGCCGATCAGCGCGAATGTGGTCATGGGAAAACGGTAATCGGCGCTGTGCCGACTACCCGCCTGGGGATGACACTCGGCTCAGCTGGTCCTCCAGGTTGAATACCTCGGGTACCAGTTCCCACGCCTCGTCGGGAGCGCCTTCGCTTTCGAACAGCTCGGCCATCGCCTGCTGCCATCGCGCGTTGACCTCCGTCTGCGCGACCCGCTGCTGGGCCTCAGCGAGGTTGTCCGCTTCGACGTAGCCGATCAGCGTCCCGTCCTGACGCAGGAAGAGGGAGTAGTTTCGCCAGCCAGCGTCCCGCAGGACGGTCAGCAGCTCGGGCCACACGGCACGATGTGCCTGCTTGTACGCATCCAACCGTGCTGGATCGACCTTGCCGAGCAGACAGTAGCGGGCCACCGTTCCTCCTTAGCTCCTGAGCATCTGATTGACCATGATCAGGTCAACGTGTTCGCGGTTCGTTCCCCGCTGTCAGCCACGGCAGCACCAGTTCCTCCCAGCGCTGCGTCATCGTGGTGACCACCTCATCGGCTGGTGCCGCCCAGATGTCGGCGTTGAAGATCTCCACCTCCACCGGGCCGGCATATCCGGTTTCGGCGACCATTCGCGTAATGGCGGGGAAGTCGATCACTCCATCGCCCATCATGCCGCGGGAGAGCAGTGGATCGGCGGCAATCGGAAGGTTGAAGTCGCAGACCTGGTAGCTGGCGATCCGGCCATCGCGACCCGCTCTGGCCACCTGCGCCGCAAGCTCGGGATCCCACCAGACATGGAAAGTGTCGATGACCACGCCAACCGCGCTCGTCGGATGGGGGGCCGCAATGTCCAGCGCCTGGCCCAAGGTGGACAACACCGCTCGATCCGCGGCATACATGGGATGTAGCGGCTCGAGCACCAGCCTGACACCGTGCTCGACGGCGTACGGTACGAGATCGGCGATACGGTCGACGACCCGCTGTCGTGCAGCCGCGAGATCACGGTCGCCCTCGGGCAGTCCACCGACAACCATGATCAACTCAGCGGTTCCGAGTGCGGCAGCCTCCTCGATCGCGGCCCGGTTGTCAGCCAGGCCGTCTCGTTGACCGGCGACATCGGCCGCGGTCAGAAAGCCGCCGCGACACAGCGAGCTGACCCGAAGGCCTGCCTCCCGCACAATGCGGGCGGACTTGTCGAGGCCGGTTTCAGCCACTCGATCGCGCCACAGCCCGATCCACTGCAGGCCGGCCCGGACCGCGACGTCCACCGTCTGCGGAAGGCTGAGTGCCTTCGTCGTTGCGGTGTTCAGCGACAACCGCGTCAGGTCCGCCATCGGTCAGCCTTCGATTCCGTGCACGGCCAGCAGTGTCCGCATCCGCTCCGCAGCGACAGCCGGATCCAGCAGCAGGCCGGCACGGTCGGCCAGCCTGAACGTCTCCACCAGATGCAGAATCGACCTGCCGGCATGCAGCCCACCGACCATGCTGAAGTGTGCCTGCCGCCCGTTCAGCCAGGACAGGAAAGCAATGCCGGTCTTGTAGTAGAACGTCGGGGCACTGAAGATGTGCCGGCCGAGCTCCTGGGTGGAGTCCAGGATCGCCCTCCCTCGCGCAGGATCCCCGGCATCGTAGGCCTGCAGCGCGGTCGAGGCGGCCGGATAGATCGCGGCGAAGATACCCAGGAGCGCATCGGAGTACCGGTCTCCGTCCCCGTCGATCAGCTCGGGATAGTTGAAGTCGTCTCCGGTGTACATCCGTACCCGGCCAGGCAGGGATGCCAAGCTGGCCCGCAACGACACCTCGTGCGCTGCGTCCAGGAGGGAGACCTTCACGCCGTCGACCTTGCCGGGATGGGCGCGGATCACCGACAGGAAGGTGTCGGTAGCCGTAGCCACGGTCTCGCTGCCCCAGTACCCGGCCAGGGCCGGGTCGAACATGGTGCCAAGCCAGTGCAGAATCACCGGGCGGTCCACCTCGCCGAGCAGCCTGTCGTACACCTCGACGTAGTCGTCGGCCGAGCGGGCCGCAGCCGCCAGCGCGCGCGAAGCCATCACGATCACCGTCGCGCCGGCACCGGAGACTACGTCGATCTGCTCCCGGTAGGCGTCGATCACGGCATCGAGCCCTGCGCGGCCGGTCGGTACGGCGCCGGGGTCGAGTTGGTCGGTGCCTGCCCCGCAGGCGATCGCGCCGCCGGCTGAGGCCGCCTCCGCCGACGATCTCTTGATCAGCTCCTGCGTGGCGGACCAGTCCAGGCCCATTCCACGTTGCGCCGTGTCCATGGCGTCGGCCACACCCAGGCCGTAGGACCACAGCTCGTGCCGGTAGGCCAGCGTGGCGTCCCAGTCGATCACCGCGGGAGCGCCAGGCACGTTGTCGGCCAGCCGCTGTGGAATGACATGCGCTGCCGCGTACGCGATCCGCGAAGAGATCGGGGCGGTCGGTCGGGTCCAGTCACCGGGCTCGCTGAGCTCGTACCGGAGGAGCGAGCCGCCGGGCTCGGGAAGTCGCAGGCCGGTCACAGCACGATCTCCGGGATGTCCACCGTGCGGCGCTCGGCGGAGGACTGCAGGCCGAGCTCGGCCAGCTGGACGCCGCGGGCAGCGGACAGCAACCCGTAGCGGTGCTCCCGCCCGAGGGCGACGTCGGTCAAGAACTCCTCCCACTGCAGCTTGAACCCGTTGTCCAGCTCGTCGTTGGCCGGCACCTCCAGCCACTGCGAGCGGTAGGACTCCGTCACCGGCAGATCGGGGTTCCACACCGGCTTCGGGGTGTGGCTGCGGTGCTGGGCCACGCACTTGTTCAGCCCCGCGACGGCGGATCCATGGGTGCCGTCGACCTGGAACTCGACCAGCTCGTCGCGGTAGACGCGTACGGCCCACGACGAGTTGATCTGGGCAACGACCTTGTCGCCCGCCGGGGTTTCACACTCGAAGATGCCGTACGAGGCATCGTCCGCAGTGGCGGTGTAGGCATTGCCCTGCTCGTCCCACCGGGTCGGGATGTGGGTCGCTGCGGTGGCGGTGACGGAGCGGACCGGGCCCAGGATGCCCTCCAGCACATAGTTCCAGTGGCAGAACATGTCGGTGGTCATGCCACCGCCGTCTTCCTTCCGGTAGTTCCAGGACGGACGCTGGGCCGGTTGACCGTCACCCTCGAACACCCAGTACCCGAACTCGCCTCGTAGCGACAGGATCCGCCCGAAGAACCCCTCGTCCACCAAACGGCGAAGCTTGACCAGCCCTGGCAGATAGAGCTTGTCGTGCACGACACCGGCGGTGATGCCCGCCTCCCGGGCCAGCCGGGCCAGCTCGACCGCCTCGTCCAGGGTCTCCGCCGTCGGCTTCTCGGTGAAGATGTGCTTGCCGGCCGCGATCGCGGTGCGCAGCGTGGCCGCACGCAGGGTGGTCATCGAGGCGTCGAACACGATGTCGACATCAGGGTCGGCCAGCACGCCGTCCAGGTCGGTGCTCCAGTGCTCCACCTTGTGCCGCTCCGCAAGCTCGGTGATCTTGGCTTCGTTACGACCCACCAAGATGGGCTCCACCTGGACCCGGCGGCCGTCGGGGAGAGTGATGCCGCCCTGGTCGCGGATCGGCAGGATCGACCGCACCAGGTGCTGGCGGTAGCCCATGCGGCCGGTCACCCCGTTCATGGCGATCCGCAGGACTGATGGTGAGCTGGAACTGGACGACGTCACGGTTAATTCTCCATTCTTGGGAAGCCCTTTCCCAAATCAGAGTATTCTGCTCTTCGCCGGAATGTCAATAGACCTGTTTGATACGTGGCTGCTCGGGTAGTCTGATGTGGAAGACGCATTCCAAGGCGGCCAGCGCTGATCGAGCGGGCGACGGAGAGGGGACACAAGTGGGTCTGGAACGTACCTCGGGCCCTGCCACCCTTGAGGAGGTGGCCCGCGCGGCCGGAGTTTCACTCGCGACCGCTTCCCGCGCCCTGAACGGAAGCACTCGGAAGGTGAACCCTGAGTACCGCGAGCGGGTCCTTGCCGCGGCCAGGGCCCTCAACTACACCCCCAACCTGGCTGCTCAGGCCGTTGCCAGGGGCGGCAGCTCGACTCTCGCGCTCGTGGTCGCCGACATCTCGGACCCGTACTTCTCCAGCATTGCGTGGGGGGCCATGCGGGCCGCGGAGGAGCGAGGGTTGGTGGTCACCATCGGCTCGACCGAGCGCCGGCCCGCACGTGAGGCGGCACTGGTCCGGGCATTCCGGGGTCAACGCCCGCGCAGCCTCATCCTGGTGGGCTCGCGATGGGCTGCGGAGGGATCGGACTCCGAGCTTTCCGAGGAGCTGCATGCGTTCGAGAAGGTTGGCGGTCGCGTGGTGATGGTCTCCCAGCCCAAGCTGCCGTTCCGTACGATCGACATCCGCAACCGCGAGGGCGCCGCTGCCCTGGCCGGGAAGCTGATCAAGCACGGCTATCGCTCCGCGGCCATCCTGACCGGGCCTACTGGGCTGATCACGGCGCAGGAGCGGACCCATGGCTTCGCCGACGCCTTCGCAGCCCACGATCTGCCGATCGACGAGCGATGGTTGGTGAGTGGAGACTTCACCCGCGACGGTGGCTTCCTGGGCGCGGCCGAGCTGCAACGCCGCGGGCTCGGCGAGATCGAGGTGATCTTCGCCGTCAACGACGTCATGGCGGTCGGCGCGATGGCATACCTACGCAGCGCCGGAGTGCAGTTGCCCGACGAGGTTGCAGTGGCTGGGTTCGACGACATCTCCAGCCTTCGCGACGTCACACCAGCACTCACCACGGTGACGCTCCCGCTCGAGGCCATCGGCCGGAAAGCAATTGAGCTGGCCCTCGATGACGACCAGGACGGTGAGCGGCGGGTGCCTATCCACGGCACGCCGGTGCTGCGAGAGAGTACCCCGGTACGCGTGCCCGCATGACCTGCAGCGACTCAGCGGACCAAGACGTCCGGGCGGAGCCGGCCACCCACGGCAACGGTCGGCCAGTGCGAGTCGACGGTGAGCATCTCCATCCCCGACGGGGTCAACAGGCACGTGTCCTCCACTTTGGCCCCCGGAGCCCACGGGTTCCAGGCGAAGGCCTGTCCGATCTGTACGCGATGGTCAGTGGTCGGAGTGGCACGCGGGTCGCGTCCGGCGTAGCCCGCAATCCCGCCTTGATGGTGGCCCCGCCAGTGCTCGGCACCGAAACCCGCAGCGCGGTACCCCTGATCGATGGCAGCCAAGACATCAGACAGCTGAGCGTCGGGCTGGGTCGCGTCCAGCGCCCGCTCTTCCACGGACAGGATGCGCTCCTGCAGTGCACGCTCGGCTAAGGTCAGGGGCCTGAACGCGACCAAGCGGCTCAGGTTCGCGATCAGCCCATGCCGCCGCGCGCACGCCACGACCAGAGCCCGTTCCCCGATCTCGGCGTCGGTGGGCAGCGGATGAGGCAGCCCGGATCGTGTGACACCGCCGACCAGTACCACCAAGGGGTCGGCCCCGCAGTCGACGAGTCCCCGGGCGACCTCCGCGGCCACCCGGCGTTCGGTCCAACCCGGCTCGGCCGCCGTGAGGACTCCGGTGAGCACTTCGGCGGCGTCGGAGCCGAGCTGTCGAAACCGGGCCGTCTCCGCCGGGAGCAACGGCCAGCGCGCCGCCCACAACTCGCGCTCCAGCTCCGACTCCGACCAGCCTTCCGGTGGAGGTAGCGGCTCGTACCAGGGTCGCTGACGGACGGTGACGTTCGGCGGCAGCTCTTCTGCGATGAGCCGGCTCGCCTCGTTCGATGTCAGCCAGACCTCGTCGCCAGAGCGGTCGACGCGCACGGCCAGAACCGGCTCGGCGGCCAGTCCGACATGGGTGCGGGCCCCGTCCAGGTACCAGCCAAGCGTCGTCGCGCTCGTCAGCACGACGGCGTCAACCTGGCGCCGGTCGAGGATCTCGATGATGCGCTGACGCTTCAGCTCCCGCTCGGTCACTGGCGTCATGGCTTGGCGACTGCCGCGGCAACCGCGTCGGAGTCGAGTCGCCCGTCGGCAACAACGATCTCGAAGCGACGCTCCAGAAGCTGCCCGGGCTCCAGCACGCGCTGCCGGTCCCAGGCCAGCGCCGAGCCGAGCCCGGGGTAGCCGTTGACCCGGACGAACCATGGTTCGCCGGCGCTCAGAGCGTCGACCGAAGCGATGACAATGGTGGCCGGACCGCTGATCCCCGGCCCGGCGGCGAAGTCCGCCGACCAGGCAACCCAGGGTGCGACCGTTCCATGAACGGCCTGCTCTCCGGTCGCCGTGGGGGTGAAGACCCGCACGTCCTGGCAGGTCGGGAAGCGCCAGAAGAACCCGCCGTAGCCTCCGCCAAGCCTGCCCTTGCTGCCGGGTGACCCGAACTCGACGCGATGATCACTGCCGAGCGAGCTGACAAATGTCAGCCGCCACAGGTCGGCGGCCATCGGAGCCCACTGGACGCTGCGCTCTTCCACCAGTTCCCTGCGGCCGCCGGTACCGATCCAGTCCAGCCGCTGCCGGAATCCGGCCTCCTCCAACTCCACCGGCCCGCCCGACACGGTCCCGTGGTCATCGAGCAAGGCGTAGCCGCGTTCTGGGGCATAGGTCCCGCCTCCCCAGAAGTTCGTACCGTTGACATCGGGAATGGCCATCCCCACTCCCGTGTGCCAGTCGTGGTCGGATGGGTGTGTGGCCGACACCACGACTCCGCCCAACGTCCGAACGGGATGCAGGTACGGCCGGGGCGTGGACGTCGCAATGGTGCCGCAGCCGTCTCGATAGTCGAAGATCTCAGTCTCTGCCAACCGGGCGGTCGTCAGGATCGTGTCACGACCGGAGTGGGCCCAGCTGACACCCAGCTCCGTGAACGTCCTTCCTGACTCCACTGCCTCCCGCAGCGCCTGTTCGACATCGGCGACCACGGGCCGGCGATCCGGGCCGTCTCCGGACCAGGTGATGGCGCGAGGGTCGATCCGGACGGGTTCACCCGCTCGGGCAACGGCATCGAGGACGCGCATGAAGGCGCCCGTACTGGAGAGCGGTACGAGCAGCTCGGACTGCCCGCGGCGCGATGCGATCAGGTTCTCCAGCAGGTCATCACGCCCGACCCGGACGGTACGGGTCTGGCCGCCCACCTCGACATCGATCCGGTCTTCGGTGTAGGAGTACTCCGCGCGGCCGTTGGATCCTTCGATCTGCACCACCGGCTCCTGCTGTTGGGATGCGCACAGGGTGAACGCGCAGGTGACGGTCATCCCCTGGGGGGTGTGGACTCGCACCACCGAGGTGTCGTCACTGTCGATGGCGTTGGCGCGGTACAGATCTGTGTCGACCACAGCCACGTCGTCGGCCTTACGACAGCCGATGACGGCGAGCGCCGTAGCGGTGGCGTGGGCCAGCGGGTTGGTGATCACGCCATCGACAACCGGCTGCCCGTGCAGACTTCGGCGACCTGCCCACGGTGACCGGTTCCAGTAGCCGACAGTCCGCGACCAGGCACCGGTCGCCGTGACGCGGACGATCGCGCCGATCCCGAGCGCGTCCTGCTGCAGCAGTCGCAGCCCATGCGAGCCAAGGCTTTGGAACCCGACCTGGACCACGCGGCCCGTTCGCTTCTCAGCCTCGAGCAGCCGGGTGAAGTCATCGAACGCCGCGACCGGTGGCTTCTCCAGCAGGACGTCTGCGCCGCCGACAAGTGCCAGCTCGGCGAGGCGCGCGTGCTCCGCGATGGGCGCTGCGACCACCACCACGTCGACCGGCGCGGCCGCTGCCAGGGCATCTTCGAGTTCGGTGAACATCGGTGTGCCCGCGATCGTCGGCGGCGGCACGTCCCGGATGGGGTCGACGGCGGCCACCAGCTCGACGACGCCATCTGCTTGGAGCTTGGCGATCCGTTCGGCATGGACCAGGCCGTAGCCGCCGACACCGACCAGGATCACCCGTGTCGGCCCTACCTGCTGATCCGGCCCGCTCGGCGATGGCTGCCCGGTCCCGTCCGCCGCACCGGTGACGCTCATCGGTGGAGCTCCAAACCGAGGCCCGTAACCCCGGTCGTCCGGAGCTGGCCGCCCTCGATCACGACGGGCGACGGGGATGCGAGTAGACCAAGCGCGCTGAACGAGGCGTCTTCAACATCTTCGACCATCACGGGCTTCTCCAGGGTGAGTGCTAGCTGCCCGGAAATCTCGGGCAGGAGGTGCGGGTGCAAGGTGACGTTGCGTTCCGCCGCGAGGGTGGCGACCCGCAGGAAAGGCGTAATGCCGCCCAGCCGAACCACGTTCGGCTGGAGAACGTCGCAAGCGCCGAGGTCAATCGCGTCGCGGAAGCGGTAGAAGGTGTGCAGGTTCTCCCCGAGGGCGATCGGCGTTCGAATCCGGCGGCGGAGCTCGGCATTGGCCGGCAGGTCGTCGGCAAGGAGAGGTTCCTCGATCCACGCCGGTTCGAACGTCTCCAGCGCCGTCATAGCGGTGGTTGCCTGGTCAAGATCCCAGCGCTGGTTGGCGTCGATCATCAGCGCGACATCCGGCCCGATCTCGGCACGCACGGCGGCCACGCGTTGGCAGTCCTCGTTCAGGCTGGGCTTGCCCACCTTGATCTTGACGGCGCGGTAGCCGGCCTCCACCCAACGCCGTACCTGTGCCAGCAGCTCGTCCAGCGAGTAGTGCAGGTTGACTCCACTGCCGTACACGTCGACCGTCTCGCGGCGTCGGCCGATGAGATCGGGCACGCTGACACCGCGCCGACGTGCGGCGAGGTCCCACAGCGCCAGGTCCAGGCCGCTCATGGCGATCGTGGTCACGCCTCCCGAACCTGCCTCGTGCAGGCGCAGCCACAGCCGTGGCCACACGGTCCCCGGATCCACCGGTCCGTTCAGCACTGCATCGCGGATGTCATGGTCGAGCATCGCCCGCACGGCATGCGCTCCGATGGTGGGTGTCCAGGACAGCCCGCTGCCGACTAACCCTGTGCTGTCGGTGACCTGCACCCCGATGACGTGCACCTTCAGCACGTCGGCCGCCCATGGCCGAACCAGGGCGAGCTCGTGCCAGGAGGTACGCAGGTCGACGACTCGGGCGGCGCTGGACTCGGAGCGCTCCGGCACGGCGCTCATCGGACGGTCCTGGCGCGCGGGTGCTCGGCGGCGGTTTCTTCGCCGGTCGACACGACGAGCTCGTCGCGCCAGTTGTACTGGGGGTGCCAGTCCAGAAGGCGCTTGGCCCTGGCGTTGGAGAAGGCGGGTGCGGTCCCGGTCAGGGCGCCCGCGGCGGCACGGGTTCCCGGGTGGTAGATCGGCAGCAACTCGGCCAGCGGGCGTTCAGCCAGGGCGTCATCTGCTCCCACGATGAAGGTCTCGCCGTTGGGAATCGTGTCCATCCGCTCCAGCAGCCGGACGACGAACGACGCGGCGTCCCGGGCGTCAAGGTAGTTGAACAGGGCCGGCGCCGACAGGGACGGGTCGGCCAGCCGTTCCGCGACGGTATGTCCCTGCTGGGTGAGGGCGCCGCGCCACTCCTCCGGAGCGATCACGTAGCAGGGGCGAAAGGCGGCGAGCCGCATCCGGTCCCCGACTTGAGCGGCGAACATGGAGACGACGCTCTCAGCCGCCAGCTTGGACAGCGAGTAGGCGTTCCACGGTCGTGCCGGGGACTCCTCATCGAGCGGTAGCTTCTCCGGCACCCAGCCGGTCGGCGCCCCGTACCCGTAGACGGTCGGGCTGCTCGCGACGATCACGCTGTGCACGCCCACCTCGACGGCTGCCTCGGCGACGGTGAAGGCGAGCATGGTGTTGGTCGCCAGAATCTGCCGCTCCGGAGCGCTGAAGGGCGTGGCAATGGCAGCCAGATGCACGACCGCCTCGGCGCCGAAGTCCGCCAGCACGGATTTCGCCGCGGCCGGGTCGAGCAGGTCTGCGACCGCGCTGTTCGGGTCGGTGTCGGGCTGCCGGTCGACAGAGAGCACGGTGTTCCCGGCGTCACGCAGGCCCGCCACCACACTGCGACCCAGTCGTCCGGAGCCGCCAGTAACCACCACCCGACTCATCGGAGCAATCCCTCCAGGGCCAGGACGCGCAGACCGGGCCGAAGCCGACGAGAGTTGCCGGCCACAAGCGTGGATTGGACGCCGACTCGGCGTGCACAGGGAGATGGCATGGAGATGCGTTCCTTTGAGTTGTATGGGCGGGCGGGCGGGCGGACCGGACGGCCGTAGTCACAACCTGGAACGGGGTCATCCGACCCGTCCCGGGATCGAAAGCCCGAGCCGTCAAGGACGACCAGAGGTTTCATCGGAGTCAATTGTGGAGGCCGTGTGAAAGCGCTTTCTCGAATCATACAGGATAGGCTCCGACCTGCAAGCAGGCCGAGTGGGAGCAGCTTGCAGGGGATCGCCCGTAACGTAGCGAGGAGGGTGGCGATGCACCCGAGTCCCATTGCCGGATACGACGACTGGCCCGCCGCGGTGCGCGGGGCCCAGCCGTTCGAGGGATCGAACGCAGACGCCACCGCGCTGGGCCGACTGCTCGGGGTTCATCAACAGCCGTCGCCGCCGAACGTCTCGGAGGAGGCCCGTGACGTCGTCGAGGGGGTAGAGATTCGTCGGTTGCGCTGGAATGTCGGCTACGGCCCGGATACGACCGGCTGGCTGCTTCGTCCCGCCGAGACGGGCGGCTACCTTCCGGGCGTCCTCGGCATGCACTGCCATGGCGGCGCGCGTTCGGTAGGAGGTGAGCAGCTGGTGGATCTGGGGCAGAACTCCACCCCGCGAGCAGCCACACTCCGCGCAGCCTGGTACGCAGGTCGCGCCGCCCCGGCCAACGAACTGGCCCGGAAGGGTTTCGTCGTCCTGGTTCACGACACCTTCTCCTGGGGTAGCCGCCGATTTGATCTGTCGCACCCGACTCCCCGGCTGGCGAGCCTGCTCGAAGCGCACGCCGCACTGCGGCGGGAGAACAACCTCACTCTCAGCGACGACGAGCAGTTCGACCTGGCCTCGAGTCTGCATGAAGACACCCTGTCCAAGGCCGCGGGCGTTATCGGGCAGACTCTCGCCGGGGCCGTGCTGACCGATGATCTCGTGGCACTCGACATCCTGACGCGACAGTCAGGCGTCGATCCAGATCGGCTGTCGACCTTCGGATTCTCCGGCGGTGGCTGTCGCAGCCTGCTGCTCGCCGCGCTCGACCATCGGTTGGCCGCGTGCGTGGTCGCCTGCATGATGGCGACCTTCGACTCGCTCGTGCCGTCGCGGCTGGACAGCCACTCCTGGCTGTTGCACGTTCCGGGCCTGTGGTCCTTCTCGGACTGGCCGGACCTCACCTTGCTGGGCCGCGCACGGTTCTTGGTTCAGTACCGGCGGGGTGATTCACTGTTCCCGCTGGCAGGGATGGAGGCCGCACACAGCCGTTTGGAGAAGGCGCATACCGAAGCCGGTCGCTACCGCGGTTCGTTCAGCCCGGGTGGACACGAGTTCGACGCCGCTATGCAGGACGAGGCGATGGCGTTCCTGGCCGAAGTTTCAGCGAGCCAGGTCAACCCCGAGATCCAGCTCCGCGATGCTGACCGGCAGTCCGGTGCGCAGTGACTCGTTGCCGGCCATCCCCACCGAGATGGCACGGATCCCGTCCAGCCAGTCCGACGGCCGTTCCAACCAGTCGTCACCCGGACCAAGGAAGAGATCGTCCAGCATCAGGGCATCCCCGCCGCCGTGGCCCCCTTCACCTTCCTCCACCTTCACAACCTGTGCCGCGTCCCAGTGTCGCTGCAGCGTCAGGCGCTGGCCTCCGGTGCGGGCCGACGACTCCGGCTGCGCGCTCGGGTCGAGGACCACGTTGCCGTCGGCGTCGGTCAGTACGGCTGAGCGTTCCACCACCTCCAGCTCGGCCCGGCCCTCGTCACCGTTGACAGCGATCCGGTACCCCTCCCACGGCGAGTGGGCGTTCAGCGCATAGCTCAGGGTGGGACCGGACGCGTAGTCGACGATCACCGCAAGGTTGTCCTCGGTGGTGATGCCGGGCCCGAACACGTCCTGGTCGCGGCGGTAGCCGTCGTAGGACTCGTTGTCGAGGTACAGCGCTTTCAGCCGGTCGTCGCTGCGAAGGTCCAGCTCCCATGGTGTGCGGTCGCCGTCATGCGTACCCCGGTCGGCCCTGGGAGCCATGCCGCGCGACGCGGCGTTCTCCGCGCCGTAGAACCGCACGCCACCTCGGGCGTACACGGTCGTCGGGGCATCGCTCAGCATCCAGTTGATGAGATCAAAGTGGTGTGCCGCCTTGTGCACCAGCAGGCCGCCGGAGTTGGCCTTGTCCCGGTGCCAGCGGCGGAAGTAGTCGGCGCCGTGCGCGGTGTCGAGCACCCATTCGAACGTGACCGAGAGCGGATTACCGATGGAGCCGCTCTTGATCAGCTCCTTCAAAGCGGAGTTCCGCGGGGAGTAGCGGTAGTTGTGCGTGACCACCACCTGCCGACTGGAGCTCCGGACCGCTTCAACGATCCGGCGCGTGCTGACCGGGTCGATCGTCAGCGGCTTCTCGACCACCACGTCGGCACCCGACTCCAGGCTCCTGACGATTAGGTCGGCATGCGTGAAGTCTGGAGAGGTGATGATGACCCGGTCGGCCTGCGTCGCGGCGATCACCCGCTCGAGGTCATCCGGGTGTCCCGTGACGATGTCGCTCACGTCCAGGCGGGCCGCTGCCAGCCAGTCCGTATGCACTCGAAGTCGACCGGGGTTGGGTTCCAGCATTCCCACCAGCTCGGCGTGGTCGCGGTGGGGGCCAGCCATCGCATTGAGATACATCTGCACGCGATGGCCAAGTCCGACCACGATGTAGCGTCGCTTGGAAGTCACAATGGTGCTGCCTTTCGCAGTTGAGGGCACTCGACCCGGCAACCGGGTCGAGTGCCGTCCAGGGATGACGTTTCGGCTCTGAGCGGCTTACTTTCCCCCGGTGGTGGCGATCCCCTTGACGAGGAATCGCTGCCCGAAAAGGAAGGCCAGGAAGATCGGGATCAAGGAGACGATCGACATGGCGAACATGGCGCCCCAGTTGCTTCCGCTGGTGGAGTCCAGGAACGAGCGCAATGCGACCGGGACGGTGTAGGCAATCGGCTCGGTCAGGTAGATCAGGGGGGTGAAGAAGTCGCTCCAGGTCCAGATGAAGGTGAAGATTGCCGTAGTGGCGATGGCTGGACCCATCAGCGGCAGCATCACCCTGGAGAAGATCCGCCAGTGACCGCAGCCGTCGATGATGGCGGCCTCGTCGAGCTCCCGGGGGATGCCGCGGATGAACTGGACCATCAAGAACACGAAGAACGCGTCGGTGGCCAAGAACTTGGGCAGGATCAGCGGGACGAACGTGTTCACGAATCCGAGCTGGTTGAAGATGATGTACTGCGGCACCACGACCACGTGGATGGGCAGCATGATCGTCATCAGCATGGTCGCGAACCACACCGTCTTGAGCCGGAACTTCAGCCGGGCGAACGCGTACGCCGCCAACGAGCAGGAGAACAAGTTCCCAGCGATTGCGCCGATCACCACGATCGCTGAGTTGATCATGTAGTGGCCGAAAGAGCTTTCCAGCGCGTTCCAGCCCTCGGTAAAGTTCTTGATGTAGAGGTCGTTCAGCCACAGCCCGGGGGTGCGGAAGATGACCTCGGTCGGCCGTAGTGAGCTGGCGATCATCCAGAGCAGTGGATAGATCATCACCACACTGGCTGCCATCAGCAGCACGTGCTTGACGGCCGAGCGTCCTCGGGCGCCCGCGGAGGGGCCGCGCATCGGTCTCGATGGAACCGGGCCGGCTGCCGCTGCCGGCGCCGCTGCGGAGGGAACTTGGAGATCAGTCACCGTAGAACACCCAATACTTTGAGGCGAAGAAGTTGACCGCGGTGAAGGCCGCGATGATGACGACCAGCAGCCAGGCCATGGCTGCGGCGTAACCCATCTGGAACTGCCCGAAGCCGCGCTGGTAGAGGTACACCGTGTAGAACATGGTCGAGTCCGATGGCCCGCCGGTCCCGCCCGAAACCACAAATGCCTGCGTGAACGCCTGAAACGCGCCGATGATCTGCAACACCAGGTTGAAGAACACGATCGGCGACAGCAGCGGCAGGGTGATTTTCGTGAACTTGCTCAACCGCGTCGCCCCGTCGACCGAGGCAGCCTCGTAGTACATGGCGGGGATTTGCCGCAGGCCCGCGAGGAAGATGACCATCGGTGAGCCGAATGTCCACACGTGCAACAAGATGAGCGTGGACAGCGCATACTTCGGGTCGGAGATGTAGCCCGTGGTGGCGTCGATGCCGAACAGTCTCAAGGCCTGATTCACCAACCCGTCCGTGCCGAACATCTGCCGCCACAGCACCGCGATGGCCACCGAGCTCCCCAACATGGATGGCAGGTAGAACACCGACCGATAGAACGGCAGACCCCTCATGCCTTCGTTGAGTAGCATCGCGATGGCCAGTGCGAGGATCAGCTGCAGCGGTGTGGACACGAAGACGTAGATGAACGTGACCTTGAGCGCGTTGTGGAGCCGGGTGTCGTTGAGCATCCGGACGTAGTTCTCCAGGCCGGTCCACTCTGGCGCCTGGATGAGGTTGTAGTTGGTGAACGACAGGTACAACGAGGCCAGCATCGGCCCGAGGACGATCACGACCAGGCCGATCAGCCACGGCAGCAGAAACAGGTAGCCGGCCTTGTTGTCCCGACCGGCTTCCTTCGCCTGCGCCCGCTTCTCCTCCGGCGTCTTTGCTTTGGTCCGGTGGATAGTCGAAAGCTCAGAGATCGCACTCATGCGTCACACCGTCAAGTTCGACGCGAGCTCGTCCACGACCTTCTTGGCAGCGTCGGCTGTACTGGCCTTCCCGAAGAGGACGTTGGTGACGTTGCGGAACATCACCTCGGTCAACGTGCCACCTCCGGGAGGCGGCGCGATGGGGGTAGCGGCGAGTTCCGGCTTGATGTCGGAGATGAACTTTGACACCGTCTGCTGCGCCGGAGAGAGCTTGGGCGCGATGTAGGCCTGCAGGTCGGCGTTCGCCGGGATCCCCCGCTCCGCCTTGTCGATGTCGACGGCCTCTTGGGTGTTCACCCACCAGTTGATCCAGGCAACCGCGGCGTCGGGGTTCTTCGTCTTGGCCGACGCCGACCACAGCATACTCGCCTTGTACCAGGCCTTCCGGTCGGTCGCCTTTCCGGTCAGGCTGGGGAAGCGAAGCATCTTCATCTCTTCGCCGGACGCCGCGTTGATCGCTTCCAACTGGTTGGTGTTGGACGTCTGCATGGCGGCTTTCCCGACGACCAGCGCACTCTGGTCCAGCGGCTTGGCCGACGGGCCCAGCCCTTCCTCGCTGATCTGCTGCGCTGTTCCGATGGCCTTGGCCTTCTCGAACTTGACCATCATGTCGAACCACGCCTGGGCGTCGGCTGCTTCGAACCCGAGCCCCTCCGGGGTGAACAGTTCCTTGCCGTTTTGGCGCAGCCACGTGCCGAAAGGCCCGTCTCCACCGAATATCGATGCCGCGCCGAACGGCACTTTCGACTTGGAGGCAACCTCCGCGGAGACCTCCATCATCTCGTCCCAGGTCCAGGTGGTGTCGTCGGGAAGGTCCATCTTGGCCTTCTCGAAGACGGCGGGGTTGGCCAAGACAATCAAACTGTTGATGCCGGCGTTGATCCCCACCAGCTTGCCGTCGATCCTGCCCGCGTCGACCGTGCCCTCAACGAACTTGGAGGTGTCGACGGCGCTCAGGTCGAGCAGGGCGCCGCGGTTGCCGTACTCGGAGATGAAGGCCATGTCCATCTGGATGATGTCCGGAGCCGTGCCGCCCGCCGTCTGCGTGGCCAGCTTTTCCCAGTAGCTCGAGAACTCGCCCGGTTGGGGCGAAATCTTCACTTTCGGGTTGGCCTTCATGTACGCATCGATTTCGGCTTGGGTGTTTTTGTTGCGGGTCGGGTTCCCCCACCAGGCCAAAGCGAGCTCCGTCGTACCATCGCCGCCGCTGTTCTGAGACCCCTCGCCACCAGAACCAGGGGCGCACGCGGTCAGCCCTCCGCTGGCGGCTGCGGCAGCAAGCCCAGCTCGAATCAGGAACTGCCTTCGGGTTACAGCCATTGCTTTTCCCTTCGCCATTGAGTGTGAAAGCGTTTTCCCATACGATAAGTCAGGATCGTGCCGGTGTCAACAACCCCGGTTCCGGAGGTCCTCGCTGGCCGGCGGGAGCACGAGGAGCTACTGGTACGGTCGGCGCAGGTCTGCTGGAAGGAGGATGGTGCCCCAGGTGCTGGGCGACGTTGAGCCGCCGAACGGCGACGTACCTGAGCGTGCCGGGGGTACGCGGGAGGTGAAATCGGCTGCGCGCACGGTGGAGCTCTTGGAACTGCTCGCCGCGCGTCGGCAGCCGATGAAGCTGCGAGCGCTCAGTGATCAGTTGGGTGCCCCGCGGAGCAGCATCTATGCGCTCATCCAGACGCTGGTCGAGCGTGGATGGGTGCGTACGGACCCGACCGGAACGCTCTACAGCATCGGTATTCAGGCGCTGCTGGCAGGGACGACCTACCTCGATGTCGACCCGATCCTCCGGATCGTCCAACCACAAATCGGCAACCTGAGCATGCAACTGGAGGAGACGATTCACTACGGTCGTCTGCAGGGGAAGGATGTCGTCTATCTCGCGACTCATGAGTCCACCCAGTATCTCCGGTCGTTCAGTCGGGTCGGTCGGCGGCTCCCCGCCTTCGCGACTGCGATGGGTAAGGCGCTGCTGGCGGAGCAGCTCCGGATCCATGGTGAGCGGGGGCTGCTGGCTCATCTGCCGCAGGTGTTGACGCCGCTTACCCCACATACCGTGGTCACCTCCGCGGACCTGCATGCGCAGCTTGAACAGGTACAGGCCCGCGGCTACGCGATCGACCGGGAGGAGAACGTGGCGGGCATCGTCTGCTTCGCCGTGGCTCTGGGTTTCGGCGGCGCCTACCTCGACGCACTTAGCTGTTCGGTCCCGCTTGAGCGCCTCGGCGAGGGTCGGGAGGACGAGATTCTGCGGGCGCTCCGGGCGGCCAAGCACACCCTTGAACTGATGGCACCCAGTAGCGGCCAACACAACTACGCCTGACTGTCTACAAGTGTGGACATCTATGGCCTATGCAGACGAATTGCAGAAATGTGAACAACGCTTTATGATGACAGTCTGTTCAACGCCAGAGGAGAGCCCGCACCATGAGTGATCTGCTCAAGACCCTTGCCCCGAACCCCCTGATCGCCATCCTTCGGGCCCCAGACGCGGATGTGTTCGCGGCGGCGACCCAGACTCTGTACGAAGCTGGTTTCCGGTGCGTGGAGTTCACGCTCACGACCACGGGGGCGATCCAGGCGTTGAAAGAGGTGGTGGCCTCGATGCCGGACGACCTGGTCGTGGGCATCGGTACGGTCCGCACCGAGAACCACGTTACGGAGGCCATCGATGCGGGTGCCGCATTCCTGGTGAGCCAGGTCTTTCGTCGGCCGCTGGTTGACGCGGCAGCTCGCCGAGGCGTTCCCTTCTTCCCCGGCGCTCTCACCCCAACCGAGATCCTCGACGCCTGGGAGAGTGGTGTGCCGGCAGTCAAGGTGTCCCCGATTGGACCGGTCGGCGGACTTGCGTACTTCGACAACGTCCGTGGACCACTGCCAGACATCCCGCTGATGCCCACTGGTGGCGTAGAGCTGAATGAGGTTAGCGCTTACCTGGACAAGGGTGCAGTGGCCGTAGGCCTCAGTGGCGCACTGCTGGCGGACGCGCTTTTACCAGGTGGAGATCTGGCCGCACTGGCACGACGTGCTGAGCAGGCCGTTGCGGCGGTACGCGTCCGTTGACCGCCAGACGGAAGGGCCACATCGTCGTCGCGCCGGACAAGTTCCGGGGCTCCCGCACGGCTGCGGAAGTGGCGGCAGACCTGCGTGCAGGTCTGCTGTCCGTAGCCGTCGACGCCGACGTCGTCGCAGCACCCATCGCCGACGGTGGTGAGGGGACTGTGGAGGCTGCACTGGCCAGCGGGTACACCCGCGTACCGGTGACAGTCACCGGTCCCGACGGGGCCCCGGTTCAGGCCACCATCGCCGTCAGCGGCGATACGGCAGTGGTCGAGCTCGCGCAGGCAAGCGGGCTGCAACTCGTGACGCAGGTTTCCCGGCAGCCGCTGCGAGCCACCAGTTACGGCACCGGTGAGCTGATCCGCGCGGGCCTCGATGCTGGCTGTCGAACGATCGTCCTGGGGCTAGGTGGCAGCGCGAACACCGACGGAGGCGCCGGCATGGTGCAAGCCCTCGGTGCGCGGGTCCTCGACCGATCCGGTCACGACGTCAGTGCCGGCGGTGGGGCGCTCGTCGACGTGTCGCGGGTCGACCTGACCGGAATGGACCCGCGAGTCGAGTCGGCCGCCTTCATCGTCGCCCGGGACGTCGACAACGTACTGCTGGGTTCGGACGGCGCCGCGGCGGTCTTCGCACCACAGAAGGGCGCCACCGGGAGTCAGATCGCGCAACTCGAGGCCGGCCTCGCGCGGTGGTCGGATGCCGTCGCGTCAGCGGTCGGCAAGGACTTCTCTGCGGTGCCGGGCGCGGGCGCTGCTGGCGGGGTCGGATTCGCCGCGATGGCGTTTCTCAATGCGCAGTCACGGCCAGGTGTCGAGCTGCTGCTCGAGATGGTCGGCTTTCCCGAACTGCTGCCGGGCGCCCGGCTGGTCATCACCGGGGAGGGGTCGCTGGACATGCAAAGCCTGGGGGGCAAAGTCCCCGTGGGTGTCGCACGGGCGGCTGGCCGTCACCAGGTACCCACCATCGCGGTCGCAGGGGTGACATCACTGCCGTCGGACACCCTGACTGCCGCCGGTTTCCAACAGACCTACACCCTGCAACAGATCGAGCCCGACCTGTCCGTCTGCATGACACAGGCTGACCGACTGCTCCAGCGGATCGGGCAGCTAATCGCCAAGGACTGGCTGAGCTCTTAGACCGGCACCCGGCCGAGGAAGGCCGACGCTTCCCCACGTGAGAGGACATCGAAGATGCAGATCGGTTTCATCGGGCTCGGGATCATGGGCAAGCCCATGGCGAAGAACCTCATTCGGGCCGGCCATGAGCTCGTGGTCAGTGGGCATAACGCGGCCGCGGCCGCCGAGCTCGTCGCCTTGGGCGCGCGACAGGCCGACACTGCCCGCGAGATAGCCCAGCAGGTGGAGGTGGTTCTCACGATGCTGCCCAACTCCCCTCAGGTCAAGGAAGTGGCACTGGGGCCGGATGGAATCCTCGCCGGCGCACATCCCGGCCTGGTGTACGTCGACATGAGCTCGATCGCCCCCCTGGCAGCCCGCGAGGTGTCCGAAGCGCTGGCCGAGTCGGGGGTTCCGATGCTCGATGCGCCGGTCAGCGGAGGTGAACCGAAGGCGATTGACGGCACGTTGTCGATCATGGTGGGCGGGGACCACGAGGTCTTCGCGCAGATCCGGCCGGTGCTGGGCGCTATGGGTGCCGCCGTGGTCCACGTGGGGGGCATCGGCGCCGGGAACACCGCCAAGCTTGCCAACCAGGTGGTGGTAGCCCTGAACATCGCCGCTGTCGCCGAGGCGCTCATACTGTCCCAGAAGGCGGGTGTCGCTCCGGATGCCGTCGTCGAGGCCATCCGCGGGGGACTTGCCGGCAGCACCGTGCTCGATGCCAAAGCACCGATGATGCTGGACCACAATTTTCAACCAGGCTTCCGAATCAACCTGCACATCAAGGACTTGGTCAATGCCCTCGACACCTCTCACGAGGTGGGCGCGCCACTGCCGCTGACGGCGGCCGTGCTGGAGATGATGACGGCTCTGCAAGTGGACGGCCACGACTCCGACGACCACAGTGGGCTCGTGCAGTACTACGAAAGCCTGGCCAAGACCGTGCTTGCGCGAAGCGAGTCGTGACGACGGTCGAGTCCTCCCTCGCCGGTCGAGGCCGACAGCATTCGCAAGCTGCTGCGACCCGTCCCGGTTTCGGTGTCATTCTCTCAGTGACGAGGCCCGAGCATGGACGACCGACAGCGCCCAGGTCCTCGACCACAGGCCGCCCTGACGGCTGTCGTCTCAGCCAGGGGCTAGGGTCACTCTCGTGACAACAACGGTGGCCGTGGTCGGTTGCGGGGACGTCTCCGTCGTTCACTTCGGGGCGATCGAGGCGATCCCAGACAGTCAGCTCGTCGCGGTGTGCGATGCCGACCCCAGCACGGCCACAGCCATGTCGGAGCGACATGGCGTACCGGCGTTCAGCGACCACACGGACCTGCTGGACTCCCTGACGCCGGACGTGGTGCACATCTGCACCCCGCACCACCAGCACACTCGGCCTGCCGTGGACTGCCTATCGGCGGGAGTCAACGTCATCTTGGAGAAGCCAGTCGCACACACCCTCGCCGAAGCAGAGGAGGTCGTGGCCGCCGCCGAACGGAATCCTCAGACCAAGATCGGAGTCTGTCTCCAGAACCGCTACAACGCCACGAGTCAAGCGGCCCACGAGCTGATCGGCAGCGGTCGGCTTGGTGCGGTAGTTGGTGGCTCAGGCACAGTGCTGTGGCGGCGTACCGCCGATTACTACCGAGCGCGACCGTGGCGCGGCCGTGCCGCCGAAGGCGGCGGGGGTGTGCTGATCAATCAGGCCATTCATACCCTCGACTTGTTGCAGTGGCTTATTGGCGACGTCGCCCAGGTACGCGGCGGGACCGGCCGGTACGCGCTGGAAGGAGTGATCGAGGTGGAAGACACCGCTCAGATGATCCTCGACCACGTCAACGGAGCCAGGTCGGTGTTCTTCGCGACGAACGCCAACGCGGTCGACGCCCCGGTCGCCCTGGAGATCATCACCGAAGAGGCGACCCTGTTTGTACGTGGTGATCTGACGGTCAGCTATCACGACGGCCGGGTCGAGACTGTGGCGGAGCGTCGTGCCAGCTCGGCCGGCCGCTCCTACTGGGGGGTGTCACATGAGCTGCTGATCGCCGACTTCTACAGCAAGCTCAAGGATCCCGAGCCGTTCTGGATCAGCCCGCGCGAGGCGAGCAAGTCGCTGCAAATCCTGAAGGCTGTCTACCAGGATCCGGCGAGCTGACCAACGACCGCGCCGGAGCGCCGACCGCGGTGCTCGCCACAGCAGCTGCGGTATCGCCGCGCCGGCCAGTCCAGCCGCGCAGAGGAAGGAAATCGGAATGCTTCGCAACGGATTAAGCAGATGCCGCTGGCGAGCGGATTCCAGGTAACGGAATGTGAGTAACACACTTCTGCGCACCGACCGTGATTGCCGCTGACGGAAGGGTCCCCCACCGCATGCGTTTGGCTTTCAAAGATCAGGCGGTCGTCCCTGGCAACGGAAATGGCAAGGCGAGGCCATCCAGCGCGCGCCTGCACACACAGGTCGCATTCGCGTCGGTCTCAGCCTCCGGCAGCGCGGGAATGAGCCGGTGCAGCAGACTGCTCAGCTTTGCGACGTGGGTTGAGAAGATCTGCAGCACCTCCGCATAGGTAACGGCCTCGCCGGCCTGCACTCCGGCGTCATGGTCGGTGACCAGTGCAATGGTGGTGTAGCACAGCGCCAGCTCACGAGCCAGCGCCGCCTCCGGCTGGCCAGTCATGCCGACGATCGACCAGCCTTGATCTGCGTGCCACTGCGATTCGGCGGCGCTTGAGAACCGCGGACCGTTCACCACAACCAACGTTCCGCCGTCGACCATGTCGGGATCGCCAGTCGCGAGCGCAGCGGCGCGTCCGCGCGGACAGTACGGGTTCGCGAACGAGACGTGGACCACCGGGCCGATGCCGTCATACATCGTGTGCGCCCGACCCCACGTCCGGTCAACAACCTGGTCCGGTACGACGAATGTGCCAGGCCCCAGGTCAGCGCGCAAAGATCCGACGGCAGACGTCGCGAGAACTTGACGCACTCCCATGCTTCGCAGTGCCCAGAGGTTCGCCCTGACGTTGATCCGGTGAGGAGGGAACTGATGGTGTTCGCCGTGGCGGGGAAGGAAGGCGACGCGGCGGTTCCCGATGGTGCCCACTGTCACGGGTGCGCTTGGCTCACCGAAGGGCGTATCCACGACCAGGTGCTCTGGCTCCTCCATGAACGATTAGAACCCGGAGCCGCCGATCAGGCCAACATCGGGTGCGCCGGAAGGGGCATGCATGCCCGCAGTCTAGGCCGTCACGATTGGCGGGAGGGTCTGGTCAACAAGATCGTCCTTCGATTACGCGATGTTCCATTGCCGCTTGAATTTCGTTATTCGACTTAAAGTGGGGCTATGACTCAATTCAATGCGTACCTGACTGAAGAGGTGGTAGAGGACTATTCCGACGGCATCATCAACCGCCGTGAGGCATTGCGTCGTCTCGGCATGCTGGGTGTCGCGGTGGCCGTGGCAGGACCACTGCTCGCCGCCTGTGACACGGTCAACCAAGATGGTGCCGCTGGACCGGCGACCGACAGCCCGGGCGGTTCCACCCCGGCCGGTCCGTCACCGCAGCCAACCGAGTCGATCACGTTTGCCGGTACCGAAGGCCGGAATGTGCAGGGCGCTTGGGCCGCCGCCCCTGACAGTCCTCGTGGAGCGGTTCTGGTCGTGCATGAGAACCGCGGGCTCACCGACCACATCCGATCGATCGCTGGTCGTCTCGCTGCGAGCGGCTACGCCGCATTGGCCGTCGACCTGCTCTCAGAAGAGGGCGGCACGGCGTCGTTCGGGGATGAGGCGGAGGTCACCGCGGCGCTGAACAAGGTGCCGGACAGCCGATTCGTTGCCGACATGAAGGCCGCCGTTGGCGAGCTGGAACGGCGCGCGCCCGGCGCCAAGATCGGTGCCGTCGGCTTCTGCTTCGGTGGCGGAATGGTCTGGTCCCTACTGGCGTCGGGCGAGCCTCGACTGGCGGCAGCGGCCCCCTTCTACGGACCGCTGCCAGACGGCGCAGACTTCGCCGGATCCCCTAACGCCGCGGTTCTTGGCGTCTACGGCGAGCAGGACGAGCGTGTGAACGCCACCCGGGACGCAGCTAAGCAGGCTCTAGAAGAAGCTGGTCTGACCCACAAGATCGTCACCTTCCCCGACGCTGGTCACGCGTTCTTCAACGACACCGGCCAGCGGTACAACGCGACTGCTGCGGCCGCGGCCTATCAGCAGCTCACTGAGTGGTTCGGCAGTCATCTCGGCTGATCCGACCCTTTGCGGAGGTCAGCGGCCGAGCGCCTTCGCGAGCGCCTTGGCCTCCTTGGCCGGCGCCCGTGAGCCCCACAGGTCCCCGCTCCGCAGCCGCCCACTCGAAAGCTCCTCCAGCGCGTACTGAAGCTGGGGTCCATATTTGATCAAGTCCTCTTCAGCTCTCGGCCGGAGAAGTTCTACGACGCGTTCGTTGGCCGCTCGGGCACGTCGCCGGTCTCCTTGAGCCTTGGCCTCGCGCCATTCCTGCTGGGCAACGGTCAACTCGCTCGGCTGTGCCGGCTCCGGGCGTTCGGCCTCGCCGCGTTCGGCCTCGACGCGTTCGGCCTCGACGCGTTCGGCTTCGAGGCGTTGTGCCTCGGCCCGTTCGGCTTCGAGGCGTTCGGTCTCGGCCCGTTCGGCCTCGACGCGTTCGGCCTCCTCATCCTCCAGGGCTGCGGGCCCAGTTTCTGCGCGCTCCGCGTCATCTCGAACTGCCTGTTCGGCGGCTAGCCGGTCGGCCTCACGTTGCTCCATCTCAAGCCTGTGAGCCTCAAGGCGTTCCTCCCGGCGCCGTTTGCGTTCCAGACGCTCCATCTCTTCGGCCGTGGCGCGCCGCTCTTCCTCAAACCGCCTCGCCTCTTCTGCGCGGGCGCGCTCGGCTGCGACGCGTTCGGCCTTGAGGCGTTCGGCCTCAACCCGTTCCGTCTCGCGTCGGTCAGCCTCAATTCGAGCTTGTATGAGTCGCTCCTGCTCCAACCGATGCGCCTCTGCTCGCTCGGACTCCAGCCAGGCTGTCGCGTCCTCGACAGGCTCAGTCTCGGCGGCCGCCTGGCCATCCAGAGCGTCGGGAGATGGAGCATGCCAAAGAGTCGTCGCTAGAGGCGACCAGGGGATCGGCTGGCTGCCACGGCTGACGACGCCACGAGCTAGATCCTGGACCGCCATCCGTGGGTTCGTCTCGTTTGCTGCTGGTCCCACAAGATCCTGCGCAAGTGCATCAAGCGCCCGCTCAGTCGATGTGGCGGCGTCCAGGTCGCCCCCCGCCCGTAGCGCGTCCGCGAGTGCCAGCAGGCCGACGACGTGAGCAGCCGGCACCGACGCAGCTGTCTCGGCAGGCAACTGCTGGCGCAGCAGCGCTACGGCTTCACCGCTACGCCCCATTCGAGTCAGCACGCGAGCACGGGCCGCGGTGATCAGCAGCCGTGTTACCTCCGCTCCCGATCGGTCGAGAGCCAACTTGGCCGCCTCCGACGCCGCTTCATCGGCCTCGTTCAACCGATCAGCAGCCAGAAGGTCGTTGGCGAGATCGGTGAGCGCCGAAGCCAGCTGCCTGCGTCCCGGATCACCCAGGCGCCCGGCGAGGCCCTGCAGCCTCTCGACCAGCGTGTGTCGGGTGGCGAGTCCGAGCTCGAGCTCGTCGCTTCCGATCAAACGGTCCGCCATGTCGCGATACAGGCCGAAGAGTGGCTCGGCGAGGCGCTCCAGGAGCGCCGGGCTGAGTCGGCCCGGCTCACGAAGCCGCTCTGCCGCCGCCCTCTCGTACAGGTCTTTGGCGGTATGCAGATGGGCCAGCGATTCGGCTGCCTTGCCTGCTGCCCAACGGCAGTCCGAGGCCAGTCGCTCGGCGTCGATCGCGATGTAGGCCCCGTCCGACTGGTCTTTGACCTCCGACCCGGCCAGCCGGGAGAGGGTCGCGTCGGCGTACGCGTTAGCCTCGGCAACCTCCCCGGCCGCGAGTGCAGCGCGAGCGGTGCAGGACAGGGCCCACACTGCGGTCTCCGGCTTGATGAGCTGCTCCAGACCGAGCTCGCTGAGCTGCTGCTGCATCGGCTGAAGTGACTCCAGAGTTCGACCGGACGCCTCGGGAAGCCCGAGGCCGGCCTGGATCGTGGCCAGATGCACCACAGCGTCGGTGTAGCGGGCGGCGTCCTTCACCGACGTGTACGGCCCGATCGGGCCGTTGGCGGTCAGCTGCTGCGCGGCACGCCGTACGGCTTCCTGGGCGTCGGCGGCCGCCGCACTGTAGGCGTGTCCGCGCAGCCGGTGCGCGGTGAGCTCCACTAGGGCGTCGGCCAGCTCAGGTGCTCGCGAGGGGTCCGACCCGACCCACCCGCGAAGCCGCTGGACCGAGGACGCCAGTGTCTTGCCCCGCTGGGCGTACGGGTCCTGAGGCTGCTTCCGTGCCTTCTGCTCTTGCGCCATGCTCTGCCTTCCGGTCCGACCTCAGTGGCCCCGTCGACGACTGCACCAGGGGGCGATGCCACGAGGGGTACCTCATTCTCCGACAGCCACCGGCTTAGGGCGAAGTCTCGGGGCGCCACCTGGCGGTCCCTGACAGGAAATCCCGTTCGACTACGCCAGGGTGAAGGCGTCCCGGAAGCGAGTGAGCGCGAGGTTGCTGTCAGTGGAGGCCCACGCTTCGAGTCCCACCGTGCCGTCGTAGCCCACCGCGCGGAGCGCCTTCGCGATGGCGGGGAAGTTGATCTCACCGGTGCCTGGTTCACAGCGGCCGGGAACGTCGGCAACCTGCACCTCGCCGATCACGCCTGCACACCGCCTGATCAGCTCGATGAGGTTTCCCTCGCCGATCTGGGCGTGGTAGATGTCGAGCATCAGCCGGAGTGCCGGGCTGTTGACGGCCTCGATCAGAGCCAGCGTGTCGGCGGCTTTGGCGAAGGGCGTGCCGGGGTGGTCGAGTGCCGTGTTGAGATTTTCGAGGCAGAACGTCACGCCTTCGCGTTCCCCTAGCCTGGCGATCCGACCCAAGGTTCTTTCTGCTGCAAGCCACATGGTTCCTGTGACGACCTCGACCGGGGTCACCGGTAGCCCGCGTCCGTCAAGTCCGGTGCCATGCAGGTTCAGGCGCGGGATGCCGAGCTTCGCAGCCACCGGAATTGACTGCTCCGCTGTCCGGAGCAGTTCATCGGCGGCATCTGGGTCGGTCAGGTTGCCGGTGATGTAGCCAGTCATCGATGAGAATGTGGCCCCGGTGGCGACGAGGGCGTCCACGTCATGTTTGGTCCAGTCCCAGATCTCCACCTGGAAGCCGAGGTCATCAATGCTGTGAACGCGCTCGACCATCGGGCGGTCGGTGAACAGCATCTCGGCGCACGCAGCAAGGACGAACGGCCCGCTCATACGGTCGCTGCCGATCCACAAGGCACCGGCACAGGGGCATGCTTCTGGACGGAGTCAATGCAGGCCAAAGCGATTGCAAGGGCGCGGCGAGCGTCCTTGCCGGTGACGTAGGGGTCCCGCTGCTCGCGGATGGCGGCAGCGAACTCCTCGAATTCGGCGGTGTAGGCGTCGAGCAGGAGCTCGACGTCACTGCGGGCAGTCTCTTGATGCAGGCCCGAGGTGTTGCGGAGGACCATCGAGGTCTGTGCGCCGTCGCCCGCACTGACCATGCCTTCGGAACCGAAGACCTCACCACGGACGTCGTAGCCATAACGAGCGGAGAAGCTGGCTTCGGCCACTGCCCGAGCGCCGTTGTCGAAGGTGATCACCACCACTGCGGTGTCCAGCAGTCCCGCGTCCTTGAAGCCGGGGGCCACGAGCGCGTCGGCGGTGGCGTAGACCTCGACAGCCTCCGCCCGCGGGTTGAGCCACAGCAGTGTGTCGAAGTCGTGGATCAGCGTCTGCAGGAAGATCGTCCACGGCGGGACGCCGGCCGGGTTGGCGAGACCAGGATCGCGGGTCAGGGACCTCATCAGCTGCGGTGTTCCGATGGCTCCGGCGGAGATTGCGTCGTGCGCAGCTCGGAAGTCTCGTGCGAAGCGACGGTTGAACCCGACCTGGAGCGCCACCCCAGCCGCCTCCGCCGCACCCACGGCACGGTCAGCATCCGCCAACGTCATGGCCGCGGGCTTCTCGCAGAAGACGGCCTTGCCGGCTTCCGCGGCTGCCACGATCAGATCTGTGTGCGCCTCGGAGGAGGCCGCGATGACAACGGCGTCGATGTCGGGGTCCTCCAACAGCTCCGCGGGGTTGCTCACCGCCCGAGCCCTGACGTTGTCGGCCAGTGCTCGCGCTGCCTCGGGGCGGGGGTCGGCGACGCAGGCCAGCGTTACTCCAGGCACGCGCTCAGCGATGACTCGCGCGTGCGAGGTTCCGATCCGCCCTGCCCCGATCAGGCCCACGGTGATGTTCGACCGGTCCACGTTACCTCCAGTAGTTTAGAGCGCTCTAGGCTAGAGCGCTCTAAGTATGAAAGAGTTGTGCGGACAAAGTCAACTAACCCGATTGAGGGAGACAGTGGGCCGACCGGAGACCCCGAGGCGCTTCAATGCTGTGACCATGGAGGACGTCGCCCGACGAGCAGGCGTCTCTCGCGCACTGGTGTCGATCGTCTTTCGCGACATGCCGGGCGCGAGCGAGGAGAACCGCCAACGCGTTCGGCGGGCGGCGGAGGATCTTGGGTACGCACCCGACCACCGTGCCCGGCTGCTCAGTCGCAGCCGCAGCAAGCTGATCGGAGTCGTGTATGGACTTCACCACGAGTTCCATGGGGAGCTTGTGGAGGCGATGTACGGGGCCGCCGCACCTCTGGGCTACGAGATCACCGTCAGCGGTTTCGCCCCGACGAGAAGCGAGACCGACGCCGTGGCCAGTTTGCTGTCGTACCGTTGCGAGAGTTTGATCATGGTGGCACCCACCCTCTCAGCCGCATCCTTGGCCGCCCTGGCCGAACAGGTACCCATCGTCGTTGTGGCGCGCAAACTTCGCGCCGCAGCTGTGGACGTCGTACGGACTGATGACGTCGACGGTGGTCGCGAGGCCACCAACCATCTGATCCAGCAGGGCCACTCTGGCGTTGTCCACATCGATGGAGGCCGGGCCGCGGGCAGCACTGAGCGGCTCCGCGGCTACCGCCAAGCCATGAAGGCAGCCCGACTCGGCGAGCGGTCCCACATCATCACGGGCGGTCTCACCGAAGAAGACGGCGTGCGGGCGGCGCGCGAGCTGTGGCCACTTCTCGATGGCACGCCGACCGCACCGTCCGCCGTGTTCGCGTTCAACGACCGCTGTGCTCTAGGAGCTCTGACGACCTTGCAGAACAACGGAATCAACGTGCCGGGCGAGATATCGCTGATCGGCTACGACGACAGCCGAGTCGCCAGACTGCCCTGGGCTCAGCTCACCACCATGAGGCAGAGCACGGGACAGCTTGCCGACCATGCGCTGCGGCTCGCCCTCTCCAGAATCGATGATCCAGCAAGCGCGCGCGAGGTCGTGGTCGCCCCTCAGCTCGTCCGCCGTCGAACCACGGGCCCGCATGGGAGCTGAGGAAACACGGAGCAGGGTCGCCGCCGATCCGCGGTTCGTTTGGCACCAGGTCGCGACGGGTGCGTGGGCCGGGTGATGACTCACGCGGGCGCGCGGCACGTGCGAGTTCCTATAGCGAGTTTCGCCAGCGTGTGATCGAAGAGGCGCATCCAATGGCCTCCTCGACCTTCTCTTTACGTTCGTCTGGGACAGCAACGACCCAGCAGATGCCGATGCCGTCGTTCGACCGGTGGCGCCATATACGGAGTCCAGCGCGGGCTTGCAACGTTGTCGTGAATCAGCCGGTCATGAGGAGGATCCTGACTAGTCGGGTCCTCACCATCCACGTCGCTGACGCAGCCAGTCTTCTGCAACTCGGGCGTACCACGCCTGGTGGTCCCTGAGGAAGGGCGATGCGTCCGCCGCGGCCTGGCTGCTGGAGAAGTAGAAGTACCCGAGGAGCAAAGCCAGCACGCCGTCAATCATCTCGTCATCGGCTGGACCGACCAGCCCGCTGCGCGCTAGCAGGTCATCGCCGTCGAGTCCGTCGCCGTGCATTCCGATGGCCACGGTGAGCGTGTCAGCCCAGATGGGCCCGCGAGTAGGAAAGTTCCAGTCACAGACCCACACTTTCCCTGACATGTCGATGAGAATGTTGTCGTCACGAAGGTCGGAATGCACCAGTGTTGCCCCTTCGAGTTCCAGACCGGCAACGGCAAGTCTTCGGGTCTGGTCGCCGATGTCGGGCAGGAGACCCAGTTCGGCGATCCGGTCGAAGTAGAAGTCTGTGGAAGCGAAGAACTCCTGGACAAACCGCTCCCAACGGTGACCGGCGGGGGGTGGCGTCAACGCGACCGACAGGTCTCGTACGGCGCCGAGAACGAGGTCGGCCTCCGCTGCCAGCCATGGGCGGCGGGGCTGGCCGGCCCTCAACGTCGTCGAAGACCAGCACCAGCCAGCTTTCGTGCCCGGTGGTGATCTCGACGAGATCTTGGAGCCGGGGCGCAGCCACAGCTGACGGCAGCAGCTCTAACCGTTTCGCCTCAGTGCGGTACGCATCGGTGAGCCAGGCCCGGTCACTGCTCGCAGCTTTGACAAAGATGCCGCGGCCGTCGGCGAGCCGCAGTCGCGAGGCGAATCCCGGCGTGTAGCCCGATCCCTGCGAAACCGCACTCCGAACCGGCGAGCCGGCGACGGCCTCGATCCGTTCCCGGACCTCCACAGGCAGCTCAGCCCAGCGAGGGCGCTGCGCTGTTGCGGGTCGGCACAGTCAGCGGGTGCAGCATGCAGCCAAGCATGCCGATCTAGCACGCGGGCGGCGAACGGATTTCCCAGCAGCGCTGGGGGCGCGGAGGATTCCTCAGTGACATAGCTACGATGACTATGCCTGTCGCGGCGACCATGACGGGCTTCAGCCGCACTCTCATCTGCGCCGAGACGGAGATTTCTTCTGGGCTGGCGCCCCACTTCAGCTGACCGACGAGCCCCGCCGGGCCCACAACACTAGGGAGCCTTGCATGACCTACCGCGACTTAGGCCGGACCGGAGTCCAGGTTTCGCCGATCTGCCTTGGAGCCATGAACTTCGGCGGCCCGACATCCGAAGAGGATTCGATCCGCATCGTCGATGCCGCTCTTGACGGCGGCATCAACTTCATCGATACCGCCAACGTGTATAACGCTGGCGAGAGCGAGCGCATCGTCGGCCAGGCGCTCAAGCAGAACGGCCGGCGTGACCAGGTCGTCTTGGCGACCAAGGCGCACGGGGTGATGGGGCCTGGCCCCAATGACCGCGGCAACAGCCGTTACCACCTGATGCGTGCCTGCGAGGATTCACTGCGCCGGCTCGGGACTGACCACATCGACCTGTACCAGATCCACCGCCCATCGCCGGAAATACCACAAGATGAAACGCTGCGTGCACTGGACGATCTCGTCCGTTCGGGGAAAGTGCGCTACATCGGCTGCTCGACCCACCCCGCCTGGATGGTGATGGAGGCGCTCATGATCAGCGAGCGACTGGGCATTGCACGCTACGTCTCCGAGCAGCCGCCCTACAACTTGCTCGACCGTCGCATCGAGAACGAACTTGTTCCTCTCGCGGAGAAACACGGCATGGCGCTGCTGCCCTGGTCACCGTTGGCCGGCGGAATCTTGGCGGGCCGTTACAACGACCCTGAGTCTGTGCCCGAAGGCTCGCGGCTGGAACGCAGCGGCGGCGAAAGCGCGTTCGGGCAGCGGGTCTCCCCACGCGGCGTCGAGGTCGCCCGTTCGCTCGCGCCGTTGGCGCAGGAGCGGGGCATGACGCAAAGCCAGCTTGCGCTCCTGTGGTGCAAGGATCAGACCGGCGTCACGGCGCCGATCATCGGTCCTCGCACCATGGACCAGCTCAATGACGCCCTTCCTGTGCTCGAGATGCGACTCGCTGAGCCAGACCGCATCCGCCTCGATGAGCTCGTCGGCCCCGGCAACGCGGTCAGCGACTTCCACAACTCGAACGACTGGATGAAGGGCAGGATTGCCGGGTGACTGCATAGAACTCACGGCTTTGGTAGTCGCAGCCGCCGGTGTCCGCTGAGCCAGGTACTGACAGGTCCTGGTTCCTTGCCGGAGAGGCCTCTAGCGTCGAGGTTGTGGATCACCGCAGAGACGTCCGGGACTTCCTGGTCAGCCGTCGGGCCCGGGTCGCCCCGGAGCAGGCTGGCCTTCCCTCCTATGGCGGCGGGGCGCGCCGGGTCCCGGGTCTGCGCCGGGAGGAGGTCGCGCTGCTGGCCGGGCTGAGTGTCGACTACTACGCCCGGCTCGAGCGCGGCAGTCTGTCGGGGGCGTCGGAGTCGGTGCTGGAAGCCGTGGCAAGGGCCCTGCAGCTCGATGACGCGGAACGTCAGCACCTGCTCGACCTTGCCCGCCACACCACCACGCCCGCTCCGCGGACGCCGCGCCGTAAGTCCGCTCTGGCGCCGCGGGCAGCGGTCATCTCAATCCTGGACGGGATGATTACGGTTCCGGCGTATGTACGGACGCCACGGATGGAGATCCTGGCCGCGAACGACTTGTGCCGGGCTCTATACGGGGGTGTCCTCGACTCCGACCGGCTGCCCCTGAACCTGGCCCGCTACCTGTTCCTGGATCCCCACTCCCGCGGGTTCTTCCTCGACTGGGATCGCGTGGCCGATGACCAGGTCGGCGCGCTGCGGATCCAGGCTGGTCGCAGTCCGCGGGACAAGGCGCTTAGTGATCTGATCGGCGAGCTCTCCACCCGCAGCGACGAATTCGTCGTCCGCTGGGCCCGGCAGGACGTACGTGTGCATCAGACCGCCCGCAAGCGGCTCCACAGTGGGGTGGTTGGCGACATCGAGCTCACCGGCAACGCGTTGGAGCTGCCCGGTGATGATCTAGTCCTGATCGCATACACCGCCGATGTCGGCTCCCCGGCGGAGGACCAGTTGAGGCTGTTGGCGACCTGGGCCGCAAGCCACCACTCGGACACCCGGCACATCACCAGCACTGACCCGGCCGCCAGCCACGACTAACGACACCACACTTCCGCACTTTCCGTACCCGACCCCTCGGTGCTGCCGAGAGAAACGAGTTCACCATGCCTGACGTGTCCACCCTGACGTTGAACAACGGCGTCACCCTGCCCGCCCTCGGCCTGGGCGTGTTCCAGACCCCGCCGGACGAGACCCGCGACGCGGTGACGTCGGCCCTGGAGTCCGGCTACCGCCACATCGACACCGCCGCCGCCTACGGCAACGAACGGCAGGTCGGCGAAGCGATCGCCGCTTCCGGGCTGCACCGGTCGGAGGTGTTCCTGGAGACCAAGATCTGGATCAGCGACTACGGCTACGACCAGACCCTGCACGGCTTCGAGAAGTCGGCCCGCAAGCTCGGCGTCGACCAGATCGACCTGCTGATCCTGCACCAGGCGCTGCCGTCGCAGTTCGATCTCACCTTGGAGTCGTACCGGGCGTTGGAGACCCTGCTGGCCGATGGAAGGGTCCGGGCGATCGGGGTCAGCAACTTCATGGTCGACCACCTGACCCGGCTGCTGGAGACGGCGAGCGTGGTGCCGGCGGTGAACCAGATCGAGGTCCACCCATACTTCCAACAGCGCGACGTGCAGGACCTCGGCGCCGAGCACGGCATCCTCACGCAGGCATGGTCGCCGATCGGCGGCATCACCTTCTACCGCGACGGTGAGCACACGAGCACCTTGAACGACCCGGTCATCGGGAAGATCGCTGCCACCCACGGCAGGTCGCCGGCGCAGGTGATGCTGCGCTGGGGCATCCAGCAGGGCCGCTCGGTCATCCCGAAGTCGACCAAACCGGCCCGGATCGCAGAGAACCTGGACGTCTTCGACTTCGAGCTGACCGCCGATGAGCTCGCTGCGATCGATGCCCTCGACACCGGGACGCGCGGCGGTCCCGAGCCCGAGGTCATCACGATGGAGAGCTTCGGCCGGGCGATCCCCGAGGACTGAGCATCATCGTGAGTCCCACGACACCGCAACTCCCGCAGGGCGTCGTCGTCGGACGCGGCCGCCAGCGCGGGCGTCGCTCGGCTCGTCGGCCTGGTCAAGGCCGGGGCGGGCTGCCAATCCGCGGTGCCCACGAGCAGGGTGACCTCATGAGACTTTGCTGCGCCCGACCGCCCCACCCGGCTGGGCTGGCGACGTATCCATGACAGCCACGGAGAAGCCAGCAGCCAGCCGGCGCCTGCTGGTGCCGTCGTCGGCGCTGCTGTGGGGACTGCAGCTGGCCTTCCTCAGCCCCGCGCTCGCGTTGATTCTGGTCAACCTCTACGGGGCGACCACCGCCGAGGTCGGCTGGGTCCTCGCCATCTACAACGCCAGCGGCTTCGTCGCCTCACTTGTTGTGCCCGCCTGGGCCGACAGGCGGCACGACTACCTCGGTCCCATGCTGGCCTGCGGTGTTTTGACCCTGTTGCTGGCCGTCGCCTTGGCCGTTGTTACGACGCTGCCGCTGGCCGCCGTCGCCCTGGTGGTGATCGGCGGACCCGCCGGCGTCGGCAGCTCCATGCTTTACGCGCACCTTCGCCACTCCGGCGTCCGACCGGCCGACATCGTCAACACCCGGGCCCTCATCTCCGTCGCCTGGGTCGCCGGACCACCCCTAGCCACGCTCATCATCGGTCTCTTCGGTGATCGCGCCATCCTGCTCGCGGTCGCCGTGGTCGCGATGCTCAACATCGCCACCACGGTGATCATGATCAACCACCGGCGGTCCGCCAGTGCCATCGACGGCGCCGCATCCGCGACCGCACCCATCCAAGCCGAGCCACCCGCCGGCCGGATCGGAGTCGTCCTCATCACGGCGGCGTTCGTGCTGCTGCAGGCGACCAACGCCACCGGCATGACGATCCTGACTGTCTACGTCACTCAGACCCTCGCGCTGGACGTGCTGTGGGCCGGTAGCGCCCTCGGTGTCGCGGCGGCCCTCGAAGTGCCCGCCCTGATTCTCATCGGACGGCTCACAGAACGGTTCTCCAGTCTCGGTCTGATCGCCACCGGCTGCCTCGCCGGCATCGCGTACTACCTCGGCCTGGCCTTCGTCACCGGACCTGTCCTCCTGATCGTCCTGCAGCCGCTGAACGCCTGGTGCTTCGCCGGGATCGGTGGCGTGGGACTGACCCTCTTCCAGCAGATGATTCCCCGACCCGGACTGTCGACCGGCCTCTACATGAACACCCGGCGCCTCGGCGCCATCGCGTCGGGACCCATCATCGCCATCGGGTCCCTCACCGCGTACGGGCAACGCGGGATCTTCCTCACCAACGCGGTCCTCACCCTGACGGGCCTCGCCATTGTCGGCGTGGCCAACCGCACCACCAAGGCCAGGCTGGCATGCCACCACACCACGGAGCACACTCCATGAAACGCGTGCTCTCGGGGCAGCGGACCCGCCTGGACGGTGCCGCGACGAGCTCAGGCAACGTCGGGGTTGACCCGGTGCCGGTCAAGCAGGCCCGGCACTTGCGAGTGCTTCCGTTCTCACGAGGCCGAAGCCGAGATCCTGCCGACCCTGCGTCAACCTCGGCCTGCGAGCTCTGTCCTGCTGCGGCCCAGCAGCCCGTGTTGGTGGAGGATTCTCCAGTGACAGCATGAGGGCGTGATGATGAACCTCCGGCTGATCGTGCCGACTGACCGCACCGAACTGGTGACGGCACGACTAGCCGATGACAGCCGTACCACCAACCTGGTCCTCGTCCCAGGCGGTGGTCTCAGGCCCAGCGGGGATCTCGTCCAGTGCGAGGTGACGCGAGAGGCGGCCTCCGACGTGCTCGGCTGGTTACGCGGACAGGGCATCTACGACGACGGGTCGGTCGTCCTTAGCGAGGTGGTCTCAGCCCCGTCCACCAACGCGCGAGCCACCGAGCTGGCCGCACCAGGTGCCCCCGACGACGCGATCGTGTGGGACGCGGTGCTCGACACCGCGTACGCAGAGGTCCGCGGGTCCTGGTCGTTCTACGCCTTTTTGACCCTGGCCACTGCTATCGCCGCCGTCGCGGTCGTGACCGACTCCTCCATCCTGGTCGTCGGCGCCATGGTGGTCGGGCCGGAGTTCGGTCTGATAGCGGCCCTCGCCGTCGGCCTCGCCGCCCGACGCTTGAACCTCGTTGGCGGCGCCGCACTGCTCCTGCTGAAGGGTTTCGCCTTCGCCATTGCAGCAACGGTTGTCCTCGCACTGCTGGCCCGGGCCGCCGGATGGATCGACCTCGCGGACGTGACCGGACCAAGGCCGCTCACCGGGTTCATCTGGCGGCCCGACAAATGGTCGGCCGTGGTGGCCGTGCTTGCCGGATGTGCCGGCGTGCTTTCCCAGACCGCCGGCCGCTCCAACGCACTGGTGGGCGTCTTCATCTCCGTTACCACCGTGCCCGCCGCGGGAGACATCGCCCTCTCCCTCGCCCTAGGTGCATCCGGCCATCTACTCGGCGCAGCCGCACAACTCGGCATCAACCTCTTCGGCATGACGATCGCCGGAGTAACGACTCTCCTGATCCAACGAGCCCTCTGGAAAACGCGAAGCATACGGATCGGATCCCACCAGACCGCGGAGCAGCCGCCCGTACCGAGTAGTGATGGCGACGCTCACCACAGGTAGCAGTCACGGCCAGATCGCCTCTTGATCGTCATCCTGTTATCCGGCCGAGTGCGCCCAGTCTGATGTCACGGTGATCGGCGGTCCAGCGGAGATGGCGGGGCGACCGGTTCGGGATCTCGTCCCGTGCCGAGCAGGACGTAGCCGGATGAGGCGAGGATTGACGCAGCGATCAGCAGATACACCCAGGCAGCTACCGAGGACCACCGGACCACTCCCGCGTAGCGCAGCACGACGACGAGCTCCAGGGCGCCGAGCGCAGCGTAGGCCCAGGCCGCGAGGTCGAGCCGGCGCAGGTCGGCGTCCCGATAGGCCAGGACGGCCGCGAGACCAAATGCCACCAGCCAGGCCGCGACTACTCGGGCCGTCAGGGGTGTCAGCGGCCACGGCCACACCATGGCAGCCGTGGACGGTGCCACGAACAGAGAGGTTCCGACGATGAGCAGCACGCCGCCCTGCAGGATCAGAACAGCCGAAAGCAGCCGGGGAAGCGGCAGCCGAGGCCAGGTCTGATCATTTCGGCGACGTTCCTGCAGCAAGAGCATGAGCAACATGCCGACCGGCACAACAACGTAGACGACCATCCAGAACCAGGCGGCGAACCGGGCAAGCGCGAGGTCGGAGCCGAAGTGGAAGCGGTCACGATGGAGCACCGTCGCTACCAAGGTGATCAACGTGAACACCAGAATGGTGATGTACGGCACCCGAACCCGCGTCCAGTCGCCGATCCGTAGCGCCAGCACGACAATTACACAGCCTGCCGCGTACGCTGCGCCCAGAAACGCGGCGGTTATGGGCGGTGCGATCGTCCAGGCGAAGTAGCGGTCGGTGCGCGCCGACATCACGAAAAGCGTAAGGAACGCCAGCAGCGTGAGGCAGCTGAACACCTGCAGGAGTCGCCGGGTCGCGGGCAGGATCATCACATTCCCCCGTGGGTGCATGGATTCGACGTCAGACGCCCTCGTTCCCGTTGCGGGATTGGGGGAGCGCCGACCCGGCATCGCCGCCCTTGACCGCCGTCAGGGCGACACAGTACTTATGGTAGGTGACCGCGAACGATACGGGGGGCGGTCGACCCGGAAGAGCGACACTGGTCCTGGTGAGCCGGGATCCGGCGTTTCGCGATGAGATCGGCCGCGAGCTGAGCAAGCGGTACGAGGCCGATTACGACCTGGTCGTGTGCTCCGACGCCACCGAGCTGATGGACCGCCTACAGGCGCTCCGAACGGAGACGCGAGTGGTGGCCGCCGTGCTGGGGGGCTTCGGTCCCCAGGATGCCGGTGGCCTGGATGCTTTGGCCGAGGTTGCCGGGCTGCATCCTGAAGCCGTCCGAGCATGCGTGGTGCGCTGGGGGGACCTCGATACAGCCGGGCCGATCTTCGAGGCGATCACCCTGGGAAAGGTCGACTCCTGGATCTACCGCCCGCAGGGCTCCGGCGACGAGGAGTTCCACCTGGCCATCACCGAACTGCTCGACGAGTGGTCCAGCCGTACCGGCGGCGCCTATGAGGCGGTGTGGGTGATCGGAGAACGCTGGTCCACGCGCTCGCAAGAGCTCCGGGACATCTTCATCCGCAACAGGGTGCCGACAGGGTTCTACGAGCACACCTCCGCGCAGGGGCAGGCACTGCTCAACTCGGTGGGCGGGGACGGCTTGAAACCTCCCATCGTGGTGTTGCGGTTTCGGCCGGACTGCCCGGTGCTGTCCGATCCGACCGCCGTCGAGATCGCCGGCGCGTTCGGGCTGCTGGAGTCCCTCGCCGACGCCCCGACCTTTGATGTGGCGGTCATCGGCGCTGGCCCAGCCGGATTGAGCGCGGCGGTGTACGCCGCGTCCGAGGGTCTTCGTACCATTGTCATCGAGCCGCTGGCCATGGGCGGGCAGGCGGGCAGCAGCTCGCTGATTCGCAATTACCTTGGCTTCCCGAGGGGAATCAGCGGGAACCGGCTGGCTGCCAACGCCTATCAGCAGGCATGGTCCTTGGGCGCAACCTTTCATTGGTCGCGGTCTGTCGTGGGTCTCGCTCGTGACGGGGACCGGCACACTCTGCGGCTGTCTGATGGCGGTCAGCTGACATCTCGAGCTGTGGTGGTGGCGACCGGCGCCGAGTGGCGAAGACTCGGGCTTCCCTCGCTGGAGGCGCTGCAGGGCCGCGGCGTCTTCTACGGGGCAGCGGTCAGTGAGGCTCGCGCGATGACGGGCAAGGACGTGTTCCTGCTGGGTGGAGGTAACTCTGCCGGACAGGCAGCGGTGTATCTGGCTCGATACGCTCGGCAGGTCACAATTCTCGTTCGGCGGGATTCCCTCTCGCAGAGCATGTCGAACTACCTCATCCGCGAGATCAGCGGTGCTGCCAACATTCTCGTTCGCACCCGTGTTCAGGTCATCGACGGATCCGGCACACGTGCCCTGGACACCCTGGTGCTGCAAAACCTCGACAGCGGGGAGGTGGAAGCGGTCCGGGCGGACGCGCTTTTCGTTCTGATCGGCTCCACGCCGCACACGGAATGGCTGGGTGATGAGGTGGCGCGGGACCGGTGGGGTTTCATCCTCACTGGCCCGGATCTCCAAGGCGCCTCTCCGCCCTGGCCACTCGACGAGCGGGCACCGCTGTACCTGGAGACCAGCATGCCCGGCGTGTTCGCGATCGGCGATGTCCAGCACGGCTCGATCAAGCGGGTCGCGTCGGCGGTTGGTGCCGGCGCTGTCGCCGTCGCGATCGTGCACCAGTACCTGGCCACCACGGCGACTGCGACCATAACGCCGGCGGCCGGCTAGCGGTCGGCGGCGAGCCATGGCACGGTACGAGTTCACCGACGAATGGCGTCTGGCCGCAGATCCGGATGCCGTCTGGCGAATGGTCACTGCCTTGTCAGAGTGGCCTCGCTGGTGGCCCTCGCTCTCCGAGGTCGTGGAGAGGTCGCGAGGAGAGCACCACTCGGAATGGCGCTTCACCTTCCGGACGCGGCTGCCGTACTCCATGGGGTTCGATGCACTGATCGCTCGCGATGAGGCCGGCCACCGCGGTGCAGCGACGGTCAAGGGCCGCGTAGTCGGGGATGCGACGTGGCACGTTTCGCCGATCGAAGGTGGCGCGCTCGTCCACTTCCGCTGGGTAGTGCAGCCGCAGCCCGTTTGGATGCGGGTGTTGTCGCCGCTGGCTCGGCCCGTGTTCATCTGGAACCACCACGCGGTGATGGCGGAAGGTGCCGAGGGGCTGGCGCGGCGGATGGGTTCCCATCTGCTTGCCCGGCCATCCTGTACTCCAGCGGTAGCTTCGGCCGTTGCTCCAGTCGCGCTGGCGCTGTCCATGATCACCGCTGGCATCGTCGCAGCGCGTCAGCTGCGGCAGCGACGGCCGGCCGCACAACAACGGGCGTCACGAAACGGTGGATTCCGGGCGGCTGAACGGATCGACATCCGTAACACCTGAAACCCACAACTAACCTGCCTTGGCCACCATCGATGTCGGTGTCCCGCAGACTGAGGCACATGGGGATGCCGGATGTAGTGCACCTTCGGCCAGCGGTCCGCGGTTCACGCCGTCGCTGTCGGAGCCTTTCGGCCGCGTATCAGGATGGGACTACGACGCCCATGCAGGTCGTCGAGGACGTCCACCGACGTATCACCGAGCGTGGCGGCGATGGTGTCTGGATCAGCGTCGCAGACCGATCAGACCTTCCGCGGGGGCGGAAGTCCTTTCACAACAGGCAGATTTCGGTTCATCGCCGCTGTACGGTGTGCCGTTCGCAGTAAAGGACAGCATCGATATCGCCGGCTCAGTGGCTGACCTGGCCAGGGTGTTCGTCGTGGTGGCGACAACCGACTCCCACGATCCGTGGGTTGCCAAGCGGCTGGTCGAGTTTGGTGATTTCGTCCACCAGAACCCCACCTCCGTGCTTCCCGTCATCGCAGAGATCATCAATGGTGGTGCGAGGTTTCAGCGCCGCCGATGTCTTCAGCGCACAGTACCGGCTGGCTGAGCTGAAGGCTGTCGTGACTGATCTCTTCACCCGGATGGACGTGCTGATCCTGCCGACCGTGGGCACCACCTTCAGCGTGACGGAGGTGGTGGCGGACCTGATCACGACCAACCCCACCCTCGGGCACTACACCACTTCGGCAATCTGCTCGACCTGTGTGCGGTCGCCGTACCTGCCGGGATCACCAGCGACGGAAGGCCGGCGAGCGTCATGGCGGTCGGCCCGGCGTTGTCCGACGATCTGGTGCTTGCCGTCGCCAACCGGATCGCCGTTGGGCGCACCCTCACGGGCCGAAGCGCCGAGGACGCCTGCACGCATCTCGCATGATCCAGTCGCTCTAGGAGACCCATGTCTGAACCGATCACCCATGATGATCAAACACCCGCTATCCCAGCTCGGCCTAGCCCATTCCCTTTGCCGCCCGGCCGAGTCGCCCTGCTGATCATCGATATGTAACGGGATTTCCTGCTGCCAGGTGGGTTCGGTGAGACCCTCGACAACGACGTGTCCCAATTGGCGGTAGTCGTACGACCGCTGCAGAGAGTGCTGATCGCCGCCCGGCGGCCGAGATGATGATCATCCACACGCGTGAAGATCACCAGCCCGATCGCTCCGATCTTCCGGCGGCGAAGCATAGTCGGGGCAGGCCATCACTGCGGATCGGCGATCTGGGCCCAACGGTCGGATTCTGATCACATGTCATCGTCACCGGCCTCACTACTGAGGTCTGCGTGCACACGACGGTCCGCGAAGCCAATGACCGGGGGTACGACGTGCTGGTGCTGGCCGACTGCGTCGGATCCTACTTCCCTGAGTTCCAACGGGTCGGCCTCGACATCGTGGCCGCTCAAGGCGGCATCTTCGGTTGGGTCGCGGACTCTGCGGCGCTTGCTCCTGTTCGTCGTCAAGCTGCCTGCGGATCGCGTTCTGGGCAGCCTGTTGCCGGCGCTCGGCGTCGCGCTCGTCGTCGGGAATGTGTACTACACCATCTTGGCGCGTCGTCTCGCGCGGCGCGAGAGTCGGATCGACCTGACTACCATGCCGTACGGGCCGACCGTTCCGCACATGTTCATCGTGCTCTTCGTGATCATGCTGCCGATCTACCTGAAGACGGGTGACCCGGCGCGGGCCTGGGAAGCCAGTCTGGCATGGGCGTTCGTGATCGGGGTCATTGTGCGGATCGGTGCCTTCGTCGGGCCGATCATCCGCAAGATCACACCTCGAGCTGCATTGCTGGGAACACTGGCTGGCATCTCTTTGAGCTTCATCTCGATGCGACCAGCGGCCCGGCATCATCTTGGTGGGCATCTTCACGGGCCTGAAACTCCCGGGTGGGGTTCCGGTGAGACTGGCGGCCCTCCTCGTGGGCACGGCGATCGGCTGGATCGGCGGCTACATGTCCGTGCCCGACGTTTCCTCGGCCCTCAGTCAGATCTCGGTTGCGCTCCCAGACGCCAACGTCGGACTCCTGGTCAACGGATTGGGCGACATGGCACCTCTGCTGGCGACAGCCGTCCCGTTGGGCGTCGACAACTTCCTGGAGGCGATGAGCAACGTGGAGAGCGCTGGCGCTGCGGGCGACAGCTACAACCTCCGCGGTGTGCTGCTGGCGGACGGGACCGGGGCGATCGTCGGTGCCGCACTCGGCTCGCCATTCCCGCCTGCGGTGTACATCGGTCACCCAGGCTGGAAGGAAGCTGGGGGTCGTGCCAGTTACTCCATGGCGAGTGGACTTGCCATCTCCCTGCTGTGCCTGCTCGGACTCCTCAGACTGCTGTCCGCGGTGTTGCCGCTGCCCGCCATCGTGCCGATCCTGCTCTACATCGGTCTGCTGATCGGCGCCCAGGCCTTTCAAGCGGTCCCGCGGCTACATGCAGCCGCGGTGGTTGCAGCGATCGTACCGAACCTTGCTGCGTGGGGTTCCGGGTTGATCGACAACGCACTGGCCGCCGCCGGAACGACCGCCAGCGAACTCGAAGCCGTTGCCCCGGGCGAAGCGGGACTGGCCTACCACGGGCTGCATGTGTTGGGCCAAGCCAGCAGTGCTGGCCGGCATCGTCCTCGGCGCCATCGTCCCCTTCATCCTCGAGCGCCAGTTTCTCCGAGCGCGATGGCCTCTGGGGTGGGAGCGCTGGTGTCCTTCATCGGCCTACTGCACGCAGAGAAAGTCGAGTGGGCAGCGGCACCGCAGGTGTCTCTGGATTATCTGCTGCTGGCCATCGTCATGCTCGCGATTGCGCTCACCCGCCGGCATGAGACCACAGCTCCGGACGAGGTGAGCACCGAGGAGGCATCCGATACCGCTCTGGCCGCCAGGGTGTAGTTCGCAGAGTGCGAATGCACCAGGAGGCCTTGGTCACTCCGTGCACACACCAATCCGGGCTTCGGATCGCGCTTGCGCACGGTTGAGAGGGTCACCGATCGCATCCCCCGACTTTTAGGGGGTTGCCTCCACCCCAAATTGGGGGGTTTACGAAATGACTCAGGCGGATCGATCCTTGGATTTGGGGGGAAAGGGCGCGACGCTTCGCGCAGCACGCATGGTGAGTGTGTCCCATGCCGTCTTGCAGGACGCCACTGGTGGCTCCCCCTCGTTGCACAGCGCAACTGTCGTCAGATTCTCGGGGGGGAATATGGACACCAATCGAATTTCCGGGCCCCGTTGTGGAGATCCGGGGAGCCAAATCGACCACGTTGGCGAGGGACCGGTCATCCCTTCGGGGCGCCGATTGATTCTTCCGTCGGACCGGGAGTTCGCCGACGTCCGCCCGGATTCCGCAGGTCAGGCGGGGCTGTCAAGGCGTGCCGTGCTGAAGCTCGGTGCGGTCGGTGCGGCCGGAGTTGCTCTCACGGCAGGGGGATCCTTGGCCGAGCCGTACCTTGCCCAGAAAGGTTTGCTCTCCAGGGACGGCGTGTTCGCGGCTGCCTCCACGGCGCTGACCGATTTGGTCTATGTGGAGGAGTTTCCGACCAGCCCGCTGATTCTGACACCGTTTAAGGATAAGCTTCCCATTCCGAAGGCGCTGGCGCCGATACCGCCGTCGGAATTCAGTTCCTGGAAGAAACCTCCGGGCCCTGGGGATGGCCAGCAGAACTCGCTGGCGAATGAGCGGCATCAGATCTGGCCGTCTCAGTTGGGGTATCCGGATCCGCTGGTGTACAAGATCGACTTGTTGGTGCGGGGGCATGCGTTCACGACGTCGCAGGTGCTGCCGATTGACAAGAACGGGCGGCCGGCTG
>DASTIW010000045.1:0-186458 GCA_035717205.1 Propionibacteriaceae bacterium | reverse complement strand
GACCTACGCATTACGAGTGCGTTGCTCTGCCATCTGAGCTAAGGCGGCCGGCGCAACGCCTTGCAGGCCTACGCACGGTCGCCCACTATATCGACGCCGAGCCCACCGCGAAAATCTGCCGATGACGCCCGGAACTGCCGCGGTCAGCAGACGGCCCCATCCTTTGGGACCACGCCGTCGACCAGGTACGCGCGAACCTGCCGCTGGACACATTGGCTCTGTCCGTACGCCAGGTGCCCCTCCCCCTTCAACGTGAGCAGGACCGCTGAGTCGAGTTGGCGGGCCATGCCGACCGCGTTCTGGTACGGCGTCGCTGGATCGCCGGTGGTTCCAATCACGACGATCGGCGCGGCGTCGCGTGCGGTGGGCCGGCCGGGATCGGGCGCGGCCGGCACCGGCCACATCGGACACAGATAGTTGGGGCCGAGATACGGCCCCAACGTCGGCGCCTTCTTCACGACGGCGGCGAGGTCCTTGTCGGCCTGACGGATGCCGCCCTTGTCGGAGTCGAGGCAGGTGATCGCCGGGAACGCATACGTGGACTGACCATACTGACCGTCGGACCCTCGCTCGTTGTACCGGTCTGCGAGTGCCAACAGGGCTCCACCATCCCCATCCCGGATCGCCGCCTCCAGCGCCGCCACCAAATAGCTCCAGGTCCGCTCATTGCCGTACAGCACGAAGACGACCGCGGTCACCGCCAGCTGTTGCGTCAGCTGTCGTCGCCCAACCTCCAGCGGCGCCGCATCCAGACGATCCAGCAGCCTGGCGACGCCGCTCTCAACCGCGCTGCGACTAGAGCCCAGACTGCATGATCGGCTGGCACACCACGCGGCAAAACTGGTGAAGGCGCGGTCGAAGCCTTCGGCCTGAGTTGTGCCGCCTTCGGTGATATCCACGGCACCGTCCAGCACCATTCGTCCGACTGTCGCGGGGAACAGGTCGGCAAATCGAGCCCCAATCGCGGTCCCGTAGGAGGAACCGAAGTAGGTCAGCTTCTCCTCACCGACCAGCCGACGCAGCAGATCCAGATCCCGCGCAGTCTCCACCGTGGACACGTGTGACAGCAGCGGTCCGGACCTCTTCAGGCAGGACAACCCGAACTCCCGGCTCGCCTGAACCAAGGCGGTTCTCTCCACCGATGTATCAGGGGATCCGTCCATGGCCAGGAAACGATCGACCTGGGCGGAGTCGGCGCACTGGATCGGCGTTGAGGCACCCACGCCCCGTGGATCCCATCCCACGACATCGAACGCTTCCAGACCCGTCCGGTCGAAGGATCTGACGTAGTCGATGCCTGACACCCCGGGCCCACCAGGGTTGATGAAGAGACTGCCACGACGGCTCCGGCCGGCTGAGGGCCTCCGCGCGACAGCCAGGGTGATGGCTGTGTCGTCCGGCTTGTGGTAGTCCAGCGGGACCACCACCTCGGCGCACTCCAGCCCGTCGCGGCAGCTCCGCCAGTCGACGCGCTGTTGGGCATACCGTTCAGAGCCGTCTCCCACAGGCGGGTCGGTGAAACCGGCTGGGCGCACGGCAGGCACCGGCTGGACCGGTCTTTTGTCCATCGATACCGGTGGCGATGGCTTGGGTGATGGCTGAGCAGGTGGGGCCTGGTCGGGCGGGGCGCTGGGTGGTGGTCCCGGCGAACAGGAGGCCGACACGATGGCAGTCAGGAGGAGTAGCGCCGGAAGCCTGCGTACGGTCATCACGACGACCGCGTCGGGGTCGGCGTTCCCATGCCGGGAGCGTACCTGTCGATCCCAACCCTGCTGCCGACGACTTCGGCCGATCAGCGCTTTTGGTGTGACCCCGGCTTGGGAGCATCCTCGACCGGCCTGGTCTGGTACGCGTGTCGCGACCCGCACACGCTTGCCTTCGAACAGCTCGAGACCGCACCGGTAGCTTTCACCCTGACCAGCACGGAGTCCGCGGGCACCTGGTGGGCGATCACCACTCCGTCCCCTTCGTCGGTGGTGACCCGCTCGCCGATGGCCGGCGCCTCCCGGGCGAACTCCATGTACAGCGGGTGCTCGTACTTCAGACAGCACATCAGCCGTCCACAGGCTCCGGAGATCTTCATCGGGTTGGGGGGCAGGTCCTGCAGCTTCGCCATCCGTACGCTCACCGGCTCGAAGTCCTTCAAGAAGGTCGCGCAGCAGAGGTCGCGGCCGCAGTTGCCGATGCCGCCGATCAGTCGGGCGGCATCGCGAGAGCCCACTTGGCGAAGGTCGATCCGTGACCGCAGCGCTCGGGCCAGCTCGCCGACCAGGGACCGGAAGTCCACCCGGTGCGGGGCGTTGAAGTAGATCACGATCAGCTGGTCGAAGTCGTCGCCGTGGTCGACGAAGTCGACGGCCACCACCTTCATCGGCAGCTCGTTCTTCTTGATCAGCTTCTTGGCGACCAGCTTCGCCTCGGCCCGTCGACGACGGTTGTTCGCGTCGCGCTCGAGATCCTGGGCGGTTGCCCGTCCGGCGCAGACCGGCAGATCCACATATCCGGTCTCGGCGTCGTCGACCCACTCCGGCGCCCAGACGCATTCAGCAACCTCGTTGCCCGAGTCCGTTGGCACCAGCACCCGATCCCCCACCGCGTAGGCCTGATCGCCCGGGTCGAGATAGTAGAGCCGCCCGTACCGCTCGAACGAGACGGCCATCACGTGTGCCATGCGGTCAGCCTACGACTCGGCGATCGAAACGGCGGTCTGTCCAATATTTCCGGGACCACCAGATCGAGGGGCCCTTTCCCAGCCTCGTCCCATCCTCGAATACCGAGGAAAGGCCCGGCGGTAGCCCGCCGAGCCTTTCGATGGTGATCTGGCGTGCTGAGCATCCCTCGCCCGAGGGTTGACTCGGTTATCGCGTGATCTTGAGGACCTGGCCGATGCGGATTGCGTTGGGGTTCTTGACGGTGCGCTTGTTGAGCGCCCACAAACCCTTCCAGCCACCCCTGACGTGGTAGCGCGCGGCGATCTTGGACAGGGTGTCACCGCTACGAACCTTGATGGTCTTGGACCTCGACGGGGTGACAGCCGCCTTCTTCGCCACGGCCTTCTTGGCGGTGGTGACCGTGGCAGTGGCCGACGTGCTCGCCTTGCCATTAGCTCGGGTCAGGCCCGCGCCCTTGCTGCAGACCGGCCAAGCACCAGGGCCCTGAACGGCGAGCACCTTGCGAGCGACCGCGATCTGCTGCGCCTTGGTGGCCTTGTTGGCGGTGCTCGCATAGCGGCCGCCGCCAAAGGCACGCCAGGTCGAGCTGGAGAACTGCAGCCCGCCGTAGTAGCCGTTACCGGTGTTGATCTTCCAGTTACCGCTGCTCTCGCAGGCAGCAACCCTGTCCCATACGGTGCCGGCGGCCGATGCGGGAGCGCTCGCCCCGACGCCGATACCGGCCGACAGGGCGACGGCCGCGAACGTGCCGACCAGACGCGTGGTGATGGTGGAGTGCGACAAGAGGATGTCCCTTTCCTGACGGATGCCTGTGAAGTGAGCTGACGGGTTCGGGCTGTCAGGTGCCCGGCTCCCCGCGACCCCGATCGCGTTGAGAGCTTCACCCCTGAACCGCCCAAGCAGGGCGATCCGATGGTTCCTCCACCTCCGCTGCGCCCGGGACTCTCCCGGCGGTGGCATCCGCTCAGCGAAGCTCGGCATGACGGATGCGCGTTCCGCTCTCGCATCGGGCGAGCGCGGCCTTGCACAAGTCCGCTTCCCCGATCTCAAGAAAGATAACGAATTGGAAACGAAACCGAGACACACCGTAGGCGGTGCTTCCGCTGCTGTGCAAATTCTGGTTGAAACCAGTGCGCAATTGGTCTGCGGTGCTCGATCAGTGAGCCGGACGCCAAAGTGCCCCGCTCGCCGGCCAAGCCATCCGGCGCGCCTTGGCTCAGCCCTCGACCAGCGCGATCATGGTCGCCTCAACAGCCAACAACGGCGCCACGTTCGTTTCGAGGGCGGTTCTGCATGCCAGCAGGGCGTCGATTCGATGCAGGGTCTGCTCAGGCGTGGATTGTCGAGCCAGTACGGCGATCTGGGGCCCCAACTCGGCGTTGACCAGCGACGCGCCCGAGGCGGTCTGCACGCTCAACACGTCGCGGTAGAAGCCGGTGAGCTCAGTCAACGCCCGGTCGATGGCGTCTCGCTGATGCCGCTTCGCGCGGGCCTTTTGCTGGTCATCCAGATCCTTCATGGCAGCCTGCGCCTGTCGCGGTCTGGCGCCCTTGGTACCGAAGCCGAGCGCCTCGGACAGTGCAGCCCGCTCGGTCGCATCCAGCTCCGCGGTCGCTGCGTCAGCCTCCTGTGAGCATGCCTCGACGAGTGCGGCCGCCGCGGTGAGGCAGGCGCCCAGCCCGTTGAGGCGGCTGGGGATCAGCAACACCTCGTGGCGTCGACTCCGGGCCACCTCATCTCTGGCCAGCACGCGAGCACGGCCGACATGGCCCTGCGCCACCCGGGCGGCGAACGCCGCCACGTCGGGGTCGGCGCCGTCGCGGGTGATGAGCAGCTGTGTGACTGCGGCCACGGTAGGTGTCTGCAGGGTGAGGAGCCGGCAGCGTGACCGGATAGTGGCCACCACATCGTCGGCGGTGGGTGCACACAGAATCCACACCGTCCCGCCGGCCGGCTCCTCGATGCTTTTCAGCAATGCGTCGGCGCCTCGCTCGGTCACCCGGTCGGCATCCTCCACCACGATCACCTGCCGCCGCCCCAGGGTGGGACTCATCGACGCTCGGCGGGCGAGGTCGCGGGCCTCATCGACGCCGATCGACAGCAGTTCCGTGCGCACCAAGGTGACATCGGGATGAGCGCCGGAGAGGGCGGTTCGACAGGCGTTGCAGCGTCCGCACCCTGCTCGGGTGCACTGCAGGGCGGCGGCAAACGCGCGGGCAGCGTTGGATCGACCGGATCCGGGCGGCCCGGTGATCAGCCAGGCATGCGACATCGCGTGGGGATGTCCGGCGACCGCACGTCGAAGCGTCGCCACCGAGCGGGTCTGGCCGACCAGCTCGGCCCAGACCCCGGTCATCTGGTCAGCGTCGGCCGTGGCGGAGACGGTCATGGGCCCAGTGTGCCTGAACGCACTGACAGCAACTGGAGCACGCGATCAGCGACCGCAGCCGCGATGTCGTCGCGCTGCTGTCGACCATCCAGCACCAGATAGCGGCTCGGGTCGCGTTCGGCCAGCGCGAGAAACGAGCGCCTGACGCGTTCGTGAAAGACGTCGTCGGCCGCCTCCAGCCGATCCTTGTCGACCTTCGACCAGACGGCGTCCCGCGGGGCCACGTCGAGGACGATGGTCAGATCCGGGCGGAGGTCCTCGGTGGCCCAGCGGGCGACCTGCTCCACCTCGTCGACGTCCAGCACCCGACCCGCCCCTTGATAGGCCAGCATCGAGTCGACGTAGCGGTCACACACGACGACGGCGCCCCGAGCGAGCGCGGGACGAACGACCTCAAACAGATGCTGGGCCTTGTCTGCCGCATACAGCAGCGCCTCTGCCCGTGGGGCCAGATCCCCCGTCGCGGGGTCCAGCAACAGCTGCCGGATCCTGCCCCCGACCGGCGAGTCACCTGGCTCGAACGTGCGAGCGACCTCAAGACTCCGATCAGTGAGCAGGTGGCACAGCCGCTCGACCTGGGTCGTCTTGCCGACCCCGTCGCCGCCCTCGAAAACGACAAACAGGCCCTCGTTGTTCATGGGCGGTACCGCACTGCCGTCAGCCACCCAGCTTCTTGGCAGCCTTGCCCCAGGCACGCAGGAATGCCTCGCGGGCGAGGCGCACCTCGACCAGCTCGTTCTCGAAGCTGCGACCGAGGAGGAACGCCTGTTCCGCGGTGGCGCTGGACGCCTGCGCCTTGACGCGCTCCGACCGCCGCCAATGGTCGATGGCGTCCCCGAGCAGCTCCGACACTGGCTCCAACCTCCGTCGAAGCCTTTCGGACTCCGCCGGCAGTACGTGGCCAGCCACGTCGCACACACCGGTCAGATCCGCCATCGCCACTGCCACCCGGTCCCATGCGTCGGGAGATGAACCATGTCCGAGCCGACCGGCGGACTTCCGTACCCGGCCCCAGGTGGCATCCAGCAACGCCTCAAGGATCTGCTTGGTCGGCAGAATGCTCGAGTCGCCGACCTGCGGGGAGCGACTGGCGGTCACCAGCCGTTCAAGCAGCGTCAGATAGCGCTCGGCGCGGAGGCGGGACTTCAGCACCCCCCGCTCGGCGGAGGGCCTAGCTGTCTCCTCCTGCGCCTCGTCCACGAGCCAGCCCAGTTCCTCGATCAGGTCCTCGAGCCACTCCGGGTCCAGCACGGCCGAGAGGCCGCCGAGCTCGGTCAACAGCCGTGCAGCCCGGTCGCGCATCAGGCCCGCACCAGCCGGGTCGTCGGCGCGTACGGCAAGATCGGCTTGCAGGATCTCTCGCAGTCGGGTGCTGAGCAGCGCCGAGACGAACTGGGCAAAGTGACCCTGCTGGGAAAGGGGCTCCGGCACCGGGAAGTCCGTTCGACCGGTGGCCGGCGCGCCCAACCGGGTTACCAGCCGCGGGAATGGAGCGACCTGGGTGCCGCCAGCACTGCTGAGCTGGCGGTGAAGATGCCGCGCCTGCTCCGAACTCAGCCCCGGCCCGGTCGGCGTCAGCATCACCTCGCGGAAGCGGGCAGTGGTGAGGCCGCCGCGACGCACCGTCACCTTGTCGTCGCGTACCAGCGCCATGGTCGTGCCGCGATCGTCGCGCAACGCGAACTCACGTCGCTCACAGGTCAGCGCGGCCACCGGACCGAGCGTGGCCCGACGCCGAAACGGTCGCACCAGGTCGGCGTAATCCTGCGGCAGGTCACCCTGCCCCATCGGTTCGATTCGCTCCTCCGGCAGCAACGGCTGCCAGGAAGGGGCGCCGAGATACCACTCGCCGCGTCCATCCAGCACCCGATGGGCCAACAGCACGCCGGACCGGATGAGGCGGTGGTCGGGGGCGTCCAACAAGGTGACGTCGATGGTGTAGCCGGCGTTGTGGCCGGCGCGGGTGACCAGGTTGTGCAGTCCAAGATCAGGATCTATCAGCCGCGGCGACGCCCCGCTGTAGGGCATGTCGAACAGCAGCTGACCCACCGGCTCACCGGTGGAGGTCTGCGCCGGCCCCTCCGGCATCCGCTGGGCAGCATGCTTCCCCGACTTGCGCTTCGACGCCTTCTTGCTCACGCAGCCAACCTTCCCACGCGGCACGGGATCGCCATCCGGAGCACCGTTGGTTCCGAGATCGGCTCAGGAGTCGGCGACGGCTGCGGCGGTCTTCTTTGCCGGCGCCCTTTTGGTTGGCGCCTTCTTGGCTGGTGGCTTCTTGGCCGCCGACTTCGTGGCCGTGGCGTTCGTGGCCGGGGTCTTCTTGGCCGTCGTCTTCTTGGCCGTCGTCTTCTTTGCTGTGGCCTTGCGTGCCGTGCGCTTTGCCGGGGCCGGGCCCTTGGCCCGCTTCTCGGCCAATAGCTCTGCGGCTCGCTGGCTGGTGATGGTCTCGATCTCGTCGCCACGACGCAAGGTGGCGTTGACCTCGCCGTCGGTCACATAGGCCCCGAACCGGCCCTCCTTGATGATCATGGGCTGACCCGACACCGGGTCTGGGCCGAGCTCCTTCAACGGCGGTTTCACCGCCGCCCGTCCACGCTGCTTGGGCTGGGCGTAGATAGCCTCCGCCTCCTCCAGTGTGATCGTGAAGATCTGCTCCTCATCAGTCAGCGAGCGGGAGTCGCTGCCCCTCTTCAGGTACGGTCCGTAGCGGCCGTTCTGCGCAGTGATCTCGTTGCCGTCTGAATCGCGGCCGACGACGCGCGGCAGGCTCATCAGCTGCAGCGCTTGGTCCAACGTGACGTCCTCAAGTCGCATCGACTTGAACAAGGAGCCCGTTCTGGGCTTGGCATTCTTAGGTGCATCGTCGGGCAGCACCTCGGTCACGTACGGTCCGAATCGGCCGCTCTTGGCCACGATGACATGATGGGTTTCCGGGTCGACACCGAGCTCGCGCTCTTCCCCCATCGGCTTGCTGAGAAGCTCGCGAGCAAGATCAACAGTGAGCTCGTCAGGTGGCAGCTCCTCCGCCACGTTGGCACGCCGCTCCTGGCCGTCCTCGACATAGGTGCCGAAGCGGCCTACGCGAACGACGATGTCGGAGTCAAGATCACCAATCGGGAAGGTCGACAGCTTCCGGGCGTCGATCTCACCAAGCTCAGATACCAACCGGTGCAGGCCTTCGCGATCATCGACGCCGAAGTAGAAGTCCGTCAGCACCTGAAGCCGGTGCGCGCTACCGTCGGCAATCTGGTCGAGTGTCTCTTCCATCCCGGCGGTGAACGCGTAGTCCACCAGCCGCGGAAAGTGCTCCTCCAGCAGCCGGGTGACAGCGAACGCGAGCCAGGTGGGAACCAGCGCGGATCCCTTCTTGAACACGTAATCCCGGCCCGTGATGGTGCGGATGATCGAGGCGTATGTCGAGGGCCGACCGATCTCCAGCTCCTCCAGCTTGGCGACCAGCGACGGCTCGGTGTACCGCGCCGGTGGACGCGTCTCGTGACCAGACGCGGTTACCTGGTCGGCGCGCAGCGACTGACCTTGGCTTAACCGCGGCAGCCTGGTCTGGGTGTCATCGGACTGGCTGCCCTCGGCCTCGTCCACCGCCTCGACATATGCCTTCAGAAAACCATGGAAGGTGATCGTCCGACCCGAGGCTACGAAGATGCAGCGATCGCCGTCAGCGCGGTCGGCGTTGATCTTGACCGTGATCGACTGACCTTCGGCATCCTTCATCTGCGACGCCACGGTGCGCATCCAGATCAGCTCGTACAACCGGAACTGGTCGCCGGTGAGCCCGGTCTGAGCCGGGGTCTGGAAGACCTCTCCCGAGGGGCGGATCGCCTCGTGCGCCTCCTGGGCGTTCTTCACCTTGGAGGTGTAGACCCGCGGCTTGTCCGGCAGGAAGTCGGCGCCGAACAGCTGCCGCACCTGGTTGCGAGCGGCGGTGATCGCGGTGTCCGACAACGTCACCGAGTCGGTTCGCATGTAGGTGATATAGCCGGCCTCGTACAGGTCCTGGGCCACCGACATGGCCCGCTGGGCGGTGAAGCCGAGCTTGCGGCCGGCCTCCTGTTGCATTGTGGTGGTCCGAAACGGTGCGTACGGCTTTCTGGTGTACGGCTTGGACTCGATGCTCTCGACCGCATACGAGGCTGCCCGCAGCGATACCGCCAGAGTTTGGGCGGTCGGCTCGTCGAGATGGACCAGCTGCTCTTTGCCCTTGCTGGTGATCATGCCCGAGGAGTCGAAGTCACGGCCCTGCGCCACTCGCTGGTCACCGACATGAGTAAGCCGGGCCGGGAAGAGGGGCGGCTCTGCGCCCGCGCCGGCGTCGAGCACCGCATCGAGGTCCCAGTAGGAGGCGCTGCGAAACGCGATGCGCTCCCGCTCGCGGTCGACGACGAGCCGGGTGGCCACCGACTGGACCCGGCCGGCGGACAGCCGGGGCATGACCTTCTTCCACAGCACCGGCGACACCTCGTAGCCGTAAAGCCTGTCCAGGATGCGGCGGGTCTCCTGTGCGTCCACAAGGTCGGTGTCGAGCTCGCGGGGGTTCGCCACCGCGTCCGCGATCGCATGCGGGGTGATCTCGTGGAAGACCATCCGGCGCGCGGGCACCTTCGGCTTCAGTTCTTGCAGCAGGTGCCACGCGATGGCTTCCCCTTCGCGGTCACCGTCGGTGGCCAGCAACAGCTCATCTGACCGGGCGAGCGCCTCCTTCAGAGACCGGAGCGTGGCCTTCTTGTCGGGGTTGACGACGTAGAGCGGCTCGAAGCCGTTGTCCACGTTGACCCCGGTCCGGGCCCACTTCTCGCCCTTGTACTTGGCGGGCACCTCGGCGGCGCCGGTCGGCAGGTCGCGGACGTGACCACGGCTCGACTCGACGATGTAGCCGTCGCCGAGGAAACTGGCGATCTTGGTCGCCTTGGTGGGGGACTCGACAATAACGAGCCGCGTGCCTCCTGCTGTCCCTGCCACGCCAATCCCTTCCCAAACTGCATCCGGCAGCGGTTGCTACCGTCTCGGTCCCTACCACCGTGGTGGGCCGCGCCGCGTACCGTCGCAGGCGCCAGCCGCGCTCACTCTATGTCGGAAACTGCCGATCAGCGCCGACGCCCGCGTCGACGGACGTACGCCCGCAACACCGCTCGACGCCCCCGCTTCGGAGCGCACAACGAATCAGATGCTAACGCGTGCTGTCAACCGGGCCTGCTGACTCGCCTGTCGGTCAGGAGGTGCAGGGCGCGAGGGCTGCGGGCGCTGCGGGTGTTGGCTGCTGGGGGTGCTGAGCCGACCGGTGTGCTGGCCGATGGGGGTGCTGGGGGCGGGCTCACAGGCCGACAAAGCCGTCTCGGATCAGCAGCCGGATCTGAGGGATGGTCTCCGCGCGCAGGGAGCGCGTGTCCGCGTCGAGAATACGGGCAACAGTGTCGATGATCTGACCGAGCCGCAGCTCGCCGTCGCAGGCACCGAGGATGCCGGCGAGCGCGGTGCCAGCCTCGTGGGCTCGGCAAAAACCACGGTGCTGCCGAAACACGATGTGCTGCGGGTCAGCGCTGCCCGGGGTGGCCACTGAGTCCTCGGTGATATCCGGGGCGATGATCCATCGCCGGCTGAGCAGATCGGCGTCGCTGAGCCGCTGGTCCAGGTCGACGGCCAGCCGCTGCGCCTTCACCGCCGGTCCGATGGGCTGTTCCAGCGAGTACGGCCAGTTCTCGAGCTGCAGATGCGGATGCGTCCGACCGGTCTTGTGCAGCACGATCCAGCCCATCCCGACCGCCTCGATGTCCAGCCGGTCGAAGTAGTCCAGCCAGGATCGGTACCGCTCGACGTAGCTGGGCGATCCCGCCAGGCCGGCGTCGGCGAGCCACAGCTCGATGTATTCGTAGGGGTCGAGTGTCTCGCGCTGGATCACCAGGGCGTCGCAGCCGGTCGGCTCGATCCAGGCCGCTAGCCGGTCGGCCCAGTCGCGCCCGGTCAGGTGGGCCCAGTTTGCGAGCACCTCGAGGGTGCCGCCGGCCTCGAGCAGCTCCGCGCCGCGCTGGACGACGTGATGCACCAGGCCGTCCGCCTCCCACTCCCCTTCCCGGTAGGTCAGTCGCTCGGCGTCCGGGCCTGGCGGCGACATCACGTACGGCGGGTTCGTGACGATCAGATCAAACCGCTCCCCTTCGACCGGTGCGAACATGCTGCCGAGACGGAGGTCGACGTCCACCTGGTTCAGGTCGAACGTCATGCGGGCCAGCTCGACCGCCCGCGGATTCAGGTCGGTGGCGACAATGGTGTCGGCATGCCTGGCCAGGTGCAGGCTCTGCACTCCGCAGCCGGTACCGAGGTCCAGTGCCCGGCCCACAGGGTCCCGGATGGTCAGCTTGGCGAGCGTACTGGACGCCGACGAGACACCAAGCACGAAGTCCGGTCGGATCGGGGTCACCACGGTGTCCAGTCCAGGGGAGAGGTCGGAGACCACCCAGCCGGTGGCGCCGTCATCGCTGGCATACGGGCGGATGTCCACGCCAGCGCGTACCAACGGTCCGTCGGCGAGAAGGATCCCGGCGGACAGGAGCGGGTCGACCAGGCCCGGCAGCGCGCGTACCAGAGCATCGCCAGCCACCGGCTGCTGGAGCGGCCAGAGCAAGGTGAGCACCGCCAGCGGATCCGTGCGACCCTCGAGCTCACCGACGGCGGCGACGGTGGAGTTGCGGCCCAATGCCCGATGAGCCGGCTCCCCGATCAGCTCGATGACAGCGTCCACGCTGTAGTCATGCTTGAGAAACCGTTCGCGCAACCCCGCGCAGAGCTCGCTCGCCACCATGCGGCTCATGGTCGCACGCCACGATGGTCTACCCAGCGGGTTCCGCTCGGCGGCCTCAGTCGGCGCGCCCCCTCCCCCGCCGCGCGCCACTTCCCCCGCCGCGCGACAGCTATATCGTCGGCGCCGCGACGGAACGTCCGCGTGAGTGCGCCCTGGGCTGAGCGTCATCCACAGATGAGGCGACATGTCGCTCTGGGGCGCTAAAAGCGTGGTCGGCTAAAGGCATGACAAGCGTCAGTCTCACTCGCGACCTGCTCCGGCAGGGCTACGACTATGCGGAGGTCAGCAGGCTGGTCCGCTCGGGTGGGTTGCATCGGGTCCGGAGAGGCGCCTATGCAGATGCCCACGTGCGCTCTTTGGAGGCGGAAGCCGCCTACCTACGGCTGATTGAGGCCACGGTACGGCAGACCCGCACACCCATCGTCGTCAGTCACATGTCCGCAGCAGCCCTGTATGGCTTCCCCGTCTGGAGTGACGCGCTGAATCGCGTGCATCTGACCCGCAACCGGACCAGCGGCGGCAGTATTCGCAGGTACGTCCACCTGCACGCCTCGCCGTTCGAGCCGCACCACATCACTCAGGTTGGCGAGTACCAGCTGACCAGCCCGGCCCGCACGGTCGTCGATCTTGCTCGGAGTCTTCCCGTGCAACGTGCTGTCCCCATTGCCGATGCCGCGCTGGCCGCCGGGCTGTCGAGGGCCGACATCGCAGACCTGGCAAGCCAGTACCGGCTGCACCCGGGTGCGGGCGCAATGCGTCGAGTCGTCGCGTTGGCTGATGGGTCGAGCGAGAGCGTCGGTGAGTCCGTCAGCCGGGTCATCTTCAACGAGCGGGGGCTGCCGACGCCGGTGCTGCAGTATACGGTGACCGGTCCGGATGGTCGGATCGTCGGCCGCGCGGACTTCTGCTGGGAGCAAGAGCGAACGCTCGGCGAGTTCGACGGCAGGATCAAGTACGGTCGACTGCTGGCACCTGGTCAAAGTGTCTCCGACGTGCTGTTCGAGGAGAAGCGGCGCGAAGATGCTCTGCGGGACCTCGGGTGGCAGGTCGTCCGGTGGGTCTGGGACGACCTGAGCAACCCTGCGGCCTTGGTTGATCGTCTTCGCCGCGCCTACGAACGCGGACGCCGTACCAGCTGAGAACGCGCAGGCTTCCCGCGCAGACTCGGGGCTTGGACCGGCCGGGCGAGGCTCGAGCTTGGACCTGCCGGTCGTCAGCGCCTGACCTTCCCGCGCGACACTTCCCCCGCCGCGCGACATCAATATCGTGCGCGCGGCGGAGGAAAGTGCGCGCGGGGACTGAGGCGCCCGGCAGGCCACGGGACGTCAGGCGTACGCGACCTCGCGCACGTGCGGGCTCGTTGGACGCGGCAGCCCGTAGTGGTCGCGCAGGGTGGATCCCGCGTACTCGGTACGAAAGAGCCCCCGCCGCTGCAGGATCGGCACCACGTGGTCAACGAATTGCTCAAGCCCAGATGGCAACGCCGCCGGCATGATGTTGAAGCCGTCGGCGGCGCCCCGCTCGAACCACTCGACGATGGCGTCGGCCACCTGCTCCGGCGCACCGCTGAAGGTGCGGTGCCCGCGACCTCCGCCGAGCCGCCCGATCAGCTGGCGCACGGTCAGCTGCTCACGCCGTGCCAGGTCGACGATCAGCGTGTAACGGCTCTTCGCGCCCTCGATCTCGTCCTCATCCGGAAGCTCAGCAGGCAGCTGCGCATCCAGCCGCAGCAACTCCGGCGCCACTCTCAGCGTGCGGGCAAGTTGCCGGCGCGCGTACTCGGGCCGGATGAGATCGTCCAGCTCCTGCTCAAGACTGCGCGCCTCCGCTTCGGTGGCACCGATCACCGGCACGATCCCCGGCAGGATCTTGACCTGATCGGGGTCACGACCCAGAGCCGCCGCCCGCTGTTTGAGGTCGCGATAGAAGGCCTGCGCATCGGCCAAGGTCTGCTGCGCGGTGAAGACCGCCTCCGCGTGACGCGCGGCGAAGTTCTTCCCATCCTCAGAAGATCCCGCCTGCACTATCAGCGGATGACCCTGCGGTGATCTGGGTACGTTCAGCGGACCCCGAACCCGGAAATGCCGGCCGACATGGTGGATGGCGTGCACCTTGTCGTTGTCTGCCCAGACGCCGGACCCCTTGTCCCCGGAGGCCGCGTCGTCCTCCCAGGAGTCCCACAGCTTGGTGGCGACCTCCAGGAACTCATCGGCTCGTTCGTAGCGCTCTCGGTGCGCCGGCTGATCATCCAGGCCGAAGTTCTGGGCCGCGTCCGGCCCGGCCGTGGTAACGACGTTCCAGCCAGCCCGTCCGCCGCTGACATGATCAACTGATGCAAAGCGTCGCGCCAGGTTGTACGGGTGGTTGTAGGTCGTTGACGCTGTTGCGATCAAGCCGATCCGGTGCGTGACCGCCGCGATGGCGGTCAGTAGCACCGTCGGCTCCAAGGATCCAGATGGCCGCCTGCCGACGTCGTTGAACAGCACCGGCGAGTCGGCGAAGAAGATGGAGTCCAGTTTTCCGCGCTCAGCGATCTGGGCAAGGCGTTGGTAGTGCGTGACATCGGTATTGGCGAACGGGTTGCTCTCCGGCAGCCTCCAGGACGCCTCATGGTGACCGGTGCTCATCAGGAAGGCGTTCAGATGCAAGGTTCGCGGTGCAGCCAGAATCGAATCAGTCATCGGCGTTTTCTCTCAGTCCTAGGGCGTTCAGCAGTTGGGTACGGGCGGCGGCGAAATGCGGGTCAGCGGGGCTTCGAGGAGCCGGCATGTCGATGCCAACCTCGCTGACGATCCGGCCCTGGTCCAGCACGATCACCCGGTCGGCCAAGGTGATCGCCTCATCGACATCGTGGGTGACCAGCAAGACGGCCGGTCGGTGCGTGTCGCAGAGTGTCCGCAGCAGGCCATGCATGTTGAAGCGGGTCAGCGCGTCCAGCGCGCCGAACGGCTCGTCGGCGAGCAACAACTGCGGATCGCGGACCAACGACCGGGCCAGCGCGACCCTTTGCTGCTCGCCGCCGGAGAGCTCGCTGGGCCAGGCACGCTCGCGGCCAGCGAGCCCGACCTCGGCCAACGAGGCCCGGCCACGCTGCTCCGGCGTCTGACCCCCGGCCGGGGGGCGCTCGGCTCGAAGGCCGAGCGTGACGTTGCCGAGAACCCGTTCCCACGGCAAGAGCCTCGAGTCCTGGAAGACCACCGATATCCGGTCCGGCACGGTCAGCAGACCGACGCCCTCGACGTCGTAGTCCAGCCGTGCCAGGGCGCGCAGCAGGGTGCTCTTACCTGATCCGCTTCGTCCGATGAGAGCGACGAACTCACCGGCCCTGATCTGCAGGTCGATGTGGTCCAACACAACCCGGTCACCGTAACGACGGGTCAGGTCGGCAATGTCGACGGCGGGCGATCCGGGTCGATAGTCGTGGTCAGGACGAACGTGGTCAGCCGCCGACCGAGTCAGTCCGCCAAGGTACGACGCCATGTCAGTGCCCTCCTTTTCACCAGTCGGACTGCTGTGTCTGAGCTGAGACCGAGTACGCCGTACAGCACCAAACCCACGATGATCACGTCGCTCTGCCCGTACGTCCGGGCCAGCTCCATCATGTAGCCGATGCCGCTGGTCGAGTTGACCTGTTCGACCACCACCAGTGACAGCCAGGCCCCGGTAACAGCGAACCGCAGACCCAGCAGGAATCCAGGCAGCGCACCGGGGAGGACGACTCTTCGGATGAACTGGGACCTGCCGAGCCTCAGCGTTTCGGCGAGTTCGACGTATCGGCTGTCGATCGCGCGCAGTCCGTTGTGCGTGTGAAGGTAGATCGGCACGAAGACGCCGAGCGTGATCGTGGTGATCTTCATCGTCTCGCCGATGCCCAGCCACAAGATCAACAGCGGCAGCAGCGCCAGCGAGGGGATCGCCCGCTTGAGCTGGATAGGACCATCCAGGAGCGCTTCGCCGATGCGGCTGAGTCCAGACAGCAGCGCGAGCAGGACGCCCAGTCCGACGCCCAGCACGAGCCCGATCATTGCACGTTGGGTGGAGGTCCACAGGTGGCTTTGCAGTCGTCCCTGCGCTATCAGGTCCGATGCCGTGCCGACCACGGTCCATGGGGCTGAAAGGACCCGCGGGTCGATCAAGCCGGCTAGTGAGCCGGCCGACCAGATCGCCAGCAGGATCGCCGGGCCCAGCGCGGCGCCGTACGGGACGGGCCGTCCCAGCGACAGCCGAGACGGAGCTCGACGCTGGCGCGTCGGCGCCATCGAAGGTCGGGCTTGAACTGCTCGTGGCAGGACGGCGGCGCGAGGGGTCGGTGTGCCCTGAAGCCGAAGCAGGCCAGAGATGTGTGTCGTCATCGGGCTGCCTTCCTTGTGCTGGCCTCGGCCGCGACCGGCACGAAGCGAGGGTCATACAGGTCCTGCGCCTTGATCACCGGGTTGCCAGTCTCTTTCGCGAGCAGGTCGATGGTCGCCTGGTGTCGTTCGTAGACGCCGGTGAGGTCAGTGGGGATCTCGGGGTGTCCGGCACGCCCCACAAGCCATGCGCCATCTTCGGCCGAGAGGCCTTGGTCTTGGACGTAATAGCCGGCGATCCACTCCTTGGGGTGCCGATCGACCCACACGGCGGCGCGGGCCCACGCTTGGACGAACTGACGGATGGCCGCGGCCTTGCCCGGGTCTTGCACGGAGGAGGTGAGGGCATACAGATGGCTGGGGTCGTCGCGCAAGCCATGTTGGATGGTGTGGCCGCCGTCTGGTCCGTACTTCGTCAGGTAGCGCTTGATCGACACACCACCGAGGGGCGCGACATCCACCTGCTTCGATGAGAGGGCGTTGAGATATATGTCACCGGTGCTGGGCAGCTCAATGAGCTCGACGTCGTCCTTGCTGAGCCCAGCCTTCTGCAGCACCTTGAGCACCAGCGCGCCCTGCGCCTGTCCGGGGCTGTAGGCGATCTTCTTGCCGCGCAGCTCGGCGAGGGATGCGAGCGGAACCCCGGGAGCGACCCCAAGCTCGTAGATCGGATGGTGCAGCGGGTCCTTGCGGAACTTCGATGCGACGATCTTGATGTCGAGCCCGGTCCAGGTGGCGTGCACCGGTGGAATCTCTGCCACCGATCCAACATCCAAAGCGCCGGCACGGAACGCTTCTGTCGTTTGGGGACCACCGGAAATGTTCGCCCAACGGACGAAGGTGGAGACCGAATCGATCTCCCCGGACAGCTCGAGTGCCTTCCTTGTAACGGGATCACCGACGACGATAGCGGTACCTGCGGGAACCCGGCTCGGCAACGCCGCATCCAACGACAGCGTGCCGCCACCCTCGTTGGCCGCGCCCGCTGATGCGGCGCAGCCGGTGATCAAAAACGCGGCGATCACCGCGGCGAGGGTGGCAATGGGCTTGTTGTTCTTGATCATGAGTCTTCTTCTTGTTCTTTCGTTGAGTGTGAGCCCGGGTGGCTCAGACGTTGACCTGTGCGGAGCCGTAGCCGCCGGCGTGATAGACGAGAGGCTCGTAGTGACGGCGCTGCTCCGCAGCCGTCAGCTCGGCGACCACGATGTGGTGGTCGCCGACGGGGAACCGGTGTTGGACTCGCCCGTGCAGGTAGGTGGGCGCATCCTCTAGGACCGGAGACCCGTCGGCCAGCCGCGACCAGCGGGTGGGCTCGGCGAAGCGGTTGACTCCGCGAGCCGCGAACGTCGTCGCGAGCGCGTGCTGCCCGAGCGAAAGGAAGTTGATCACCACACTTGCGGCGCGCGCCACCGTCGAGAACGAGGATGATGCGTTGGAGATTGCGAACGAGACCATCGGCGGACTGATAGACACGGACACGACCGAGGTGACGGTGAACCCGACTGGGCCCGTTCCGTCATCGGCGGTAATCACCGAAACGGCGCCCGCGCTTCGTCGAAACACCGAGCGGTACGTCGCCGGGTCGACAGAATCAGGCAGCAACCGTTGGGCGGCGGTGGCTTCTGAGCGGACCAACGTGAGGCCCGCCGACCGGCTGCCCGGGCGGTCCCGAGTCACGCCGACGTGGTTTGTGGTGAGGTCAATGTCGTCTGGAGCGGGATGGGTGGACATGGCTTCCTTCTGAAGTGGTGGAGGCGGAGGGCGGCATCGGGCTGGCGGCGGCCGCACGAGACGAAGCGAGGCAAGAGATGAGCGGCGGCGACGCCGACCCAGGAGCGTGCCGGACCTCTCTCGGCCCAGCGCCGAGGTGCCGCGACGTCAAAGTGATGGCGGCACCAACATCAAAGACCAAGTGTTGCGATTGCCTAACGAACGCTCATTCGACAACAGAGAGCACTCGATGCACGCATCTGGTCGACAACGCGACGACACGTCAGATAGCCGCACACCTGTCGCGCAGTCAGCGCAAGCAGGCGGGCGTCCAACGAGGTGGCGGGCAACATGAGGTTCATATTCACACTATCCCTAGTCTAGTACAAGGGAATCTCGGATGTTGGACCTAGCCGCTGCCTCGCACACCTTGAACGGCTGCGCACACCGTAGGAGGTGTGCGCACGCGTCGAAGATATGCGGGGGCACGTCGTCGCGAGCCCCTTCACGACGCGCAGGAACCCTTCCGCTACCTCCGCGGCGCGCACGTACCCCCAGGCCGCAAACCTTCCGCGCTCGTGCACACCATGCAAGGTGTGCGGGGCCGTGGCCGGTGAGCGGGGCCGTGCCCGGTGAGCGGGGCCGTGCCCGGTGTGCGAGCGCCGTGCCCGGTGTGCGGGTGTGCGAGCGCGGGGGTCGGCGGATCTGCCGGCGTTGGGTCCGATGAAGACTTGAGGACGCCGCGTACGATCCGACCATGCCCCCCGCCTTGCCGGACATGCCTCGAAAAGCGCTGGCGAAGGCGGTACGCAACCGGATCGCTGGAGATGACTTCGATCGGGTGCACAATCGAATCTGGCATACCCCGGGGGAACGATGGTTCGGTCCCAGCGACGCGATCTGGCGAGTTCATGCCGACACCTCGATGTTCATCGGCGGCATCCGAGCGCTCTTGCTGCAGTCCCTGCACCCGGTGGCCATGTGGGGTGTTAGCGAGCACTCAGGTTTCCGGGGTGACCCGTGGGGCCGCCTTCACCGGACGAGCACCTTCCTGGCGATGACCACGTACGGCAGCGTGCCGGACGCCGAGCGCAGCATCGCGGCCGTCAGATCGATCCACCGGCGGGTGCAGGGGACGATGCCGGATGGCCGGCGCTATTCGGCGGAGGACCCGCACCTGCTGCAGTGGATCCATATTGCCGAGATCGACAGCTTCCTCGTCGCCCATCAGCGGTTCGGGCGACAGCCACTGACGGCGACCGAGTCCGACGACTACGTCGCGCAGAGCGGTCTGGTGGCCGAGAAGCTCGGGGTCGTCGAGCTACCTGGCAGCGTCGCCGAAATGGCAGACATGATCAGCTCGTTCCGCCCAGAGCTGACCGGCTCACCGGCGGCTCACGACGCCGCCGCGCTACTGCTGCGAGATCCTCCGCTGCCGGCCATCGCGCGGATCGGGTACGCCCCGCTAGCTGCGGGCGCCGTGTCATTGCTGCCGGTGTGGGCCAGGACGGCGCTGGGCCTGCCCACGCTGCCAGTCACCGATCGGCTGCTGATCCAGCCGCTCGCGCGGTCCATGTCGTCGGCATTCCGCTGGGCGCTGTCCGGACCGCAGTCAGCCTGAGCGATTCAGGCCGAGATCACCCTCGGCTGGTACTCCCGGGTAATGCCTGCGCGGCGCGCCTGCCGAAGGATCAGCAACAGTGCAGCCGCGTGCACCAGCACCGCCTGGATCACCTGCCAGACCGTGCCCTGAGTCTCGGTACCGACGAACGCCTCATCCCAGCCACCCACAATCATCACGGTGACGAAGACCCCGACATTGTTCACCGCGTGGATGGCGATCGCCGCCTCGAGTCCCCCGGTGCGCCAGGTGAGAATCGACGCCGTCAGGGCGAAAACGGCCAAACTGCTGAACACCCAGGGGTCGAGGCTGCCATGCGCGCCCGCGAAAGCAACGGTCGAAATCGCCGTCGGCACGACGAGAGCCAACCACGGTCGCCGGAACCAGGACCCGACGGTCTGGGTCATCAGGCCACGGAAGAAGTACTCCTCCCCGGCCGCCTGCAGCGGGGTCAAAAAGATGACCATTCCCAACAGGAGGAGCCACTGATCCGGCCGGGACGAACTGCGTCCTTGGACAAGGATGTCGAAGCCTAGATACAAGGTCCACAGCGGGATGACGACCATGGCGCAGCGCAGCAGCCAATTCCACCTAAGGCCGCCCTGCACCGAGGACACGAACCGCGGGCGCACGCGATGAGCGATCCAGATCGCGAACATGCTCGACGGGATCAGCAGCATCAGGGCCAGATTGAGGTAGAGGAATCCGACCGGGCCCAGGTCGGAGATCGCCGAGATCTGGCGCGTCACCCAGGCGAGCGGGTTGGACACACCGACCGCCAGACCGACCACAGCCAGTACGGCGACCAGGAGGTTCATCGCCACCACGACGAAGACGGTGACCAGCAGCAAAGCCAGCAACGGGCGCCACCAGCGATGCCGGGGCCCGCGCAACATCTGCGGATACGATCGAGGCACCTGGGGCAGTGCACTGGGTTTGGATGGCGGTTTCGCCGCTGACCCCTGCTGAGCAGGCCCCGGCGACGGCCACTGCTGGACGGCGGCCGAACCGGGATAAGCGGCTGGTGCATGGTCTGCGGCTAACGGTTCCGACGCCGGGCGCATCGATCGCTGCCAGGGCAGCGGCGGTGGATACCCGGCAAGCGAGGGATCAGGCTCGACGTCTGGGGGCGGGACCTCCCCGCCCAGGGCGTGGGGTCCGCGGTCGGTGGGCTGGCTACTCATCGTGCAACCAGTGTGCCAGCCGGCCAGGAGCGGTTAGCCGGATCTGGGCCCAGCCCGACCTGGCTCGGCCCCGGTGATAGACAGGTCACGCCCGCAGCCCGGACGGGCGCGGCGTGACCTGTGTCGACAAGCCTTTGGTTAACTGCGGTTGCCAGTCCCGGTCTCTTTCGGCTGCTCAACCTGCTGACGACGACCAAGGTGGCTCCTGCGTCCCACCGGCTCGATCGGCTCCTCATATCCAACCGTGTTGCCGTACTCAACCGGCTCGGCGTCGCGTCGGTCGACCAGCGCCTGACGCTCGCCGTCCGGCAGGATCTCCGGTTCGGTATGGGTTGATGGTCCGGCCATCGCCACACCGCGCCGAGAGCTGACGAATACGGCCGCCACGATGATGGCCAAGGCCACTACCGCAATCAGGAAACGCACCGGCGACTCCGTGGTGCTGAGCGGCGACATGGCCACCACAGCCGGAGCGACCAGCACGGCGACCAGGTTCATCACCTTGATGAGCGGGTTAATCGCCGGGCCGGCTGTGTCCTTGAACGGGTCACCGACGGTGTCGCCGATGACGGTGGCTTCGTGAGCGGGCGATCCCTTGCCCCCGTGGTGGCCGTCCTCAACCAGCTTCTTCGCGTTGTCCCAGGCACCACCGGAGTTGGCGAGGAAGACCGCCATGAGGGTTCCGGTCGCGATGGCGCCAGCCAGATAGCCGGCCAGGGCCGGCGCTCCCAGACCGAAGCCGACGGCGACCGGAGCGAAGATGGCCAAGAGGCCCGGCGTGGCGAGCTCCCGGAGGGAGTCCTTGGTGCAGATGTCCACGACCTTGCCGTACTCGGGCTTGCCGGTGCCTTCCATGATCCCGGCGATCTCCCGGAACTGACGGCGCACCTCGAACACGACGGCTCCGGCCGCCCGGCCCACAGCGCTGATGGCGAGGCCGGAGAAGAGGAACACCACGGCCGCGCCGAGGATGAGCCCGACCAGGGTCTGCGGTGCGAACACCACCGCCTGCTCGGTGAACCTGGCGTAGTTCTCGGCCAGGACGCTCCGGATGGCGTCGGTGTAGGACCCGAAGAGGGCGGTGGCGGCGAGCACCGCAGTCGAGATGGCGATGCCCTTGGTGATGGCCTTGGTGGTGTTACCCACAGCGTCCAGCTCCGTCAGGATCTGGGCGCCCTGACCGTCAACGTCGCCTGACATCTCGGCGATGCCCTGGGCGTTGTCGGAAACGGGACCGAACGTGTCCATCGCCACAATCACGCCGACCGTGGTCAGCAGGCCGCAACCAGCCAGCGCGATGGCGAAAAGACCGATGATCCCCGATCCACCGAGCAGGAACGCGCCGAACACGGCGCTGGCGATGACGGCCGCGGTGTAGACCGAGGACTCCAGCCCAACCGAGATGCCTGCCAGCACGACGGTGGCCGCGCCCGTGAGCGAGGTGCGACCGACGTCCTTGACCGGACGGTCCTCGGTGCCGGTGTAGTAACCGGTCAGGGACAAGATGATCGCAGCGAGCACGATACCGATGACCACAGAGCCCAGCGCCACGATCCGCGGGTCGTCGATCGGTCCAGTGAAGGTCACGTCGGTGACGCCGAGGTCCGCGAAGTCGCCTGGTAGGTAGGCGAAGGCGGCGATCGCGCAGAGCACCGCAGAGATGGCGGCCGAGAGATAGAAGGACCGGTTGATGGTCTTCAGACCGTTCTCACCTGCGCGGGGCTTGGTCAGGAAGACGCCGATGATGGCGGTGATAACGCCGATTGCGGGCACGATGAGGGGGAAGACCAGGCCGTACTCACCGAAGGCGGCCCGGCCAAGGATCAAGGATGCGACCAGGGTGACGGCGTAGGACTCGAACAGGTCGGCGGCCATTCCCGCGCAGTCGCCGACGTTGTCGCCGACGTTGTCAGCGATCGTCGCCGCGTTTCGCGGGTCGTCCTCGGGAATGTTCTGCTCCACCTTGCCGACGAGGTCGGCGCCGACGTCAGCGGCCTTGGTGAAGATGCCACCGCCAACACGCATGAACATCGCCAGCATGGCGGCCCCGAAGCCGAAGCCCTCCAAGATCGTGGGGGCATCCCCGCGGAAGATCAGAACAACGGTGGAAGCGCCCAACAGGCCGAACCCAACGGTGGCCATCCCGACGTGGGCACCGGTGCGGAAGGCTATCCTCATGGCCGTGTCACGGCTAGAGGCTCGTGCCGCAGCTGCCACGCGTACGTTGGCGCGGACGGCCAACCACATGCCCAGATACCCGATCAGGGCCGACAGGAAAGCCCCGCCGAGGAACGCGATGGAACGGGAGATCTTCAGCGTCCACGTCCCGAATCCACCGTCACCGTGCACCGGCAGCGCCAGCAGCAGCAGAAAAGCGGCAGCCGCGAAAGGGGCGAGCGTACGGAACTGGCGGCCGAGATACGCGCTGGCCCCTTCCTGAACGCCGAGCGCAATCGACTGCATGTTCGGGGTGCCGTCACCGGCCGCGAGAACCTCGCGCCGAAACACCAGCGCCATGACAACGGCGATAAGGGCAATGACTCCGACGATCGCGACGAATGTCAGGTTGGCCCCCGACAGGTTCACGATCATCGGGGTCACTTCCAAAGTTGGTGGAAGTTGGGACATTCAGCGTCCTCCTGAGACGATTTGGTCAGCTACCGCGCCTGGTCGGCACACCGCGCCGCAGTCTAACCTCTGGGACCGCCATTTTCGGCCTGCACGTGTGGAGTGGAACGATCCTCACCTCATTGTGGCTGCGTGGCACCGAGACCGTCGGCTCGTATTAACCTTCGACCCATTTGCGTCGTTTGGGCCTCGAGCCATCGGACTCCAAGCGGTATGCGTGCCGGTCCCGACGCGTCGCCAGCGGTTCTCCAGCCCGGCCGCGTCAGCGGGCCGCGCTACGCTCGCCGGAACGCATGCCCTGGCTGCACCGACGCGGAGCTTCCAACGCGGGGGACCCGACCATGCGTCATCAAAAGGACCGTGGAGCTCTACCTCTGCGGATTGAAGGGGCTGATGGAAAGGCAGGAGCGACGTGGCTGACCGGCTGGCCGCCGCCGACCAGCTGACGCTCTGGCGGCACAGCCCCCGGGCGCGTTACCGGCATGTCCTGGCGGCGCGCCCCGGTATCACAGGCACGTGGCCCGATTGGTTGCCCGGTACCGTCCGTGAGGCCTGCGCGGCTCGCGGCATCGCCGCTCTCTGGCGCCACCAAACCGCTGCGGCAGAGTCGATCCGGACCGGCCGCCACACGGTCTTGTCGACGGGGACGGCCTCGGGTAAGACCGTCGGCTACCTCTTGCCCCTGATGGCGGCCACCTACGGCTCAGACGATGCCACCGGCCCCGCCGGCACGGCGATCCGCGACTCGCTGCTTCAGCCGCGGCGACCGCACACCGCCCTTTACCTGGCGCCAACCAAGGCACTGGCCCACGATCAGCTTCGGGTCTGCTCCGAATTCGGGCTGAGGTCGTGGAAGGTGTCGACGCTGGACGGCGACAGCGATCAAGCCGAACGTGACTGGGCCCGCGAGCACGCGGCGTACGTGCTGACGAACCCCGACATGCTGCATCGGTCCGTGTTGCCCAACCATGCCCGATGGGCGCCCTTCCTGAGGTCGCTTCGTTACGTGGTGGTGGATGAGTCACACCGATATAGGGGCGTCTTCGGCTCCCACGTCGCGGCGGTGATCCGGCGGCTGCGCCGCATCGCGCAGTTCTACGGCGCCGACCCCGTCTTCGTGCTGGCGTCGGCGACGAGCAGCAATGCTGCTGAGGCGGCGGGCGGGCTCATTGGTGCAGCCACCGACGAGGTCGTCGTTATCGACCAGGACACCTCAGCGCACGGCCCAGTGGAGATCCTGCTGTGGGAGCCGGACGGTCTGACCGATGAGGCTGCCGCAACGTTGCTCGCCGAGTCCGTTGCCTCAGGCCGCCAGACAATCGCGTTCGTACCGTCTCGGCGAACCGCCGAACTGGTTGCGCTCCAGGCTCAACGACTCGCTGCTGGCATGGGGATGCCATCTGGGCCAGCGCGGGCCATTGACGCATACCGGGCCGGCTATCTGCCTGAGGATCGGCGGCGGCTGGAACGGTCGCTGTCGGTAGGGCTGCTTCGCGGCGTGGCCGCAACCAACGCCCTCGAGCTAGGTGTCGACATCGCCGGCATGGACACCGTCATCATCGCCGGCTTTCCAGGTACGCGCGCGGCCTTCTGGCAGCAGTCGGGCCGCGCCGGTCGTACCGGACGTGAAGCGACAGTCCTGCTGGTGTCTCGGAAGGAGCCGCTGGACGCATACCTTTTCGACCATCCTGAGCTGCTGTTCTCCGAGCCCGTCGAAGCGACCGTTCTGCACGCAGACAACCCGTACGTGCTGGCGCCGCATCTCGCGGCGGCAGCCCAGGAGCTGCCGTTGACATCGGCGGACAGTCGGCTCTTCGGGCCCGGGATGCAGCCGCTACTGGAACTGCTTTCTCGGCAGGGCGCGCTCCGCTCAAGACCAGCCGGTTGGTTCTGGGCGCGGGGTGGACGCGCGGTAGACGCAATCGACATCCGGGCCGCCTTGGGTCATTCGGTCGAGATCGTCGAGGAGGCAACCGGGCGAGTGCTGGGCCATGTTGACAAGGGTGCGGCCGACCTGACCCTCCACCCCGGAGCCGTCTACCTTCATCAAGGCGACAGCTACCTGACCGAGTCGCTCGACTCCGACCTGGGTGAGGCGCTCGTCCGCCCGGCCTGCCCCGGCTACTACACCTCGGCGCAGGTGCTGGCGGGTGTGCGCGTCGTGGCCGAGACAGCAATCCGGCCGATGGGGGCTGGTTTGCTTCATTTCGGCGAGGTGACCGTCACCTCGCAGGTCACCGGCTATCTACGTCGCGACCAGATCACCGGCAAGGTCTGGGATGCCACACCGCTGGATCTCCCAGAACGATCGCTGCGTACCACTGCCGTCTGGTGGACCCTGCCCCCGGATGTGCTGGGTGACGCCCTCACGCTGCAGCAACTGGCTGGCGGCGCCCACGGCGCGGAGCACGCATCCATCGGGCTGCTACCGCTGTTCGCGCCCTGCGACCGATGGGACATCGGTGGTCTGTCGGCGGCCTTGCATCCTGATACCGGAGCGGTCACCGTCTTCGTCCACGACGGCCAGCCTGGCGGCTCCGGCTTCGCCCAGCGCGGTTTCGAGATAGCCGACCAGTGGCTGACCGCCACTGTTGACCTGCTCCAGGCCTGCAGATGCGAGAGCGGTTGCCCGGCCTGCGTCGTGTCGCCCCAGTGCGCAAATGCCAATCAGGTGCTGGACAAGGCTGCCGCCCTACAGCTTCTTCGCCTGCTGACGAGCTGACGCGTTGGTCGGTACCCGGCCACACATAGGGTGGGACGTGCACGAAGATGGGCTTGAAGGGGCACGTCTCTTCGTCGATGCACCGAAGCCGGTCGCCGAGAGGAGGTCTGGATGAGCTTCTTCGAGATCTTCAATCCTGGCTTGCGACATTTACGTGAGGAAAAGGAGCGACAGAGAATGCTGGTCTCCAAGCCGACGCACGGTGGTGGCGCTCCGCTCGGAATCGACCTCGACGGTGGCATCGCCAAGTTCACCGTCTCCTCGAGCAAGTTGCCCGGACAGGACGCCGATGAGTCGAGCGAGCCTCCTTCCGACTTCCCCGACGAAGCCGACGGCGCCGAAGATGAGGCTCGGACGTGACGTGAGGCATCAGCAGACGCGGCAGCGTCACCTGCCAGTCCCGGCGTGAGCCGATGCGTGGACGATCGCAGGCAGCCCCGGGACGAACGCCCTCACCCTAACCTTTGCCTGCACGGTGAGCACGAAGTCGACGTCGTCACCCACCCGCGAACAGTCCGACAGCGCAGCCCCGTTCTCCCGGGCGATCCGGCCTGCGGCTCGGCACCCGTCGCTGCCGTTGCTCACCGCAACCGCCCCGCTCAATGCGGCTAGGTCGGCGGCCGCTCGTGCGCGGTGGGCGGCCACAAGGTACCCGGCAATGCAGACGCCCCCGACGGCAAGGACTGCCACGGCCAGCATCACCGCCACCATGAGCATCGAGCCGCTGCCCCGTTCATCGCCTGTCGGCACCGCGCTCACTCGGTGTCACCTGGTTCGTTGACCACCTGAGCTCGCGCTGACAAGGGCACCTTCGGAAGGTTCGGCAGCGGCGGCCGGGCATCCAGGCGAACGTCGACAACCGTCACGGGCCCGGTCGAACGGACCGTCACCCGAGCGCCAATCGGGGCGTCCCGCTCGGCTCGACGGACGGCCGCAGCATCGCCCCGAGCGGCCTGCCGCGCCACCTCAGCGGCAGTATCGACGCATCGCAGTTGCATGATCACCACGAACACCATCCAGCAAAGCATCAGCATCACGGTGAGAGCGGCGAGAGTGGCGACGGCCAGCTCGGCCGTCACCATTCCCCGCTCAGCCCACCCGAGCGGAAGGCCTGCCGGGTGAGCGGCTTCCCGCGGCTGGCGGAACATGAAGCCTGCCCGCTCAGCCAGCGAACCCGCGGATGACTGACAAGATGAACTCCAGCAGGGCTCGCTCCACCCTCCCGTTGGTCACCACCGCCAACAGCACTCCGGCGATCGCGACCGCCGCGATGATGCCGACGGCCCATTCGGCGCTGACCATCCCGCGCTCATCAGATCGGACCTCCACGATCTCTGTTGAACCCGCAGCCGCGCCCGCCGGGACGACCGGGCATTCCAGCGGTTGGCTGACTACTTCGGACATCTGTTACCTCTTCTCGCTCGACCGGCGCAATGGTTTGCGCCGCATCCTGGGCTGGATGTGCTGAGAGTCTGCGTACGTCGAGGTCATGCGTGCGACACGGCAGGGCGGCTGTTGACACGGCTTGGGAGCTGGCCGGCTTTGTGGACAGCACGCCGGGCCATTGACCCAAGACCGGGAACCCCCGCGACGCAGTCAGGACAGCGCGGCCATCAGCGCGGACGCCACTGTAGGGACGATCCCCAGCAGCATGAAGGCGGGCAGGAAGCAGACCATCAGCGGGAGGACGCTTCGCACGCCGACCGACTTGGCTGTCACCTCCAGCTGGGCGCGGCGGGCGGCACGGGCTCGACGAGCGTGCTGAGCCAGCGCCTGCACCATCATCGTTCCGGAGTCGGCCGACCGGGCCAGATCCGCGGCGGCCTGACCCCACTGTGGATGGTGTCGGAGCTCTCGCCATGCCTCGGCGTCGGGAATGCCCAGACGGCTAGCCGTCAGCAGTCGCTGGAGGTCCTCGGCCACTGGGCCGTCAAAGGCGTCAGCGACCAGAACGGCTGCTCGTCCGACGGGCTGGCCAGACTCCAATGCCGCAGCCAGCAGCTCCAGCGCCTGCGGCAGGTCAGACACCAGACGCCGGGTGCGTTGGCGGGCTGCCAGCGGCTCCATGCGGCCCAGCACCACAACAGCGATCCCAGCCGCCAGCCCGCCAGCGACAGCTCCCGGCCAGATGGGATCCAGGCCCCAACCATCAGCCAGCAGAACCAACGCCGCCCACCCGCCGGCACAGGCACCGATCCGGCGACGCAGTGACGGAGCGTCTGCACGCTCCCTCAGCAGACTGGCCAGCCGTCCACCACCCGGTACCGAGCGGGCAACCCTCGTGCGTACGGCCCCGCCGGACGGACTGCGCATGGCAAGCGCGGCCGCGATTGCCGCCAACAACGCTGAGAGGGCTGTCATCGCGCTCCACCGCATTCGCGGATCACTCCCACACCCGCACGGCGTCCCGCGCCAGCCGATCGATCCACAACACGCCCGCGGCGGCAAGCGCCACACCGCCCAGCAGACATGCCCACCCGTAGGGCCCGCTCATCAGGAACTCCAGCGGATCTCCGCCGATGACATAGCCCAGTCCAAGCCCGCAGAAAGGAAGCACCGCCATGATCTTGCCGGTGGCTCGGGGTGCGGCGAGCTCAGCGGCGACGAGAGTGCGGATCTCCTGATCGTCTCGCAGCGTGTCCGCGACCTGCTCCAACGCGGAAGCTAACGGTGCCCCCGTCTGGAGGGCGATCTGCCAGGAACGCGAGAGCTGCAGCAAGCCACTGCAGCCCGGTTTCGATGCCGCCGTACGCCACACCGCGACCACGTCCCCTCCGAGCCGAAGCACCCGGCTGGAGTCGGCCACAATCGGGCAGTCCTCAGCGGCCAGCCGCAGCGCATCTCCAGGGACCCGGCCGGCCCGAGCCTGGGCGGCCAGCACGCTGCACGCGCGCGCCACCTGCTCTCGGGACTGGAGGGCCCGACGACTCTCGGCATGCAGGATGGTCAACCGCCAAGAGACGCCGGCGATCACCAGGAGAGCCGACGCCAAGACGGCTGCACGTGCTCCGACCAGCATGAACAGCATGCCGACTGTCGCCAGCGGTACCGCGCCAGTCAGCGCCCGAGCCGCGAAACGGCTGGAGCCGGACCTGCTCCGAGGTGCCGGTTGGACGGCCAGCCGCTGCGTTCCCGGTGCGCCCGGCAACGCGAGCATCACCGCCGCGGCAGCACAGACACCCGACACCAACAGCATCATCAGCCGAGAAGCTCCTCGAGGCGCTGAGCTCCGGGTCCACGTGTCGTCGCCGCGCCGGGACCGAAATGGAGCGCACACTGGGTGCGACTGAGCCCGCTGTCGGAATCTACGGCGAGGACATGGATCTCCTCGAGCCGACGACCCCGCCGGTGACGCGCGATGTGCAGAACCACGTCGACTGCCGAAGCAAGCTGGGCGTGGAGCGCAGGTCGGCTCATCTCGGCCAGCGCCGCCAGAGCCTCCAGGCGCGCCGGGACGTCGGCGGCGGAGTTGGCGTGGACGGTGGCGCAGCCGCCCTCATGGCCGGTGTTCATTGCGGCGAGCAGGTCGCGCACTTCGGCGCCCCGTACCTCCCCGACCACCAGCCGATCGGGCCGCATCCGCAGTGACTGCCGTACCAGGTCGGTCAACGTCACCGATCCAGCGGACTCAGCGTTCGCTGGCCGACCCTCCAACCGGATGACATGCGGATGATCTGGCGCCAGCTCACGCGAGTCCTCGACAATCAGGATCCGCTCGGCGGCTGGTACGGCGCCGAGCATCGCCGCCAGCAGCGTCGTCTTGCCGGATCCGGTGCCGCCGCTGATGAGGAAGGCGAGGCGGGCACCTACAACCTGGAGCAGCACCTCGCGTCCACCGGCACTGACCGACCCGCTGCGTACGCAGTCGTCCAGTGAGAAGGTCCGACGGGCCGGGACCCGCAGCGATAGGCACGTCCCCGGTGATGCCAAGCTGCCAAGAACGGCATGGACTCGGGTGCCGTCCTGCAACCGCGCATCCACGAAGGGACTGGACTCGTCCAGCCGCCGACCGACTGAGGCCGCAAGGCGTTGGGCCAGGTGTCGAACAGCCTCGTCGGAGGCGAACGTGATTCCGGTCAGCTCCAGGCCCTCGCCACGGTCGACATAGACCCGGCGCGGACCGTTGACGAGCACGTCCGTCACGCCGTTCAGCCGCAGCAGCGGGTCGAGGATGCCCGCCCCGACGCTCTCCCGGCGCAGCGCCTCCACCGTGGCCACGACCGCCGTGTCAGTGACGATCTGACCCGAGGCCCTCATCGCCTCGGCTACGTCGACCGACGTGTGCGTTCGTCCAAGATGCGCCAGTCGGCCGCGGACGGGCTCCAGATCGACGGTGCTCATGCTGCCGTCACGGAGGCCAGCTCCGGCCACTCCAGCACCGCTCTGCAAGCGCGCGCAAGGGAGCTGCGAGCGACCCGCCCGGGAGGATCGCCGCGTTCAGCGCCAACCCGAAGCGCGACATCCTCGCCGATAGTCGCCAGCAGCGGAAGATCAAGCCCTTCGGCTACAGTTTCGGCGGCCATACTCCGGCCGCGCGGCAGCCGAACGACGAGTCCGGTCAACCCGACGGAGTCGCCGAGCAGCTCCACCACGCACGTTCCCGCGGCTAACCCGCGTAGGTCGGCCACGGCGGCCACGACCACCCCATCCGCCTGACGAAGGACTTCCCCGGCGGCAGCACCGGGCTGACGCGGCAGATCGACGATGACCAGCTCATAGCAGCGTGACGCTGACCGGAGTACTGCCTTCATCGCCTCAGCTCCGAGGTCGCACATCTCGTGCCTCGGCATGGCCAGGATCTCCACACCGTCGACGGCGGGCAGCTGACCGGCGAGGTCACCGAGATGTCCACGAGCACCGATAAGCCGCGGCCAACGCCATCCGGGTGCGCGTTCTGCGCCCATCAGCAGGTCCAGCCCTCCGCCGAGCGGGTCCGCGTCGATCAGCAGGCAGCGCTGACCCAGCTGTGCGGCGACGACTGCGAGCCCGCTGGCGAGCGTCGAAGCGCCAGCGCCGCCGGAACCACCAATGACCGCCAGCAGCCGGCCGCTCCCCAGACGGGACCCCGCAGCATCGGCGAGCGCGCCGCTCAACCAGCCGATGCCACTCGGCAACAGCACAACCGCTGCGCGCAGCGGCACCGACCAGGACTGGACGAGGTCACGTGATCCCTCCAGCCCAACCACATAGACCTCGGTCCGCCGGGGCAGCGCCTTCTCCACAACCGCTGCTGCCTGGTCGACGCCGACCACCACCGCCGACGCACCTGACCAAAGGCTGCGGAGAGCCCCGACATCGGAAACGGCCTCGAACTCCACCCCAGCCGCCGCGCCCACCGCCAGAACCTGATCGAGCAGTTCCTCCTCAGACGTCACCACCACCGCCGACGGTTCGGCGATCTCTTTCGGATTCATGGAGTCACTCTGGGTCAGCACTGCCCCGTCCGGTCGGCTAGCAGGCTGACTTGTGGACAGCGGTGCGACTCCGGTCAGGGCTGTGGATCACCGTGCTCACGCCGCCCCAGACACGCCGACGTGAACCCTTTTCTTATCTTCAGCCCTTTTCAACCGGCCGACTTCAGGGTAGAAATAGCACCAAGAGATTCTGACTCGTCGATGAAGAGTGGGTAGAGAAACTCGGGCGTTCGGTCGCAAGACCTCGCCCACCCAGTCTTACTCGAACGAGCCAGCGGACCTTGCACGTCAGCCAAGCACCCACGTGTCGATCACCCATCGCCATGGGTAGTTGGGACCTCCAGGCTTGCCTGGGCCAACAATATTGATGAGAACGCATGGTCACTTGACTCTGACGTGTCAGGCACGGCGCCCGTAGATTTACGGGCGCCGAGTCATGTCCGGTGTTATTTCGGCCCCCGCTTGCTTCGCCACATTGCTCTCAGCACGCGGCTGCAGTGGTGACACCTCAGCGCCGTACGCAAGTGCTCGCGTGCAGTGCACCAGCCAATCCCGCACCCCGAGCACGCCGCCGTCGCGGTAAGCCATCAGCCGCCGGCCGTAGTCGCGGCCAGACCGCAGATGACCCGCTTCCACCACGATCACCGCCCGCGGGTCGACGCCTGACTCGATCAGCACCATGTGCTCGACTGCACGAGCCAGCAGCTCGTCGGCGGTTCCGAACGGCGCCACGGTAGCCAGCTCAGCGTGCACCACCGCGGCAAGCACCACAGCCGATGCACGCGTGGGGGACGTCAGCAGCCGACCGAGTGCGACCATGCGCTCGGAGACGGCGTCGTCTGAACGGAGCCGACCCAAGGACACCTGCGGAACCGCTCCGTGTGCCAGCAGCAGGTGGGCCCGAGCCATCGCCTGGCCGGGAGCGACCCGGATCTGCGAGCTGAGGGCGACCAGCTCCGTTGAGAGCCGCACCGTCCCCGGCAGCCAGCGCGCACGCTCACCGCTGAGCTCGGCGCTCGCCCGGGCACCGTCGAGGAGGGCCGTCGTGACCTGCTCTGCCGTGATCCGCGTAGGCCCACGGTTCCGGAGAACCGCGTCGATCGCGTCACGGGCAGCAGCAACGGCAGCGGGAACACCATCCAACCGCGCCAGGTCAGCAACCGGGTCCACCACGACTAGAGTCTGCACCATGAGCCCGCGCCGGAGCCTGTATCCAGCCGCGGCGCCCGTCTGGCTAGCGGGCGACGCGCCCGTACGCATCCTCGACCTCGGTTCCGGCAACGGCGCGTTCGCGGAGTCCTTGACATCGGCCGGGCACGAGGTCTTCTGCATCGACCGCGACGTCGACCTGGTCTCACAGCTTCCGGAGAAACTCGGCACCCGCCTGCATATCGTCGGCCAGGTCGAAGCGCTGCCCTTCCTCTCCTGCCACTTCGATGTCGTCACCGCGTCTCAGACGCTCCACCGTTTCGCACCCGGGCTGGCTCTGTCCGAGATTGCCCGGGTCCTGCGGCCCGGTGGTCATCTCGCTGTCGCCTACAACACCCGAGACGACACCGTGCCATGGGTCAAACGACTGACTGCTCTGCTCAAGGCGGCTGATCCGAGCGCCATGACCGGTGACTTCGGCGCGGACTCCGTCGAGGCTGTCGCCGACAGCCCCTACTTCACCCAGCTGGAACGCAAGAACTTCCGTAACTGGGTGCCGATCACCAGGTCCGGACTGATTGCGATGGTGGAACGACGACCGTCCACGGCACAGTTGGAGCCGGAGGTGCGCGAGCAACTGCTGCGGGACGTCGGCGAGCTCTACGACACGTCGGCTCGTGCACCGGAGCCGCTGCTCCTCCCGTTCCAGGCGTCGTGCTGGCGGGCCAGGGTGGACCACTCGCAGCTGTCCATGAGCGACGAGAGCGACGCGCTTCAGATCCGGCTCTGAAAGAGTCGTCCCGATTCTGGTTGTGTCCGGACGCAGCCCGCCGGCGCCGTCAGACACGTCACGTCCGGCGCGTTTCCGGTCACTGTCGTTGGGTACCGATACCTTGTGACGCGGGTCACTGAGACAGGCCCGAACCATAGCCGTTGGAGAACATGCCGTCGAAGAAGTGGAGGCCGCTATGGCGCAGGAGAGCCCAAGGGTGTCGGGACCTTCGGAGTCCGCCCCAGACCGCACCGACCGGGCCGTCTACGACGAGATTGCCCAGCGCGAAGAGTTCCGGCAGCTGCAGCGGCGGTACCGCAGTTTCGCCTTCCCAGCGACCATCGCGTTCATGCTCTGGTACATCACCTACGTTGTGTGCAACAACTGGGCCCGTGGGCTGATGGATACCCCCGTCATCGGCAACATCAACGTCGCGGTCGTATTCGGACTGCTCCAGTTTGTCTCCACGTTCGCAATCGCGTTCTTCTACTCCCGGCACGCCGGCAAGGCGCTCGATCCCCTCGCCACCAAGCTGTGCACTGAGTTCGACAAGGAGACCGGTCGATGAACACGGCGCTGTCGCTGCTGCCTCTGGCCACCGACACCAACAGATGGCTCACGATCGGGCTGTTCCTCCTCGTTGTCGCCCTCACTCTCTACATCACGTTCTGGGCCTCACGGCAGAACCAGACGGCCGCGGACTACTACGCCGGGGGTCGGTCGTTCACGGGCTTCCAGAATGGCCTCGCGATCGGCGGCGACTACATGTCCGCGGCGTCCTTCTTGGGTATCTCCGGATCGATCGCCCTGTACGGATATGACGGCTTCCTGTACTCGATCGGCTTCCTGGTGGCCTGGCTCGTGGCGCTGTTGCTCGTGGCCGAGCTGCTCCGAAACTCAGGCAAGTTCACCATGGCCGACCAGCTGGCGTACCGGATGCGCCAAGCACCGGTGCGGAGCGCGGCCGCCACGTCCACGATTGTGGTGTCGATCTTCTACCTGCTGGCACAGATGGTCGGCGCCGGCAGCCTGGTGACCCTCCTGCTCGGCATCGACTCCCCACTGGTGAAGAACCTCGTCATCGTGGCAGTCGGCGTGCTGATGATCATCTACGTCACGTTCGGTGGCATGAAGGGCACCACCTGGGTGCAGATCGTCAAGGCAGTGCTGCTGATGGCGGGCACGTTGTTGATCACCGTCTTGGTGTTGGCCAAGTTCGGGTTCAACCTGTCGGCGCTGCTGGGAGCAGCCGCGGACAAGTCCGGCAAGGGTGCCGCATTCCTCCAGCCAGGTCAGCTCTACGGCAAGGACCTGATCGGGAAGTTCGACTTCCTGTCCCTGGGCTTGGCGCTGGTCCTCGGTACGGCGGGGCTGCCACACATCCTGATCCGCTTCTACACGACTCCGACCGCCAAAGCTGCCCGCAAGTCGGTGCTGTGGGCCATCGCGCTGATCGGCTCGTTCTATCTGATGACCCTGGTGCTCGGATTCGGGGCCGCGGCACTGGTGGACACGACGTCAGGCAGCCAGATCGCCACCAGTTCCGGCAACGCCGCCTCTCCGCTGCTCGCCCAGGCCGTGGGCGGTGGCGCAGACTCGCTCGGAGGATCGGTGCTGCTGGCCTTCATCTCGGCGGTCGCCTTTGCGACGATCCTGGCCGTGGTGGCCGGGTTGACGCTGACGTCAGCTTCCTCGGTCGCTCACGACATCTTCGCCAATGTCTTCATGAAGGGCCGCGCCACCGAGCAGAGCGAGATGAAGGTGGTTCGCATCGCCGCGTTCGCGATCGGCGCGATCGCGATCGCTCTCGCCATCCCGGCCCAGAAGCTCAACATCGCCTTCCTGGTTGCACTGGCGTTCGCGGTGGCCGCGTCGGCGAACCTGCCGGCGTTGCTGTTCAACCTGTTCTGGCGCCGCTTCAATACCGCCGGTGCCACGTTCAGTATCTACGGCGGGTTGACCGCAGCAGTGGTCTTGGTGCTGTTCTCCCCGGTCGTCTCCGGCACCCCGACCTCACTGTTTCCGTCAGCGGACTTCGCGTGGTTCCCGCTGCGCAACCCCGGGCTGGTCTCCATCCCGCTCGGCTTTCTGTGCGGCGTGCTGGGTACCGTGCTGAGCAAGGACACCACGAGCCAGGACAGCTTCGACGAACTGTCGGTCCGGGCGCTCACCGGAGCCGGCGCGGAGGGTGCAGTGAAACACTGAGAGACCATTCCGATCGGAGCAGTCCGCTGTCAGCCCGCACAGATATCGAGCAGCAGTCTTGCCTGAGGCCCAGCAGCCTGCGAAAAGCAGATCGGTAGGCTGGCCATCGCAAGTGGGGCCCCGATTCTGCGGACCCGACGATCGTGTTCCAAGCCGTCAACGAGGAGGTCCCCGTGAGTGAGGATGCACTGTCCAACCTGCTCCACGAAGATCGCAGGTTCCCCCCGCCCCCGGACCTGGCGGCCACCGCGAACGTGACGGCTGAGACCTACGATGAGGCAGCTGCGGACTACGAGGGTTTCTGGGCGAAGCAGGCCAACCGCCTCAGCTGGGGCACTGAGCCGACCCAGGTGCTGGACTGGAGCAGCCCGCCCTTCGCCAAGTGGTACGCCGACGGGACCCTCAACGCCGCATACAACTGCGTGGACCGACATGTCGAAGCAGGCAACGGCGATCGCGTCGCCTACTACTTCGAAGGCGAACCCGGTGACACCAAGGAGATCACCTACGCTCAGCTGGCAGCCGAGGTGAAACAGACCGCCAACGCGCTGACCGCGCTCGGTGTCAAAACCGGTGACCGAGTGGCGATCTACCTGCCGATGATCCCCGAAGCCGTCGTGGCCATGCTCGCATGCGCGCGAATAGGAGCGCCCCATACCGTGGTCTTCGGCGGCTTCTCCGCCGACGCGCTGTCCGCGCGGATTCAGGACTGCGGCGTGGAAGTCGTCATCACGGCCGACGGTGGCTACCGCCGGGGCGCGCCGTCAGCGCTGAAACCGGCCGTCGACGAGGCGCTTCAGTCCTGTCCCGACGTCCGCAACGTCCTGGTCGTGCGGCGCACTGGCCAAGACACCTCCATGACGCAGGGACGGGACCTGTGGTGGCACGAGTTTGTCGGCGGGCAGTCGACCGAGCACACGGCCGAGAACTTCCCCGCCGAACACCCGCTCTACATCATGTACACCTCCGGCAGCACCGGAAAACCCAAGGGCATCCTGCACACGACGGCCGGCTATCTCGTCGGAACCTCGTACACCCACTGGGCGGTGTTCGACCTCAAGGCCGAGACCGACGTCTTCTGGACCGCCGCCGACATCGGCTGGGTCACCGGGCACTCCTACCTCGTCTATGGTCCCCTGGTGAACGGCGCCACCAGCATCATGTACGAAGGCACGCCGGATACACCCCACAAGGGCCGCTGGTGGGAGATCATCGAGAAATACCGGGTCTCCATCCTCTACTGCGCGCCCACGGCGATCCGGACCTTCATGAAATGGGGCTCGGACATCCCGGAGAACTTCGACCTGAGCAGCCTGCGCATTCTGGGCTCGGTCGGTGAGCCGATCAACCCCGAGGCCTATGTCTGGTATCGGCACTACATCGGTGGCGACGCCACGCCAGTGGTCGACACGTGGTGGCAAACGGAGACCGGCATGCAGATGATCTCCCCGCTACCGGGCGTATCAGTCGGCAAGCCGGGCGCGGCCATGCGCGCGATCCCTGGAGTCAGCGTCGAAGTGGTGAACGACGAGGCGGTCCCGGTGGAGAACGGCTCCGGCGGCTATCTCACGATCACGAAGCCGTGGCCAGCCATGCTTCGGACCTTGTGGGGTGACGACCAGCGGTACGTCGACACCTACTGGTCCCGGTTCCCCGGCGTGTACTTCGCCGGTGACGGCGCCAAGAAGGACGAGGATGGCGACATCTGGTTGCTCGGACGGGTCGACGACGTGATGAACGTCTCCGGTCACCGGCTTTCGACCACCGAGATCGAGTCAGCTCTGGTCTCCCACCCGAAGGTGGCCGAGTCGGCGGTGGTCGGAGCCGCCGATCCGACCACCGGGCAGGCCATCGTCGCTTTCGTCATCCTGCGCGGCGATGCGGGCGATGGCGGGCCCGATGTTGTCCAGGAGCTCCGAACCCACGTTGCCAAAGAGATTGGTGCCATCGCGAAGCCTCGACAGATCATGATCGTCGACGAGTTGCCGAAGACCCGCTCGGGCAAGATCATGCGTCGGCTGCTCCGCGACATTGCCGAGAACCGTGAGCTCGGTGACGTGACGACTCTCACCGACTCCAGTGTGATGAACCTGATCAAGGGGAACATGAGCAAGGCACCGGCCGAGCAGTGACGAGCCGGCGTCCCGCACAGCAGCGTTCCCAAGGCGTAGGCTTTCGCCCAGTTGCGCAGTAGACCCGTGCCGAAAGGCACGAGAGGAGACGAAACGATGGCAGACTCCCCCGCGGTGGGCGACCTGATCAAGAGCATCACCGACGATGTGAAGTCGCTGGTTCGCGGCGAGATCGAGCTCGCCAAGGCAGAACTGGTTCCGTCCGCCAAGAACGCCGGCATCGGCGCCGGATTGTTCGGCGCTGCCGGCTACTTCGGCATCAACGCTGCCACCCTGCTCTACATCGCTGCTGCCCTGGGGCTGGCGGCACTCGGTGTGCCGGTCTGGCTCGCATTCCTGATCGTCGCTGTCGTGCTGCTGCTGATCGCTGGCATCCTGGCTCTGGTCGGTCGCTCCGCCGTCAAGAAGGTCCGCGGTCCGAAGGCAACCATCGCCCAGGCGAACCAGTCCGTTGCCGAGGTCAAGGCGGCAGTTCAGCGCGGGAAGGCGGCAGCCGAGGCGCCGCAGATCGAGGGCAGGGTTGCCGGGTCACACCAGCTGCGCTGAGGTGACGGCGCTGGTGCCTCTACTCTGCTGCTGAACCCCAATGGGGGGCGCGGGCGTACGTGACATCTTGATCGACGGGCCTTGGCGGCACCAAGATCTCGCCGCGAATGGCATGCGGTTTCACCTGGCACTGGGGTTGTCGGCGACGCCCGAGCGGCCCCTTGTCCTTCTGCTACACGGTTTCGGCGAGTTCTGGTGGGCCTGGCGACATCAGATCCCTTTTCTGGACGATGCCGGATTCAGCGTCGCCGCTATGGACCTCCGCGGGTACGGCGCCAGCGACAAGACGCCTCGAGGCTACGACCCGCAGACCACCGCCGCCGATGTCGCCGGCGTGATCCGGAGCCTCGGTTACAGCGAGGCGGTAGTGGTCGGCCACGACTGGGGCGGAATGGCCGGCTGGTCCGCGACCGCCTTCGCCCCCGACCAGGTCCGAAGCCTCGTCACCGTTGCCGCCCCGCATCCGCTGGCGTACCCGTGGCGAGCCGGGCTACGGCAGCTGACCTTCTTCCAGGTGCCGCTGATGCCCGAGCGACGGATCATGGCCGACGACGGCGCCTTCATCGAAGCGCTGCTGCGTCGGTGGGCAGCCCCGGACAGCCGGTTCCTCTCCTCCGACGACGCCCGGCACTACCGCGACGCGCTGATGCTGTGGCCCAGTCCACACTGTGCCTTGGAGTATCAGCGGATCTTTCTCCGCAACCTGCTGCGGTCCTCCGGCCGCCAGTACCGAACAGCGTTACGGGTGCCGGTGACCGCACCGGTGCTGTCCATCCACGGTCAACTGGACCCGCTCGTACCGCTGACCGCGATGGCCGCGGCCGAGCCGTATCTGCGGGGGAGTCACCAGCTGGTCAGCCTGCCAGAGGTTGGTCACCTCCCGCACGAGGAGGCGCCGGCTGCGGTGAACACCGCCCTGCTCGACTGGCTCCACTCGCTCGACTGACCACGAGCCAGACGATGCCCGCAAAAGCGTGCCAATCCGGGCCTCGTCGGGCCGAGGACGTACCGACCGGACGGGCGCCCGAGAGGCTCGCTCAATGCAGCAGCAGGACCCGCGACTCCCAGGGACGCAGCTCTCCCGCCGCGTCGCCGTGGGTGGACACCAGCAGGTCGGCGCCCTCGGAGTCTGGTAGGCCGTCTGGGACTGCGGCGGACTCAGACGAGCAGTTCGCCACCACGAGCAGGGTCTGGTCATCCAAGGTGCGGGTGTAGGCGAACAGCTGTTCGTGGTCGGGCAGCAGCAGCGTGTAGCGCCCCTCGACGACAACCGGATGTTCACGCCGAAGCTTGATCAGCTTCTGGTAGTGGCAGAAAACCGAGTCCGGGTCCGCCGCCGCCGCGGCCGCGTTGATGGTGACGTAGTTCGGGTTCACCGGCAGCCAGGGGATCCCTTGGGTGAAGCCCGCCTGATGGGTGTCATCCCACTGCACCGGTGTACGGGCATTGTCGCGGCTCTTCGCCGACAAGGACAGCATGATGTCCTCGGCCAGCTGTCCAAGGCTCAGTGCCTCCGCGGCATAGTTGACCGACTCGAGGTCGCGGTAGTGGGCGATCTCGGTGAAGTGGCTGTTCGTCATGCCGATCTCTTCACCCTGATAGACGTACGGCGTCCCCTTCAGCATGTGCAGCACAGTGCCGAGGGTCTTCGCCGAGTTCACCCGGTGTTCGGCGCTGTCGTCCCCGAACCGGGATACGGCCCGGGGTTGATCATGGTTGTTCCAGTAGAGGGAGTTCCAGCCGACCTCCTCCAGCCCGGTCTGCCAGGCACTCAGGTTTCCCTTCAGGATCGGCAGCGGCAGGTGCTGCAAGTCCCACTTGGCACCGCCCTCCAACTGATCCAGGCTGACGTGCTCGAAGGTGAACACCATGTTGAGCTCGCGACGCGACGGGTCCGTGACCATCCGTGCGAGGTCCACCGTTGCTCCCGGCATCTCACCAACGGTGATCAAGTTCTTGCCGGCCAGCACCTGCTCGTGCATCTCGTTCAAGAACTCATGCAGGCGGTGACCGTTGCCGACAGCATCGAAGGCCGGTGCATACTTCCGACCAGGGATCGCGGGCCCGTCAGTCAGCTCTGCCGGCTTGGAGATCAAGTTGATGACATCCATCCGGAAGCCGTCGATACCGCGATCCACCCACCAGTTCATCATCTCGTAGACCGCAGCACGGACCTCCGGGTTCTCCCAGTTGAGGTCGGGCTGCTTGCGGCTGAACAGGTGCAGGAAGTACTCGCCGCTGAGCTCGTCATACTGCCACGCCGATCCCGAGAACGCGGCCTCCCAGTTCGTCGGCTCGGCGCCATCGGTGCCCGGTTCGTGCCCGTCGCGGGCCGGTCGCCACCAGTACCAGTCGCGCTTGGCTGATCCCGGCTGGCGGGACTCCTGGAACCAGGCATGCTCATCGGAGGTGTGGTTCACCACCAGGTCCATGACCAGCTTCATGCCACGCTGGTGCAGACCGGCGATCAGCGCATCCAGATCTGCCAGCGTGCCGAAGCTGGGGTCGATGTCCTGGTAGTTGCTGATGTCGTAGCCATTGTCGTCTTGCGGTGAGGAGTAGACCGGCGACAGCCAGACGACGTCGACGCCGAGGGAGGACAAGTAGTCCAGCTTGCTGGTGATTCCCGGGATGTCGCCCACCCCGTCACCGTTGCTGTCGGCGAACGAGCGTGGGTAAACCTGGTAGACGACCGAGGACTTCCACCAACCGTCCGGACGTGCAGTGTCGGCTTTCGCGAGATAGGTGGTCACCGAAAGAAGTGTTCCAGATCCACGCCCAGGTCGGCTGCCAGGGCAGTCGACTCCGCCGTCAGGTTCGCGTGCGCCTGGGCAGTGAGCCGGCGCCCCTTCGTCGTCCGGTAGATGCTGCGCTCCAGCAGCCGTTGCAGGATCTCCAGTCGTCCGACGGCGAAGTCCCGATCGGGCACATGGGCGTATTCGGCGCGGACGGCCTCGGCGTATGCCTGGTACACCTCTGGCGGTGCACCCAGGATGGCAAGGTCGGCGTCACACAGCAGGGACCCGTTCCTGTCCCCCGGCGGTGGCACGTGCGTGGCTGTCAACCGCACCAGTCGCGTGACCTCGTTGATGTCCTCCTGGTCCATCCCGGCGTCGATCAGGGATGCAACCGTCAGCCGCGCCGAGGCCTCCTCATTGGTGAGCTCGCGAGTGGGGATCGCGTAGACGGCGTCGTGGAACCACGCTGCCAGCCGCACCATGAACAGGTCGCTGCTGGACACTGCGAACTCGTCGATCCGGTCCAGCACGTATGCCAGGTGGTCGACGGTGTGATAGCGCCGGTGGGGCTCGGAATACCGCCGGATCAGATCCTCCCCCAGCTCTCGTTGAGAGGGCATCAGCTCGCTCCACGCGTCGAGCAGCTTGGCAGTGTCAGTGGGCATCTGGTCCTCCTGTGTCGCGGGTGGGGCTCCCGGGTCGACCGGCGGGGTGCCGGTCGTGAAGGTAGCGAGCCGGGATGTCGATGTGCCGTTCCGCATCCCAGGGTCGCTGCCACCCGGCAAGGTCGAGCAGGCCGTCCACCAGGTACGCGGTCAGTCCCCAGATCAACACCCCGGCGACCTGGAATGCGGGACCGGTGTAGCCCGAGGGGTGTCGGACACTGACCCTATGGGCCGGATCGGTCAGCTCAGCCACGGGCACCACGAGGACCGACGCCACCTCGCGCGGATCGGCGACCCGTACGGCGCTTGGCGTTCGCCACCAGCCGACGACGGTCGTGACGTCGAAGCCGCTGACGGCGACGTGTACCGCAGGCAGGCAGCCAAGAACCTCAATCCCGCTGCGGTCGACAGCGGTCTCCTCGTACGCCTCGCGCAACGCCGTCGCCGCAAGGTCGGCGTCCTCGGGATCCATCGCGCCTCCCGGCAACGCAACCTGGCCGGCGTGGGTGCGCAGCGTCCGCCCGCGTTCGATGAACAGCATCTCCGGGCCGCTCTCACCCTGCCCAAGCAGGGCCAGCACCGCGGCCGACCGGCCACCGACGCCAGGACGCAGCGCCACCACCTGGTCACGCCGGTCACTGTCCTGCAAAGAGGCGGCAAGCGGCTGGAGCCAGCTGGGAAGATCCCGAATCTCTATCGTCATATCGTCACCCCGAGACGTTGCTGCACGACCTGCCGAATCGCGTCGGCGGAGGTGAACGGGCCGGCATGCCGGTAGACGACGCGCCCATCCGCGTCCACCAGCAGCGTCTGGGGAATGTTGGCCAGCTGAAGCGGAGCCGAGATCGCCTTGTCCGGATCGACCAGCTGCGGATACCGCCACGAGGCCAGGTCCGCGAACTCGATCGCCAGCTCAGGCCGTGGGTCGTTGAAGTCGATGCCCAGGACCATCAGATCACCTGTGCTCACGGTTGCGATCTCGGACAGGAAGGGCGCCTCCTGTCGGCACGGCTCACACCACTGGGCCCACACGTTCACCAGCATCGGACGGCCCCGAAGGCCGGCCAGCCGCGTTCTCGTACCGCCACCCAGACATTCGAGTGCAAGGTCGGGTAGCCCATCCTCCACCGCGGCGATCTGAGGATCCGAGGCTGGGCAGTCGGCTATTCCGGCCGCCCGTTTCCTCGCGGCCAGATCGACGGAGGTGTCACCGGTTTCGGAGCTGGCTTCCGCGGAGGTCGCGACCGGGGTCGTGCTTCGAGAGATGTCCGGCGGCTGCGTGCACCCGAGCATGACCAGAGCCACCGTGCAGGTCGCTACGATTCGGCGGGCTCGGCTCATCCCCGTGGCTCGCGGACAAGCTTCTCCGCCTTGACCGGGTTGGTCTCCCCCTCACCGAACGACGGGCACCACCGAGCCACCGGACATGCCCCGCAAGCCGGGTTCCGGGCATGGCAACGCCGCCGGCCATGCCAGATGAGGTTCTGGCTCATCTGGGTCCAGTCCTTAGGCGGGAAAAGGGTGCCGATCTCCGCCTCAACCCGGACCGGGTCGGTGGAGGTGGTCCACCCGAACCGACGCGTCAAGCGGCCGACGTGGGTGTCGACGGTGATGCCGGGGATCCCGAAGGCGTTCCCGAGCACCACGTTGGCGGTCTTCCGCCCCACGCCCGGGAGAGTGACCAGGTCGGACAGCCGACCCGGGACCTCACCGTCGAACCGCTCGACGAGGGCGGCGCCCAGCTTGATCAGCGAGTCGGACTTGGCACGGAAGAAGCCGGTGGGTGTGATCAGCGCTTCGAGCTCGGCCCGATCCGCGCCGGCGTACGCGGCGGCATCGGGATAGCGGGTGAAGAGGGTGGGCGTGATGAGGTTGACCCGCTTGTCGGTGGACTGTGAGGACAGGATTGTCGCTACCAACAGCTCCAGCGGTGTGCGGAAGTTCAGCTCACATTCCGCGTCGGGATAGGCCTGCGCCAGGACTCGGTTGATGGTCCGAGCGCGGCGAACCAGCGCAGTGCGGCTCTTATCCATCTTGGACGGCAGCGGGTACGGTGCCGAGGTGGCGTCGACCCGCTCGTCAGCCGGAGTCGTCGTCATGGCAGCAGCCTACGTCGTAGCCGCCCGCGAGGCCGCACTGCTGCCGAGGGGTGACAGGCTCCGGTTGGCTGCCGTCGAGTGGCGGCACACCGTTCACTGGATGAGCCTGTGGAACCAGCCTGGTGATGTGCGCCACACTCGGATGTGCGACGGTAGCCTTACCAACCGTTATCGGTTCTGAGCATGGAGGTCGTGTGGATCCGGAAGTGTTGAAGCAAGCCCCGCTGTTCGCTGGCCTAGGCGACGAGGACGCTTCGGCGCTCTCAGCAGCCATGGGGACCATTCGACTGACTCGAGGCGAGGTGCTCTTCCACGAGGGTGAGGCCGAGGACCGGCTGTACGTCGTTGTCAGCGGCAAGATCAAGCTCGGCCGGAGCGGCTCGGCTGGACGGGAGAACCTGCTGGCCGTCCTGGGGCCGGGCCAGATGTTCGGCGAGCTGTCCGTGTTCGACCCAGGACCACGCTCTACCACCGCCACTGCGGTGACTGCCTGCGAGCTGCGAACTCTGGAGCATGAGGAGCTGACGCGCTGGCTGACCGGACGGCCGGAAGTCTCTCGGGCACTGCTGGGACAGCTCGCGGGTCGTTTGCGGAGAGCCAACGATGTCGTCGCCGACCTGGTCTTCTCCGACGTGCCGGGGCGCGTAGCCAAGGCATTGCTCGATCTGGCGAAGCGGTTCGGGGACACCCGCCCGGACGGCATCCATGTGCATCACGACCTCACCCAGGAGGAGCTGGCCCAACTGGTCGGGGCGTCTCGCGAGACGGTGAACAAGGCGCTCGCAGACTTTGCGGCTCGCGGCTGGATCCGGCTGGAACCGCGTTCGGTCACCCTGATCGATGTGGAGCGCGTGGAGCGTCGCGCCCGCTAGGCGCTCAGCTCGACCCGAGGGTGACCCGGGCGGTGGCGGGTTCGCCGTCTCGGAGATAGCCGACCGTCACCTCGGTTCCCGGTGCGTAGAACCGGGTGGCCGCGATCAGCCCGTCCGCCGTGGTGGTGGCAAAGTCGTTGAGCTTGGTGACCTGGTCGCCCGCACGCAGACCGGCCTTGTCGGCCGCCCCACCTGCCACGACGGTGTTCAGCTCAACGCCCCTCGCGGTAGACAGCTCCGAGTCGGTGCCACCGACCGTGACGCCGAGCGCCGCGTTCACCGACGTGCCAGACCGGATCAGGTCCGCGGCGATCCGGGTGGCCACGTCAGCGGGGATGGCAAACCCGATGCCGATGTTGCCGGACTGGCTGGCCTCGCTGGACCCGGTGCTGGCGATCGAGGAGTTGATGCCGATCACGTCGCCATTGAGGTTGACCAGCGGCCCACCTGAGTTGCCGGGGTTGATCGCGGCGTCGGTCTGGACCGCCAGATAGACCGCGTCGTTGTCGGAGCCGGAGCGGACTGGCCGGGCGGTGTTCGAGACGATCCCGCTGGTGATGGTCTGCGAAAGGCCAAGCGGAGCGCCCGCGGCGATCACGCTCTGACCGACCTCGACTGACCCGGACCTGGCAAACGTAGCCGGCTTCAGCGTCTTGCTACCCGGGACCTTGATCACTGCCAGGTCGTTGGTCGGCGACGTGCCGACCAGTGTCGCGTCCGCTGTCGTGCCGTCGCGGAACGTCACCGTGATCGACCCCTGACGTCCAGCAGAGTCCACCACATGGTTGTTCGTGAGGATGTGACCATCGGCGTCCAGCACGACACCGGTGCCGACCCCGCCGCTTGGCCCGCTCTGGACAGTGATCGTTACGACCGAAGGGGCAATCGCGGCGGCCGCGGCAGCGATGGTGCCATCCAGCGCGGGGCTGTTGGCCGCTGGCGCACTGGTCACGCCGATCGATGGGACGGTACCGGACCCGCCCGCGCCCCCGGCCACGTAAGCGTACGAACCGATGCCAGCGCCGGCACCGATCACGGCCGCCAGCGCGGCAGCGGCCAGCGACGTACCCAGCCGTCGCTTCGGCGCCGCCGGCGGAGCCGTCGCAACCGATGCCGGGCCGAAATCGGATCCAGACCCTGACCGGTCGACTCCGTGGTCCAGCAGGGGCGGCACACCGGGCGGTCCGGGAAAGTCCGCCGCGCTGTAACCCGCAACACGCCCGTCAGGTAGAAACTGCGGACCGGGATGCCGGGCATCCCCGGCGGTCGTTGCCACGTCGCCAGATGGCTGGTCGTCCGGCCACTGGTCCGGGGGAACATACGGCCCCGCTGCGTTGTCTGAGGTGTTCATGACATCGACTGTGCAGGGAGATCCTGTGGGCAACCTGTGCAGTTCACCTGAGGTTCCTGGCAATACGGCTGGCTCAGGAATGCTGTGCGCACAGCGGCGAATCCGCGCAGCGGCCGCAGAGCAAAGCCCTTCCCTTGCACTGGTTGGCGACACAGTCGCGGTACTCGCTGGTCGGCGCGCCGCAGCTCTCGCAGCTGCCGATCACCGCCGGGCTGTCGGAGAAGTCGATCTTGGTCCGATTGTCGAAGACGTACAGCGATCCCTCCCATAACCCGGAGTCGCCGTAGGCCTCGCCGTATCTGACGATGCCGCCGCTCAGCTGGTACACGTCGGAGAACCCGCGCCGACGCATCATCGACGACAACACCTCGCAGCGAATCCCGCCGGTGCAGTAGGTGACGACCGGCCGATCCTTCAGGTGGTCATACTTGCCGCTGTCGAGCTCGGCGACGAAGTCCTTGGTGGTGTCCACGTCCGGGACGACAGCGCCACGGAACCGGCCGATCGCAGCCTCGAACTTGTTGCGACCGTCGAAGAACGTCACCTCACCGGCCCGGGACTCAACGAGGTCGTGCAGCTGTCTGGGGTCCAGGTGCCGGCCGCCGTCTTGGACACCGTCGGTGCTCACGTTGAGCTCGTCCGGGGCACCAAAGGTCACCAGCTCGTCTCGCACTTTGACGCTCAGCCGGGGAAACTCCTGCCCGCTGGCCGAGCTCCAGCTGAAGTCGATGCCGGCGAACGGCGGGTACTCCCGCGTCGCCTTCACGTACTGCTTGACCGCGGACACCCCCCCACCGATCGTGCCGTTGATACCGTGGCGGGAGATCACAATGCGGCCCTTGAGACTGAGCCGCTGACACAGCTCGCGTTGCCAAAGCCGAATGGCGGTCGGGTCCGGCAGCGGCGTGAACCGGTAGTAGAGCAGCAGCTTGGGAATGGCCATGGCTGCAGCAGACTACTCAGAACCAGGCTCCGAGAGGTAGTCCAGCTGAGCCGCGACCGACCGCTCTGCGGCCTGCCGAACGCCGTCGGGGACGTCGGCGTAGACAACGGCTGCCACCTCGGCGGCCGTACGCGCTCCGGCGGCCACCGCCTCCCGTACCTGCTGAAGCCGCTCCAGCCGGTGCGTTCGGTACGACCTCAACAGCTCGCCCGGGCTGGCGACCCGCGGCCCGTGGCCGGGCAGAATCTGCGCCACACCGAAGTCGTGCACCACACGCTCCATCCGATCGAGCGAGCGCAGATACGCACCCAGGTTGCCGTCGGGGTGCATGATCACTGTCGTGCCGCGCCCGAGGACCATGTCGCCGGTCAGCAGCCAGCAGGCACCATCCTGGCCTCTCAACAGGAACGAGAGCGAGTCTTGCGTGTGCCCGGGCGTTACGATCACCGTCAGCTCAGCGCCGGGGGCGGTGATAGCCGTGCCGTCAGGCATCGCGGACGGCCCGGTTCGAGGGTCCGGCACGGCGAACACGGGATCGGCTGCCCGGACACCACATCCGGCCAGCTGCGCGAGAGCCGGAGCGGCATCGGAATGATCATGGTGCCAATGCGTCAGCAGGATGTCGGAGATGCCACCCGCGCAGGCATCCATGATCAGCTCCAGATGATGATCATCGGCCGGTCCAGGGTCGACCACGACAGTCGGCCCCCGGGTCGGATCGCCCAGGAGCCAGGTATTCGTGCCGTCGAGGGTCATCGGGCCCGCGTTCGGCGCCAGGATGCAGCGCAGGTACGGCGTCATCATCTCCACCGCCGCGACCCCATCTCTGCATCGCCGCTCTGCGGATAGCGAAACACCCAGTGACCGTGGTCGTTGATCACCTGCGGGAGGACGGGACGAATGATCCGGTCCCGGGCGGCATCCAGCACCGCTGACACGTTCCCAGCCTCGGCAAGCTCCATCACGATCGACAGGGTCGGCGGCATCATCGCGAAGTCCCCGCGCCGAACGGCCGCCAACGCGTCCTCCGGCGACGACCAGCCCGCCCGGTCCGTCTCACCGGAGATGTCGGCTGGGTCCTGTCCAGGTGGGAGCACGGCGGCGAAGAACTCAGTGTCGAAGCGACGTGGCTCCGGCTCGGGGGTGATCCAGTGAGCCCAGGGCAGCAGGTCGTCGTCGGCGAGCTGGACGCCGGTCTCCTCCAGGGTCTCCCGCAGAGCGCACCCGCGGATCGCACCTGCCGGGTGGGCCGCGTCCACCGCATCAACTCGCCCGCCCGGGAACACCACCATGGAGGGCGCAAACGGCATGCGGGCGTGCCGCTGCATCAGATAGACCTCCAACCCGCCGCGGTCGCGGACCAGCACGACACTGGCCGAGGGTGCCGCCTGGACCGGGCGGTCAGCGGCGGTCCACGCTTCGACCCGGCGCGCCAGGGCATCGGGTACGGCAGGTGCCAGGCGCTGCAGGATGCGCAGCGAGTCCGCCGTCACCGCAGCCCCTAGGCGCTGACGACCGGTTGAATCGTGGGGCGGCTGACCGAGCGGACGATGAGCTCAACCTCGACCGGCGCGTTCAACGGGAGCGACGCAACTCCGACAGCGCTTCGGGCATGCCGGCCAGCCTCGCCGAAGATCGCCCCCAGCAGCTGGCTGGCGCCATTGCCGACGCCCGCCTGTTCGGTGAAGCCGGCGGCCGCCGCCACGAACACCACGACCTTGAGCACCCGCTCGATCTCGTCCAGCCCGCCGAGGAGGTCCGCAGCCGCCGCCAACCCGTTCAAGGCTGCCACGCGAGCGCAGTTGGCGGCCTCCTCGGCGCTGACCTGCTCCCCGACCGTCCCGGTGGCCAGCAGGTTCCCGTCCACCATCGGCAGCTGGCCTGAGGTGTACACCAGATCGCCGCTGCGTACCGCGGGCACGTACGACGCCAGCGGTGGCACAACTGGTGGCAGCGCCAGCCCGAGCTCCGCCAGCCTCGCCGTCGGCGTCGTCACGAGCGTCGTCCGATCACGCATCCGCTCCGGCAGCAGCTAGCGGGCGTTTCAGGTAGGCCACCAGGTTCTCGGGGTTCATGCCCGGGACCACCTGGACCAGCTCCCAGCCGTCACGCCCCCAGTTGTCCAGAATCTGCTTGGTCGCGTGCACCAGCAGCGGCACGGTGACGTACTCCCATTTAGTCATGGAGCCACTGTATCGACCGTTCCCCGGCGCCCGGCTTCACACAAGTTGCAGGCACTACCATCGTCGACATGACCACCCGGGCGGCGGCAACACCTCGCAGGTCCGCCACGGACGAGCGCACGCCGGCTGCGTCGGGCACCGCTAGGTCCCCCGGTCCGCGGCACACGCTGCACATCGTCACCGGCAAGGGCGGCACCGGCAAGACCACCATCGCCGGTGCACTGGCGGTGGCTCTGGCGACCGAGGGCCGTCGCGTCCTGGTGTGTGAGGTGGAGGGCCGAGGTGGGATTTCTCACCTGTTCGAAACTCCGCCACTGATCGGAGCCGAGGAGCGCCGCCTGACCCGCACCCCGGCCGGCGGCGAGGTGTTCGGGTTGGCGATCGACGCCGAGGACGCGCTGCTGGAGTATCTCGACACCTTTTACCACCTCGGCATAGCCGGGAAGGCGCTGGACAAGTTCGGCGCGATCGATTTCGCCACGTCGATAGCGCCTGGGCTGCGGGACGTGCTGCTCACCGGGAAGGTGTACGAGGCGGTCCGCCGCGGTCAGGCCAACCGGCCCCGGGCCTACGACGCGGTCGTGCTGGATGCGCCCCCCACCGGCCGGATCGCCCAGTTCCTGAACGTGCATGAAGCGGTCGCCGGGCTGGCCAGGGTTGGGCCGATCCGCGGCCAGGCCGACTCGATCATGCGGATGCTGCGTTCGGCCACCACTGTGGTGCATATCGTCACCCTGCTCGAGGACATGCCGGTGACCGAGACCGAGGAAGCCATCCGCGACCTGCGTCCGACCAGGATCGAGGTCGGCACGGTGATCGCGAACATGGTCACCCCCACGCCGCTGGACGGCGGACAGCTGCGGCTGGCGGCCAGCGGTGGCCACCCCTTCCGGGTCGACCCGCTCCCCCCAGGAAAACGTCAGGCGCTGGCTGAGGAGTTCGCCCTCGAAGCGGCTCGGATCCTTTCCGAGCGTGCCAGGCATGAGGTACTGACGTCGCTCGGCGTGCCGCTGGCGGAAATCGACTTCGACCCTGCGGGGATCGACGAGGGCGCCCTGTTCGGCATCGCCGACCAGCTGGCGAAGCAGCTCAGCGATGAGGTGGGCTGATGCCGACGGCAGCTCCTGTTCTCGACGTCGATGCGGTGATCTCCGACCGCGGCACCAAGATCGTCATCTGCTGCGGCTCCGGCGGAGTGGGCAAGACGACCACGTCTGCCGCACTGGCCGTTCGAGCTGCCGAGGCCGGGCGGCGAGTCGTCGTGCTCACCATCGACCCCGCCCGGCGCCTGGCCCAGTCTTTGGGCCTGGGAGAGCTGGGCAACACGCCCGCCCCCGTTGTCGGCATCGACACCACTGCCGGCGGCAGTCTCGACGCGATGATGCTCGACATGAAGCGGACATTCGACGAGGTGGTGATCGCGCACTCCGCGCCGGACAAGGCCGCGATGATCCTGCAGAACCCCTTCTACGAGGCGCTGTCCTCCTCGTTCTCCGGGACGCAGGAGTACATGGCGATGGAGAAGCTCGGACAGCTGCACAGTCAGTCGGCCGCCGACGGCAGCTGGGACCTGATTGTGGTGGATACCCCGCCGGCTCGCTCGGCGCTGGACTTCCTGGACGCACCAGAACACCTCAGCTCGCTACTGGAGGGCCGGTTCCTCAAGCTCCTGCTGGCTCCGGCGCGCGGCCCGTTCCGTGTCATGAGCGTCGGCTTCACCCTGGTCTCCTCGGCGATGGACAAGGTCCTCGGCGGGCAGGTCATCAGCGACGTCAAGACCTTCGTCACCGCGTTCGAGGCGCTCTTCGGCGGGTTTCGCGCCCGCGCACAGCAGACCTTCGAACTGCTCTCCTCCGACCACACGACCTTCTTCGTCGTGGCGACCGCGGAGCATCCGGCGCTTCGAGAAGCGGAGTATTTCGTTGACCGCCTGACAGACGAGGGCATGCCGCTGTCGGGGCTGGTCGTGAATCGCGTGCATGCCAGCGCCGTTGGAATCTCAGCGGACCGGGCCCTCGCTCTCGCGGAGGACATGGACCCTGCGGATCAGCCGATCGAGGTCATGGCGCTGCAGCGCCATGCCGCCCGAATGCGGCTGATCGAGCGCGAACGGATGCTGCTGGCCCGGTTCTCGTCGTCACGTCCGGGCGTGCCGCAGGCGCAGATTCAGGCTCTGCCCAATGACGTCACCGACCTGGGATCACTTCGTCGGGTGGGCGACCTTCTTTCCGCACAGGAGTGAGCTCCACGAAGCGACGTCGGTCCGCCGTCTCAACAGCAACCGCCGCTCCCGCTCAGTCATGCCTCCCCACACCCCCCACTCGATCCGGTTGTCGAGCGCCTCGGCCAGACACTCGAAACGGACCGGGCAGCCGGAGCAGAGCAGGCGTGCCCGCTTCTGGTCCGCCGCCTCCGGAAACAGGGCGTCTTCCATCCCCCGACACTTTGCGAGCACGGTCCAGTCCTCGCGATGCACTGCAGTCACTCTCGTCCCCCTATCCGTGGCCGCCGCGTCAAGAGTCCTCCCCGACCATGGCGCGGCACTACGTATGGTACGAATGGAGTGCGCGCGTGACTAGAGCCTCGCCGGCAATAGTGCTCAGTTCGTAACAGGATGACAACGAGACGCTCCGTCGCGTGAATTCGGCTTGCGCAAAATACTCCCGTACCCTATTGACCATGCCCTTCAGCCCCAAGCGCCTTGGTGACGTCGCGTACTCGATGGTGATGTTCATCGTCGTCAGCGTTCTCGCTGGGGTTCTGGTCGCGGGACTGTTTGTCCCGCTCGCGGGTTTCGCGGGCGTCAGCAGCAAGGCGGCGGCCGAGGAGCTGAACAACCTGCCGGCCGAGCTGCAGGTCCCTCCGCAGGCTGAGCGCACCAGGGTGCTGCTCGCCGACGGCAGCACGCTGGCCTATTTCTACGATGAGAACCGGGTCTACGTCCCGCTGGCCAAGATCGCACCGGTGATGCGTCAGGCGCAGTTGGCGATCGAGGATCACCGCTTCTACGAGCACGGGGCCCTCGACTTCAAGGCGACGCTGCGGGCGTTCGTTCGCAACCAGGCCGCCGACGGGGTCTCGCAGGGCGGCTCGACCATCACCCAGCAGTACGTGAAGATGGTCCAGGTCGAGAACTGCCAGGCCAACGGTGACGAGGCCTGCGTCCGGGATGTCCAGGCGGCCACCTATGAGCGCAAGATTCGTGAGCTTCGTTACGCGATTGCGGTCGAGAAGCAGCTGTCCAAGGACCAGATCCTCGAGCGCTACCTCAACATCGCCTACTACGGCGAGGGTGCGTACGGGGTCGAAGCCGCGGCCCGGCACTACTTCTCCACCAACGCAGCGAAACTGACTCTGGCGCAGGCGGCGATGCTCGCCGGCCTGGTCCAGAACCCCGACGCCAACAACCCGGTGAAGAACCTGAGTGCCGCCCTCGATCGACGCGACGTCGTGGTCAACCGAATGGTGGAGCTGAACTTCGTGACCCCGGAGCAGGCGAAGGCCGCGAAGGCCACCACGTTCGACAAGAAGAAGATCAAGGCAACCCGTAGCGGCTGCGTCGACACCCGGTACCCCTTCCTCTGCGACTTCGTGTTCCGGACTCTCAGGAACACCGAAAGCCTCGGCGCCACCGTCGAGGCGCGAGAGAACATGATCAAGCGGGGCGGTCTGACCATCAAGACCGCGATCGACCCGGATAGCCAGGACAAGGCCGAGAAGTCGGTTGCCGCTGTGGTTGACCCGAAGGACCCGGTGATCTCAACCATGAACATGATCCAGCCCGGCACCGGGCTGATCGTGGCCATGGCCCAGAGCCGGCCGGTGATGGGCAGCGACGCCAAGAAGGGCGAGACGTACTGGAACTACTCGGTCACCCCCGACCTCGGCGGGATCCAGGGGTACCAGGCCGGGTCGACGTTCAAGGCGTTCACCGCGGCCGCGGCGCTGGAGAAGGGCATTCCGCTCAACAAGGTGTACAACGCGCAGCGCACGATGGACTTCTCCGGCAGATCGTATGAGTCCTGCCGGGGTGAGGAACAGGTCTACGGCAGCTGGCGGGTCAGCAACTCCACCGGCACCAACGGCGTGATGAACATGATGCTCGCGGCACAGCGGTCAGTGAACACCTACTTCGTCCAGCTGGAGCTGGACACGGGCATGTGCCGGGTGACGGAGATGGCCAAGAAGCTCGGCGTCAAGTTGGGTACGCCAGACCGCGACCTGGTGGACTTCTATCAGGACAAGCCGTCGTTCACCCTCGGTTCGGTCGAGGTGAGCCCGTTGTCGATGGCCGAGGCGTACGCAACGTTCGCCGCCCGCGGCATCCACTGTGACCCGATCATCGTCGACAAGATCATCACCGGAGACGGCAAGGAGCTGGCGGCTCCCAACGCGAACTGCCAGCGGGTGCTGGACAAGGACGTCGCCGACGGCGTCAACAAGCTGCTCGGCAGTGTCATGACCCGGGGCACCGGCCAGCGCGCGGCCACCTCTGATGGCCGTCCCCAGGCCGGCAAGACCGGGACCATCGACAGCAACGAGGCGGTGTGGTTCGCCGGTTACACGCCGGAGATCGCCGGTGTCGCGATGATCTCGATCGACAACCAGAAGAAGCCTTTCCAGAAGGGCAAGCCCGGGTTCCGCAGGAGCGGTGTGAAGAACTACCGGCTGCCGACCAGCGGCACCTTCCTCGAAGGTTCCGGCAGCGGGGATGCCGGCATGAAGATCTGGAAGCCGACGATGGAGCGGTATCTGCGCAACGTACCGGCGACCGACTTCAACGAGCCCTCCGGCAACGTGGAGAACGGCAAGCAGGTCGATCTGCCGAAGATCGAGGGCATGGGCGTTCGGGACGCAACCGAGAAGCTCGAAAAGGCTGGGTTCACCGTCTCGACGCGCTTCATCTATAGCACGCAGCCGGCGGGGACCTTCCTCGGCTTCTCGCCCAGTTCGGGCAGCACGGTGGAGTTTGGCACCGTGTACAAGCTGACCTCGAACGGCAGGGAGGACCCGGCCGTGGTGGCCGAGCGAGAGCGGCAGGCCGCCGAGCAGCGGGCCGCGGCGGAGCGTGCTCGCGCCGAGGAGGCGAGGAAGAAGGCGGAGGCGGAAGCCCGGAAAGCTGAGGCCGAGGCCAAGAAGCGCAACGAGGAGGCGGCGAAGAGAGCCGAAGCCGAGGCCAAGAGGAACGGCGGCTAGCTGTCGCCCGAGCAGGTCGGCGACAGCACGTAGCCGCGAGGTTTACGATCCAGCGGCAAGCTGACGCTTCACCTCGGCCGCGACCGCTGCGCCGTCGGCCTTGCCCTTGGTACGCGAGGTGAGGTAACCCATCGCCTTGCCCATACCGCGCATGCCCAGTTCAGCGGCGCCCGTCTCCGCGATCGCCTGGCGCACCAGGTCGGTGAGCTCGTCGGGCGTCAGCTGCTGCGGCAGGTAGTCGGCCAGCACGGCTGACTCGGCGTGCTCCTTCTCGGCGAGTTCTGGTCGATCTGCTGCCACATAGGCATCCTCGGCCTCTCTGCGCTTCTTCGCCTCGCGTACCACCACGTCCAGCACCTGCTGCTCGGACAGCTGCACCGCCTGAGTGCCGGCCACCTCGGCCTCGCTGATGGCCGACAACACCATCCGAATGGTGCCGGCGCGTACCTTGTCGCGCCCCTTGATGGCGGCGGTCAGATCGGCACGGAGGCGGTCCTTCAGTGGGAGCGGAGGCGAAGACATGCGTCCCAGTCTGGCACCGCGAGGCCTTGTAGCCTTCTCGGCATGTCTTCAGCAGTCGGAGTGGCCAAGCGCGCAGCCCAGGGAGTCCTCGGGCTCGGTGCGCTCGGAGCGGGGTGCCTGGCGTACGCCGGCCTCTACGAGGTTCGGGCGTTTACGGTGCGGCGGGTCACGGTACCGGTCCTGCCGGCGGGCGTCGGTCCGCTCCGGGTGCTGCATCTCTCCGACCTGCACCTGACGCCAACTCAGCGGGCCAAGCAGGTGTGGCTGACGAGGTTGGCGGCGCTGGAACCGGACCTGGTCATCGACACCGGCGACAATCTGGGGCATCCCGACGCGGTGCCCTTCGTGACCCGAAGCCTCGGCCGGCTCCTCGACCGTCCAGGTGTGTACGTGTGGGGGTCTAACGACTACTACGCGCCGACGTTCAAGAACCCGCTGAGCTATCTCACCCAACCGGAACGAACCGGCAAGCCGCATCAGGTGGAGCTTCCCTGGCAGGACCTGGGCCACGCCTTCACCGAGGCGGGCTGGACCGACCTGACGCACATCAAGGTCGTCCTCGAGGTGCAGGGCGTCCGGATCGGGCTGCGTGGCACCGACGACGCCCACCTGCAGCGTGACCGGTACGCCGACGTGGCTGGGCCGGTGGACCGGGCCGGGATCGACGTGGCGATCGGGGTCACCCACGCGCCGTACCACCGCGTGATCGACCCGATGACCGTCGACGGTCACGACCTGATCATCGCCGGCCACACGCATGGCGGGCAGGTCTGCGTGCCGGGCTACGGCGCCCTGGTCACGAACTGTGACCTGGACACGGCGCGGGTGAAGGGCTTGTCCAGCAACACGGTGGACGGGCACACCGCAGCACTGCACGTCTCGGCCGGCGTTGGCACCTCCCCGTACGCGCCCATCCGGTTCGCCTGCCGGCCGGAAGCGAGCCTGCTGACGCTGGTGGCCAGGAGCTGACGCACCTGGGCGACCGCAGCACCTCCGATGGGCTAGACTCTCCGAGGTTTCTCGGTGGAGACGATCGAGTACGGGGTGTGGCGCAGCTTGGTAGCGCGCGTCGTTCGGGACGACGAGGTCGCAGGTTCAAATCCTGTCACCCCGACCAGTGCGAAGGCAGCAGATCGATCAGATTTGCTGACCGACCGACAGACGGCGGCTGTACCCTCAACCTCTGAACCGCAGGATGTGGCCAATCTCGCGCATTTGCGCCGGGCGCGGGACCTAATCGATCGGGGGCACGCGCGGCCCTTGGATGTGCCGACGATGGCTGGTCGTGCGCTGATGTCGCCGGCACGCTGCTCCCCGGCAGTTCCCGGTGGCGTACGGCGAGATGGGGTCGCTGCCGATGACGGTCTTCCGGACCGATGAACTTGACAGCACCTTCGAGAAGCTGAGGCTGCGTCAGGGCGTGCTCGCCTGGTAGTAACGGACCAGATCACCGAGCGTCGCGTAGCCGACGCGACAGCTCGGCTGGCGATCGGCGGCCGCACCGATGCGTGGAGTACGGGCGCCCGGGACTTGAGGTCTGTTGGCTTCACAGGTCGTGGCCACCTGCGCCTGCATTGCCTTCTCCATCGCGGTGATGCTGGCCTCGGACAGAACCCAACCCAGCGGTGGTGCGATCTCGGGCTTGGTCAGCCGGTCCACCACAACGACTCTGCTCGGAAACTGACGGTCCAACGCGGCGCACGATGACCCGAGCCGACTCGGACAGAAGCCCGCAAGCTCCACGGCACTCCGTGCCCGTTCGAGCAGCGCATCATTGTTGGTCAGGCTGGACTTGCCCTTGAGGAAGGTCGCGATCGGCACGGCAAGCTCGCTGGTCGGCGGGGTGTTCAATGCTGGTTGGGTGACGTTGCGATCGCCGTTGTTGAGAAAGACCACAATCGGGACAACCAACGGCACGCTACGTCCGGGCGCTGCCAGAGCAGCGGCGTTGTGCTCCCGCACGAGCGCCAGCCAGTCGTCGGAGAGGTCGGTGATGGTGGCCAGGCCGGTGTTCTCGATATATCCGCCGTCCACCAGCTGGGTTCGGGGCCAATGCGGCATGCTTTTGCCGTTGATCTCAGGCGTTTGCGGGCAGGGACCTACCACGCCACTTGGGGTGACATAGGGGAAGCGTGCTGTCAACAGCGCCGCGGTTGCTCCTCTGATCATTCCAAGGCAGCTGCCCGGCGTTGCGCCTCTGACGTACGGTCCGTATGCGGAGAAGAGGTCCACTGTCCGCGCGGCGGGCCCTGGGTTCTTGTCGCAGCTTTTCTCCGGGTCGAAGCTGGCCGTCTCCGGCGAGGTTGCGACCCGGTCTTGCCGCAGCTGGCTGATCCAGACCCGGCAGCCATTCTTGACGCTGGTGGAGTTCAGGATCAGATGACCCGTTGAGGGTGGCAGACGGTCGCTGACCGACAGGAACGGCAGATCTCCCCAGTCGGGCTGGCCCTCCGCGTGGGCGCCCGCCCAGCCCTGCTCGATCAGGCGGGCTCGGTCGATCCACTCCCAAGGCTGTACAGCGGTCGGGCGCGGAATCGGCACACCGCTGGCGCCATAGGCGATGTCACGGATGAACGTCCCGTCGGCAGCCTCCGACAGATTTTCCGAGCGGGCCATCAACTTCACTGCCCGGACTGCGTCGGCGCCGCTGGCCTTCACAGCTTGCAGGTCGGCCGGCCTCTCGCTCTGGGCCGCCGTACCGGTGAAACGGGAAACCGTCAGGCCTACCGATCCACCGCTCGCGCCCGCTGAGAACAGTGCCGAGTATTCCCCGCAGGTCGTGTCTTCGATTGCCTGCAGACTCCGCACCGTCCAGTACGCCGCTCGGACTCCGCCTCCCTCCGCCGCCACCATCAGCATCGGCCGTACACGGTAGGCGGAGTCGGCGGCGCCGACCCGCACCTCACAGCCGTTCGGCGCAGCTACCCAGGTACCAAACGCCTCGCCCAGCGTCTGGCGGGAGTCCGTGGTGCTTCCCGGCGCCCCGCGGTCCACGTCGTGAATGCTCGCCGATCCGCCGGCAAGGCTGACGGCTACCAGAGCAAGCACCAGGATGCTCACCAGCGGAGAGCGGCGAAACCGGAGGAAGCGGAAGATCTCAGCAGTGGGCCGATCCTGGAGGATCAGACCGACCGCGGACAGCGTTCCCGCCAAGGCCCCCAGTGCCAACGTCGCCGTGGCCGAAAGCCCGATCCACGCGGCAGCACCGGGGAACAGACCCAGCGAGAGAAAGACCCCGATTGCTGCGAAGAGAAGCAGTGCCCGGCCCCAGTGGATCGTGTCCTTCGCGTCGGCTGAAGACGGCCCACGCCTCGCGGCTTCGGCGAGCCCGCCGACACGACCAGCTGAGAGCCGGCGGGTCGCGACGATGGCGACGCACCACGGGAGCAGGACGGAAGCGCCACCGATGCCGAGCAACCACCAAACCGGCGATCCGGTCGTCCCGGTCGCCTCGGACGGGAGAACCACCAAAGGCGTGAAGGCGCGCAGCAGGCTGAGTCCTCCGACGACGACCGCGCTGATCGCTGCCACGTTCCCGGCGAAGCTGACCGCGAAGAGCTCGGCCGGATCGAACAGCTGGGGTCGATCAGGTCTGCTCCAGTCGGGCTTGTAATGCCAGACCAGCTTGGTGATCAGCGACCCCAGCAAGACGAGCCCGACCGGGATGGAGAGAAAGGTCAGCAGCCGGGGCACTATCACGCCCTCGGCATCCGACAAGGTTGCCAGAAGTGCGCCCGCTATGGCGATGCCTGGGCCGACGAACCACACCCAGCGCACCGGATCCCGGTCTTCCGCCTCGACGTCCTCACGGTTGCCGGCCGCAACGGGAGCCGCCATGACCGCCGGACATGGGATACCCGTCTGCAGATGCCGGCGGGCATATCCGGTGCGAAACCTGGCGACGACAAACAAGAACGCCGCGAGTGCGAGCGTGCTCAGCATGGCAAGCGTCGCGTGCCGCAGACCGGTGGAGCCGTCAGAGAGCCAACGCCGCTGAGCGTCCGGCAGCTGCTCCAGGATCGCCGCCCCCGACAGCACGGACAGCACGAAGATCGTCACCACCGGAAGGTAGGAGAAGCGCTGATGAACCACTGCTCGCACACCCCGGCGGAGGGCCCGACGGCCCGTCGCCCTCGATGACTGTGGGCGGGACGTGATCAGCGACAACACCAGCAGGACGAGCAGTGCGCCGACAGCACACCACTTCACCTTGGTTGCCGCGGTGATCAGCCCCAACCCGGTGCCCGAATAGATGGCAGAGACCGCGGCCGCATTCTCGACCACGTCGGCAAGCACGACGCCGGCAAGCGCGACCCGTCCGAGGGCGAGCCATCCTTTCGTTCGGCACACGGCGGTGACCAGCGCCCACAGCAGGATCGCATAGGTCACGATGAACACCGAGTCCATGATCATGTGGGCCCGAAACAGCGTCTGGAACGTGACCAACCCGTCGTTGATGATCTGTCCGGCCGACGTGACGACCTGCCACCCCTGACGACTGAGCCCGCCGAATACCTCCGGGCCGAACAGCAGCGCAAAGGACCAGCCGTGGCCTTCCTGATCGAGGACTCGACCGGATTGGACATCGATTGCGGTCAGAACGACGATCAGGGCCGTCGCTACCGAAATCCCCAAGCCGTACCAATACCCGCGAATGTGCTTCACGGCGAAAACATCGCGCGCTGCCGGTTCGGGTGCGTCTCGACCTGTCCCTGCAGCGTTCGTCTGGCGAGCACCCGAACTGCGAGCGGAGGCAACGCTGGGTCCACCTGCTCCGTCGACGCTGGCATCGCCCGGCCCCGCCCCGCGTCGTGCCGTGCCGCCGTTCCGCCTGCCGTTCAGGTGACCGCCGAACAGCGCGAGGACAAGTGCCGCAGCGGCGACGAACCACCACCAGAGCGGTCTCTCTACCCTGCGCTCACCGTTGTGTATGGCAATCCTCGCGAGAGTCATGGTCGGAATGAGCGAACAACATCATCCCCCAATACCACCAGCAGATTTTTGGCGCGTCTACCGACTCGCTTAATTCGCCAATGACTGCAGCGGTCTAGCCTGACCAGGGTCGCAGCAGCGCACCCGTTGGGCGATTAGGCTCGAGTCCATTCGAGCAAGGAGTAGGCATGGACAAGGTAGTCTCCAGTGCCGCCGCGGCGGTCGCTGATATCGCTGACGGCTCATCGCTCGCGGTGGGAGGGTTCGGCCTGTGCGGCATTCCGAGCGTGCTGATCCAGGCCCTGCTGGAGCACGGCAGCGGCGACCTCGAGATCGTGTCCAACAACTGCGGAGTGGACGGCTGGGGGCTCGGACTGTTGCTCGCCGCCAAGCGGATACGCCGGATGGTGTCGTCGTACGTCGGCGAGAACCGCGAGTTCGCCCGACAGTACCTCGAAGGGGAGCTTGAGGTGGAGCTGACACCTCAGGGCACGCTGGCCGAGCGGCTGCGGGCCGGCGGCTCAGGGATTCCCGCCTTCTACACCGCAACGGGTGTGGGTACGCAGGTCGCCGATGGGGGGCTACCGTGGCGCTATGACAGCTCGGGACGGGTGCTGCTGGCGTCGCCGGTGAAGGAGACCCGTACGTTCGAGACGGCCGACGGCGTCAAGCCGTTCGTGCTGGAACGCGCCATCGTCTGCGACTTCGGTCTGGTCCGTGCCTGGCGGGGGGACCGCCACGGCAACCTCGTGTACCGCCACTCCGCTCGCAACTTCAACCCGCTGGCGGCCATGGCTGGCCGGGTCACCATCGCGGAGGTGGAGGAGCTGGTCCAGCCGGGCGAGCTCGACCCGGACCAGGTGCACACCCCGGGGGTCTTCGTGCACCGGGTGGTGGCGCTGACCCCGGAGCAGGCCGCGGACAAGCGCGTCGAGAAAGCGACCATCCGCCCGCTGCCCGAGTCGACCGAGGAGGACGCAGCCTAATGCCGTGGACCCATGAGCAGATGGCCGCGAGGGCGGCCGCCGAGCTGACCGACGGCAGCTATGTGAACCTCGGGATCGGCCTGCCGACCTTGGTACCCAACTACGTCGCCGAGGGGGTCGAGCTGGTGCTGCAGTCCGAGAACGGCCTGCTCGGTGTCGGGCCGTACCCGTACGCCGATCAGCTGGACCCGGATCTGATCAACGCCGGCAAGGAGACCGTCACGCTCCGTCCGGGAGCGTCGGTGTTTGACTCGGCCACGTCGTTCGGCATGATCCGCGGCGGCAAGATCGACGCGGCCATCCTTGGCGCCATGCAGGTGTCAGCGGCCGGCGACATCGCCAACTGGATGATTCCCGGGAAGATGATCAAGGGCATGGGCGGTGCGATGGATCTTGTTCACGGCGCGAAGCGGGTGGTTGCGCTGATGGAGCATGTCGCTCGGGACGGGTCGTACAAGATCGTCAACGAGTGCTCGCTGCCCTACACCGGCCGCGGCGTCGTGCAGCGGATCATCACCGACCTCGGCGTGATCGATGTGACGCCGGCGGGGTTGGTGCTGGTCGAACTGGCACCGGGCGTCGACGAGGACGAGATCGTGGCGAAGACAGAACCTCCGCTGGTGATCAACTAGCGGGTCAGCGACCAGTCCCGGCGTAGACCACGGCCTCCTCGGTGGAGTCCAGCCCGAAGGCGGTGTGCGCGGCAACGACCGCCCGATCCAGATGATCTTGGCTGACCACCACCGAGATGCGGATCTCCGACGTGGAGATCATCTCGATGTTGACGCCAGCGTCTGCCAGGGCCGAGAAGAACTTGGCTGTCACGCCGGGGTGCGAACGCATGCCGACGCCGACCACCGACACCTTGCCGATCTGGTCATCGTAGAGAAGGTCCTGGAATCCGACGTCGGAGCGAAGCGCCTCGAGCGTGGCGATGGCGGCGGCGCCGTCGGTCTTGGGCAGGGTGAAGGAGATATCGGTACGAGAGGTCTCCACGGCTGACACGTTCTGCACGATCATGTCGATGTTGACTTCGGTGGCTGCCACGGCCTGGAAGATGCGTGCCGCCACACCGACCTGGTCCGGTACGCCAACGATTGTGACCTTGGCCTCGCTGCGATCGTGAGCGACGCCAGAGATGATGGCCTGTTCCATGGCAGTTCCCTTTCTGAGCTCGGAGACCCACGTCCCCTCCTTGTCGGAGAACGACGAGCGGACATGTACCGCCACGTTCTCCCGGCGCGCGTACTCGACGCAACGCAGATGCAGAATCTTGGCGCCGCAGGCGGCCATCTCCAGCATCTCCTCGTAGGAGATCGTGGGGATACGGCGCGCACTGGGCACGATCCGCGGATCGGCGGTGAAGACTCCGTCGACGTCGGTGTAGATCTCACAGTAGTCAGCGCCCAGGGACGCGGCCAGCGCGACGGCGGTGGTGTCGGACGCCCCCCGCCCGAGGGTGGTGACGTCCTTGGTGTCCTGAGCGACGCCTTGGAAGCCAGCCACGATGACGACATCGCCGTTGTCCAGCGCTGAGGTGATCCGGCCCGGGGTGATGTCGATGATCCGGGCGTTGCCGTGGATGCCTGTGGTGATGATGCCGGCCTGTGAGCCGGTCAGTGAGCGGGCGTGCATGCCCTGGTCCGCGATCGCCATTGCCAGCAGGGCGGCGCTCATCCGCTCACCGGCTGTCAGCAGCATGTCCAGCTCACGGGGCGGCGGAAGCGGCGACACCTGCAACGCCAGGTCCATCAGCTCGTCGGTGGTGTCACCCATGGCGGAGATGACCACGACGACGTCGTTGCCCTGCTGCTTGGTGGCGACGATCCGCTTGGCGACTCGCTTAATGCTTTCGGCGTCCGCGACGGAGGATCCGCCGTACTTCTGCACTACGCGGCCCACGCCGACTCCTTCTGCCGTCCTGCCGAATACCGCAGCCAACTCTAGTGGTGCCGACGGGATCCGACCGTCGCCGTCCATGGCGGCGGCCGGCCATCCCGGCATCCCTCTGCGGACCACCGCGCGCAATGCCTTGCAGGGCCCGGCCGCACGGTGGGGGCGGTCTAAGGTGTCGACATGAGTCAGGACTCGGACGTTCGTTGGGCCGTCGTCGGACCCGGCCGGATCGCAGCCAAGGTCGTCGGCGACTTCGCACACGTGCCGGGTGCACGGGTCGTTGGGGCCGCGTCCCGCTCGCTCGCTCGCGCGCGCACCTTCGCGGACGCGCATGGGCTGCAGCGGGCATACGGGTCGTACGCCGAGGTGATCGCCGATGACGACATCGACGTGCTGTACGTCGCCACTCCGCATCCGCAGCACCATGCGATCGCGGTGGCCGCGCTGCAGGCGGGAAAGGCCGTCCTGGTGGAGAAGACCTTCACCGCCACGGTGGCTGGCGCGCAGGATGTGATTGACACGGCTCGTAAACAGGGCGTCTTCGCCATGGAGGCGATGTGGACCCGATTCCAACCGGCGATTGTCGCCGCCCGTGCTCTGGTTGCCGACGGGGCCATCGGGGAGATACGACAGCTGGAGGCGGACCTGGGCGTGGACCGACCGTATGACCCCACCGACCGACTGTTCGACCCGGCACAAGGAGGCGGCGTGATGCTCGACCTCGGTGTCTACCTCGTGTCCTTGGCCCAACACTTTCTGGGAACAGCTGACCGGCTGACCGCGACGGGCTCGCTGACCGAAACCGGGGTGGACGCCGAGGCCGGGCTGCTGCTCAGCTACGCCGACGGCCGGGCGGCCACCTTGCTGGGTTCCCTCAAGCACCACTCCCCCGGCGCAGCCAGGCTCATCGGGACCGAGGGCTGGATCGACATCCAGCCCCGTTTCCATCACCCGCGCACCATCGTGCTGACGCGAAAGGGTGCAGAACCGGAGACCATCACCAAACCGCCGTCCGGCGACGGTTACTCCCACGAACTGGTCGAGGTCACCGACTGCGTTCGGGCTGGGCGGACCGAGAGCGCCGTCATGCCGTTGGATGACACCCTGGCGGTGCAACGCATCCTGAACGAGGCCTGCGAGCAGCTTGGTGTCACCCACCACGAGGACGACTCCGTCGAGGTGTGATCGACTCGGTCGCGTTTGTTATCGACTCGATCGTGGTCTGATCGACCGGGCGCTGAGCACCCGACCCGTTGGTTCGTGCATCAGGCGTCGACGAAGCGACGCCCCTCGAAGGCCCGACCGAGGGTGACCTCATCGGCGTACTCGAGGTCGCCGCCAACCGGTAGGCCGCTGGCCAGCCGGCTGACGCGAACCCCCATCGGCAACAGCAGCCGGCTCAGGTACGTCGCGGTGGCCTCGCCCTCCAGGTTGGGGTCGGTCGCCAAGATCACCTCGGTGACCACGCCGTCGGCCAGCCTCATGCAGAGCTCACGAATCTTGAGTTCGCCCGGACCGATGCCGTCGATCGGGCTGATGGCACCGCCAAGGACGTGGTAGCGGCCGCGGAACTCCCGCGTGCGTTCGACTGCGACCACATCCTTGGACTCCTCCACGACGCAGATGGTCGTCTGATCCCGGCGGCGATCGCGGCAGATCCGACACTGCGTGTCCTCCGCCACGTTGAAGCAGACCTCGCAGAACTTCACCGTCTCCTTTACCAGCTTGAGCACACCGGCGAGCCGCATCACCTCGTCCGTGTCGGCCGCGAGGATGTGGAACGCGATCCGCTGGGCGCTCTTGGGCCCAATCCCGGGGAGCCGGCCGAGTTCGTCGATCAGATCCTGAACGGGACCTTCGTACACGCGTTCTCCTTAGGCTCAGGGCCTGAGCTGATCTAGAAGGGAAGCCCGCCGCCGCCGAGGCCCCCGGCCAGCGGACCGAGCTTCGCGGCAGCCAGAGCCTGTGACTTGTTGGTTGCGTCCCGGACAGCCGCCAGCACCAGGTCGGCCAGCGTCTCGGTATCGTCGGCATCCACCGCCTCCGGCTTGATGGTCAGCCCGATCAGCTCACCAGCGCCGGTGATCGTGGCCGTCACCAGGTCGCCGCCTGCGGACCCCTGAACCTCGGTTTCTGCCAGCTCCTGCTGGGCTTGCAGCAATTGCTGCTGCATTGCCTGGGCCTGAGCCAGGAATCCGGACATGTCGCCGCCGTCGGGAATCATCGTTGGGCGCTCCTTGGTGTGAGGGTGTCGGTGTTGGGGGTGCTCGAGCCGTCGTCTTATGTGGCCGACTGCGGCCGCGTGCTCAGCCTATGCGTCATGCTCCTCCTCGGCGATGATCTCCGCGCCCAGATGCCGGGCCAGCAACTCGGTATGTGACTCCGCGCTCTCCTCGAGCACAGTGTCGTCCCGGTTAGCTGCAGCATCGCGGTCGTCGCTATCGGGGCTCTCGTCTCGTTGTCCGCGGCGGGTTGGACGAATGCTATGGCGGGCCTGCTCCCGCAGGGCCGGGTCGGCTGCCACCGAGGACGACGTGCTCCACTCTCTCGCTGCCGCGGGAGCTGTCGCTGACGGTGGGCTGTCGGGTGCCTCTGCACTGGACGAGACCCCAGTCCCCGCTGCGGCGGCGTGAGCCGGTTCTGGATTCGGCCGCGCCGTCGGCCGGATGTCCTCCGGGGGTGTGGGCGGCGACGTACCCCACGAGGCGGCCGCGCGTTCGGGGCTCATGTCGGGCCGTTGCGGCGTCGGTGGAGAGTGTGCACCTTGGTCCACCACCGCTTCGATCCGGAGATCTGCGCCAAGGACAACAACAAGGGCCTCACGAAGGATGTCTTCGCTGCCTCCCTTGCCGAAGCTGTCACGCGCGCCGGCATTGGGCATCGCCAACACGAGCGTTCCGTTGCGGATCTCCGCCACATGGGCGTTCTGGCTGAGCAGAATCCAGGTGAAGCGACGCTTGCCCTTGACCTCCTCCAACACCTCGGGCCAGAGCCGTCGAACGTCGGTGACCGAGAGCTCTGGCGGCCGTACGGGCGCCGGCTGCACGGGCGCCGCCTGCACGGCCGCCGGCTGCACGGCCGCCGGCTGCGGCTTCGGTGGGTCCACTGCCGCGCCTGGTGAGCTGCGTGAGTCCGGCGGCGCCGGCTCCGTCGGGACCGCTGTGGTCAGGCTCGACGGGGTCGAGGTCGGCAAAGCCGCCGCGCGGGGACCCGTCGATGGTGGAAATGCAGCCGCGGACCGGATGTTGCCGGGCGGCTCGACCGCCGCTGCTGAGCGCTGCGGAGCGGGTGGTTCACCCTGAGTTGGCGAGTTTGCGGTGGTCATGCCGATGCGTCGCTCCAGCCGGTCCAGCCGGGCATGGATTCCGCGGTCGTCGACGTCAGTGCCTGGCAGCAGAACCCGGGCGCACATCAGCTCGAGGTGCAGACGAGGGGCGGTCGTGCCCCGCATGTCGGTCAGGCCGAGCGCAATCACCTCCGCCGCCCGGGTCAATTCGCCGGGACCCAGCGCCGCGGCTTGGGTGACAAGCCGCTCGGCCTGGTCCCCGGACACATCCACCAGGCCGGAGCTCAGCGCGTCCGGAACGGCCGCCACAATGACCAGATCGCGCAGCCTGCGCAGCAGGTCCTCGCCGAAGCGGCGTGGGTCCTGACCGACCTCGATCACCTTGTCCACGCAAGAGAAGACGCCGCCGGCATCCCCTGCGGCGAATGCGTCAAGGAACTCATCCAGCAGCGAGTCCGGGGTGTACCCAAGCAGCGCGGCAGCCTGCTGGTAGCTGACACCGGCGTCGGCCGCTCCGCCGAGCAGTTGATCGAGCACCGACAGCGTGTCCCGCACCGAGCCCGCGCCGGCCCGTACGACCAGGGGCAGGACGGCCGGCTCGACCTCGATCCCCTCGGCCTGGCACAGCATCGCCAGGTAGCTGCTGAGCACCCGCGGCGGAACCAGCCGAAAGGGGTAGTGGTGGGTTCGCGATCGGATTGTGCCGATCACCTTGTCTGGCTCGGTGGTCGCAAAGATGAACTTCACATGAGGCGGCGGCTCCTCGACCAGCTTCAGCAGGGCGTTGAACCCCGCTGTGGTGACCATGTGCGCCTCATCGACGATGTAGATCTTGTACCGACTGCTGACCGGGGCGAAGAACGCCCGCTCGCGCAGATCCCGGGCGTCATCGACACCGCCGTGGCTGGCTGCGTCGATCTCGATCACGTCGATGCTGCCAGGGCCTCCGCGAGCGAGGTCGCGGCAGGAGTCGCATTGGCCGCACGGCTCCGCGGCAGGACCCAGCTCACAGTTGAGCGCGCGCGCCAGGATGCGGGCGGAGGTGGTCTTGCCGCAGCCTCGCGGCCCTGAAAACAGGTAGGCATGGTTGACCCTGTTGTGGGTCAGCGCCCGCTGCAGCGGCTCGGTGACGTGCTCCTGACCGATGACGTCGGCGAACGTGTCTGGGCGGTATCGACGGTACAAGGCGAGGTGCGCCGACGAGGATGCCGAGGTGGAGGGCGCGGTCTCGAACAGCACCTCGGCCTGGGTGCCCTCCGCCAGCTCGTCGACCATCGCTTCCTCCACGCCTGAACCCTAGTCTCTGCGACTGACACAATCAGGCGCCTCTCGCAGCCGGGGAGCTGAGGGTTCAGCGATCGATGCCAGGATGGCTCGATGACCACGGCACTCGACGGCAGCGCCATCTCGACGGTCCTGTTTGATGCTGACGGCGTGATGCAGCGCACCGCTCCGGGATGGCGCGACACGCTGCTGAGCTTCCTCGGGCCGCGCGCGGCGGCCGAAGGCGACAGCTTCCTCTACGAGATCTTCGTAGCCGAGCGTCCGACGATGACTGGGCGGATCGACTTCGGCGACTCGCTGCACGACGTGCTGGGACGGTTCGGCGTCGACGCCAGCGTCGAGGAGGTGCTGGCCTGCTCGATGCGGATCGATGTCTACGCCGACATGATCGACGCCGTCCGCGAGCTGCGTGCTGAGGGCACCCTCTGCTGCCTGGCCACGAACCAGCAGACACGGCGCGCTGCCCATATGCGGTCCCAGCTCGGCTACGACGAGAGCTTTGACCGGCAGTTCTACTCGTGCGAGCTCGGCTTGGCCAAGCCCGACCCGGACTACTTTCGGGCGGTGACCGAATGCCTGGGAGTGACGCCCGGCTCGGTTCTCTTCGTCGACGACAACCTGGAGAACGTGCTCGGGGCCCGTGCTGCCGGCCTCCATGCGGACCTGTTTCCGCGAGCCGGTGGCCGCATGGCGCTGGACTCGATCCTGCGGAGCCACGGTGTGATCGGACACAAAAGAGCCCCCCGCGTACCCGAAAGAGCTCACTTACCCTTGCTGTCTTCCGACCCTGGGGGAGTTGGGTGAGGTATCGCCACGCGAGGGACCGACCACGAGTGTACGGGATCCTTCGACGTGTTGCGTTCGCGTCCGCTCCGCAAACCAGGCAGCAAACCCGATCACGCGACCGACGTCCTGCTGGGAGCCCGCTGAGTTCGCGGATCGGTGGTCGAACCGGTAGCCTTCCGCGCGGAGGATTCGCCTAGTGGCCTATGGCGCTCGCTTGGAAAGCGGGTTGGGTGCAAGCCCTCAGGGGTTCGAATCCCCTATCCTCCGCCAACCGGACCAGGCAACCAACGCGACTCTCGATGAGTCGACTGTTGCCTGGACGACGATGTAGGCGAGGTCGCTGTTAACGCTGTTGTCGCGGCTCACTGAAGCTGTCGTCGTGGCGCTTGCTGCTCAGCGTCGGTGAGCATGCGGTTCCGGGCCCCCGGTTTCGGTGGCTGCGCTTCGATAGGGGTCGGTGATTTCGCGGAGGAGTTCGAGCGCCTCGCGCAGTTGGCCCATCCGGCGTCGGCCCAGATGGGCTGTCCACTCAGCGTCGATCCGCGTCTCCTCCCTGACGCGCGATCGGGATCAATCCTTGGCCTCGAGCGGCGATCCGAACGAGACGGCCCGCGCGTCCGACGGGTCGACCACTCGTTCCACGTATCCGGCCGCCTCCAGGCGGTCCACCAAGGCCGTGGCGGTCTGTTTCGACACCTGGGCCTGCTCGGCCAACTCGCTCAGCCGGGTGCGTGCGGTCCGATGCGAGCAGCGATCCGTGCTTGCGCGAGCGTGAAGTCGGAGTAGCCGGCCGATCGTGCGGCCGCGATGATCCGATTCTCGGCCGAGCGGCAGGCAATGAACGTCAGTACGGCAACATGAAGCTCTTCTGGCACGACCGTTGCAGTTGCATTAGTCCTATAAGCGAAGTATTTTAGTCTTCTTATCGTACTTGTTCTGACCGCGACCTGGCCGAGAACACACCCGCTCAAGGTGACCCGATGAACGACACCGAGGTGTCGTTGGCGATCGACGACCAGAGGAGAGGGTCAGGACCTGTTGGAGGAGGGACGGGTGTACCGGCCAGACATTCTGGGCAACCTGACCATGCTGAATGCGGATGGCCGCTGTGTTGCTGACCCGGAGTTCTTGGACCTCAGGGAACCCTGGCTCCACGGCCGGCCGCAGTGGCCGGTCGGACGAGGGGGTGCGGCATGAACAATGTCAGGCCGCGCTCACGGTTTCGCCCTATTGCGGCGACTCGGCTGCATGGACGGCTCGATGTGGGCAACGTCCGGCTGTCGCGGATGTCCCGAGCGGGCACGGTGTGGACCGTAGACATGGAGACCGGCGAGCCGCACGAGTGCGACTTCACCCCGGCTAGCGGGACGTGGCTGGAGACCGAGGACGGCGAGCGCTGGGCCCTAGCGGCGCAAGCGGTCGGACGGGACGGAAGCCCAGGCGGCGCATACCTGACCGTGTCTCGCATTGAGGACGACGGCGTCATCCCGGCAATCGACCCGAGCACTTTGGGCGATGCCGCGGGAGTACCTCTCGGGTGTGAGCTTGGTGGCCTGATCATCATCGAGACGTTCGGCTCCGCGACCAACGCGGGAAATCCTCTACAGCACGTCTGCACTCTCCCCGTCCAGACCTCGACACACCCGCATCCGGATGGAGCGGCGCTCGTTGGCCCAACCAAGGGCCCGGTGTTCACCTACATCGGTCGGGGCGCCGCCCTCAACGACATCCACGGTGGTGAAGTCGGCGCTAACGGGCGTTATCTGCCGTTGCCCGGCCATTCGCCATCTCTAGCGGCTTCGAAGTGATCGCGGCGAAACGACCAGCCGTACGCCACTTTCCGGCTCCGACTCAGGCCATTGCCGAGTCGCCGCTCCTCTGGCGCACCGTCGTACCGCAGCTCAGGATCGGGAGCCCAACGTTTGGGGACGGCTGCCCGCCCTGAGGTGATCGCTAGCAACCTCCCACGCTCGAGATCGGCGATCAGCTCGTCGGTCATGGCGACTTGGGAAGACTTCGACCGCATCCAGGTCGAGTTACTTGACCTGCTTGAGGACGCGAAACATCCCGTCGGTCTTGATGCGCTCCCTCAGCATCATCAACTGCACGCCGGGCACCGCCATGGTGGTCTCCCTTCGATGCGCTCAGGCTCGGGGGGAACTTCCCTTCGGCCTTGACCTGCCGGTTGAGCTCGGCGAGGTAGCGGTCCTCGTCGAAGTCCTCGATCGAGACCTCCTGGCCTAGCCAGCTGGACAGGTGGATGGCATTGGCAAGCCGGACGCCGTGGCTGCCCTCGCTCCCCGGGGCCAGCAGCTGCTCCTCGCCGCGCACCGCAGCGGCGAAGTTCCGCTGCACTTCGGCGTGCTGGGCTCCCCAGACGCTCTCGTAGCCCCTGGTCTCGGTGCTGACGTACTTTCCCTGGTCGAGTTGGTCGGTGAACAGTCGGCGACTGCGTCGGGGGCCATTGAAGCGCTGATCTCCTGCTCGGGCTTCGCCAGTCGGCTGACGGTCACCTGCTGGGACCCGTCGACGACGACCTTGCCGCCGTCGCAGAGTATTTCGAGCCGGTCGGTCCCTACCAAGTCGTGCGTGCAGGTGGTGAGCGTGCCGGTGGCGCCGTCGCCGAAGTCGACCATCGCATTTCACCTCATCCTCGACGGCGATGTCACGCTTGAATCCGTACGCGCACTTCGCGAACACACTTTTCGGCACGCCACAGATCCACTGCCACAAGTCGAGCCGGTGCGGCACCTGGTTCACCAGGACCTCGCCGCCCCAAGTGGCCCGCCATTCGGACTGGTCGTAGTAGCCCTGCGGCCGCCACCAGGTGGTGATGATCCAGGAGGTGTGGCGCAGGGCGCCGAGTGCGCCCGATCCCAGGAGCGCCTTCAGATCACGGTAGAGCGGGTTGGTGCGCTGGTTGAAGAAGACGCCGAAGGTGAGCTTCGGCTTGCTGGCCGCGACGTCGATGAGCTCGCGGGCCTACTTGGTGCAGACCCCGATGGGCTTCTCGATCACTGTGTGCACCCCGTGCTCGAGGGCGTAGATGCCCATCTCAGGGTGCAGGTAGTGAGGCACCGTGGTCACGACCGCATCGACGTCACCGGAGATCACCATGTCGGTGTAGTCGGCGAGAACGGTACGCCGTAGGAGTCGGCGGCCTCCCGTTTTTCAGGGAGGACGTCGCAGATGGCTCCGAGGCGCATGCCCCGGCGCCGCGATCGTCGGCCAGCAAGGTGGCGTACAGGCCCCCCTCGGCGCCGAGCCCGACGATCCCGAGCCGAACTTGATCTTGCGGCATGGAATCAGAACCTGCCCTGCTCGATGAGCTCGGATCGTTCGTGCTGCAGTGACGCATCCTTGGGGTAGAACTTGTAGAACACGGTCCAGTAGATCGCGTTCAGCACGTACGGGATCGACACGAAGAGCACCAGCGTGAGCTGCAGGTTGCCCAGCGCCTGCGAGATGGCCCCGGCACTCAGGCTGTAGATTGCGGTGATCAGTCCCTGGACGAGGGAGAACAGCACCGCGAACGATGTGGCCGATAGCTGCTTGGGGCAGACGCGCGACACCATGGGCAGCACGCACCCGGAGAAGCCCCACGAGAAGATCAGCCCGGTGACGAACACCATTACGTAGTACGTGATGCTCGGGGTGTTGGTGACGGCGCCGTCCGTCCCGGACGCGACGTCGGGGTCGAACACTTCGGCCAAGGCAATCATCGCGAAGGTGCTAGCGGCGAAGAGCAGCGCGTAGATCTGGAAGAGCATGATCCGGCCCTTGTCGTGGAACCAACGGGCGAACAGGTCTCCGAGAAAGCCGCCAAGGAAGGCCGAGATGGTCATGCCGATCGTCATGACGGTGTAGAGGTAGGAGGAATTGGTCACGCCGTAGCCGAGGTTGCGGGCCCAGTAGGTCCCAATGAAGCCGAACAAGATCAGAGAGGTAACAAAGAGCAGCATCGGGGCCATCAACGCCAGGGTCGGGATCTTGAACAGTTTCGCGGCGTCCCTGAGCCGAAACATCCCGGCCTCGGACTTCAGCTCCGCGACGTCCTCCGCCGCGACGTGCTTCGGCTCGTGCACGAACAGCAAGATCAGCAGGCCTGACAAGATCGACAGGCCGCCCATCGCGAACATGGCGTACCGCCATCCGTCGGGGTTCCCGCCGAACTGCCCCAACAGCGGGGTCAACACGATGCCGAGCGCGGATGAGACGCCACGCACCGTGCCGAACGCCTTCCCGCGCTCGCTGCTGTGGTACAGCGAGCCGAGCAGCCCGTTCAAGATCGGCTCCGCGGCCACTGTGCCGATCAGCGCAATCGTGTAGAGGATCAGGAGCATCGTCCAGGTCTGGGCGAAACCAGTGGCGATCGTCCACACGCCCCATGCGCCGGTGACGATCAGCAAGATCAGCTTGCGGCCGAACCGATCCGCCGCGATGGCCCAAATCGGACCGAACAGCATCCGGGCGAACATTCCGATCGCGTTCAAGAGCCCGAGGGCGGCGTCGCCCACCCCGAATGCGGTCATGATCTGGGGGAAGAAGGTTCGGGAGACGCCGCCCTCGGTGTTGTCGATCGACTGCGACACACCCAACGAGATGGTCGCCCCCAGGCGACCCTTGGGCGGCTTGAAGTCGTGGTCCTCGTGGACCACGACCGTGATGCCGAGCGGACCGACGCCCGCAAGGTCCTCAGTTTCGGGTATCCGCACCGCCGAAGGGTCCCCGGCGGGGTGGATCACTCCCCCGATGTCGGTTCGTACAGCTCTGCCGTCGTCGTCCGGCATGGCTTCACGCTTCCCACCGCCCAGCGGCGGCTGCACATTTGTCGTGCGGGCCTCGAGCACGATGGCGACCCAGGGGCCCTGCCTGCGGTGCCTTGATCCCTCTCTACGCCGATCGATGGCGCACGTCAAGCAGGACGGCGGACGCTCGCACGACCAGCGATCCGACGCTTCCGCTAGCGCCGACGAGGAGGACCGTTGATGACTCGGTCTCGGGCATCATGACCACCGGACGCCATCGCGTACGGGTGCTGGTCGGTGTCACGCATGGCGTCGAGAACCTCCATGTCGGTGTCGGTTGTCTCGAACTGGAGTTCGGCGTTTTGTCGGATGTCGTCGGTGGAAGTTGCCTTGGGCAGGACGACCGGGCCTTCTCCGAGCAGGTAGCGGATGCACAGCTGTGGCGCGCTGACGTCGTAGCGCGTTGCGATATCGGCGATCTCGCGGGATGCCAGGGCTGAGGGCATTGATCCGGGCTCCTCGTCCCCAGCAGAAGGCTTCGGCATCACCCGTACAGGTCGACGTGGAGGATGGTCTCCGGGCTGGCTTGGCTTCGTGAGGACGCCGGCGGCGTGGATGAGGCCTGTCACCGGACCGAGTTTGGTGGCGGTTTCCCCACAGCGTGGACGGACTCGCGGGACGATACGTCGACCGCTGCGGTGCTGGCTTCGAAGCCGGCGTCGCGGAGGATCTCGGCGGCGGCGCCCACATCGAACCAGACGTCGCTGGCGAACAGCTCGGCCGGGCCGTGGCTGCTGGAGTCTTCGGCTGCCGGTTCATGACTGTTGCTCCGCTTCGGCGACTGCCGGTGGGCTGATCTCGTTGATGGCGTTGATCGCGTTCAGTGAGCGGGGGTAGCCGATGAACGGGAGCAGCTGGGTGACGACCTCGATCAACCGAGCCCGGTCGTTGCCGACGTTCAGATTGCCACGGACGTGACCCTCGACCTGCTGGTCACAGCCGCCCAAGGAGATCAGGAACGAGAACGTGATCAGCTCACGAGTGGCCAGGTCCAGGCCGGTGCGGGTGAGGTGGTCACCGAAACAGTTACCGGACAGGTACTGCTGGATATGAGCCAGGTCGGCGGGCGCGTTCGCGTGCATGGCGTCGACGGCGTCGTGGCCGACGACCACGCCTTGCACGTGCCGGCCCTTGGCCACCCGATCCTGCGGCGTCGTCGTCGACTGACCCGGCAGCGGCAGCTCGATCCCGCGCTCAGTGAGGACATCGTTGGTGGCGTGCAGGAAGTCGAACACCTTGCCCATCCCCACGTAAGGGACAGCCTGGTAGACGATCTCCTTGATCTGCACCGGGGTCACCCCGACCGTCAATGCAGCACCGGCCATCACTCGATACTCGCGCAGCGCCTGCCCCGCGATCAGGGCGGCGAGCTGCACGATCAACCGGGTACGGACGTCGAGGCCGCCGTGCTGCAGCACCTCGTCGAAGGCGAAGTTGTCGAAGTACTCCACCAGCTCGGGATCGGTAGCCGCCAACGTGGAGACGTGGCCGGGGAACAGCTTGTCGTGATTGCGGCGGGCAGTTTCACTGATGGCCATCTTCTCCCGCCTCAGAATCCGGCCGGCGGCTGCGGCACGTACGGCGCCTCGAGGGCCGTTACCTCGCCCTCGGTCAGCTGGACTTCCAACGCGGCGGCTGCGTCGGTCAGATGGTGCAGCTTGGTGGCTCCCACGATGGGGGCCGTGACGGTTGGGTTTTTCAGGACCCATGCCAGTGCGACCTGCGCCATCGGGATGCCGCGGGCCTCGGCGATCTGCTGCACCGCGGCGATGATCTGCTCATTGCCGTCGCCGAAGAACCGCTTCCCGACCGGATCGACCTCGCCGCGGGTGCTCGTGTGCTCCCCGTACGGGCGGGCCAGCCGGCCCTTGGCCAGCGGCGACCACGGGATCGCCCCGACTCCTTGGTCGGCGAGCAGGCCGAACATCTCCCGCTCCTCCTCCCGCTGCAGCAGGTTGTACAGGTCCTGCATCGCGACGAACCTCGTCCAGCCGTTGAGCTCGGCCGCATGCTGCATCTTCGCGAACTGCCACGCGTACATGGATGAGGCGCCGAGGTAGCGGGCCTTGCCGGCCTTGACCACGTCGTGCAAGGCCTCCATCGTCTCCTCGACCGGGGTGTGCGGGTCGAATCGGTGGATCTGGTAGAGGTCGACGTAGTCAGTGCCGAGCCGGGTCAAGGAGGCGTCGATCTGCTCCATGATCGCCTTCCGGGACAGGCCGGAGCCGCCGGGTCCATCGTGCATCGGGAAGTGGACCTTGGTGGCAAGCACGATGTCTTCCCGCCGGGAGTAGGTGGTGATCGCCTTGCCGACGATCTCCTCCGAGCTGCCGAGCTGGTAGACGTTGGCGGTGTCCCAGAACGTGATGCCCAGCTCGACAGCTTGGGCGAAGTATGGGCCCGAATCCGCCTCGTTCAGCGACCACTCGCTGAAGCCGCGGTGCTCGCCGAAACTCATGCAGCCCAGAGCAATCCGGCTGACTCTCAGCCCGGAGGTGCCGAGACGGGTGTAGTTCATGATCAGGTTCCTTGTCTGCCCGGTTGCGACCAGGCTGATGGTGGCTAGGGTCAGGGCTTGAGCAGGGCCTTGATGGCGCGTCGCTCATCCATGGCGGCGTAGGCGTCGGCGACCTGCTCCAGCGGATCACCGGGGCGTCACCTAGGCAACCTCATCGAGCCTGGCGCAACCAGACCGTGATGAACCAGGCCCTGACAGAACCCCTCTCCTTGAGCGACCGGACGGTCACGGCGGCAGAGCCATGCAAGCCTCGCTCCAATAGCTGACCGGGCGAGGTCGTCGGCGGCTGCATCGGGCCGGGGTGACGGTGCTTGTCCCACCCCTCAGCAAACCTGATGTGCAACCGTCGTCGGAGGCCCTGCCAGAACCAGGTACTGGCGGTCCCTCCCTCAGCCCGGCAGCACGCCGTAGCGTGAAAGCCATGGACAACCGCCGTGAGGTCCGAGAGTTCCTCGCCTCCCGCCGCGCAAGGCTCACCCCTCAGCAGGCCGGTTTGCCAGCATGGGGAGGCAGCCGTCGGGTTCCCGGGCTCCGCCGTGAGGAGGTTGCGCTCCTCGCCGGCGTCAGCATCGACTATTACACCCGCCTCGAGCGCGGTGACCTCCGCGGCGTCTCCGACACAGTGCTCGATGCAATCGCCAATGCCTTGCGGCTCGACGAAGCCGAGCGCACCCACCTGGGCAACCTCGCCAAGGCGGCGCAGACCAGCGGCCGCCGGCCACGCGAGCGCGCCAAGCCCGCCGGCGTCCGTCCAGAGCTCCAGCGAATCCTCGACGCCGTCACCGAAGCGCCCGCGTACCTCCGCAATGGCCGCCGCGACATCCTTGCCGCCAACCGCCTCGGCCGCGCTCTGTACGCGCCCATGTACGCCTCCCCCGCCCGCCCGGTCAACGTCGCACGCTTCATCTTCCTCGACCCTCTCGCTCACGACTTCTTCCTCGACTGGACCACCGCCGCGCGCGACATGGTCGCCGCTCTACGCATCGAGGCCGGGCGAACCCCCCACGAGCGGGCCCTGTCCGATCTGGTCGGTGAACTGACCACACGAAGTGCGGAATTCGCCGGCATCTGGGCATCCCAGAACGTCCGATTCCATCGCAGTGGGCTCAAAGATGTGCATCACCCCGGTGTCGGCGACCTCCACCTGACATTCGAGGCCATGGAGCTGCCCGCCGACCCCGGCCTCTCCCTGATCGTCTACAGCGCTGAGCCCGGCAGCGCCTCCGACGACGGGCTCCGACTCCTCGCCTCCTGGGCCACGACCCGCGCCGAGCAGGCGCACCCGGCAGAGAGCATGCCCCGCGACCAGTGACACGAACCGATGCGTTGTTGAGATTGCCAAAGGCCGCGCCACGCCGATGAGGATTGACAACCCTGCATGAAGAAAGGAACACAGCCCCAACATCCGCAGTGACCACCAGATCAGGTTTGAAGGCGGTGACGGTTCCCGTGACGGCGGCGATGATCGCCGTTCCGATGTCGGGTACCAGGATCGCCCAGGACAGCCATAGCCCTTGGTTGACAACGGTCCAGCAAGACCGCACAGCAGGGTACTTCCCGAGCGTGTCGTCGTGAAGATCAGGTACGAGTCGAAGGCTGGACGGGTCGCAGTGACCGACGGCAACCAAGCTGCGGCGCCGCCAACCGAATTCCGCAGATAGGTCCGCCTGCAAGAACACTCTCAGCGAGCTTCGAGTGCCGCGGGTCACGACCCTCGTCAAGCTGAATCTGGCCTGGCTGCCGCACAGCGGACTCACAGGTTGGTCCGGGTTGGCGGACAGGCGCTGTCTCTAGGTTCGTCTTATCCACTCACCGACCTTGGGAGCATGACGTGCAGCAGGACCAACCGCAGAACCTGACCTACGAAGGTCGACCCTTCGACCGGCCGGAGGAGGAGCTGACCGACCAGGGGCTGCGTTTCGACGTGGTCACGGTGCTGAGCCGCCGGAACCTGCTGCGGGCATTCGGGCTCGGGGCCACGGTGGCCACCCTGGCGGCGTGCGGGGCCAACGCGACCACCGCGGGCAGCCCGTCGGCCTCGGCGTCCGCCTCCGCTGGTGAGATCCCGGATGAGACGGCTGGGCCATATCCGGGCGACGGTTCGAACGGACCCGACGTGCTGGAGCAGAGCGGGATCGTGCGCAGCGACATCCGGTCCAGCTTCGGCGAGGCCAGTGGCACCGCCGAAGGTGTGCCTCTGACCATCCAGCTCGACATCAAGGACCTGGCCAACGACGGGGCGGCGTTCGCCGGGGTCGCGGTCTACGTCTGGCACTGCGACCGCGACGGCGGCTACTCCCTCTACTCCCAGGGGATCACTGAGGAGAACTACCTGCGTGGCGTGCAGATCGCCGACGACCAGGGCACCGTGAAGTTCACGAGCATCTTCCCGGCCTGCTACACCGGCCGGTGGCCGCACATCCACTTCGAGGTCTATCCGGACCAGGCGAGCATCACCGACAGCACGAAGGTGATCGCCACCTCCCAGGTCGCGCTGCCGCAGGACGCATGCGACACGGTGTACGCCACTGACGGCTACTCGGCTTCGGCGACGACCCTGGCCCGGGTGAGCTTGGCTGATGACAACGTGTTCGGTGACGACGACGGCGCCAGCCAGCTCGGCACCATCACGGGGAACGTGAGCGACGGCTACACGGTCGCCCTCGAGGTCGAAGTGGACACCACCACCGAGCCGACCGGCGGCCAGGCAGCCGGTGGCAGCGACGGCGCCCCCTCCGGCGCTCCCGGTCGCAACGCCGCCCAGCGGGATGCCGTCCGGTAGGCCGGGCGTCACGCCGCCGAGTGGGCCTCCCAGCCCTATCGCCTCGAGTACGAGCGAGAACACATCCGACCCAGCCGACCGCCGGCACCCGCCCGATAGGTCTCGACGCGTCGTGGGTTCGAGCCCACGGCCCTACCAACCAATGTCGGGGTTCACGACCTTTCGCGTGAACGTGAGGTGGGTGACGCCGCTGGGTGAGGAGACCGCCTCAATATCGTAGGCATCCTCAAGGGCTTCCAAGCCGTCCCAGATGCGGACGCCTCGGCCCAGCACGATCGGGACCTGAACCAGATGCATGTGATCGACGAGTTCGGCTGCGAGGAATTCACGTACGACGGTCGGGCCGCCGCCGATTCGGACGTCCTGGCCATCTGCTGCCTCGCGGGCGGTCTGGAGCGCCTCGGCCGGGGTCGCGTCGAGGAAGTGGAAGGTGGTGCCGCCCTCCATTTCGATCGGGGGATGCGGGCGGTGAGTGAGGATGAAGGTTGGTGTGTGGAATGGCGGGTCCGGGCCCCACCAGCCCTTCCAGTTCAAGTCGTCCTGCCAGCCGGGCGGGCCGAACTTGTTGGCACCCATGATCTCGGCGCCGATGCCGTACCCGTGGCGGGCAGCGAAGGCGTCGTCGACACCCCGAGTCCCGGCCGGCGCCCAGAACCCGGTACCGAACATCCACTGGTGTAGCCGCTCGCCGGCATGGCCGAACGGTGCATCGACCGACTGCGGCTCGCCGGTGGCGAAGCCGTCGAGGGAGATGGACAGGTTGTGGATCCGTGTGAGTGACATTCGCGCTCTCCTTCTGCAGTCAGTTCTGGAAGGACTGACCAGGGTCACCAGGGATTCTCATCGGCCGCCGGGGGTCGGGTCGGGATGCGCGATCAACGCCGCAGCGAGGTGCTCCGTGAATGTGGTCGGTGCTCGCGCTGCGGGCCGTGATCCCCGACCGCCAACGTCACGCCCTCCAGAGAATCACATTGTTGCAGGCGCCGCCCGAGTTGCTCCGGAGTATCTGCGACCGGACGAGCTGAATGGCCCCGCGCGGCATACAGACCGGAGGACTCGTGAATGCCCCGCGTGTCCGAAGATCTGCGTCGTCGCACCGGCCCCGCTGGCGCTCCATCGGGCGCGCAGCCCATGTCCCGCGGCGCGGGGACAACCGCTGGGTCGGGCGCACCCGATGGTGTGCGCAGTCGTGGCGGCTATCGGACACTCGCCGGCGAAGCCACCGTTTCCGGGGTCTTGACCGTTCGTTCCGGCCGGGACCGAAGCAGTCGATGGCAGTGGTGCATGGCGATGGCGCTGAGGGCGAATTCGAGAATTCCGGTGCCTTCGTAGAACAGGTTGCCCGCTTCGGGGGACCACAGGGAGTAGACGGTGGGAACGACTGTCGCTTCCCCGCCGGGTAGGAGGGTGGTGTGTTCCAGGCCGAGCGCCTTCAAGACGTGGTCGAGGAAGCCATCGATGAATCCGAACCAGACGAAGATCAAGGCGGCCAAGCCGGCGTAGCCCCACAGTGCCAGGCGGCTGCCCGAGGAGCTGTAGTGCCGCAGAAGCAGGTAGGGCAGAACGGTGATGATCACCGCCGGAATGATTACCTCCGGCCCCAGCCGGTAGACGTGATGGACCGACGCGGCAGCGGCTGCGGCGGTGGTGCTGATCAGCGCGAGCCGGACGCTGGGGGGTCTGACGAGCTTGCTCATGGGTGTTCTCCTTGGTGCCCGGTGGGCGTGAGTTGGGTTCCCGGAATGGGATCGTGGGCTCGCTCGGCGACCCGCTGTCCCGACGCGACTGTGTGTGCAGCGCTGCCATTGAGGCCGTCATTGACCCGGCCGGGGAACTGAACAAGACTGTTCATAAACACAACTGTGTGTTCGATCCGGCACTCAGGTCAATCTCCACTCGACCGTCAAACGTGCAGAATTGAACACCGGGAAGAGATGAGTCCGGAAAGATGGGAAATAGTTGGCCATGGTTGACACTGATCGCCGTGTACGCCGCACCCGCAGGGCGCTGCACGACGCGCTCCTGACCTTGATGATCGAGAAGAGCTACGACGCGGTCACCGTCCAAGACATCATTGACCGGGCCGATGTGGGCCGATCAACCTTCTACAGCCACTTCACCGACAAGCGAGACCTCCTCGACTCCGGCTTCGAGGACCTCAACCAGCTACTCGCCCAGCCGCCGCCATCAACCGCGCGCGGCGGGGAAGGGCTGCTCCGCTTCAGTCTGCCTCTGTTCCAACACGCCCACGCCCACCAACGACTCGCCCGCGCCCTCGTCACCAGCCGAGGCGCCAGCCCGGTCCAAGACAGATTCCATAAGGTCCTCACCAGTACCATCCGCGCCGACCTCGACGCGCTGGTCAGGCACCGTCAGGGAGTTCTACGGGCTGACGACCTCACGGTCGACTACATTGCCGGAGCCCTGCAAGCCGTCATCACCAGCTGGCTCGACACCGCACCGCACATGACGCCACAAGAGGTCGACACCCTGTTTCACACCCTCGTCGAGCCCGGACTTCGCGTGGCGCTCCAGTTAGACCAGCACCTGTCCACGCCTCGCCCACCTCTGAATCCCACACGCGTGCGGGCGGCTGTGTAGAGAGGGAAAAAGCCGAGAGCTTGTGGACACGAAGACCTACGAGTTGCCCGGCGCGTTGCCAGTTCGCAACGTTCCATCGGCCTTCCCTTCGATCAGCTCGTCACCTTGCCGAGGGCTCCACTGCCTTGCCCACAGGTGGCGCTCTTGCCGGTGACCCGAGGACCTGCGAGAGCAGGGCAGCTGGAGAAATTGAGGCTGGGACGACCGGCATCTGTTTGAGGGGAGCACGTTGCCGCCGGCGTTTCCAATTTGGAAACTGCACTACGCCACGACCTCAGCGATTACTACAGTATTCAAGTGAACGACGTGCTCGAGGACGATCAGGGGGAATCGCACGACGCGTTTGCGGGGACGCCCGGGGGGCTCGGGGCGTCCCCGCCGTCATGTGCTGACACTTCCGCGGCTGGCTCGGGAACAACGAAGCACGCACGGTAGGAACCGGCGTGCCGAAGAGGTTGTTTCGTGAAGTCCCTGCATGAAGCCGGCAACCGGGTCGCCGTAACGGCTCCAAGCGAACTCAGATGGGGCCGCTGCCACTCATACCGGCCGCGCCCGCACCCGGCGCCGCACGCGCCCTCTCCCGGTACGCGTCACAACGCAGACAGACCTCGTAGTACTCCTGCGTCTCCGGATTCTGACGCTCGTCCCAGTCATGCAGCCTGAGCCGGCACTTCAACGGCTTTCTCACTCTCCACCGATAGCAGAGCTTGCCCGGCCGCGCGGCCCGTACCGCAAATCCGACGCTTCTTCCAGTTCCTCGATGAGCCGGACGATCCGGCGCTGGGCAAATCATGTGGGCTTCGCCGCGTTGAGGTGTTGGGGCGCGCTTGCTGTTAGTCCTCCATCAGCGCCAGATCGATTCAGAGGCTGAGGCTACCGCTGGGGACGACCAGGCCACGCACCTCGAACTCCTCGATTTGCTGACTGCCCATGGACGGCGGACCCTCGGCACCGGCCAGCTCGGCGATAAGGGGTACGACGATCTCGCGGTTATAGCGGTCGTAGTGGTCGCGGGATTCCCACACCTCGATTGCCTCGAAGCCGTCCTCGGTGGCGCGACCGATATGCAGTATCAAACCGTCAACGCCCGTCCCTGCCCGGGCCAGGATCGCGGCGTGCACCGCGTCGTACATCTCGATCGGCGCGGGGACGTGGGTGGTGATGCCGAATGCCATTGTGATGCTCCTGCCTGAGAGTGTGCTGCCGTGGAGACTGGGCCCCGCGGGTCCAGATTAGGTTCTGTCAACTGGCTGGCTCCGGGTGGCGCTAATGCGTACCGCCAGCTCTGGTAGCCCCTCGCCAGTGAGCTCAGGCAGCGCGGCTGGGCGGCCGGCGAGGGCCAGGAGCAGGCTGCGGATCGGGCCTCGAACTGCGGGGCCGACGCCAGCGGACCAATCGGAGTCGGTGGCGGTGAACGACAGGCCGCGGAACCGGCGCTGCGTCGACCACGGCCACCGCAACCGCCACAGGTTCTCCGCCGCCGCAGAGCCGGCTGATGTGGAGAAGTGCAGGGTCCTGTTCAGCGGGATGGCGATGTCCTGACCGTGGACCAAGACGTCGAACACGATGTTTCGGTAGTTGGTTACCGCAGGCAGGTCCCGAGACCCGGCGTTCTCGCGTAGTTCAGTCGCGATCACGGTGGTCGGACGTTGGGCGTGCCTGACGGCCCAGTCATGGTTGAGGCGATCGAAGTTCCCACGGGCCCGCACGGCTTCCCGAATGATCTCCCCGACCGGGGGTGCAGACGTTCCGGGAGCCAGGTGCGCGGCGACGTCGCGCACCCGCCACCCCCTGCACAACGACGCGCGCTCCCACTCCTCCGGTGTGAGGAGGTCGAGCAGGTCGGCGATAGCCAGCCGGTGCTCCTTGATCAGCTGCCAGCTCTCGTCAGGCCCCATATCGTGCCCCCCTCCGACGGCATGTCGTACAAACCGGTACACTTTTCGAACCAATGCTGTCAGGATTCCTGACCGACTGTCAAGGGGGAACTCGTGTCGGAGGCAAGCAACAGCCAGAGCCTCAATCTCGGTCTCCTGCTCTTCATCCCCTACCGAGCGATGGAGAACCGCGTGTTCGAAAGCCTGGCTCAGGCCGGGTTCGACGACATCACGCTGGCGCGGGGCCGAATCTGCCAACGCATCAGCCCCGAGGGAACCCGGCTCACTGATCTGGCCGAACAGGCCCAGGTCACCAAGCAGACCGCCAGTGGCCTAGTCGACGAGCTTGAACGCGCCGGGTACGTCACACGCGTTCCCGATCCCAGCGACGCACGCGCCCGGCTGATCCAGATCGCCCCCCGAGGCGCTGCCGCGGTCGAAGCCGCCGCCGCCACCATCGCCGAGGTGGAAGCGGAATGGGTACGACACCTCGGCACTCGGCGCATCACCCAGCTACGCCACATCCTCGAGGACCTTCGCGGCGTCACCGACCCCTACCAGTAGGCCCACGCTCAGATACGGGGCCGAGGCCGACGCTTGCGACGCGTTGCTTACGGGATCAGTGACTGAAACCCTTCACGCCTTTTCATCCTTCTCCGGCTTGGCGGGGAAGCACGGTGAGCACACGCACCACGTGGTCGCGGTACTCGTTGAGGAAGTTGGACAGGAACGCCTGCGTCGACTCGTCGGTGACCTCGCCATCGGGGCGGAACACCTCCGACGAGAAGTGGATGTAGGCCTCTGGCGCGGTCATCTGCCGGGCGTTGCAGAAGCTCAGGACGGCTCGTAGGCTCTGCTGTCCTACTGCCGTGCCGATGGACCCGATCGATGCCCCGATCACGCCTGCGGGAATGTGGTCGAAGGAGTTCTGGCCCCAAGGTCGCGATGCCCAGTCGATCGCGTTCTTCAGCGCTCCCGGAATGGAACGGTTGTACTCAGGAGTGACGAACAGCACTGCGTCGACCGAGCCGATTGCATCCTTGAGGGCTTGGGCCTGGGGCGGATAGTTGTCGTCGTAGTCAGGGCTGTAGAGGGGTAGCTCGCCAATCGGGATCTCGGTGAACTCCAGGTCCTTTGGCGCGAGCCGAATGAGCGCCTTGGACAGCACCCGGTTGATCGAGGTCGACGAGAGACTGCCGACGAAGTATCCGATCTTGTAGGTGGCCATGGGTGTCCTTTCTTGAGAACCGTGGTCCTCGATTCGTTGGGGATTCTGCAGGTCGTGTTACGGCGTTGCCTCTGTCGGCGGAGCCGTCGAGCCGGCGAGACCGAAGCGTTCCCGCTCGCTCTCCGGCACCAGGTCCAGGTACTGCTCGGGGTGACGCGCGATAGATCGCCGCACGTACGGGCAGAACGGGAGGACGGCTAATCCTCTTCGCCGTGCGTCGTCGAGAGCGTCGGCAACAAGCTGCCTGGCTAGCTTCCTGTCCGCGAAGGCAGGGAGCACCTCGGTGTGGATGAAGGCGATTCGAGGCCCGCTAAGCCGGTACGTGGCGAACCCGGCCAGTTCGTCACCGTCGTAGATCTCATAACGGTGCTCGCTGGGATTGTCGTGAGTCGTGACGCTCATTCCGTCGGGATCTTGCCTGTGTGGTGTCGGTTGCGTCATCGCGTCTGCGAATCAGCGCGCACGGCGTGACGGCTCACGATGGAGACGCGGTTGAAGGCGTTCATGGTGATCGCGACCCAGCTGACCGCGGACAGCTGCTCGACGTTGAGATGCTCCCTCGCGTCGGCATAGTCCCGGTCTTGGGTGCGGGCGTCGGGCAGAGTCGTGACAGACTCGGCGAGAACCAGCGCCGCCCGCTCCTTCGCAGTGAACAGCGTGGTGTCTCGCCAGGCCGACAGCACGGCGAGGCGTTGCGTCGTCTCACCATGCTGCAAGGAATCGCGGACATGCACGTCGAGGCAGTAGGCGCAGCCGTTGATCTGCGAGACGCGGATGTTGATCAACTCCACCAGAGTCCGGTCCAACCCGGCATGGTGGACCGCTTTACGAACCGCCTTAGCGACTTCGATCTGTGCCAGGTAAACGGCGCGGCTTTCTTTGTCGATCAGAACCCGCGGTTCTTGATGGTGCCTCATCCGATACTCGGGGATTGCAGCGAGAACGGCGCCGCCGCGGGTATCAGCCGCCGGGACGGGACGGCACCGCCGCAGCCGGAGTCCCGGACCTGCCCGTTCAGGCTCTTGTCGGCGACTCTTCCAGCAGCTCCTGGGTCGACGTCGGCGCTCATGGCTTCCTTCGGCGAAGCCGGTCGCTGATGATCATGCTGAAGGAATGCGCCACGGTCCTCGACGCGCATCCGCAGGCATAGCTGCTGGTGCTCACTTGCACGATCCTCCCTGCACAGGCGGCGCCGGTTGTTGGACAGACGCTTCTTCAGAGGCACCACTAGGTGACGTGTCACGTATCTTTCTGCCGACGGTCGATGGTGTCAAGGGCCGATATGGCAAGGGCCGACTAGGGTTTGAGTGTGAAGGACGCGACACCGTGGCTCGATGCGGAAGAACAGCGTCTGTGGCGTCGCTGGCTTCTCCTGCACTCACGGCTCACCGCGACACTCAATCGCAACCTGGAAGCGGACTCCGGTATGTCGTTACAGGATTTCGAGGTATTGGCACGGCTGACCGATGAAGCGACCGGCAAGCTACGGGTCACCCAGCTCGCTTTCCTGCTCGATTGGGAGCGCAGCAGGCTTTCGCACCACGTCAGGCGCATGCAGCGTCGAGGCCTGGTTGTACGCGAGGAATGCCCCGATGACAATCGCGGCGCTTTCGTGGTCCTGACACCGGCCGGGCGCAGGGCCATTGAGGAGGCTGCTCCTAACCACGTCCGCACGGTACGACGAATCGTCTTTGACACCCTTACCGCGGACGAGTTGCAGGCGCTTGACATCATCAACAGCAAGGTCCTCAACAGAATGCAGACGCCGCCGACAGCTGGGGGTTGAGGCCGCCTGACTCTGCTGCCGTCGAGATAACGCCGGGTAGCGTTTCGAGACGTGACAGCCGTCGGCGGACAGCAACGCCTCGCCGTCTTGTTCATCTGGGTCGATGGTGCAATGCCTGCGCCGGGAGACAGAACCTATCGGCAGCTCGGCGACGCGGCGGTCGACCCAGCGACTGTCGTCAGCGCCAGATGTCGACCGTGATGTCGCCCATCTGCTCACTGAAGAGCCCCTCGGCGCTTACCCCGGCGAGCAACCGTCGTAGGTCGGAGTCGAAATCCTTCAGCCGTTCGCCGAACAAATGCGGCGCCGCGCTGGACAGCGAGTAGATCGATGAGACAACCTGGTCGGCCGTACGCTCGACGGCACGACCAGCCACCTCCATTCGCTGCCGGCTGGTGAATCCGACGGCGCGGTAGACCTCGTCCTCACCGCCCGGTGTCCTTGCGGGCAGCACGCCCTGTCCCGCCCGCGTCTGCGGACCCAGGTAGTGCTTAACCAGCTCGGTGATGGCCGCCCGTGGAGGTCGTGGGTGCGGCAGCAGAGCGTCGGCGTCAATACCTTGGTGAGTAGTCGCGTGCACGTGCGCCAGGGCTCCGCCGGGCGCGAGCAGGGCCCGAGCCGCGGACGCAACCTGATGTCGATCCATCCAATGGAGGGACTGGGCGAAGGTCACCAGCCGCGCGGGTGGCAGGTTGGCTGGCAGGTCCTCTCCGCGGAGTTGCCGCCACGCGACATGAGTCACCTGCTTCTGCTCAGCGAGCCGGGCCGCCTCGCTCAGCATGTCGGCGTCGGGGTCGAGGCCGATGGCGAGCTCGAAGTGCGGGGCGAATAGCAGCGTCAACGACCCTGGTCCGCACCCCACATCTAGCAGCCGGCCTGAGCCGTCGAGCCGGAGGGCCCTGACCACAACGTCGACGAGCGCAGCGGGATAGGTGACGCGGCCAGCGTCGTAGTGTGCCGCACTCCCGGCGTACAGGGAGGGGTCCCAGCTCCACACCGGCTCCTGGTCAGAGTCAACGTCATTCGGCGACACGACCACATCATGCCCGCGGCCACCCACCTCCCACAGACGCCACGACACATCCGTTTTTCGGCGACTGGTACGGCGCAGCCAGACGGGGCGCTCACCCGAATGTCGGCCTGCGCGGACAGCGGCCGGGTCCGCGGTGGACGGCGCGATGTGCAGCCATGCAGGTGCGCACCAGGCGGCGGGGGCGCCACCCTGCTACCAGGCGTACTCCTCGGGTGCCGTCTTACGACCGGGAAAGATCTCGTCGAGGCGGCTCAGCTGGTCCGGCGAAAGGGCCAGCTCCACTGCAGCAAGGGCGCCCGTCAACTGATCACGTGTTCGCGGGCCGATGATCGGCGCGGTGACTGCTGGCCGACTGAGCAGCCAGGCGAGGCCGAGAGTGCCCGGATCGGCGCCAATCTCCTCCGCCAGATCCTCGTACGCCTGAATCTGATCCCGGTGGTCGCTGAGGCTCTGGGCAGCGCGGCCCTCAAGTCGTCGTACGCCGGTGTTCTGCTTCTTGATCACCCCCCCAAGGAGGCCACCTTGCAACGGTGACCAGGGGATGATTCCGAGGCCGTAATGCTCCGCCGCTGGGACGACCTCCAGTTCGATATCACGGACGAGCAGGTTGTAGAGGGACTGCTCGCTAACGAGGCCCATCAGGTTCCGTCGGGCCGCGGCGGCCTGGGCGTCCGCGATGTGCCAACCGGCGAAGTTGCTGCTGCCAGCGTAGAGAATCTTGCCGTCGCTCACCGCCACCTCGATCGCCTGCCAGATCTCCTCCCACGGCGTGTTCCGATCGATGTGGTGGAACTGGTACAGATCGACATAGTCGGTCTGCAGGCGGCGCAAGCTCGCATCGAGTGCCCGGCGGATGTTCAGCGCCGACAGCCTGCCCTCGTTGGGCCAGCTTCCCATCTCGCCGTACACCTTGGTCGCGATGACGGTCCGCTCCCGCCGCCCGCCGCCGCTGGCGAACCAGTTCCCGATGATGGTTTCCGTCTCGCCCGGCTCGGTGCCGTAGCGGTTGGCGGTGTCGAAGAAGTTGATCCCGGCCTCGTGGGCAGCATCCATAACGGCGTGCGCATCACCCTCTGAGGTTCGCGGCCCGAAGTTCATCGTGCCGAGACACAGACGAGAGACCTGGAGGCCGGTACGACCGAGTTGGGTGAACTTCATTCGATCAGCCTGTCACCTTCACTGCGTTGGAGTCAGACAGGGTCTTGTCAACTCACGTCTCCCAGCTGGATGAGAGCGGGATCTCAGGTGGATCAGTGACTACTGCCGCGATTCGTGGGTATGAATCGGCCACCTCAAGACTTGGTTGAAGACGCAGCCACTGTTCGCCACTGGAATACCAGTAGCCGAAAGGGCGACCATCGTGACTGTTCTACGCACCAACCTTCCCGCGTCGACGCGTGAGTTGGTCCAGCTCAAAGTAAGAGGCGCCGTCTACCACTGCGTCTGCGGCGCCAATGTCTTCCAACTGTCTGACACCGACACGACGGCGGGGCACTACCAGTGCCACGCCTGCCGTCGAGGCTACGAGCTGGTCTCTGACGAGGCCTCGGGGCTCGACATTTCGCCGAACATCGACGGGGGATCCACCATCGAAAGGTCATCCGGGCTCGACCGGGCATCCCGCGGCGGCACCTCCGGAGCCCGAGCGACTGTCTAGTTCACGGTGACGATCACCACCTGTCGCTCGCCAGCAGCGGCAGCAGCCCGCTCGCTGCCCGCCAGGGTGGCTGACGAGGCTGACCACCCGTCTGCGGGATCCGACCTGCCGGTGCCAGCTGCGTCCACGGAAAGTGTGATCAAGGAGATCTTTGGCAAGCCTTGAGCCGATCCCATAGGTGGAGCGAAGTTTGGCCCAAGGATGATCGACAAGTCTTCTCGTTGCCGGGTGCGGGGGCCCGGTGCGGATGGGAGGTTGCTCACAGTCCTCCCATCCGCCTCAACCGCTGCAGAAACGAAGCGGGATCGCAACGATCTCGCCGATCGCTGGCCGCGATACCACCTTGTGATCAGGTGTGCTGCTTTGTCGCGGGGTAAGGCCGCGACCGCGTAGGCTAAGGTCAGACATCATCACATGGAGGTCAGCATGAGCGTTGCCGTAGCTCACCAAGTGTCACCCACCGGTCGTATCGCGCTCAGGGAAGGTGGTCGTGAGGCCGCGCTCCGCAAGACCGACCTTGCCGTTCTGCACGTGGTGGAAACGCTCGATCTTGACATCGCCGCAAGCTATCGCAGCGGGGTGTCTGACGAGGTCGAGAAGGTCTTGGCGGAGGCCGGACTGAGCGACCTGAAGTGGGACCTGCACTTGGGCACGGGCCGGGAGCACGTCGCTGAAACCGTTCTCAAGCTCGCCTCCGACGTCAACGCAGAACTGCTTGTCATCGGCGCCCGGCGACGCTCGCCCGTCGGCAAGTTCCTGCTGGGTAGCGTCACCCAGACCATCATCTTGGACGCCAACATGCCCGTGGTCGTCGTCAAGCCGACTGCTTAGCTTTCTTCACCTGTCGGCGGACCAGGCAGGCTACGAGTTTCAAGCCCGCCACATGCTCACGGTGACACCTGACAGGTGGACGATCGGAGGACAAGCTCTGGGGCGACCAGGGTCTTGCGCGGGTTCAGCGTCGGCTCCTCCATCCGGGACAGCAGCGCCTTGGCCGCCTCCACCCCGACCTCCCGGCTCTTGCCGTCGATCGTCGTCAGCCGAAGCAGGTGGGTGGATGCAAGCGGTGAGTCGTCGTAGCCGACAACGGACAGGTCGTCCGGCACCCGCCGACCCGAGTCGCGCGCCGCAGCCAGCGCCCCGAACGCCATGGTGTCGTTGGCCGCAAAGATCGCAGTCAGGCCCGGATTTCCATCCAGCAGTCGGCCGGCGGCGTGGTAGCCGTCCACCTCCGTTGTGCCACCGGAGCCATAGGAGATCTCCAACTCCAGGTCGAGACCCCGCATGGCGTCCACGTACCCCTCCCTGCGGTCGCGGGCGGCGCCACCGCCGCCACTGAGATGGCCGATCATCCGGTGGCCCAGATCCAGCAGGTGCCGGGTCGCCAGTCGCCCGCCAAGGCGGTCGTCATTGGTCACCACGTCGGCGCGCGGCAGCTGAAGGTCTCGGTTGCCCGCAACCACCACCGGGATACCCAGCGTCTCCGCCATGACCGGCGTCGGTTCCGTGGCGACGACGATGCCGTCGACTCGGAGCGAGATGAACCCATCCAGCGGGCTGCGCGCGCCTTGCCCGGTGAAGGTGCAGTTCTCCACCGCCACATGGAACCCGAGGTCAGCCAACTCATGCTGGATGCCGGTGAGCAGCTCCACGAACCACAGATTGCGGTAGTCGTCCAACAGGACGCCGATCGTCCGGGTCCGATTGCCCGCTAGTGCCGAGGCCGCGCGGCTGGGACGGTACTGCAGCTCGTCGATGGCACGCTCTACCGCGGCGCGACGCTGAGGGGACACTCGGCTGGAGCCCTGCAGCACCAAGGAGACCAGCGACTTGGAGACGCCGGCGCGCTCGGCGACGTCGTAGATCGTCGCGCGCCGAACCCCTGCGGCTGGGGTCGGCACCTGAGTGTCAGACATCTCGGGCCATATTTGCATATTGACAGGACATTTCGCACCCCGTAAGGTTTGTGCTGCGCCGTTGGAGCGCTCCAATCCACTTTACCGCGCGTCCTGGCTTTCGCCTGAGCGCAGCGCGCGATGCGTCCACTCGAAGGAGAGATAGCCCATGCCCGAAGGTATTGGCGTAGCAGTTATCGGCGCCGGCATGGCCGGCAAGGCCCACGCCGCGGCCTACCGGACCGCCCCAACCCTGTTCGCTCCGAGTCTGCCTCCGATCCGTTACGTCTCCATCGGGGACGTGAACCCCGAGTTCGGCTCGGCTGCGGCTCGTCGGTTTGGCTACGAGCGCACTGACTCCTCGTGGCAGGCGATCGCGGAGGCCGACGACATCGACGTGGTCAGCGTGGTGATCGCCAACTCCTTGCACCGTGAGGTAGTCGAAGGGCTGCTGGCGGCGGGCAAGCACGTGCTGTGCGAGAAGCCGCTCAGCGACACCCTGGATGACGCTCGGGCGATGTCGGCGGCCGCAGACCGCGCCGACAGCATCGCGAGAATCGGCTACACCTTCCGACGCTCGCCAGGCATCGCCTACATCCGCGCTCTCATCCGCAACGGCACCCTCGGTTCGGTGCTGCACTTCAGCGGACGCTACTGGACCGATTACGGGTCTTCCCCTCAGGCGCCGATGAGCTGGCGGTACGTCGGGAGTCCGGGATCTGGGGCGCTGGCCGACGTTGGTAGTCACCTCGCCTACGTCGCCGAGTACCTGGCGGGCGACGTCGTCTCGGTCAGGGGCGGCAATCTCCGCACCGCCATCAGCAAGCGCCCCAAGCCGTTGGGCGCGGTGATGGGTCACGACCACGCGGCCGTCAGCGACGAGTACGTGGCGGTTGAGAACGACGACTACGCCGCCTTCGCCGCCGAGTTCGCCTCGGGTGTGGGCGGCCTGGAGGTGTCACGGGTAGCCGCCGGACACGCCAACTCGCTCATGTTCGAGGTGTTCTGCGAGAACGGCGCCGCCCGATTCGACCAGAACCGGCCGTCGGAGATCCAGCTGTTCTTGAACTCAGCAGGTTCGGCCACCAACGGGTACCGACAGGTCCTCCTGGGCCCGGAGCACCCCTATCTGGCCGGTGGCCTGCCGATGGATGCCCCCGGCGTCGGGTTCGGACAGAACGACGCCTTCGCCTACCAGGCACGCGCCTTCCTGGACGAGGTTGCCGGCCTGGACGAAGCATCATCACTACCTCGGTGCGCCTCGTTCTCCGACGGCGTACACAACATGGAGATACTCGCCGCGGTGGCCACGTCAGCGCTTGGAGAAGGAAAGAAGGTAACGCTATGAAACTAGGTGTCTACACAGCCGTCCTGCACGACCGCCCGCTGCCGGACGCGCTGGAGGTGATCGCATCCTTGGGGCTGGAGGCGGCTGAGATCAACGCCGGCGGGTTCCTGCCGCCCGTACACATTCCCATCGACGACATCCTGACCAGCAAGGCCGCATGCGATGACTATCTCGGCGTCTTCGCGGACGAGGGCATCACTCTCGCCGGCCTCAATGCCAACGGCAACCCCCTGCACCCTAACCCGGTCATCCGGGAGCAGCACGCGAACGACCTGCGCCGGGCCATCCGGGCAGCCGGCGCACTTGGTCAAAACCGGGTTGTCACCATGTCGGGGCTACCTGGAGGGGAGCCCGGCTCGACGGTCCCGAACTGGGTCGTCAACGCCTGGAACTCGGGTGCCCTGGACGTCTTGGACTACCAGTGGGAGCGGGTGGTCGTACCCTTCTGGAAGGAGATCGACGCACTCGCTGCCGACAACGGCGTGAAGGTTGCGATCGAGATGCATCCGCAGAACATCGTCTTCTCACCGCCGACGATGCTCGAACTGGTCGAGCGGACCGGCGCGACGAACGTCGGCGCCGAGATGGATCCGAGCCACCTGTTCTGGCAGGGCATGGACCCAGTCGCCGCCGTCCGGCACCTCGGCCCATTGGTCTTCCACGCCGCCGCCAAGGACGTACGCATCAACAAGAACGCGGAGATCTACGGCGTGCTGGACAACCGGTTCCGTCGACTTCGCGAAGACGAGCCCCGTGTCGGACTCGGCGGTGCCGAGTACGCCAACGAATGGCCCAAGGACTCCGCGTGGGACTTCGTCGCCCTCGGTCGAGGCCACGACCTAGCGTTCTGGACCGAGTTCCTCCGCGCCCTGGCCGAGGTCGATCCCGAGATGGCGGTCAACATCGAGCACGAGGACGTATCGCTCGGACGGATCGAGGGCCTCGAGGTCGCCGCCGCGGTACTGAAGGAAGCCGCCGCCGGGGCCGGCCTGAAGAAGGCCGCCGCCGTGGCGGAGTAGCAAGCGCGCCGGCAGGCCACGGGTACCTGCCGAGCGAGCGAGGACAGCGATCGGGCGCCGGCGCGATGGTCATCTCCAGGCCATCCGCCGGGCGCTGTTCCACATTTGCTACGTTCCTCAGATGGCGCAGCTCCGCGGACCTCGGACTGTGCCAGCACATCGACCGTCCTTCTTCGCACGGCTGACGGACGCGATGTTGGTCGGCGACAGGCTCTACGTGATGGCGCTGCTGGGTCCCGCAGTGGCCTACGTGATGCTGCTGAAGGTCATCCGCATCCTGACCCAGCACACGGTTCCCGGTGTCCTGGGGTTCGTCGACCAGGTCCGGTCGGAGGTGCTGGTCAACACCGCGTTCGCGGGCGTGTGGGTCGGCGTGATGGCAGTCGCGCGAGGCCGCTGGGGTCGCCGACTCGCCCTGGTCGTGCTGCACTGCTCTGTTCTCGCGGTCACCGTCTGGGCGACGATGGCGCACCTGTTCTACATCAAGACCGGCTCCCCCCTTGACTGGGCCATGTTGGAGGTCGCCTGGAGGTCCCGCGGCGAAGTCGGGGCTCCGGTGGCTGCCGAGCTCTCATTGTGGTACGCGGTCTGGCTGGTTCTGCTGGCAGGACAGGCAACCGTCGGACCCTGGCTGGTGACCCGGGCCATCCTGCGGCGTCGCCCCGCTCGGCAGCCACGCCACCAGCCGGCGCTGCGTCGACCTGCAGTCGCCGCTGCTGCGATGGCAATCAGCGGCGCGCTGTTGGTCCCCGCAAGTACGGCGGCAGGATTCTCCCGCGACCCCCTGCTCAATCTGGTGCTCAGCCCGATCGAAACCCGGAAGTTCTCAGCTCCACCTGACACCGCAGTCCCCACCGCCGACCAGCTGCCCAATCGGACCTCCCTGCTGGAGACCACCGCCACCCGGCGCCGCAACGTGGTGATGGTGTTCCTGGAGTCGGTGCGGGCGATGTCGACGACACTGGGCGACCCCACCGTGCCGACCACCCCGTTCCTGAAGGAGCTGGCCCGGACAAGCCTGGTGGCCGAGAACGCCTACACGGTGGTGCCGCACACGTCCAAGGCGCTCGCGGCCGCTCACTGTGGGGTCTCGCCACCGCTCGACATGGAAGCGACCGAGGCCAAACCCAAGGGACTCTACGCGCGATGCCTGCCTCGGCTGCTGGCCGACCAGGGCTACCGCAGTGCTTTCTTCCAGTCCGCCACCGAGGCCTACGAGAGCCGGGCACAACTCGTCTCCAACCTCGGCTACGACGACTTCCTACCCGAGAACCGCGTCCCCAAGAAGGGCTTCGTCGAGGCGAACTACTTCGGCTGGGAGGACGACATCATGCTCGGCCCTAGCCGCAGCTGGTTGAGCCAGCATTCCAACCGGCCATTTCTGGCCTCGTACCTGACGGTCACCAGTCACCACGACTACCGGGTGCCGTCCAGCATCGATGTGCAGCACCTCTCCGATGATCCCGAGCTCAACCAGTATCTCAACACCATCCGGTATCAAGATCGTTTCCTGCAGCGACTGATCAACCAGTACAAGGAGCTCGGGCTCTATCGAAACACCGTCTTCGTGATCATGGCTGACCACGGCGAAGGCTTCGGCGAGCACGGACTGCGGCAGCACGACAACACCATCTACAACGAGGGCATCAAGATCCCGTTGCTCATCCACGATCCAGCGGATCGTCGGGCGCGCACGCTGTCAACCCCTATCCAGCCGACGTCGATACTGCCGACGGTCGCGGAGATGCTCGGCTACGACGTCGTGGGTGGCAGCTATCCGGCATCCACGCTCCGCAAGCCCTCCGGCGAACCGCTGCGGCTGGCATGCTTCGTCGACGACAGGTGCCTCGCCTGGATCTCTGGAACCGAGAAGTACATCTTCCACTTCGGTCAACGCCCCGACGAGTTCTTCGACCTAGCCGAGGATCCGCACGAGACGCGCAACGTCCTCGCGAAGCAGGATCGACGCAAGATCGAGGCGGTCCGAGCCGACCTGTTGCGCTGGCGCGCACAGGTCCGCGGCATGACGGCCGTCGCGGGTTCCTGACTGCTCTGCTCAGTTGCCGGACTCCTCCTTTCGGGCTTGGGCGCTCTTGCGGTTGTTCGCCTTCTGCAGCGCCTCCACCAACTCGGGCTTCGTCATGCTCGAGCGTCCAGGAATGTCCAGCCGGCTGGCGAGCTCCTGCAGATGCTTCTTGGAGGCGTTGGCATCCACACCCCCGGCTGTGGGCCGTGAGGTGTCGCGCCCGCCCTCCGCCTGAGCGTCCGAGGGGCCGTACTCCTCCTTCGGCTCCCAGTGGTCGCCGACCTTCTCGTGCGTGTGCTTGAGAGCGCTGTACGCCACCTGGTTGGCCCGCCGTTCATCCCCGTACTGCTCGGCGGCAGAGTCGTGGGCCTTGGCGTAGGTGCGTTTCGCCTTATCATCGGAGCGCCGCAAGGTCGAGGGCAGCTCGTCCTCCTTGGCGTTGCCTGACTTGTCCGTCTTGGGCATCTGGAGTTCCTTTCGGTTGATCCGGTTCGGCTTTGTTCTGAACCTCAACCCCAGTCTGCTACCCGCCACCGACACCTTTCGTACGCACGCTCGCGGTGCCGAGCCGCGCTCTTTCAGCGGACCTCCGACAATCCGTCGATGGCGGCCACCTCGGCCTCGCTGAGCTCGATCTTCGCTCCGGCGGCGTTGGAGACGATGCGCTCGCGACGGGTGGACTTCGGGATCACCACGAAGCCGTGCGCTACATGCCAGGCCACGATCACCTGGGCCGCGTTGGCGTCGTGCGCCTCCGCGATGGACACCAGGGTGGCGTCGGAGAGATTGCTCACCTTGAACGGGCTGTAGCCCTCCAGTACCACGTTCCGCTCGCTCAGGCCGGCAGCGACTGCGGGGTCGTAGATCGGCGGCGCCCAGCGGATCTGGTTTACGGCGGGCCCGACACCGGTGGCGGCGACCAGTTCGTCGATCTGGTCCAGCGAGTAGTTGCTGACACCGATCGCCCGGGCCAGCCCTTCCTGCTGCGCCTCGATGAACTTCTCCCAGGCGGCTGGCGTGGCCTGCTTGTTCGGCGGCCAATGAACCAGCCACAGGTCTACCTGATCCAGCCCCAGCTTGGTCAGGCTCTGCTCCAGGGTCTGCCGTTCCTTCCCGACATTCTCCGGCGGCATCTTGGTGGTCACGAACACCGCGTCGCGCGGGAGTGCTGCCGCCTTCAGCCCGTCACCGATGCCGGCTTCGTTCTCGTAACCGGTGGCGGTGTCAATGTGCCGATAGCCGGCCTCGAGCGCAGTCTGGACAGCTTCTGAGGCGTTGGCGTTGTCGATCTGCCAGGTTCCGAATCCGAGCAGGGGCATGGTGCCGCCGGGAAGCGTCGCTGCTGGTTGGGCGTAGTCCGACGTAGTCATGCAAGCAGTATTTCGTGCACCGTTTGCTGCCTCACCTGGGGTCGGATCGATGGCTCAGTGCCGGAGCGGGTGCTGCCGCCACGAGTACTGCGGGACCCAGTCGATGAGCTCCCGGGCCCGGTCGATGGAGAAGCCGCCAGCGGTATCGTCCAGCTCACCGCGGACCGCGATGGCGGGCGCGTGCTCGGCGAGTAGTTCCCGCAGCGGGATGGTCGACAGCGCATCCGCAGCAACGATGTTCATGGGCTGGAAGCCGTAGGGCGAGCGAGCGGACGCCAGCAGCGCAAGCCGGCACGCACGGGCCGCGTCGCGTACGTCGACGTACCCCCACAGCCCCCGCAACACCTCGGCGACGTTCACCGGGCCGGCCGCCCGGATGCCCTCCTGCTGTTGCTCCGGGGTGGCCACCCAGTGGAAACGAAGCGCCGCGACTGACATGCCACTGCGGCGAGCGAACATCGCCGCCGTCCGCTCGTCGACCTCCTTGGAGAGTCCGTACGGGTCGAAGTTGCGCATCGGATGGTCCTCGTCCACCGGCACGTAGTCGAAGGTGCTGGGCTGCGGAGACCACGCCGTCCCATACGCCGACACGCTGGAGGCGATCACCGCCCGTTTGATGCCGACGGTCGCCGCCGCCTGCAGGGCTGCGAAGGTCGCGCCGGTGTTGTTGCCGAACACCACCTGTTCCTGGCCATCGATCGGGTACGGGATGGCGGCCAGGTGGACCAGTCCCGAACAGTCCTGCATGGCGTCGATCAGACCAGGCAGATCATGCCCGTCCAGCTGATGAAAATGGGCGGCCGCTGAAAAGGTCGGCGACGGCGTCCGGTCCACGGCGATCACTCGTACGCCGTGACTGGCGAGCTCGTCGACGACGACGTGCCCGAGGTGACCGTTTGCGCCGGTGACCAAGACGGTGCTGTCATGCTCGGCCGCTGCCTTGTGCAGGAGGGCCTCGTGTTCGCTCATCGGCGCCGCGCCGTCGAGAACAGACTGCGGACGATCTCTCGACCCGCCGATCGTGCGAACTGCTTGAACGTGGATGAGGTCACCACCTTTGAGACGATGCTTTCCCGATCACGCGGGCGGGATCTCGAGACCCCGGGTGAGCGGGCCGCATCACCGACACGCTCGGCGCTGGCCTCCTCCGCGTCCTTGGCCTGATCGGCGGCTCGCTCAGCGGCGGCCGCCTTGGCGCCCGCCTCCAGTTTGGCCGCCAAGATCTCTCGAGCGGACTCCCGATCCAGTGCGGCGCCGTACCGAGCCATCAGAGGCGAAGCCGCAATGCCGGACCTCAGCATCTGCTCCGGTGTCGGGGCCATCAAGGACTGCGGCGCTCGCATCCGGGTCCAGGCCACCGGTGTGGGCGCCCCGTCCGGGTCCATCACGGTGACGACGGCTTCACCGATCCCGAGTTGTTGGAGGACTTCCGCCAGGTCGTAGGAGGACTTCGGGAACGTCGCCACAGTCTGCTTGAGCGCCTTGGCGTCGTTCGGTGTGTGCGCCCGCAGCTGGTGCTGGACCCGGGAGCCGAGCTGCGCGAGCACCTCATCGGGCACGTCGCGTGGTGTCTGGGTGACGAAGAAGATCCCGACCCCTTTGGACCGGATCAGCCGCACGGTCTGCGCGATCGCATCCAGGAACGCCGGCGACGCATCGTTGAAGAGCAGGTGGGCCTCGTCGAAGAAGAAGACCAGCTTGGGCTTGTCCACGTCGCCGATCTCGGGAAGATCATGGAAGAGATCGGCCAGCAGCCACATCAAGAAGGTGGAGAAGACGGCTGGCCGATCCTGCAGGTTCGGCAGCTCCAGCAGTGAGACCACACCGCGGCCATCGGAGGTGACCCGCAGGAGGTCAGCGGTATCGAACTCGGGTTCTCCGAAGAACGCCTCGGCACCCTGGTCGGCGAAGGTGATGAGGGAGCGCAGGATGACGCCGACGGTGGCAGTCGACAAGCCGCCGACGGCCTTGAGCTCGGCCTTCCCGTCGTCGCTGGTGAGGTGCTGGAGGACAGCGCGTAAGTCCGCGAGGTCGAGCAACGGCAGGCCGGCCGAGTCGGCGTAATGGAACACCAGTCCGAGGGAGGACTCCTGCACGGCGTTCAGGTCGAGCACCTTCGACAGCAGGACCGGACCGAAGGAGCTGATCGTCGCGCGCAGGGGTACTCCGTTTCCCTGGCCGCCCAGTGCGAAAAACTCAGTGGGACAGGCTGTCGGTACCCAGTCCTGCCCTATCTTCTGGGTGCGCGCCAGCAGCTTGTCGCTGCCGGCTCCCGGTGAGGCGATGCCGGACAGGTCGCCCTTGATGTCGGCGGCGAATACGGGGACGCCGGCGGCGGAGATCTGCTCCGCCATCAGCTGGAGCGTTTTGGTCTTGCCCGTACCGGTGGCGCCGGCGATCAGGCCGTGTCGGTTGAGCATGGACAGCGGGATCCGGACGACCGCTGACCGTACCGGCTCATCGTCCGCCATCACCACGCCGAGGTCGATGGCTGGTTCGGCAAACGTGTATCCCGCCGCGATGGCTCGGACATTCTCCGACGATGCGGCCGCTTGACTGGGCTCAGATCCGGCTGCCGATGGGTTCATGGCAGGAGTCTCGTCAGAGGCTGAGGCAGGCGTCGGAGAAGTCACACGGCTCAGCGTGACACACGCCGCCGGGTCGCCGGAAGGTGACGGTCGGACCGAAATCGTGACATCGTCGTGTTCGGCGTGCCTGTGAATCTTGATTAGAGTGTTCCAGTGATTTTCAAGCGTGTTGGTGACGTACGCCCGTACCCCGACCATAGCTACGTGCAGAAGCAATGGGCTGCCATTGCACCGCACCAGGTGCGCTTGGACCAGCTCGTCACCACGAAGCGGACGCTGGATTTGGAGGCACTGCTCGAAGAGGACTCCACCTTCTACGGTGACCTGTTCGCTCATGTGGTCGCTTGGCGCGGCGAGCTGTACCTCGAAGATGGCCTCCATCGCGCCCTGCGCGCGGCCCTCCAGCAACGTCAGACGATGCACGCGCGGGTTCTGGACCTGAAATAGCGCACCGCTCAGGTAGGCTCTCGCACCGACACCGAAGTAACGGCCATGGAAGGAGACCGGCAGTGATAGGTCGCGTCTTCCGCATCGTGCGGACGCCCCTAACGCTGCTCGCGCTTCTCGCAGTGCTGTGTTACGGCGCCTGGTGGGGCTATACCAACGTACTCAAGCCGGTGCCGGCGCTGCCGCCGGAGCCGTGTGTCAATCAGACGGTCCCCAAAGGCCTGCTGCGCTCAAGCCAGGTGGTCGTGAGCGTCTACAACGGCGGCACCAAGAAGGGCCTCGCCGGGGATGTGGGCCGACTGCTTCGCGAGCGCCAGTTCAAGGTGCAGCGCACCACCAACACCAACGAGAAGGTCCAGAAGACTGTCATCGTTGGTGCCGGAGCGAAGAATCCCGAGGTCCTGCTGGTCAAAGGCTTCTTCAAGGACGCGCAGATCCGGGTCGACAAGCGTCCAGACCACACGGTCGACGTCTTGGTCGGGAACCGGTATGCCGGCTTCAACAAGACCGCCGCCACCTCCTATGCGGTCAAGACCAAGACGGTGTGTCTGCCACCGACGGCATCAGCCAGCAGCACGCTCGGCAGCTGAGCGGATCAGTCAGCACTCGCCGCAGGCCCTCCTGGTCGACGGCATCGATGCTGTGACTTGCTCCATCCCTCGTGGCTAGCTGGCGGTGGGTCTATCCTCACGCCACCTGGCGAGCCGACCTCCGCGTGCCAGCGCTCGAAGCCGATCCTCCGTCTGCAGGCGCTCCGCACTCGGGGTCACGATCAGCAGCTCGTCGCCCACCTTGATGCGTTCCCGCGCCTCCGGAACGAAGGGCGCTCCCTCGCGGATGATCAGTGAGACGACGGTGTGCCTGTCCAGGCGGAGCTCGGAGATCTCGATGCCACTCAGCCGGGAGTTCGCCGGGATACGTACCTGAAGCAGATCGGCGGAGATCTTGTCCAACGGGGCCGCCTCGACCTCCAGATCGGTGGCAGTGTCGTCTTCGGCGAGCCGCAGCACTCGGGCGACGAAGGGAAGTGTCGGGGCCTGCAGAAACGTGAACACGATGACGAAGACGAGCACGATGTTGAAGAGCTCGAGTGAGCCCGGAACACCGTTTGCTCGCGGTATGGTCGCCAGCACAATCGGCACGGCTCCGCGCAACCCGGCCCAGGAGAGGAAGATCTGGTCGCGCACTTTCAACCCGAACCACACAGTCGAGACCCAGACCGAGATGGGTCTGGCGACGAACGTGAGGAAGGTTCCGGCCCCGAGTGCGATCAGCACTTCCCTCAACTTGACGTCGGTCGGTGTCGCGAGCAGCCCGAGCATGATGAACAGGCCGATCTGGGCGATCCAGCCGATTCCCTCGACGAAGGACCTGGTGGCGGCGCGGTGCGGGAGCTGTGCGTTGCCCAGCATCAACGCACAGACATAGACGGCGGCGAAGCCACTGGTGTGCGACTGGGCGCCGACAGCGAAGGTGAACACGCTCCAGACGAGAGCCGCCAGCGGGTAGAGGCCAGAGGAGGGAAGTGCTACCCGTCGCAGAATCTGGACCCCAACCCAACCCAGCCCCCCGCCAATCAGCACTCCGCCGACGAGCTCACCAACGATGAGCGCGAGGACCGCGAGGGCGCCGCCCTCGACGCCATGTCCGACAGCCGCATCGCTGGCCAGCACGACCAGGAGGACGGTTGGTGCGTCGTTGAGCCCGGACTCCGCCTCCAGGCTTCCGCGGAGCCTGCGCGGGATCGGCACCCGTCGGAGCACCGAGAAGACGGCCGCCGCATCCGTTGGCGAGGTCACCGCCCCGAGCAGCAGGGCCAGCCAGATGTTGAGGTCGAGGACGTAGTAACCCACCAGCGTCATCAACCCGACACTCACACCAACACCCAGTGTGGCCAGTGAGCTCGCCAGGCCGATGGACGGCCGGATGTCATGCCATCTGGTCGTCAGGCCGCCCTCAGCCAGAATGAGGACCAGCGCCCCGAAGCCCAGCGCATTGGCCATGTTGGCGTCGTTGAAGTCGACCGCGAGGTCCGGCCTGTTCATCCAGACGCTGATGCCGGAGTCCCCCATCAGCAGGCCAATTCCGAGGAACAGCAGCAGCGACGGCAGTCCCACCCGTGCCCCCACCCGCGCCGCGAGAATGGCCACGATGAGCACCACCGCGCTTACCAGGAGGATGCCATCGAGATCGATCATGGCCCCTCTTCCTGGTCACCGTCGTACGTCTCAGGCGAGAAGCGTATCTGTCCGGGCCCGGTCACTTCGGTGATGGGCCGGAGCCCCCGGCTCAGTCGATTGTGCTAGTTCGATGTGCTAGTTCGATGCAGGAACTTCTGCTGCCGAGAAAGGATCCCGACCGGACGCGCAAAGAGCCCCGGCCTGCTGTCAGGCCGAGGCTCTTGCGCTTGAACTAGGTCACACCCGCCGAGCGGTGTTCCGACCGGTCATCGTGGAAGCGATGACCACGAGGACGGCTGCGATGACGATGGCAACAATCCACCGCACCCAGTCGATCCCCGGACTGCCGTTTCCACCGAAGGCCGAGTACACGAACCAACCGATGATGACACCGCCGACGCCGCACAGGATCGTCAGCCAGATCGGGATGTTGTCCTTGTCGCCCGGAGCGACGAACTTCCCGAGCAGACCGATGATGATCCCCGCGATGATGACTCCGATGATTTCCACCGTTCTCCTCTCCTCTATGTATCGCCGCTTTCTGCGACTCACAGGCTGGTGTACCCCTCGGTGGACTCTCAAACACTGTCGAGGCACAACCGTCACTGCTTCGTCATCAACGATACTCGCGAGGAGTACTACAGACGCCGTCCGCCGTCCGTGTCGAGGTCGTCTTTGTCCGTGCCCGTGATGGAGTCATCCAGACCAGCGGCAGGCTCGTCCTTGGCCGATCCCGGCAAGTTGTAGCCACCGGTTCCGGTGCCGAGGTCGTCGGCTTCCGTGCCGCCTCCGGTCTCGCCGCCGAGCCTGGTGTCGGCGTAGTCCCTCTCCGAGGACGGGAGCGTGTCCCCACCGGCCCCAGTCTCCAGGTTGTCCCGACTGCCCGTCACCGTGTCATCGAACCGCGCGCCAACGCCCTGGCCGGTGTCGCTGGACGGCACTTCCTCGTACATGTCCGGCTCGCCGAGTCCCTGGCTGTAGGGCGGGGTCTGCACCGGGGTGACCACCTCGGCCTGGGCGAATCCCGTGGTGTCCTCCGCAGGTGGGAAGTCTTGCGTACCGGCCGCGGCCGATGTCCCGGTCTCCGGTACGTAGCCCACGTCGGAGGCCTCCGAGACGGAGCCTTCATCCGACGACTTCTTCGCACCCGTTGCCGCCGCAACTCCGGCGGCGGCCGCGGCTGCCAGCCCCGCGCCTGCTGCCACGGCCTTGCCGGACACGCCCGCTTTGCCTGAGTCACCCTGGCTCTCCGCCGCATCCTCGACACCCGGCGTTCCGACGGTGGCGCCTTCGTTGACGGTGCCCCGCCACGCTCCGGAGGCGTAGCCCTCGGACTCGACGAACGCCTTGAACCGCTCGAGGTCCTTCTCGGCCTGGTTCTCGACGATGTTGAGCTTGTCGCCGATCTTCTCGACAAGACCCTCGGGCTCGTACTCAAGGCTGAGGTGGACGTTGGTCTGCCCGTCCCCGGCCGGCTCGAATGTCACTGAACCCGCGTTCGTCGCACCCTCGGTGGCGGCCCAAGCGACCTTCTGGTCGGGCACCTGCTCAAGGATCTTGCCCTCCCACTGCCGCTTCACTCCTGCGATCTCGGCCACCCACTGGAGCCGGTCGTCACTGAGCTGGGTGACGCTTTTGATCCCACCCATGAACTGGGGGAAGTCTTCGAACTGTGTCCACTGGTTGTATGCGGTGCTGACAGGCACGTTCACCAGGATCGTTTTCTCGACCTTCGTGGTCATCACATCTCCTTTGTCGTGGGCCTCCCCTTCTTCCAGAGAAGGCAAGTTCACTGGAGCGCTACCCACTGTGATCAGATCGAAACATCTGCCTCGGCACGTCTCCATGTCGCAAGCACAGGCTTGAGGGACCGGACGGGCGGCGGCGGCACCGGGGCGGGCACTGAGGGGCGGCTGGCCTCACAGCGCAGCACCGCAAGCACCGCGTACAGGGGCAGGCCAAGCCGTGCCAGGCCGCGGAAGCCGAGCGCAGGATTCGACAACATGACATGTCGCGAACGCGGTGCCGCAGTCCCTTTATGCGTCCGGTTTGACGACCAGCACCGGCACCGGCGCCTGCAAGATGATGCCCTGGGTCACGCTCCCAAGAAGAAACTTGCCCACCGGGGAGCGACGCCTGGCCCCGATGACCAGTACCTCCGCCTTCGCGGACACGGCGAGCTCAAGCAGCTTTTCGGTGACATCTCGGTCCGCCACGGTGAGGTGAAGTTCCCACGTGACGTCGTGCGCACCGACCTCCGCCAGTGACTCCTCGATGTCTTGATTCAGACCGCTCCGGTAGGCATCCGCGACGTCGAGGTCCAATGCCTCCACGACGTGCAGAACAGCCAGATTGCTGCCTCTGAGGTATGCCTCGCGTACCGCTTCCCGAAGAGCGATGTGCTTGGCGGTGGACGCGGCCTGATGGGCTACGGCGATGGTCATGGTCTTGCCTCCTGAGGTGGACGTGCGGTGCATCTATCTGTCGGAAGCGGCAGGACCCGCCGCCGGAACATGTTGCTGTGCCTCAGCCTCACGCACGGCACGCGCGACAGCGCCGGCTACAGCCGAATCGAAGACACTCGGGATGATGTAGCTTGCGTTGAGCTCGTCCGGTGCCACCCGATCGGCGATCGCGTTAGCAGCGCAGTCAGCATGGAGTCGCTGATATCGCACAGTGCGCCGTCAAGCAGTCCGCGGCGGTCGTGAATGCGAGCGGTGTGACCGGCCCGTTCATGGCGGCGTCGAGGATGGCGACGACCTTGCGCGCCTCCTCCAGCGAGTTGATGAAGGGAATGAGTCGCCGCTCGAACCGGAGGAAGGGGAACTGGATGAGCAAGGCGTTCCCCATCGTCTCCGCACTGATGCCGGTGGAGTCGGAGAGAAAGAACACCGGTACGGCTGGGCGATCCGCCGGCAAGGACTCGTGATGCCGAAGCTCAGCCAGGCTTGGATCCTTGCCAGGGTCGGACGCGCCGACCGCCCGGACGCTGCGGAGTGCACCGTTGTTGGGCTTCACCGACGTCCCACTCCCTCCACTTTGCAAAGATCGTCCCCGCGAACATCGCTCGTGGACCTGCTCCCTGAAACGTCCACGACCTGCCGTTCCACTCGTCCGTTTGTGTTACCGCACAGCGGACAAGTTGCACACTCGGAGATATATTCGTCCTGGAAGGGAGTGCGACCACATTGACGTGCTTGATGTCCGGGAGGGGATCGACCTTTTGCGCGAGACCTCTAGCGCGCCGGCGGTGATCACGGACGGTGGCCACCCGCGCCCGTTGCGCTCCGGCCGACAACTGACCTGGTAACCCGGGTCAGTCACGGGTTTTAGTCGGTCTGAGCAGACAGCTCAGCCGCACAGGCGAGCAGGTCGGCAGAGAGTTCGGATCGCCTGGAGCGGAGATCCTCAGCCAAACCCGCAAGAGACAACGCCCCGAGAAGGGCGCCCCCTCGGTTAGTTATGGGAGCACCGAGCGCACCTATTCCCAGCGTGACATCTTCGTCGGACACGCTGTATCCGCGACTCCTGGTTGCCTCGACGTCGGCGCGCAGCTCCCGAGCGGTGGAGAGCGTGTGCTCGGTCAGCACGGCGAACGGGGCGGCACGGAGGTAATCCTCGAGGGGTTCGGGCCGGAAGGCGAGGGTGACGCGTCCTGCGGCGCCGGCGTACAGCGGCAGGGTTCGACCTGGCTTAAGCGCGAGCACACTGAGGGCGCGACCGGGCGACCAGTCGATGCAGACGGCACGATCAGACCGCGGAACGCTGAGATAGATCGTCTGTCCGGTCCGGATTGCCAACTGGTCCAGAAGAGGCCGCGCGTGGGACCACTCCCGCATGCCCGCTCGGGCCGCGTCACTGAGCTTGAGCCAACGTAGGCTGACCCGCAGCTTTCCATCAGATGAAGACTCGACGAGCCGAGACTGCGTCAACGCCTCAACTAGTCGGTAGACGCTCGGCCGAGGAATGCCTAGCTCTTCGGCCACGTCGGCCGTAGACATTGGTCCTCGCTGGGCGAGCAGCTGGATAAGGCTGGACGACCGCTGCAGGATGCCCATGGGCCGGCTCTCGGCCGCCATCAGGACACCTCCCAGCCCAGTGCAGCGCTCGCCCTGCCCGCTGCAAGGCGGACAAGCCCGATGGTGTCGTCCAGGCCAGCAGGGTCCAGCAGCTGGCTGCGCAGCCCGCTTAGCGACAGCGCGCCCTGGACGTCACCTCGATGGTTGAATACCGGCGCTCCCAGCGCAGCGATACCGGGTGTCACATCGGCATCGGACACCGAGTAGCCGACCGTCCTGATGCGGGCAAGGTCGGCAAGGATGTCCTTGTCGTCTGGTCTGGGGGGGTCGTCACGCAGCTGCTGACTGGTGTCCTTCAAGATCGCACGCTGCTCCGCGTCGGGCAAGAAGGCGAACAAAGCCCGGGGTGCCGCGCCGGCGTACAGAGGTAATGAGCCGCCCAGCAGCATGGCCAGAGACTGGACCGCGTAGCCCTCGATCCGTTCGAGACAGACTGCTCGAGAACCCTGTCGAACACACAAAAAGCTCGTCACCCCCGTTGCATCGGCTAGCTCATGCAACGAAGGCAACGCTGCCTCCCGAATGTCGAGATGATCTTCGACCAGGCCACCGATGCTGATCAAGGACAGCCCGAGACGGTAAGCGCCGCGGCGCGAACCGCGGTCCACCCAGCCGGTAGCCGTAAGGCTCTGGAGCAGACGATAGACCGAACTGAGTGGTTCCCCGAGCGCCACCGCAAGTTCGGCGGCGCTGACCTCTCCATGCTGTTCCAAAATGTCGAGCGCTGCCCCGGCTTTGCTGATCAGCTCGAGACCGCCGGAGTCACGCTCCAGGTCCGTCGTGCGCAACGATTTCCCACGGTCGCGCGATCCGAGCGGTCCAGCGACAACAAGCGAATCGTGAGGATCCATGTCGAGGTCGCCCTTCCAGACCGTTACTGCATAGCTACGGCCGGTGATTTTATCACGAGACGGACAGCATGTTCGAACACGGCATCCACCCTCGCTTCACGCCGCGGTCAGGAGATGGATGTGGCTCTGGCTCGCGCTGCCACCGGATCACCACTTCTTGGACGGAGTTCGTCCATGCGCACCGGGCGATGCTCGCGAAGGGATAGCGTGGCGGCCTCGGCAATCCAGCCCACTTCGACCCCGTCGGCGACCGTGCACGGCGACGGCCGCGATCCGGCGACCACCTCGGTGAACGCCGCAAGCTCGGCGCGGAAAGCGTCGGCGAATCGGTCCATGAAGAAATGGTGCGGTGCCCCACCAGGGAAGGTGACACCCGGTTCGGTCGACCGAATCGGCCACCTTTCTTCAATTCCGGCGCCGACGCTGTCCTCAGAGCCGTGCAGCTCCAGCCGAACGTCGTGCCCGCGGGCGTTGTACCGGGAGTTCGACACGACGGCCAACGCCCCCGATTCCAGGGTGAGCACAGTGGCGGCGGTGTCGACGTCGTGGTTGTCGGCGAACATGGCCGCGCCCTGGTTGGATCCGGTCGCATAGACCTCGGCGACCTCTTGGCCGGTGACATATCGAATTGCATCGAAGTCGTGCACGCTGCAGTCACGGAAGATCCCGCCGGAGGCGCGGACGTAGGCCTCCGGCGGTGGTGCAGGATCCAACGTCGTGGAGCGGACCGTGTGCAGCCAACCCAGGCTCCCGCTGGCGACAGCCTCTCGAGCCGCCGCAAACGCGGCGTCGAAGCGTCGGGGATAGCCGATCTGCACCGGCACGCCCGAATCCTCGGTACGTCCTAGGATCTCCATACTCGCTGCCGGGTCCTTTGAGACTGGCTTTTCGCAGAACGTCGGAAGGCCAGCCTCCAGGCAGGCAATGATGAGCTCGGGATGGACGTCAGTGGCAGCGGCGATCACGACGCCGTCCACTCCCGCCCGCAGAAGTGCCTCAGGGCTGGCGGCCGGCTCAGCGCCGACTCGTTGCACAGCTGCCTCGACGAGCCGGGGTACGGCGTCGTAGACGACGAGCGACTCGACCTGGTCAAGTCCGCTGAGGGTGGTGGCATGGAACGCGCCGATTCGGCCGAGGCCGATCAGACCCAGTCGCATGGATAACCTTTCTCCGAGGTGTGATGGCGGGTCGGGTTGCGTCTTGTTTTGGAGGGTTTCAGCTGGGAACGCGGGCGGCGAGGACCGAAAGCACACGCTTGCACACCAGGTCCGGGGAGAGGCCGTGCTTGGTGAGCATGAAGTCGTTCCCGGCCGACTCACCCCAGGTGTCATTGATGCCGATGCGCTCAATGCGAGGCGAAGGGCCTCTTGCGGTGAGCGCCTCCGCAACGAGGCCGCCGAGACCGCCCATGACCGAATGCTCTTCAACGGTGACGACAAGGTCGCGTTCGGCGACGCTGTCTCGCAGCGCATCCTCGTCCAGCGGCTTGATGCAGGGCACGTGCACGACGCTCGCAGCCACGCCTTGTTCGGCAAGTTGATCGGCCGCCACCAGGACCCGCGAAACCTGAGGACCCGTCGACACCATCGCTAGGTCGGTGCCTTCACGGAGGCGGTAGACCGCTCCCGGGGTGAACGTGTAGTCGGCATCGAAGACGTCGGGCACAGCGTCGCGCACAATTCGCAGGTACACGGGTCCCTCATAGGCCTGCGCCCAATCCATCATCGAGATAAGCTCGGCCTCGTCGGCCGGGGACAAGACGGTGATGTCGGGCATGGCTCGCATGATCGCCAGGTCTTGCACGTCGAGATGGGTCTTGCCAACCGCGCCGATCAGCAGACCGGAGTACGAGCCGACGATCTTGACGTTCGCGTGGCTCTGCGCCACGAGCATCCGGATGGGATCGACCGCTCGGTGGGTGAAGAAAACAGCGAACGATGACGTCCACGGCACGTAACCGACGCTCGCCAGACCTGCCGCGGCGCCAACCAGGTTTTGCTCGGCGATGCCCATCTGGAAGAACCGTTTGGGGTGAGCCTTGGCGAACTTGTCAACCTTGGTGGAGTTGCCGAGGTCACCATCGAGGACGACAGTGCGGGGATCGGTTGCCCCGAGCTCGACAAGCTTGTCGCCCCACACATCACGCATGGCCTTCATGCCTGGGCTCCTTTCATGTTGGTGGGCAGGTTGTCGAGAATCTCGAGCTCATCAGGCTCGAGCTCTCGTCGGGCCTTCTCGAAGTCGTCGGCGGTCGGGACGATGCTGTGCCAGGTGTGCACCCCTTCGGCCAAGGACAAGCCCTTGCCTTTCACGGTGTGCGCGATGATGACGGTCGACCGGCCCCCGTGATCGCCCGCCCGGGCCAATGTGTACGCGCTCCGGATCTGCTCGTAGTCGTGACCGTTGATCTCGATCACGCGCCAGCCGAAGGCCTGGAACACTGCGGCCAGGTCTACCCCGAACCACGGATCGCGCCGGTCGCCGCGGTCGGTCAACGTCGTCTCCGCCGAGGACGGCAGGCCGAACTGCTGGAGACCGTTGCGGTCGACGATCGCGGTGAGGTTGGACAGCTTGTAACGCGCCGCAACCTGGACAGCCTCCCAGATCATGCCTTCCTGGATCTCTCCGTCACCCAGCATGACCCAGGTATGGAAGGCCCTCTCGCCCAGCTGGGCTCCAAGTGCCATGCCGACTCCGACGGATAGGCCCTGACCGAGCGAGCCGGTCGAGGAGTCAAGACCGGGCAGGCGGGTCACGTCGGGATGCCCCTGCAAGCGTGAGTCGCCCTGGTCGAACGTCGCCAGCTCGTCCAAGGGTAGGAACCCGCGCAGCGCGAGGACCGAGTACAAGCCGACGGCGGCGTGTCCCTTGGACAACACGAACCGATCGCGGTCATCCGCTCGGGGGTCCGAGGGATCCACCCGCAGCTGTTCGAAGTAGAGGGTCACCAGCAGGTCCATCATGGACAGCGGCCCGCCGATGTGTCCGGCCTTGGCTTTGGACACGGTTTTGATGACCTGCCAGCGAGCCTGCTGAGCTAGGGACGCGAGGTCCCGCTGGGTTGCTGATGGGTTCTGGACAGCATTGTCGGTAGTCAAACTTGTCACCTGATCTCAGAGGAGCGGAAACCAACTAGGGCAATTATTATCGCTTCACGGACGCTATGTCCATTTCGCGATAGGTTCTTCGGATGATACGTCGACCCACCGTCGCTCTGCCGCGGACTGCTCGACCGCCTCCAGCACCTGCGACACGCGCCATCCCTCTTCGAAGTCGCCATCGGGGCGACGATCCTCAGCGATCGCGCTGAGCCATTCGTTGACCTCGATCGTCTTCAGTTCGTGAACGCCGAGTGGCACGCCGGCGAAAGGCCAGAACGCTCCATAGTCTCCGTGGCTCGGGCCAAGCTCGATCTCTCGGTAACCCTTGCGGTTGACGGGGTCGCCCGTCAGATACAGCCTCAGGGTGTGGATATCCTGCTGGACGAATTGGAGCGCACCTTTGCTGCCGATCAGTTCGATGTTCTGGTGCCAGGTGCGGCCCGTTGCCACGCGCGACGCTTCGATGTGACCGCTGGCACCGTTCGCGAACTCGACTAGAAAGGTCGTCGCGTCGTCGTTCTCGACCGTACGCCTGGGCGCCTCGAGATTGGCGCCGCTTCCGTACCCGAAGGCACCGGTGGGCTCGGGACGGGTCTTGACGAAGGTCCGACTCAGCCCTGCCACAGAGCGGATCGGTCCTACCAAGACGTGCGCGAGAGAGATGATGTGCGCACCCAGGTCGCCCAGTGCGCCGGTACCGGCCAGCTTGCGGTCGAAACGCCACGTGAACGGCACGTCGGGATCTGTGCACGCGTCCAGAACGAACTGACCGGAAAATGTCCAGATGTCGCCGAGAACACCTTCTCGCACGAGTCGTCGCGCCTCGGCGATGGCCGGGTTTCGGAGGTAGTTGAACCCGACGAGGGTCTTGACGCCAGCCTTCTCCGCGGCCTCGTACATCTCCTTTGCGTCGGCAGCATTGAGCGCCAGCGGCTTCTCGCAGTACACGTGCTTCCCGGCCGCGATCGCAGCCATCGCGATCTCCTTGTGCAGGAAGTTCGGCGTGACGATGTCGACGACGTCAACCTCAGAGGCGGTCACGGCGTCACGCCAGTCAACCGTCCAACGGTCATAGCCAAGCGACTCGGCACCACTCCGCGCGAGATCCTCCTTGGCGTCGGCAAGGATCGCAAAGCGTGGACGGAACGGGGTCTTGCCGTACACACTTTCCACGTTCCGGTATCCCATAGTGTGAGACTTCGCCATCAGGCCGCTTCCGATCATTGCGACGCCGAGCTGGGGTACGGATGAGGTGACTTCCTGCAGGGTCATGACTGACTCCATGTCTTCGGCGGGACCTTCCGGGTCCAGCGACTGTGGGTACTCTCAACCGGCTCACCGCTGGCTATCCGACAGTATTACCGTTGAGTGGACATTGCGTCCGTCCAACGATACATTGGTTTCTGCCCGCCTAGCAAGCGTCCTGGCCAGCACTTGAGGCTCAGCAGGTCCCCGGGCCACAGAACGCCACTGAGAGAACTGGAAGGTCAGACGACTTCATGAGCACACCGCAGATTTTGAGCAGGGGCTGGAAGCGCATCGATCCATCCGACGCGGGCTGGACCTACGTGTCATTCGGGGTCGAGACTCTGGCGGCTGGCGAATCGCTGACCCTGCCGCCCAATGGCCAAGAACGGGCCTTCGTCCCCTTGTCAGGAACTGCAAATGTCTCGGCGGCCCACCAGACCTGGACTTTCGGTGGCAGACCTAACGTATTTGCCGGCTTGGGCCACTGTCTCTACCTGCCCCGTGACACGGAAGCGGAACTGACGGCCAGCACGGACCTGGAGATCGCGATTGCGGAAGCCCCGGCTACCGAAAAGTTCGCGCCGGTCCTGGTAACCCCTGACGACATCGACATCGAGCTCCGCGGCGGAGGCAACGCCTCACGTCAGGTCGGGAGCCTGATGCTCCCCGGATTTCCAGCTGATCGGCTGCACGTCATCGAGGTGTGGACACCCGGCGGCAACTGGTCAAGCTATCCCCCGCACAAGCACGAGCACGACACCGAGGGTGAATCGGAACTCGAGGAGACCTACTACTACCGTCTCAGAGATCCCGAGAACGGATGGGCCGTGCAGCGGGTCTACAGTCCCGAACGGGAGTTCGACCTCACCCAGACCGTGTACGACGGGGAACTGCTCCTGATCCCGTGGGGCTATCACACCACGGTCGCGGCCCACGGTCAGGACCTCTACTATCTCAACGTTCTGGCGGGCCCCGCACCGAAGCGCACACTGCAGGCTTTCCAGGACCCCTGCCTGAAGGCTACCCAGGATGTGTGGGAAAAGGTGGGTCACGACAGCCGACTTCCCTTCGTCCCTCGCTACTCGGAGTCGCAGGCCTGATTGCCGATCCACCACCCACCAATCCCCTTCACAGCGGAAGGACACTTCGTGCCCAACTCCAACCTCACCCAACGGCTCACGGTCGGCCAGGCCGTCGTCTCGTTCCTCGCCGCGCAGCGCGTCGAGCGCGACGGTGACACGCAGCCCTTCTTCGGTGGCGCGATCGGCATCTTCGGCCATGGCAACGTAGCGGGCGTCGGCCAGGCCCTGCTGCAGTATCGCAAGGATTTCCGGCTGTACCAGGCCCGTAATGAGCAAGGCATGGTGCACATGGCCACCGGCTACGCGAAGGCCAAGAACCGCCTCGGCGCGATTGCCTGCAGCACCTCGATCGGTCCGGGAGCGACCAACATGATCACCGGCGCAGCCACCGCGACGGTCAACCGGCTCCCGGTGCTCTGTCTGCCCAGTGACATCTTCGCCAGCCGCCGGACCGGCGCAGTTCTGCAGCAGCTGGAGTCGAGCTTCTCCTGGGATTCTTCCGCCAGTGACGCGTTCAAGCCAGTTTCCAAGTACTGGGATCGGATCAACCGACCTGATCAGCTTCCGACCGCACTGCTGGAGGCAATGCGGACCTTGACCAGCCCGGCTGACACCGGCGCGGTCACCATCTCCTTGCCTCAAGACGTTCAAGCAGAGGCGTGGGACTTCCCCACCGCCCTCTTCCGTGAACGGACCTGGCACGTACCCCGCGCGCGTGCGGACCGAGCGGCCCTCCGCCGAGCCTCGCAGGTGATCGGGGCAGCGAAACGGCCCGTCATCATCGCAGGCGGCGGGGTCATCTACTCCGCCGCGACCGCCGAGCTCGCCGACTTCGTGGCAAAGACCGGGATCCCGGTCGGCGTGACCCAGGCCGGCAAGGCCAGCCTGCCCTACGACCACCCGCAGATGGTCAACGCTCTCGGCGCCAGCGGGTCAGTTTTCGCCAATGCCCTCGCCAACAACGCCGACGTCATCATCGGCATCGGTACCCGCTACACCGATTTCACCACCGCCTCGAACACGTTGTTCGCGAACCCCGACGTCCAGTTCGTCAACATCAACGTCGCCGAGCTCGACGCCTACAAACAGTCGGGTCTCGGCCTCATCGGCGACGCCCGAGAGACGATCACTGAACTTGCCGAGCTGCTCACCGACTACACCGTGGAGGAGTCCTACCGTGCTGAGGTGATGAAAGCCGCCGACGAGTGGCGCGGCGAGGTGGATCGGATCATCGAGGTTCAGAACGCCCCCACACTGTCGCAGGCAGAGGCGATCGGGATCGTGAACTCCGTCGCCGGCGACCATCACGTCGTGGTCAACGCGGCGGGTTCCATGCCTGGTGATCTGCACCGGCTCTGGCGACCCTCGGACCCCAAGGCCTACGACCTGGAGTACGGCAACTCCTGCATGGGCTACGAGGTGGCGGGGGCTGTCGGGGCCAAGATGGCCGACCCCAGCCGCGACGTCTTCTGCTTCATCGGCGACGGCACCTTCCTGCTAGCGAGTCAGGAAATCATGACCGCAGTCCAGGAGGGCCTGAAGATCACGATCCTGCTCGTCGACAACTACGGGTACGGCTCCATCGCGGCCCTGTCGGAAACCCGCGGGTCGCAAGGCTTTGCCTGCAGGTTCAACTACCGTGGCGAGGACGGTCAGTTCTCCGAGGATCGGATCGACATCGATCTCGCCGCCAACGCGGCCAGCTACGGGGTCGACGTGTTCACCGCAACGACGGCCGATGAGCTGAGGAAGGCACTGGTCGAAGCTGCCGACACCGACAACACCGCGGTGGTGTACGTGAAAGTCGACGCCAAAGGCCGCTTCGGCGGGTCGGGTGCATGGTGGGATGTGCCGGTCTCCGAGGTTTCCGAGCTCGACAGCACCCAGGATGCCCGTAAGGAGTACGAGGAGCACATCGCCGAGCAGAGGTTGTACCTGTGAACGCCGTTGACAGCCTCCAGAGGCACAGCGGCGCCGTCGCCGACATCGTGGCCAAGGTCTTCACCCAGCTGATCATCGGCGGCGCCCAACGCCCGGCGTCGGACGGAGCGACATTTGACGTCCTGGACCCCGCCACCGGATGCGTCATCGCCACGGTAGCCAGCGGCAGCGTTGACGACGCGCTTGCCTGCGTCGATGCCGCCGCCGCGGCCGCGCAGGCGTGGGCGCAGACGGCACCACGCAAGCGGTCGGAGATCCTGCAGCGAACCTACCAGCTGATGGTCGAGCGGGTGGACGAGCTGGCGTTGTTGATCACCGCCGAGAACGGCAAATCCCTTGCCGACGCTCGAGGCGAGGTGCTCTACTCCGCGGAGTTCTTCCGCTGGTACGCCGAGGAGGCCGTCCGGATTCGCGGCGACATTCAAACCGCCCCGGGCGGCGCGAACAAGATTATCGTGATCCACCAACCTGTCGGAGTGGCCCTGCTCATCACGCCGTGGAACTTTCCCGCCGCCATGGCTGCCCGCAAGATCGGCCCGGCCTTGGCCGCAGGGTGCACCACGATCTTGAAGCCAGCCAGCGAGACGCCCCTGACGGCCCTGGCCATGGCCGCCCTGATGGAAGAGGCCGGACTCCCGGCCGGGGTCGTGAACGTGCTTCCCTCAAGGCAGTCCGGCAACGTCGTCTCAGCCATGCTGGCCGATCCGCGCGTACGGAAACTGTCCTTCACTGGCTCAACCGAGGTCGGCCGCACCCTGCTCAACCAGGCGAACGAGCACATCGTCAACTCGTCCATGGAACTGGGCGGGAACGCTCCATTTGTCGTCTTCGCCGATGCTGACCTGGAGAAGGCGATCGAAGGCGCGATGATCGCCAAGATGCGCAACGGCGGTGAAGCGTGCACCGCCGCCAACCGCTTCTACGTCGAGGCCGGTATCGCCGACGCGTTCAGTGCCCGACTGACCGAGGCCATGAGCGCGCTTACTGTGGGACCCGGGTCTGACCGATCCGTCAACGTGGGTCCGCTGGTCAACCAGGCCACCCGAAGCAAGGTCGCGAGCCTCGTTGCGGACGCCGTCGCCGACGGCGCGACCGTCGAACTCGGAGGCCAGACCCCAGAGGGTCCCGGCTTCTACTACCCACCGACCGTGCTGACCGGAGTCTCGTCCGACGCAGAGATCCTGCGCACCGAGATCTTCGGCCCGGTCGCACCCATTGTGACCTTCAGCACCGAGGACGAGGCGGTCGAGCTCGCCAACAACACCGAGTACGGCCTTGTGTCCTATGTGTACACCGGCGACCTCGCGCGCGGTCTGCGCTTCAGTGAGCAGATCGAGGCCGGCATGGTGGGGCTCAATCGTGGACTGGTATCCGACCCGGCCGCACCGTTCGGTGGGGTCAAAGAGAGCGGTCTCGGCCGCGAAGGTGGGATGGAGGGCTTGCTCGCCTTCACCGAGAGCAAGTACATCGCCGTGAACTGGTGACATTGAACACGTGGACTGACATAATGACGTGACAAAGTCGGCGTGGTCCCAAACGAAAGGTCTAATCAATGAAGATTGTCAAGTTCAAACGCACCGCGGTTGTCACCGCAGCGTTGGGCGCCCTTCTCGCGGCAAGCGGGTGCAGCGGAGGGGGCGCCCCGGACACTGCTCCGGACAGCAGCGGCGGCGGCGGCGGGAACTCTGGATACACCTTCGCGATGGTCACCCACGAAGCTCCCGGTGACACGTTCTGGGACCGAATCCGGGCTGGTGCCGAGCAGGCCGCCAAGGACACCGGGTCCACCCTGAAGTATTCGGCTGACCCCGAGGCGACCAAGCAGGCCACACTCATCCAGGGCGCGATCGACGCAAAAGTCGACGGAATCGCCACCACACTGGTAACCCCGGAGTCCCTGATCCCGACCGTCAAGAAGGCCGTCGCGGCGGGAATCCCGGTCGACACCTTCAACTCGGGGACGGACTTCTTCAAGGAGGCTGGGTCGCTCACCCACTTCTCCTCCGACGAGAAGCTCGCCGGTCAGCAGGGCGGCGAGAAGGCCAAGGCGGATGGCGCGACCAAGATCCTCTGCACGATTCAGCAGACCGGATCGGTGGCGCTTGAAGATCGGTGCGCCGGCGTGAAGAGCGCCTTCCCTAACACCGAGAACCTGCAGGTGAACGGGCAGGACGACTCCGCGGTCACCTCCGCCATCCAGGCGAAGCTGGCACAGGACAAGGACATCAACTGGATCATCACCCTCGGTGCCGCCCAGGCGCTCGACGCCATCAAGGCGATCGGCAACGTTGGCCGCGACGAGGTCAAGGTCGGCACCTTCGACCTCAATGCTGATGCAGCCAAGGCCGTCCAGGACGGCAAGCTGCAGTTCTGCATCGACCAACAGCCCTATCTGCAGGGCTACCTGGCCGTGACGCAGCTGTACCTCTACAAGCAGAACGGCAACGTCCTCGGCGGCGGCAGGCCCAGCCTGACCGGGCCGAGCTTCGTCGACAAGAGCAACGTCGACGACATCCTGCCCTTCATCAACAAGAACACCCGCTAACCGCACTCGCGACTGGGTGGCCAGGCGCTCGTCGTCTGGCCACCCGCCGCCCTCACTTCGGAGCAGCCATGAGTCAAAGTGTCAAAACCGCGCCGGCGGGTGCCCCCGCTGAAGCGTCGAACCGGGTCAGCCTCGGTCTGTCCAACCGTCTGCTCGCGCGCCCCGAGGTCGGAGCGCTCGTCGCAGCTATCGTCATCTTCATCTTCTTTCTGGTCGTCGCGCCGTCGTTCCGGTCGGCGCCCTCCTTCTTCACCGTCCTGTACCAGGCCTCCACCATCGGCATCGTCGCAGTGGCCGTGGGCATGCTGATGATCGGCGGCGAGTTTGACCTGTCCGCGGGCGTTCTGGTCACCGCGGCCGGCCTATTCAACGCGCTGATCTGCTTCAACCTCGGCCTCAACCTGTGGGTCGGCGCGCTGTTGAGCCTCATCTTCTGCCTCGGCATCGGATTCCTCAACGGCTATCTGGTGATGCGAACGGGCATCCCAAGCTTCCTGATAACGCTGGGCACGTTCTTCGTGCTGCAGGGCGCCAACCTCGGCGTGACGAAGCTCGTCACCGGGTCGGTCTCCAGCCAGAACATCAATCAGATGGACGGCTATGCATCGCTGAAGTTCATCTTCGCCCACGTCTTCCAGATCGGGCCCGTGCAGTTGAACATCACCGTGATCTGGTGGCTACTGTTCGCGGGTCTCTCGGCCTACATCCTTCAGCGCACCCGTATCGGCAACTGGATCTACGCCGTGGGTGGAAATGCGGCAAGCGCCCGCGCCGTCGGCGTTCCCGTGACCCGGGTGAAAATCGGGCTCTTCATGACGGTGGCCTTCCTCGGCTGGTTCACCGGGATGCACTACCTGTACAACTTCAACGTCCTGCAGGCCGGTAACGGCGTGGGCAACGAGTTCCTCTACATCATCGCCGCGGTTGTCGGTGGAACCTTGATGACCGGTGGCTACGGCAACTCCATCGGCGTCGCCATCGGTGCTTTCATCTTCGGCATGACCAGCCTCTGCATCGTCTACGCAGGGTGGGATCCCAACTGGTTCCGGGCCTTCCTGGGCGTCATGCTGCTGCTCGCGGTGCTGGTCAACCTCTACGTCAAGAAGCTCTCAACCGCACGGAAGGTAGGTTGATCCATGACTGACACGCTGCAAGAGCACGCCGATCCCACCCTGCACAAGGGCGAGTGTCTGGTCGAGATGGTGAATGTGGGCAAAACCTACGGTGCCATTCGGGCGCTCAAGGGGATCAACCTGAGCGTGAACGCCGGCGAGGTTTGCTGCGTCCTGGGCGACAACGGCGCCGGCAAGTCGACCTTGATCAAGATCATGGCCGGCTTGCACCCGCACAACGAAGGTGAGTTGCTGGTGGACGGGAAGCCCGTGAACTTCTCGTCACCTCGTGAGTCGCTCGCCCACGGCATCGCCACGGTCTACCAGGATCTGGCCGTGGTCTCACTGATGGAGGTGTGGCGCAACTTCTTCCTCGGCTCTGAGATGACAGGGAGCAAGTTCCCGTTGTCCGGCCTCAAGGTTAAGGAGATGAAGCGGATCGCCGACGAAGAGCTCCGCAAGATGGGCATCGTGGTCAAGGACATCAACCAGCCCATCGGCACGCTCTCGGGCGGCCAGCGGCAATGCGTCGCCATCGCCCGGGCTGTCTACTTCGGCGCCCGAGTCCTGATCCTCGACGAGCCCACCGCGGCCCTCGGGGTGAAGCAGTCGGGTGTGGTGCTGAAGTACACCGCAGCCGCCCGCGACGCTGGGTTGGGCGTGGTCTTCATCACCCACAACCCGCACCACGCGTATCTGGTCGGCAACCACTTCATCATCTTGAAGTTGGGTCAGGCCGTGCTGGACAAGAAGCGATCCGAGGTCGGGCTTGACGAGTTGACCCGGCAGATGGCCGGTGGCGACGAGCTCGCTGAGCTGTCGCACGAGCTGCAGCGCTGACCTACCCGCTGTAGTGAACGAGGAAACCAGATGAGCCTGCTCACCGACAAGGTCGTGCTCGTAAGTGGAGGAACTCAGGGAGTGGGGGCTGGCATTGTCAAGGCGGCTGCCGGTGAGGGCGCCAAAGTCGCCTTCACCGGCCGTCGGCCAAACGCCGGCGACAGACTCGCCGACGAGCTCGCTTCGGCCGGCGCCACCGCCGCCTTCATCCAGGCGGACCTCACCGACCCTCAGCAGGCCATCGCCTCGGTACGTCAGACCGTCGACCGTTTCGGCCGGGTCGACTGCCTGGTCAACTCGGCCGGGCTCACGACCCGCGGCTCACTGCTCGATACCTCTGTAGAGCTCTTTGATCAGCACGTCGCGATCAACCTGAGAGCGCCGTTCTTCACCATGCAGACCGCGGTCGCCGACATGGTAAGCCGTGGAGCACCGGGCACCATCGTCAACATCATCTCCATGGCCCAGCATGGCGGTCAGCCCTACCTCAGCCCGTACGCCGCAGCTAAGGCCGGTTTGGCGGGGCTGACCCGAAACGCTGCCTTCGCCCACCGCTGGGACAGGATCCGAATCAACGGCGTCAACATCGGCTGGACCCAGACCGAAGGCGAGGACGCGATCCAGCGCCAGTTCCACGATGCCGACGACAGGTGGCTGGAGGAGGCCAACCGCAAGTTACCGATGGGGAAAATGGGCCAGGTTGACGAGATCGCGGACTTTGTCACCTTCTTGCTCTCCGACCGCAGCGGCGTTGTGACTGGCTCAGTCATCGACTGGGACCAGTACGTTCCGGGCGCCCATGACTAGACGGCCGTCGTCGGAGCCGCTGACTGTACAGCCGGTCGTAGCGCCGACCTCGGTCGAGTCGTGATCCGCGCTGCTGTGTGGACGGGCGGGGAGCAGTTGCAACTCCAGCGTCGCGCTCCTCCAGCGTGCCCCGAAGGTTGGGTGCTCGTTCGACCCGACCGCGTTGGGCTCTGCGGCACCGATCTGTCGATCATCAATGGCCACCACAGCCGCGCCCAGCCACCGCTGGTCATGGGTCACGAGATCACCGGAACCGTGGAAACGCGCTCCGAAGGAGCTCCTGCTCCAGGCACCCGGGTCGTTGTCAATCCGTCGGTTGCCTGTGGGAATTGCTGGCCTTGCCAGCACCAACTCCGTCATACGTGCCTTCAGCTCAAACTTGTCGGCATAGACATCGACGGTGCCTTCTCCGAGCTGGTGGCCGTGCCCGCGTCCAACGTTTTCGCAGTTCAGCCCCACGTCGCAGCAGCCGATGCAGCACTGGCCGAGCCCCTCGCTGTCGCGATCCACGCTGTTGATCGAGCCGAACTGAAGCAGAGTTCCACGGCACTCGTTGTCGGCGCCGGGCCCATCGGCATACTGATCGGTCTCGTGGCCGCCGACCGCGGCTGCCGCGTGCTGGTCAGTGAGCCCCGCGACCCACGTCGGCGATTGGCTGAGCGGCTGGGGTTTCAAGCGGTTCCCTCCGACCCTTCGTTGGTGACTGGCGTCCGGGAGGCCACCGATGGTGTGATGAGCGATATCGTCTTCGACTGCGCCGGTCACCCCGCCATTGCCGCCGAGTTGTCGGCCGTTACCCGCGTACGCGGCACCATCGTGCTCGCCGGTCTGTATAGCACACCAACGGCCGTTGACCTACATGCGTTGACCTTCGCCGAACAACATCTGCTCGGGTCCCGCATCTGCACCGACAACGACCTCCGGCAAGCCGTGGTGATCATCGAATCCGACACGCTGAATCTCTCCCGGATCGCTACCAGAACATTCGCCCTGGAAGAGGTCGACGCGGCTTTCGCCGCTGCGTCTCGCGGTGACATCGTGAAGGCGATGATCAATCCACGCTGAAAGTGACTGGCGAGGACTCGTGCGTAATCCTCACAATGTGGACATGGTGTCCAGCCGACGATATTATTGCCTCCACATGGCGGTTGTCAGCCCCGGCAGCGGTCCTCCAGATCCCATAGCAAAGGAGCCACAGCGTGGTCACCGACAAGATCGTCATTGGCACTGCACCCGACTCCTGGGGGATCTGGTTCGCGGACGATCCCGCGCAGACCCCGGCCGACCGCTTTCTGGACGAGGTGGTTCAAGCAGGGTATGAGTGGATCGAGATTGGCGCTTTCGGTTATCTGTCAACCGACCCCGTCAAGTTGCGCGAGGACCTCGACTCGCGGAGGCTGAAGGTGTCGGGCGGCACGACCTTTGCCCGATTGCAGCACCCGGGCACGATCGACGAGGTCTGGGAGCAGGTCGCTCCTATCGCCTCCCTGACCGCCGCCATGGGTGCCGACCAGCTGGTGGTCATCCCCGACCTGTGGCGCGACGACCTGACCGGGAACGAGAAGGAGTCCCGCGAGCTGTCCCCCGAGCAGTGGACCGCCCTGATCACAGGGCACAACGAACTGGGCCGGCGCATGCTCGAGGAATACGGCGTCCACTCCCAGTTCCACTCCCACGCCGACAGCCATGTCGGCTACCAACGCGACGTCGAGCGGTTTCTCGAGTCCACCGATCCAGAGTTCGTCAATCTCTGCCTCGACACCGGACATATCGCCTATTACGGCGGGGACTCCGTCGAGCTCATCACCAGATATCCCGAGCGAATCGGCTACCTGCACCTCAAGCAGGTCGATCCCGTTCTCGCTGCCCGCGCCCTGGTCGAGGACATCTCGTTCTCCAAGGCGGTGCGAATGGACATCATGGTGGAACCGCCGGCCGGGGTGCCAAACCTCGCAGAGGTCATCGGCGCAGCAAGAGCGCTGCTGCCCCATCCGGTCTTCGCCGTCGTCGAGCAGGACATGTACCCCTGCGCGCCCGACAAGCCACTGCCCATCGCCCGACGGACGTACACCTATCTTTCCAGCTGCCTGTAGGAAGCCGAGGCGGAAGCAAGCCGGCTGGCTGGGTCCGCCACCAGCGTCGTCAAGGAAGGTGCGGAGCATCGGATCACGCGCATCCAGTCTTGTGCGTGCTGGCGCCGACCGTCCGCCGCAACTATCGAGGAGCCAAGCATGAACCACCTACCTGCCACCTTGCCCCTCCCCCGAACCCCGGATCCCCGCAGCGCACATCCGCTGCGGTGGGGTGTTCTGGGCACCGGGTGGATCGCCGGCAGGTTCGTCGACTCCATACATCAGCACTCGACCCAGTGCATTGCCGCCGTCGGGTCACGGAGCATCGAGACCGCGACCAGATTCGCTCGCCGGCACGGGATCGGGCAAGCGTACGGAAGCTATGAGCAACTCGTGTCCGATCCGGACATCGACGTCGTGTACGTAGCGACCCCTCACAACGCGCACCTGCCGCACGCATTGTTGGCCCTTCAGTCCGGCAAACACACCGTGGTCGAGAAGCCACTCGCGCTCAACGCGGTTCAAGGTGAGAGAATCGCCGATGAGGCGGCGAGTCGCAGCCTGTTCTGCATGGAGGCGTACTGGACCGCGTTTCTGCCGAAATACGATGTCTTACGCCAGCTCCTCGAGTCCGAGGGTCTGGGCAACGTCACTGCCGTGGTTGCCGACTTCGGCGAGTGGTTCTCCGCCGATCACCGCATCCACCGACCGGATCTTGCGGGTGGACCCATGCTCGACCTCGGCACTTATCTGATCAGCTTCGTCCTCGATGTCCTCGGACCGCCCGAGCACGTGATCGCGAGGGGCACTAGGACCGGCACGGGCGTCATGGGGCAGATCGCAATGCTGTTGGGTCGGCAAGATCAACAGGCGACCCTGTACACCAGCATCCTGGCCAACACGCCGACTGCGGCAACCATTGCGGGCACGTCCGCCACCATCAACATCGACGGGCCGTTCTACCAGCCGGGCGGCTTCACCGTGACAGCGAATGACGGCGCCCAACGTCTGCGTTACGACGAGCCGCGGATCGCGCATGAAGGGCTGCACTATCAAGCCGCTGAAGTTGCCAGACGTATCGCTTCCGGCGAAACCGGCTCACCGCTGCGGCCCGTTCGGGCAAGCATCAGCGCCCTTCGAGTTATGGACGAGATTCGCCGCCAGACCGGGGACAGGTACCCGTACGAGGACCACGACATCGCTATCGCGGAGATTTGACGATCATGCGCATCGCAGTTCTGGGTACGGACCGAATCGGTCTCATGCGCGCCCGCAACCTCACGCAGAGCGCCGGGGTCGATGAGGTGGTGCGCACCGGCTTCTCCATCGACCTCCTCTGACCGACCCACCAACCGCCTAGGACGAGAGAAACCCTATGAGCACCCCTGCACTCGTTGCGACCTGCTGGACCAGCAGCGGCAACGTCGCACCCCTCGACGATCCTGAGATCAGCCCCTTCTCGGCGATCGACCGTATCCACGCGGTTGCTTCGACCGGCTGGGCGGGCATCGGTCTAGGCCAGGACGACCTTCGAGTGATCCGCGAGACAGTAGGCTTCCCCGCGATCCGAACTGAGATCGAGGCCGCCGGGCTCCAGCATGTTGAAGTCGAACTCGCATCGGGCTGGTGGCGCGACGACGACCTCAGCTGGCGCGGGACCTGGGAGCTGTTGCTGGAAGCGGCACACGAACTCAACGCCTCGTTCATCAAGGTGGGCACCGCTTTCGGATCCCCAGTGGATGAGATCACGCCGTTCGTCGAACCATTTCGTCAGATCGCCGACGAAGCCGCAGCGGTCGGAACTCGTGTGGCGCTCGAACCTCTCCCCTTCGGGTTCATCGGCTCCATGCCCCAGGGCGCCGAGCTAGTGCGAACCACTGACCATCCCGGTGCGGGTCTGCTCGTTGATTTCTGGCACGTATTCCGCGCCGGCACAACGCTGCCGGAGCTCGTGGACTGCCTCAACCCGAAGATGGTTTTCGGCGTCGAGCTCAGCGATGCCAGTCGTCAGCCAGTCGGCACACTGTTCGAGGACACCCGTGACCGGCGAACCCTGATCGGCGAGGGCGATCAGGATGTCGCCGGATTCATCCGCGCCATGCGCGAGGTGGGCTTCGAGGGCCCTTGGGGTGTTGAAATTCTCTCCACGGAGCACCGCCAACGACCCCTCGTCGAGGCGCTGACGCTTGCGTACGACACTGCGCTCAGAACCTTCGAGAAGCTGGATCACTGAGTTGAGGCCCGGTGCGCTTAGCGCCCTGTCCTTGAGTCGGCTTGAGCCGATAGCTCCGGCTTACACTGGTGGCCCCGTGACCATGAGCACCGGTAGGACGACGCAACTCAGGGCGTTGCAACTGTGGAAGGCATCGAGGACGCATGCGGGGATCTACAGTCACCCGCATGGCTTCGCAAGGCGGCGCACGTGTCCGAGTCCATGCATCGCGGTGGCTCGCCACTACTCGTGCTGACCGATCAGCGCGTCTTCCCCCAATCACGGCCGAGCGACGGGCTGGTCACATTCAACGTGCCGCCGCTCGAGATCTGTTCTTAGGAGTCCCACCATGAGCCCACCCCGGAGCTACCAGATTGATGTGATCGCTGGCGACGGCATCGGTCAGGAAGTGATGCCAGCGGCGATCCGATGCGTCGACACGATTGCGGCCGCCAGTGACTTTTCGGTGGTGTGGCGCGACCGGGACTGGGGGTCGGACTACTACCGGGCGCATGGCCGGATGATGCCGACGGACGGCATCGATCAGCTGGCTGATGGAGATGCCACCTTGCTCGGCGCGGTGGGCGCACCGGATATCGCCGATGACGTCACGCTCTGGGGCTGCTCATCCCCATCCGCCGCGAGTTCATGCAGTACGTCAACCTGCGTCCGGTCCGTATGCTCCCCGGTGTTCAGTCGCCGCTGCGGAACGCCGACGGACTGGACCTGGTGGTTGTTCGAGAGAATGTTGAAGGCGAGTACTCCGAGGCCGGCGGGCGACTGTACCGCGGACTACCGGAGGAGATGGCGGTCCAAGCGGCGGTCTTCACCCGTAAGGGCGTGACCAGGGTTGCGGAGTTCGCCGTGGCACAGGCTTCGGGCCCGACGGGGCTCGATCACCTCGGCCACCAAGTCGAACGGGATCATCCACACCATGCCGTTCTGGGACGAGGTGGTGGCCAGCGTTGTCGAGCACGCCGGGGATGTGACTCTTGACAAGATGCTCATCGACGCGCTCGCGGCCCGGGTCGTGCTCAAACCGCTGAGCTTGGACGTGGTCGTCGCCTCGAACCTGTTCGGGGACGTCATTTCCGACCTGGCGTCCGCGGTCGCCGGCTCCATGGGGGTGGCTCCGAGCGGCAACATCAAGCCACCCAAGCAGCATCCGTCCATGTTCGAACCCGTACACGGCTCCGCCCCCGACATCGCCGGCCAGGGTGGCCAACCCTGTGGGCACGATGTGGGCCGCTGCCATGATGCTGGAGCACATCGGTGAGGCCAAGGCTGGCGCTACCCTCGTGGCCGCCTTCGAAGCAGCCCTGGCCGCCGGGGTCCGAACCCGCGATCTTGGCGGTACGGCCAGCACCGACGAATTCACCGAGGCTGTCCTCTCCCACTGCCGACTCCTCGCGTCTTCGACCACCGGCGGTGTGTCCCAAGCGTGAACGTGCCCCGCCTTCCTGAGGCGCCTCGACACGGTCGCTCTCGGCCTGCGATGCGAACGGCGCCGGCTCGTGCATCGGCGGGCGACTGCCCCGACGGCGGGCAGTCACCGATCAGCTACGACAACGCCGCTCTCGCCCGAGAAGCGGCATAGGCGAGCGCTCCACGATCTTGGGGAAATACATTCTGGCGACGTCGTCTCGATGGCGTCCGCTGCGCCTGTCAAGGCGGCAGCGACCCTAGTTGAGACCATGACTGACCATCCACAAAGCGCCGGTCCTCGCCTTGCGGCGGGACCGACGTTTCGCCTGACAACTGGCGGTGGCGGCGGGATTTGAACCCGCGGAGGTCTTACCCTCACGCGCTTTCGAGTTCTGGGGTCGAGGTATCGCCAAGGGACCGAACAAGTCCTGGCAAGGGCTGAGGGCCTTGGTCCGGTCTGGCTGAACGATGGTGAACGCCGACGAATGAGACTGCGAGTGAGACTGCCAAGGCCACGACAGTGGATGTTGGTCCGGCCTATTAGCCAAGACCTGAGTGGCTCGCCATTCATTCGGACGTCATCTCGTAGGCGACCTTGAAGGCCCGGCCGAAGTGCGACGGGTCGACGAAGCCCCAGCGCGAGCCGATGGTGGCGACCGCAAGGTGGGCGCAGCGTGGGTTGCGCAGGTCTCGACGACACTCTTCGAGCCGCTGTCCTGGATCGTCTCGTGCAGGCTGATCCCGGCTGCCGCCAGCTGGGCGTACTACTGGCGGACTGAGACCTGCTGAGCCTGCGCGATCACGGCTGCCCTCAGGTCGCGGTCTCTCAGATGCGCTCTGATGACTACTGGACCCGTACCACCAGCGAGTCGTCGATCGTAACCGGTTTCGTCGGTGTGCCGGCCTGCGCCACGATCAGCGATCGCAGCAATTGAATGCTTGGCTCGGCGACCAGCGCGGCGGCGTGGGGCCGGTTCAGGAGGTCGCCGTCACCCAATGAGGCGAAGAAACGGCGCTACGACGGAAGCGAGCGGGTTGGTGTCCACGACGATCCGTGTCGCGAGGTGTCAAGCGTGTCCGGCCGCGCCGGACGGATCAGTCGGCGACTTGCCTGCCTGAAGGAAGCGCTTGTGATGGCTGAGACGGCAATGGTCGTGGGTTCGTCGACCGTCGATGGTCTCCTTCCCTGCAGTGGTGTCAGTCGTCCTCGAAGACCTTCTCGGCGACGCTGACGGCGGACATGGCTTTGGGCCACCCGGCGTAGAAGGCGAGGTGGATGATCGCCTCCTTCAGCTCGTCCTCGGTGAGTCCGTTGTCCTTGGCGCGTTGCAGATGTCCGATGAGCTGCTCGCTGCTGCCGGAGGTGACGAGGCTGGCCACGGTGACCAGGCTGCGATCCCGCTTGGACAGGGCACTCCGTTCCCACACGTCGCCGAACAGCACGTCATCGGTGAGTTCGGCGAGCTTGGGCGCAAAGTCACCGACGAGGCGCTGGGCCGGGGTTGGCTCGGTCATGTGAGTCCTCCGTTGCGGTGGGTGGTGAGGTGAAGCGATCAAAGCTGTAGCGACCATCGGTCAACACGGCGATCCATGGTCATCTGCGGAGCAGTCCGGCGGTTTGCAGCCAGTCCTCGACGTCGGCATGGGACTGATTGACTTCTTCGCCGCGGACGGCCAGCCCTTCGCCAATCTGGGCGCCGCGGCAGGATCTGGTGTAGTCGCGTTGCACGCTGCCGAGCCCGCTCACGGCGTAGGTGACGAAGGGCAGGACCGTCTTGCCGGCGAAGTCGTGGGCCTCGGTCAACGTGGTCATGATCATGGGGGCCCGGACATTCCAGATCGGGCTGCCGAGCAGCACGGTGTCGTATGCGGCGATCGAGGTCAGGGGGTTGGCGATGCCGGGACGGGCATCTTCGTCCTGCTCGGTGACGTTGCGCTGCACGGTGGCGTCGTAGTCGTCCGGGTACGGGTCGGCGGCCTCGATCCGGTGCATGTCGCAGTCGATCAGCTCGGCGATCATTCCGGCGAGCACCTCGGTGTTGCCGACCTCCAGGTCTCGGCGACCGCCGTAGTAGTAGTTCTCGCCGGCCCGGGAAAAGTAGGCGAGCAGCACCCGGGCGCCTGGTCCGCCGTCCGACGGGCTGCGGGCGTTGCTGGACGGTGCCGTGGGCGGTGTCGGTATCGGGGCCTCCGGTTGACTGGTCGTGGTGCAGGCGGTGGTGCCCAGCCAGCCGGTGGCGCTGAGGGTCAGTCCACCGGCCAGCAGGGCCCGTCGGGTGACGCGGGGAGACATCGCGGCCTACGCCGATGGCAGCGGTGCTTCCTGGTTGGTCATCCGGTCCTGGGCCTCGGGGTAGCGGGCGCCGACGATCTGGATCTGGTCGGCGGCCGCGCGCAGGTCCGCGAGCTGCGCCTCGGTGAGCTCGACGTCTGCGGCGCCCGTGTTCTCCTCCAAGCGCTCGATCCGCTTGGTGCCGGGGATGGGCACGATCCAGGGCTGCTGGGCGAGCAGCCACTTGAGGGCCAGCTGGGCCGGGGTGGCGCCGATCTCCCCGGCGATCCGGTTCAGCACTTCGACCAGGGCCAGGTTGGCCTGCAGCGCCTCGCCCTGGAAGCGCGGCGTCTGGCCGCGGAAGTCGCTGTCGGCGAAGGTCGTGCTGGCGTCGATGGTGCCGGTAAGGAAGCCCTTGCCCAGCGGGCTGTAGGGCACCAGGCCGATCCCGAGCTCGGCCAGCACGGGGATGGTGTCCTGCTCCCGGTCGCGCCACCACATCGAGTACTCGCTCTGCACTGCGGCGACCGGGTGCACGGCGTGGGCGCGCCGGATCGTCCCTGCGGCCGCCTCGGAGAGCCCGAAGTGCAGCACCTTCCCGGCGTCGACCAGCTCCTTCACGGTCGCGGCGACGTCCTCGATGGGCACCTCGGGGTCGACCCGGTGCTGGTAGTACAGGTCGATGCGGTCGGTGCGCAGCCGGCGCAGGGAGTGGTCGACCGCGCGCCGGATGCTCTCCGGCCGGCTGCTCAGCCCGCCGGGCTCGACCCCGTTCTCGGCGAAGGCGAAGCCGAACTTGGTGGCGATCTGCACCTGGTCCCGGACCGGCTCGAGGGCCTCGCCGACGATGTCCTCGTTCGTGAACGGCCCGTACACCTCAGCGGTGTCGAAGAACGTGACGCCGAGGTCCACCGCGCGCCGGATCAGCGCGATCGAGTCCTCGCGGGACGGGCCGCCGGTGTTGCCGTAGGCGCCGGTCAGGCTCATGCAGCCGAGCCCGATCTCGGAGACGGTCAGACCGCTGCCAAGGGTTCGCTGTTCCATGGATCTCTCCCCTTCAGTTGATGTGGTTGGCGGAAGCGCTGGCCAGGTCGGTGCGGACGCTGTCCGGCTCGCTGTCGAGTGGCATGTTGGCGGTGTCGCGTACGCCGTCGATCGAGCCCGACGGGTCGGGATCGAGTGCGGCGAAGAGTCCGTCGAAGTCGGTGGTGGCCGGTCCGGTCTCGGCGACGAGCTCGAGGGTCTTACGGGTGGCCGGCTCCGAGCTGAGGCTGTTGACGAGCACCTGTGCGATCTGGTGGCGGGCGATGACCCCGTCGCTGGGATCTCCGGCATGACGGGTGTCGCCTTGCAGGGCGACGAGGCGTTGCTGGTCGGGGGCGTTGTAGTCGAACCAGCCCGGCCGAACGATCGTGTACGGGCGGCCACTGGCCCGCACGAGCCGCTCGGACCGGCGCTTCCAGTCGTGCGCATGCGTGGAGCGGTTGTAGCCGCTGTCGCGGTTGGTCACGCCAATGCTGGTCATCAACGCGATCTGCGCCGGTCGGTTCCCCAGGGCCAGGAGGACGTTGCGGACTCCGCCGTAGTCGACGGTCTCGGCGCCGGTCCTGCCGGTTCCGTCGGAACCGAGGGTGAGCACCACCGCATCCACGCCGTCGACCGCGTCCGGCAGGGTGTCCGGACGGGTCACGTCGCCGACCACCAGCTCCGTGTCGGGCGGGAGCTGCCGGGCCCGGTCACGGTTGCGGACAAGGGCCCGGGTTCGGTAGCCCTGGCGGACGGACTCGGCGACCACCAGACGGCCGATGCTGCCGGTGGCGCCGACGACGAGGACGGTGCGTGGTCGGGTGTTCATGAGGATGGGTCTCTTTCGATCTCAACGCTGAATGAGGACTTTGAGGGCCGTGCGGTCGGCCATGGCCTGGTAGCCCTTCGGGGTCTCCTCGAGGGTGACGGTGGAGTCGAACACCCGTCCCGGCTCGATCCGGCCCTCGAGGATGTCGGGCAGCAGGTCTTCGATGTACGCCCGAGCCGGGGCGACGCCGCCGGTCAAGGTGATGTTGCGCATGACGGTGCCGAAGTCCATCGGCACGGCGCTGTACTGGGCTGCGCCAACCCGACTGACGGTGCCGCCATCGCGGACGGCGCCGATCGCGGTGTCGATCGACTGCTGGGTGCCGACGCACTCGAGCACCGTGTGGGTACCGTCCCCACCGGTCAGCTCACGGATGCGCTCGACGCCCTCGTCGCCGCGTTCAGCGATGATGTCGGTGGCGCCGAACTCGCGGCCGAGCGCGGCCCGGTCATCGTGCCGGCTCATCAGCAGGATCTGCTCCGCGCCTAGCCGCTTCGCCGCGAGCACGGCGGACAGCCCGACGGCGCCATCGCCGATCACGGTCACGGACGTCCGAGCGTTGACCCGCGCACACACGGCGGCGTGGTGCCCGGTGCAGAAGACGTCGGACAACGTGAGCAGCGAAGGCAGCAGGGCAGAGTCCTCACCGACAGGCAGCGGGACCAAGGTGCCCTGCGCCTGCGGGACGCGCACGGCCTCGCCCTGCCCGCCGTCCAGGTCATGGCCCCACTGGCCGCCGTGCCGGCAGGACGTCTGTAGCCCCTGGCGGCAGAAGTCACAGATGCCGTCGGACCAGACAAAAGGAGCGACGACCAGGTCGCCGCGGCGGAAGCCCGCCACGTCCGACCCGACATCTTCGACGATGCCGAGAAACTCGTGCCCCATCCGCTGCCCACGGTCGCCGGGAGGCATCGAGTAGTAGGGCCACAGGTCGCTGCCACAGACGCAGGCACGGACCGCGCGGACGACGGCATCGGTCGGTTCCTGAAGGGCAGGGTCGGGGACGGTCTCGACGCGGACGTCGCCGGCGCCGTACATGAGGGTCGCTCGCATGGGGCTTCTTCCTGGTGGTTGGAGTTGAGTTAGACGTAGTGAGAGGTACCCGCTTACGCAGGCTCGAGAAGGTTTACGCTCACGCGGGTTCGGACGGCTGCTCGATAAGGTCCGGGGTCGGCTGGCGGATGCTCCAGCTGGCAAGCACGGCAAGAGCCTCCTCGGCTCGAGAGCCAGGCGAAGCGGTGTAGACGTTCAACCGCTGGCCCTCGTCGCCGGGTAGGTCGAACGCCTCGAAATCCAGCGCGAGGTCGCCGACCAGGGGGTGGTGTAGCCGCTTGATGCCGGTGCGGTGGTAACGCACATCGTGGGCAGCCCAACGTGCGCGGAACGTCTCGCTACGGGTCGACAGCTCACCGATGAGGTCCTGCAGGTCCTTGTCGTACGGGTCCCGGCCGGCTTCGGCCCGGAGGTACGCGACGGCGTCGTCCTGCACCTTGTCGAAGTCAACGAAGAACTCCGGTGCCGCCGCATCGAGGAACACGAACCGGGCGGTGTTCGGCTGATCGGCCGACTCGTACACGGGGCTGTACAACGCGCGGCCGAGATCGTTGACCGCGAGGATGTCGAACCGTCCGTTACGCAGGTAGGCCGGCATCGGCATCAGGTCCAGCATCCGCTGGATCGTCGGCCGGACCCGTCGCCTCGATGGAGTACGCCGCGGCGGCCGCCGAGTGGCGACGGTCTGGACGAGCCGGCGCAGGTGATCCCGCTCAGCGTCGTCGAGCTGGAGGGCATGCGCGACGCCGTCAAGCACACCGTCGGAGACGGTGCCGACGTTCCCACGCTCGAGCTTGGTGTAGTACTCGACGCTGACGCCGGCGAGCAGGGCCACCTCCTCCCGGCGCAGTCCGGTCACCCGCCGGTTGGCGCCGTACACCGGCAACCCGGCCTGGTCCGGAGTGAGCTTGGCCCGCCGGGTGGTCAGGAAATCGCGGATATCGGTCTGAGCGGTCACGTCCTCCACGCTACGGATGCCAGCCAGACGTGGGAGACCCTGTCAGTACCTGTCTCGACGCGGTCTCCCAGCGGGGTGCACGCCCTGGTTCCCTATAAACGTGACCACAGCCGCAGCCCCCGTCCCGACCCGCAGCCAGCGCACACCGATCCGTACCCGGGCGGTGCTCGCCATCATTCTGGTCAGCTACTTCCTTATCCTGCTCGATAACTCGGTGGTGTTCACCGGGCTGCCGACCATCCAGGCGTCGCTCGACCTGTCGGCGGCAGGCCTGGCCTGGGTGCAAGATGCCTACGTCCTCGTGTTCGGCGGACTTCTGCTCCTCGGGGCCCGGCTTGGTGACCTGCTGGGCCGGAGGCGGGTCTTCATCGTCGGCCTCGGCGTCTTCGTCGGTGCGTCATTCCTGATCGGCGTGGCCCCCAGTGGTGGCTGGCTGATAGCCGCGCGAGCCCTGCAAGGCATCGGCGCCGCGATCGTCGCACCCTCGTCCCTGTCCCTGCTGACCGCCAGCTTCCCCGAGGGCGAGAGCAGGTCCAAGGCGGTCGCCCTCTACGGCGCCACGGCCGGCATCGGTGCCAGCCTGGGACTGGTCGTCGGTGGCGCCGCCGCGTCGTGGATCTCCTGGCGCGCCGGCTTCTTCATCAACGTGCCCATCGGCATCGCGATGATCTTCCTGGCGCCGAAGTACCTGCCTGAGACGCCGCCGCGGACCGGCGCGTTCGACCTCCCTGGTGCTGTCCTGGCTACCCTCGGCTCGAGCGCACTCGTGTTCGGCGTCCTGGAGTCCTCCACACGGGGCTGGAGCGATCCGCTCGTGCTGGTCACCCTGGCTGCTGCTGCCGCGCTTCTCGCTGGGCTCGTGGTCAACGAGAAGCGGGTTGCCCAGCCGATCATGCCACTGCGCCTGTTCAGCGACCGGCGCCGCGCCGGTGCCTACGCCGCCCGCGCCCTCTATCTCGGGGCGATGATCGGATTCTTCTTCTTCACCACCCAGCTGCTCCAAGGCGTCTTCGGGTTCACGCCGCTGCAGGCCGGCTTGGGCTTCCTCCCCATGACCGCAGTGAACTTCGCCGTCGCCCTCGCCGTCCCACGACTTCTCCGCTGGATCGACAGCGCTGTCCTCCTCGCCGCCGGCGTGATCGTCACCGTCGCCGGAATCGCCTGGCTCAGCCAAGCCGATACCGCCAACGGCTACCTGATCGCCGTCGCGCTCCCCATGCTGCTGATCGGAGCCGGCCAAGGACTTGCCTTCGCGCCACTGACCTCCTTCGGCATCGTCGCAGCACCCGCCGCCGATGCCGGTGCCGCCTCTGGTCTGATCAACACCTTCCACCAGGTCGGCACGGCTATCGGCCTCGCCGTTCTGGTGGCGATCTCCGCCCCGGCAACCGATCTGTCGACGCGATTCGCCCACGCCCTCCTCGGAAGCACCGCTCTCCTTTGTCTCGCCCTCCTCGCCGTCGTGGCCGTGATCCTGCCCGCACACCGAAAGGCGCTCGTATCTCGATCAGGCAGGACGTCGGCAGGCAGGTTCGACGGTCTGTCAACAACCCGAGCCACCCGGCCGAACCCGATCGGGGAGATGCCTGGACGCTCTGCCAAGATCTGGATCAAGCCCTCGGCCGAACAGGAGCACCGTGACTCCCACCGATGACCGTGAGGCCGTCGAGGCAGTTCTCCGCATGAGCTACGCCGAGCAGCGAAAAGCCATGCTCTCAGGCGACGCCGACGCACTCGGCAAGCTGCTCGCCGCGGATTTCACCCTGACCCACATGACCGGCTACCGGCAGTCCCGTGCCGAGTGGTTGGCTGATGTGCGATCCGGAGAGATGAGCTACCACTCGATTGAGGATGTCAACATCAAAGTCGAGGTAGTTGACGAAGCGGTGCTCACTGCGCGGACCAAGACATCTGCCACCATCTGGGGTAGCCGCGGCCGCTGGCCGCTCCAGCTGGAGATTCACTTCACCCAGGACGGTCACCGATGGCTGGCCGCCTACACGATCGCGTCGATCTGGTGATGGAGCCGAGGAGCGTTCGGTGAACGGACTAGAACTCACAGTGCTGATCGGGGCTGCCGTCCTCGCTGCGGCGGTCCTGGCACCTCGGCTACGCATCGCGGCTCCGCTGCTGCTGGTGATCATCGGGCTGGCGCTCGGATTCGTTCCGGAACTGCGCGAGATCCAGTTGCCGCCGGACACGGTGTTGCTGCTGTTCCTGCCGGTAATGCTGTTCTGGGAAAGCCTCACAACATCCCTGCGCTCCATCAAGCGCGACTTCCGCGGCATTGTCATCTTGAGCACTCTCCTGGTGGTCGCGACCGCGTTTGGCGTAGCCGCGATCGCCTACGCCCTCGGCATGCCGTGGGACGCAGCCCTGATTCTCGGCGCGGCCCTGGCGCCCCCAGATGCCACCGCTGCGGCGGCGCTGGGCCGCGCCTTGCCACATCGGCAGTTCATGCTGCTGAAAGCGGAGAGCCTGACGAACGACGGCACTGCGCTGGTCATCTACAGCATTGCTGTCGGTGTCGCCCTCGGCGGCCGGTACACGCCCCTCGACATCACCGGCCTGGTGCTCTTGTCCTACGGAGGCGGGATTGCGGCCGGGGCACTCGTCGCCGTCCTCGCCTACCTGTTGATGCGCCGGCTTCGCGACCCGATGGCAATCAACATCGCACTGCTTCTCACGCCGTTCACCGCTTATCTCGCCGCGGAACTCATCGGCGCATCCGGTGTTCTCGCGGTCGTCTCCGCTGGCCTCATCGTCGCCTACACCGCCGGCCGGATCAGCACCGCAGCGTCCAGGCGGCAAACCGAATGGTCCTGGCCACTAGGTTCCTATCTCCTCAACGGTGCTCTGTTTGTACTGATCGGACTCGAGGTCCAAGCGGTGGCCCACGAAATGGAGGCGGGTGAGATCGGCCGCCTTCTCGGACTTGTCGTCGCAGTCTGGATCGCCCTACTCGTCATCCGATTCCTCTTTCCACAGCTGACCGTTCTCGTGATCCGGTTGATCGATCGCCGTCCCTCTCAGCGGGCTCGCCGGATGAGCTATCGAGCGCGGGTCGTCAGTGCGGTGGCTGGCTTCCGAGGGGCAGTGTCGCTGGCCATCGCTCTGTCAGTCCCGACGGTTGCCGCCAACGGTGAACCGTTCCGAGGTCGTGAGGACATCGTGTTCGTCACCGCGGGAGTCATCACACTGACGCTACTGGCCCAAGGGCCGCTGCTTCCGATCGTCCTCCGTTGGGCGGATTTGCCCGATGACCACTCCGCCGAGACGGAGCTGCAGCTTGCTGAGCAAAAGCTCACCGCCACGGCGGTCGCGGCGCTTCCCGAACTGGCCGACGAACACGGAATTAGCCACGAAGTGCGCGCGAGGCTCGCTCAGGACTACCGAGAGCACCTCGCCCTCGTCGAGGCCAAGCGCACCTCATCCCCATCCCGTAGCGAGAGACAGGCTGAGGCCCTCGAAGCGATGCTCGAGTCGAGCTCAAGCGAAGAGTCACCCGAACCGGATCCACGCGCCGTGCAGCTCGACGAGCAAGGGCCGTTGACCCGCAACGAGGAGTACACGAGGCTTCGGATAGCGATGTTGGACCGAAAACGCGAAACACTATTGCGGCTACGCCGAACCGGCGCCATTGATGACGCTGTCGCTCGCCAGATTCAGACCCGTCTCGACATCGAGGAGCTGCGCCTTACTGGAGTCGATCCCCTTGAGTAGCAGGCGCCGGGGATGCCCAGCGCACCATCTCTCTGGCCTAGGTAGCGCGCGGCTCTCGGTCTCCCCTTGGCGGGTTCGGCTCGTTCACCGCCCTCGGCCGATGCGACACCTTCCTCGCTGGCGCCGTCTGGACGCTAGTTGACCCTGCTCTGGTCGCACTTCCCAACTGGACCGGCGTGGGAAGGCCGGCCACGCTGCCCCGGATCGACCCATCGAACTGGCAGCGAGCTGCGACACGCCCGGCGTGCTGGTACCCACTGGCACAAACTCGCCGCTGCAGACACCGCAGATGATCGGTCCCGTAGCAGCGCTGCTGGACGAGATGCGGATGCGACGCTGGCAGTCGCACACGAGAACGAGGCCGTTCTTCGGCGCGCTGCGTCCACTGCCACCCGCGCCGCCCTTTCCTCCACCCTTACCGGCGCCACCGCTGCCGCCGCCCGAGGTAGGAAGTGAGCCCTCGGCGTAGCGGTAGGCCGTGATGGCGGCGGCCATCTGAACCAGCTCGGTGGCGTACTGTGCGGCGGTACCGTCGGCGAGGTCCGTACCCGACCATCCGATGCCCTCGCGATGCGTGATGGTGAGGCCAAGTTCTTCCCCGAGAGCCTTGAACCTCGCGTTGTGGTAGCGACCTTGACGCGAGGTGTCTTGGATACGGCGTGCGTCGGCGAGACCGTGTGCAGCCTCACGGAGCAGAGTGGCGAGGACGCTCTCAGCGCCCTGAGCTAGACCTTTACCTGCCACGAACAGCTCGGCTAGGGCTCCAGCGTCGGAGCCGCCTGAGGTCCATCGATCAGCGGCAAAGTGGCCGAGCTTGAGCACGCCGCGAGGCACGCCTACCGAGCCTGCACCCAGGATCACGACAACAAGGGGAACGTCAGGATGGCGTAGTCGAATGGTTCCCCAAATCTGCTCGAGCGCCCGCACGAGCCGTGACGCCTCTATCCCCGGCATGAACCGGATGTTGACACCTAGGAGTCAAGCAGCAGGCGCACCGCGCCGCGCTTCCGATCATGTGTCTGATTTGCGTACCCTGAAGCGATGGTGAGTAAGCCCACCGAGCCCGAGGGTCCGACATGTCTGGGTCAAGGGCCACGGCCAGTACGCACCGCCGCAGCCGGGGCTGGTAATCGGTTGGCAGCACAGCCCGGTCCACAAGATCACCGACTCCAGTTGGACTGCGCTGGTGCTGGTTGCGCCCTTCGACGGCGCGGTGCTTGTCGAGTGGGTCAACGCAGACCGCCTGGACCCCATCAGCGATCCCACTCCAGCCGATGGACCGTAACGACAAACGGTGCCGACATGTCTGGGTCGACTGCAACGGAGGCTTCCGCCGGCCGGACTCGTTATCGCATGGCGACGAACCGGCGACGGCTGGGAGGCGTACGTGGCGACCTCTCCAGAGTCGTCAGTGCTCGTCACGTGGGAGAAGGCCGACGCCTTCACCCAGTCCGTGACGATCGCCCGTCGCGGACCTAGACGCGCCGCCGCCGGACTGTGAGAGAACCAGGGCCGAGGCGGTTAGCCATACCTGACCCCGTGACGACCGCCGCCCCCGATCCCGAGGCCGAGTGGTGGACGACCACCGATGTCGCCTCGTATCTCGGGTTGCAGGTCGGCACAGTTAGTTCCTACCGGCAGCGTGGTCAGATGCCCGCGCCCGACGTGACGATCGGTCGAACGCACGTATGGCGGCCGCACCGGATCATCGAGTGGCATGAGGGCCGGCCTCGCCCCGGTGTCGGCGGCCGGTCCAGGTCTGAGGATTGAGGGTGCTCGAGCCATGAACGCGCAGCGTGGCGTCGAGGCGGTGCCCACCACCCCTGACGCAACAAGTGCGCGTCGGGCGCTTGTCGCCGCGGCGAGCCATGCGGGGCTCGATGCGACCGGCGCCGAGCTCGTGCGTGTTGGCTCCAACGCAGTGTTCCGACTGCGCGGCGCCCCTGTCATCGGCAGAGTGGCACCGTCCGAGGACCGTCTGGAGTCGGCGACGCAGGAGATTGGCATAGCGCGTTGGCTCCTTGCTGCCGGGGTGCCGGCGGTCCGCGCGTTGGAGATCCCCCAGCCGCTCATCTCACAGGGCCGCGTCGTGACCTTCTGGGAATCGGCGTCCGACGTCGTGGAGTACGGGACCACCGTCGAGCTGGGCGTCCTACTTCGTCAGCTGCACGCTAACCCCCCCGCTTCCGCTGCCAGTCCACGACGCGATCGCCCGCGTGTACGGCCGGCTCCAAACTCTCGAGGGTGAGGACAAAGAGTTCCTCACGGAGCGGTGCGCGGCGCTAAAGGAGGACTACTCCCAGCTCAGCTTCGAGCTAGAACCAGGGGTGATCCACGGCGACGCGGACGTGGGCCAACATCATCCGCGACCGATCGGATCGGGCTCTGCTGTCCGACCTCGACGGTTTCTCAATCGGCCCCCGCGAGTGGGACCTGATCTTGACCGCCCTCTACTACGAGCGTTACGGCTGGCATACGGCAGCCGAGTACCGCGGACTGGTGGAGTCGTACGGCTTCGACGTGATGGCCTGGAGCGGCTATCCCGTGATGCGTGACGTCCGGGAGCTGCTGATGGTGGTGTGGCTCGCCGACAAGTCGAGGAGCGACGAGTCGGTCAGTGCGGAGCTGGTCAAACGGGTCCTGGCGCTGAAGACCGACAGCAGCCGACGAGACTGGCAACCGCTCTAGCCTTTGGCGTCTGCTGCCACCGGCTCGGTCATCCGCCGGCCAAGATCGCGGAAGCAGTGGCTGGACTCGGCGCTCAGCTCGGCGTCGTCGAAGTAGCCGAACCAGTCTGGGTCGCTTCCTTCCGCTCGGCGCTCGAAGACCCGCACGCTGGCCGAGAGCGCCCTGTCCGCCGCTGATGAGTCGCCGTCGGCCGCCAGAGCCCGGGCCTCCATCGCCGTGGAAGTGTGCCTCGAGCGACGGGGTCGCCGCGCCGGCTGCGCCCGCTCTCGCCGCCCTGGCCAGGTTGGCTGCCTCGAACGCCAGGTCAACACGTTGCGGTCGACGTTGCGGGAGTTCTACCCCGCCGCGCTGACCGCGTTCCGGGACCTGGCCAGCGCTGACGCCAAGGGCCGGAAGAACTACTCAGGCATGTCACCCATCACCAAGGCCTCGGGGACCAAACGTGTCGTGCTGGCACGCCACGCCAGAAACCGAAGACTCGCCGATGCCCTCTACCAGCAGGCGTTCTGCGCGCTCAACAGCTGCCCCGGAGCGCGCGCCTTCTACGACCGGCACCGCGACCGCGGAGCCACCCACCACCAAGCCCTCCGAGCCCTCGGAAACCGGCTCGTCGGCATCCTCCACGGCTGCCTACGCCACCAGACCATCTACAACGAGGACACCGCATGGCCCACCCCGACCGAAAACGAACACCAAGCCGCTTGACAAGTTACGACCGTGGGATGTCTAGAACTGAGACTACGGACACTACGTCGGTCTGCGCTCCAACTCGCAGACCGACGTATGCCCTTGTCAGACTGGCGGTGGCGGCGGGATTTGAACCCGCGGAGGTTTTACCCTCACGCGCTTTCGAGGTCTGCCGTGACCGGTACAGCGAGGTCCGAAGGAGGTCGTGACAAGCGCAGACACCAGCAGACTGGTCGCGGCCGAACGCCGCCGAATGCTCGCGAATGAGACTAAGAATGAGACTGTCAGGTCGAGACGGTCGGTCGGCGAAGGGCCCTAGCCAGGCCTGTCCGGCCGCGAATACATGGATACTGGGTGATACCAATACGCTGCGATTGTGCCTGCAGCTTCGGTCAGCGAACTCCTAGGGCTACAGCCGTGTCCGCCGAGCGCCAAGTGCATCTACGTCACGGCAGGTGCTGCCGCTGGACCGGCCCAGCTCGCTGAGACAGCAAGGCTCATCGCCGACGACGCCATGGCGCTGCGCATGGGCCTCTCGCCCGTCCTGTCTTGGTGGAGACTGGTGCGCGACGGCGCGCCATCGCCGCAGCCGGCTAAGCACCGAGCCGCGGTCGAGGCCTTCGTCCAGGACACCTTCGGCCTCCCAGGTGACCCGGGTGACTTCGGCCTGCTCCAGGGTTTCGTCGCCGAACTCCTCTGGCACCGTCTCGTGCGGGAGCGCACCGCTCCAGGCGGGGGGCGCGCGCTGGTTCACGTCGAGGACCTTTCGTGGTCCGCCTATCAGCAGGGAGGTGACGGCCTGGCAGTGTATGAGGTGGCTGACGGAACACTCGTCTTCAGGTTATGGGAAATCAAGAAGCATGACTCGACAGCGCATATTTCGGCCACGGTAAACCGTGCCGCAAAGCAACTCGACCGGAACGCGTTGAAGTATCTCGCGCAGTACACCGGCTACGGCAGCAAGCGCGGGGGTAGACTCGGCGCTCTCTATGCGGACCTGGTGCCGCTATGGCTGAATGACGACCCACGCAGCGGCGTCGGCGTCTCAATCGCAACCTCGACTGCTATGGCTCCGAAGCGAGTTGCCTTAGGAGGGGTGGCCACGATCTTCCCCGACTTCGCACGCGACCAGCGTGAGGGCGTAATCGTCGCCCTGCAGGACTTCCCCGACTTTGCCCAGGACGTACGGGACGCGGTGTGGAAAGGGCTCTGAATCTTGGACTCCTTCGTGCAGCGCTGGGGCAACAGCAGCTACAGGGTCTGCCCACGCCCGAGCAACTGCAGAGTCTCCTTGCCGAGGCTGAGGTCGGATTGTTTCTGCGTCGAACTGCCGTATCTGATGATTTACTTTCGACCGGGTGGTTCCTCCATGCTGTTGCATCTGTGGACCGGTCCCACGAGCGATACACTGCCGCTAGGCAGCGCCAAGCATTCGCCGTTAGCGCGCATATCTTCGACCTCGCGCTCGCCGATCGCGGGCGATCGCGACTCAACCGCCTCGAACTGGCGTTCGCGGCGGCAGCCGGGTACCGGCGAGGTGAACTCGACCCCAGCGCAGCGGCCATACTGCGGCGCGTCGAGCCGGACATCCGCCCCAACGGACCCCTGCTCGAGCACCTGGACACACTTGCCCTCGAGGCCGGTGTTGCCGTGCTCAGCTTCCAGGCTGGGAGATTGTCGTCCTGGTTCAGCTCCTGGCGACGCCAGCTCGGGGAGCTCGCCGAGCTGACCGAGGTGTCAACACTCACCGGTACCGCGTACGGAACAACCGAAGCCGTTGTCCTCGGTAGCCAGGACCTATTGCGATACCTGACGCGCGGCAACGCGAGGGACCTTGAGCGTGGTTCTCAGCGGCTCCTTGCCGCTGCCCTCGGTGAGGCCGGACCCGGCGACCACCTGGCGCGCTGGGTTGCCTCCCACCTCCTGGGACTAAGCGGAGAAGCGGCAGCCGGGTCCGTATTCAATTTGTTGCCACCCAACTTGCCGGCTGGAGCACGCCACGCCTTCACCATGACCGTCCCACCGGTCTTGACTCTTTGGCGCCCGCAGCGAGGACTGCTCGCCGCGAGGCCCAGCCCGCTTGAGGGATCGACCCGCCGTTTGGTCCTGTCCATTCCTACCAGCAGCGGCAAGACACTCATGGCGCAATTGCTCACTGTCACCCACCTCTCACAGACTCCGAGCAGCGGTGTCTGCTACGTCGCCCCAACCCGCAGCTTGTGCCGAGAGGTCCGTCAGACCTTATCCGCACGCGTTCGGGTGCTGCAGAAAGAAGTTGGTGGCGACGGGCCGGACTTCCCCCTATGGGGACCAGCTGAAGGTGAGAATCTGCTTGACTTCGTGAGTCGCGTCTTCGACGGATACGCGCAGGAGCAGGTCGGAGACGTCGATGTCATGACACCGGAGCGGCTCGCGCACCAATTGCGTCACGATGCCTCGGCAGTCCTGGCCAAGTTTGGGATGTTCATCTTTGATGAGGCGCAACTCGTCCAGGAGCGTGGCCGCGGCTTCACCCTGGAGTCGATAATCGCCTTCCTAAACTACGCCACAAGGACAACCGACCATCGGGTCGTCCTGCTCTCGGCAGCACTAGGAAACAGCGGCCAAATCATGCAGTGGATTGATCCAGACCGGACCGGCCTGCTGCACGAATCGGACTGGCGAGGTCCACGCCGTCTGCACGCGATGTTCTCGACTCGCATCGACTGGGACTCAATCACCGTTACAGATTCACGCAGCAAGCGAATGCCGTACCGACAGTCCTTCGCCGAGTACGGCGTGGTTGCGCTTCGGCCTATCTCCGGCCAGACCACGCGGTTGCAGACCACCGAGCCGGTCGGCACACGCGTCCTGAAGGCGACGGCTGCTGACCAAAGGTCTGGCCGGTCAAGCGACACCGAGCGCTCTACCAAGAACTACGTGATGGCCGCAGCAATGATCACCATGCTGGGGCACGCCGGCAGCGTACTGATCGTGGCCAACACCCGCGGTTCCGCGGAACGGCTGGCACGGCAACTTGCCAGCGGACTGCCTACCCGACCCGAGTTTGTCCCGCTGGCCGACTTTGCCCGACAGCAACTTGGCGCTGCGCACCCATTGGTCAGCGTGCTCAGCCATGGCGTTGGCTACCACCACGCTGGCTTGCCGACCGAGGTCCTTGAAGCGCTGGAGGAGGCGTTGCGCGCCGACAATCTCCCATACCTGACGTGCACCTCTACCCTGACCGAGGGCGTGAACCTGCCAGTCCGAACGGTCGTGCTCTACGACGAGCAGCACGTCGAGGAAGCCCGCCTCACACCAGGACGGCTCGTCAATGCCATGGGACGAGCTGGCCGGGCAGGCAAGGAGAGCGAGGGCTGGATCGTCCTCCTCCGTCCCGGGCAGTCCGACACCAACGCGATCAACCAGCTCACTCCAAGCAGCGAGGACCTACAGGTTCGCTCCACTCTGGTTGATGGTCGCGCTCTCGAGGAGATGGCAGCGTTAGAGGCAGCGGCGCGCGAGAACGAAGATGCTGTCCTGTCAGTCGCAGCCGGCGCCGCCGCCGACTTCGTCTCGTTCGTCTGGATGATCCTCGCCATAGGTGAAGACCTTGACGCCGATCCCGCCGCAGAGGATCTAGAGGCGATTCTCGATTCGACGCTCGCCGCGCAGCAGGTGTCGCCACAGACCCGAGCCCGCTGGGTTTCGACGGCGGATGCAGTCCGTCGAACCTACTTGCGGACAGACCCGGCCATGCGGCGCCGCTGGGCAAAGACCGGAACCTCTCTGCCGACCGCGCGCGTGCTTGACGCCCTTGCTGACCGCGTTGAGCAGGCCGTACGGGGGTTGCCCTCGGCAGAGGCTGACCAACTCGGGCAGCCCCACCGTGCGCTCGATCTACTTGCCAGCCTCAACGTGCTGGGAACGCTACTCAATGTCCCGGAGAACACCACCGCTTGGCGATTCCAAGTCTCCCGCAGTAGACCCGAGGTGGCGGTCGCACCTGAGGCCGCTCTGGAGGGATGGATCGATGGAACTTCGCTCACAGATCTCGCCGACCATCTTCTCGGGATCGCCGGCGACGCCGCCTGGCGGATCAGCACGCTCGTCGATCATGTGACGGCACATTTCGAACATTTTTTGGCATGGACTGTCAGTGCCCTCCTCGAGAGCGTGAATAAGGCGCTCGAGACGGACGGCCGCTCTACGCGCCTCTGCCCTGAACTCGGTGGCTATATCCGATACGGGGTGAACAGCCCGATCGCTCTGGCGCTTGCCATTGCAGGGCTCCGCTCGCGGCGGTTGCTGCACGCTATCGCCAGCGCCGCCCCCCATGGCAGCAGCCTTCCCGAAGTCCGCGAGTGGCTGAGCGCACTGACGCTGGGCGACTGGCGAAGAGTCCTAGACGCATCACCCTCTGAGGTCCTCGACCTCCTCGACCTGACCCGCGCTCGACGTGGCTCGTTGCTGCGCCCCCTACTCGAGACCGGTACAACCAGCGTTCCACTTCGCGAGGTTCGATCCGCCTCCGACCAACCGACCGGGCTGACGCTCAAACCAATCGAAGGGAATCCTGCACCTGCCCCATTGGGGCTATATGCTGGCGGCACGCTAATTGCAATTATACCGCCCGCCTCACATAGTGACGTGTCGGCGCTTCTTGACGTCGGGCTTGACATCAGCCTTTCGATATCGGCCGATTTCGATGAGCTCGTCATCGCATTGACGTCTGAGTTGTCCGATACCTGACCCGCCCTCCCGGCAATAGATAGTGCTTCTCTAACCGGTCGGAGCCGTACGCCGGAACTCATAGCTAACTCGCCGAGACCACGACTCGGCCGCGGAACAGTCCGCCTGTCGCCAGGAGCGGCTCAGCGCCCAGCCCACTTGGCGCGCCAACCTAGACTGCCAGCTCCCGCCGAAACTCGTCGTAAGTGCCCCCGAGGTACTCCAGAACCATCACCTGAAAGTCAGGGTTGGCGAAGAAGAGGTCGAAGAGTTGGCTGTTTTTGTCGTGCCGCTCAACCAGCAGCTGCTTAATCTTCTCGCCCAGTACCAGCTCGTACTGGCTGCGGTCGTTGTGTTGGGCGACGGCGCGCATGTCGTCGTCGGTCTTGACCACCACCCACTGCTGGTCGACCCACACTCGGTCACTGTCGTCGAGACCGGTGCCGAACTTGTCGTTCATCACGGCGATCAGGGCCGAGAGCTTGTCGAGCACCGGCTCGGCCTGCTTGCCCTTCCCCTGCCCAGGGAGCGCAACTCCGGGCTCGTCATCACCGGTCAGCGCAATGGAGGAGTCAGAGGAGACGGCAATGCGCAGGTGGGTCAGCTGCACCGACTTGCTGAGCTGCGGCATCGGGTCGTTGTCACCTGTGGGCAGCTCGGTGAGCAGTGCCTTGCCGTAGAGGAACAACTTCTCCAAGTCCGTGTCGGTCCAGGGCATCACCTGGGCGACGAACGCGTACGCACGCGTGAAGTTCTGCAGCGTGCTGCGGAACTCCTCCTGCTGGTCCTCGTCGAGCAGTGTGAAGCGACCCACCGCGGGGCTCAGGTTGCCATAGATCAGCGACTGCATCGCCGGGTTGCCCGACAGAAGGGCGGTCACCGCAGCGTCCATCTCCGCAGGCGCGAGCACCCCAGCGGCTTTGAGGTCGTACTCCATGGTGGAAAGCACGTTCGGATTGGTGGGCGTCGCGAGGGTCTGCTCGTAGAACGGCTCGAACGAGCGCTGGATCTCCTCCGCGCTGTTGGCGAAGTCGAGGACGAAGGTGTTCTCCTTGCCCGGGTGCGTACGGTTCAGCCGCGACAGTGTCTGAACGGCCTTGACCCCGGAGAGCTTCTTGTCCACGTACATCGTGTGCAGCAACGGCTCGTCGAAGCCCGTTTGGTACTTCTCCGCCACCACCAGCACCTGGTAGTCGTCCTCACGGAAGCGCTTGGGCAGCTGGCTCTCCGGGATGCCGTTCATGCCCGCCTCAGTGAACTTCTCCTCATGCAGGTCAGGGTTCGTCACCTCTCCGGAGAACGCGACGAGCGTCCGCAGCGGCTGCGCTCCCACGTCGTAACCCTTCCGCTTGATGTAGGCGTCGAGCGCCTGCTTGGTGCGCACCGCATGCAGCCGTGACCGGGTGACGACCATCGCCTTTGCCCGGCCGTCGATCTTGCCGGCGGTCTTCTGCCAGAAGTGCTCGACGATCACCTCGGCCTTTTGCTCCAGCTGGTACGGGTGCAGGGAGACGAACCGGGCCAGCGCCGTCTTGGCCTTTGACGCCTGCATCTCCGGGTCGTTCCGGGGGTGGGCGTTGGCCAGCTTGTAGTAGGTGGAGTAGGTCGTGTAGCTGGCCAGCACGTCGAGGATGAAGCCCTCGTCGATCGCCTGCCGCATGGAGTACGTGTGGAACGGGTGCCGGTTTCCGTCTTCGCCGAGCGTGCCGAATGTGTCGAGCGTCTTCGGCTTCGGGGTCGCCGTGAAGGCGAAGAAGGACAGGTTCTGCTGCTTGCCACGGGCCTTCGCACTCGCGAGCAGGAGATCGCCTTCGCTCTCCTCGGCCGCTTCGATCTCAGCTTCCGCCGCCTCGGCCTCCTCCAGACCGGCGCCGAGGACCTTCTTCAGCTTCTGCACGGCGCCGCCAGTGGTCGAGGAGTGGGCCTCGTCGACGATGACGGCGAAGTGGCGGCCGACGACAGCACTGGCGACCTTAGCGATCACCGGGAACTTCTGCAGCGTCGTGATGATCACCCGGGCCGCGTTGCCCTCCAGGGCCTCCCGCAGCTGTGAGGAGTGCTGGTCGACGCGGACGATCGTGCCTGGCGTGTGGTCGAGGCCGGCGACGGTCTGCTGCAGCTGGCGGTCCAGCACCCGGCGGTCGGTGATCACGACCACCTTGTCGAAGATCGGCTGGTCGTCGGCGCCGTGCAGCCGCGACAGCGAGTGCGCGGTCCAGGCGATGGTGTTGGATTTGCCCGAGCCGGCCGAGTGCTGGATCAGCCGGTCCACGCCCGCGCCATCGGCAGCTGTGGCGGCCAGGACGGAGCGGACGGCGTGCCACTGGTGGAAGCGCGGGAACAGCACGCTGCCGTTCTCGACGTGCACGAAGGTGGCGAGGAGGTCGAGCCAGGCGTCGCGCTGCCAGACCTGCTCCCATAGGTAGGCCGTCTGGTAGCCCACGCTTGGCGGGTTGCCGGCCGCGCCGGGCTTGCCGGGCCCGGCGGAACCGGTGTTGAACGGCAAAAAGCGGGTTTGGTCGCCGGCCAACCGGGTCGTCATCGCGACCCGGTGCGGGTCGACGGCGAAGTGGACGAGCGTCCGCCTGGCGAAGATCAGGTCGTTCGGGTTGCGGTCTGTGCGGTACTGGGCCATCGCATGCTCGATGGTCTGGTGGGTGAGCGGGTTCTTCAGTTCCGCGGTAGCCACTGGGATGCCGTTGACGACGAGGGTCAGGTCGAGCGAGTCGGCGGGATTGGACTCGGAATGGTGAAGCTGGCGTACGACGCCGCAACGGTTCGCCTCGTAGCGCTCCTGAAGCTCTGGGGTCAAGGAGTTCGCCGGCCTGGACCAGCACATCCGCACCGTGACACCGGAGTCCTTGACCGTGCCACGCAGCACGCTCACCGTGCCCCGGTGATCGACGGCGTCGGCGACCACCTTCAGGAACTTCTGCCTGGCCATCGCTTCGCCGCCATGCCGAGTGACCAGCTGTTGCCAGGCTTTCGGCTGGCTTGTCGCTACGTACGTGATCACCTCGTCGCCGAACAGTCCGAGCGCCTTGTCGTACGTCGCCGGCTTGATCTGGTGCCAGCCGTGGGTCAGAAGGTGGGCCTCGATGTTCGCCTCGAACGAGGACTCTAGATGGACGCTCATCCGGGGATCCCGCTTCCTGCCGTCGTGACGTCAAGCTCACCGGTCACCGCCGCGGTGACGAGGGAGGACTTGTACTCAGTGAGAAGGTCGATGGATCGATCGATCTCCAACGCAATTTGCAACGTTGCGGATCGTGATGCGGCCAGTTCGCTCAGGAGCCGATCTTGAACCTCGGGATCAGGAAAGGGGAAGCGCTGACCGCGCAATTGTTCGTTCGTGAGGTGTCCGATCGTGGTCTGTCCGTTCTCGATGGCGAAAACGTTCATACTCACCGCGACTCGTAGGCACTCCAAGAGCCAGGACGATCGAGTATGCCCGCGCGACCTGGCTCGATGCAGCGCCTTTTGGTACGCCAGGGGGGTTATCGATCCGTCCCATATAGCCGAACGGCCTGGCTGTCCTCCCTCACAGACGAGAAGATCGCCCGGCCACAGAGAAAATCGCTCGAATTCGCCTGGACCGATGTCCATGTACTTGAGGTCCGACGTGTCGACGCGATCCCACTGGACATTCGCATTGCGCAGATATGGCACTGGATGCTCACCACTCTGTCGCTTTTCGTCTAGCATTTTGCCCAGTTCTACGACGAATTCTGCCGAGACGGGCAGTACCGGCCAATCCGCTGGCACGCTACCCAGCCATCCCAGGCCGCTCGCCCTGCGCTCGCCCCGCTCATTGAAACCCGCCACCGTCTCAAACGACCGCCTCGCAACGCGCGATTGCAGACTTGCAATCTGGCCGCGACGTGCGGCGACGATCCGGTCGATCCGCGCAACCCGGTCGTCGAGGAAGTCCGCAATCCGCCGCTGTTCCTCAATCTTTGGCGCGAAAACCTTGGCCTTCAGCCAGTGTCCCGTGTCGAGGTTCTGAATGCCAGTCGTCTGCTTGATGCATTGCAGGGTCACACCGCGGTCATAGAGGGATCGGAGGCTGTACACGAGAAAGCGGGAGTCTACCCAAGGCTGCGGCACGACTCGGGCAGCGAAGTTTGAGGTGATCGCCGGCGAGTCGTCCTGGTACAGCACTACACGGCCCACGGGCGCCAGATCACCTCCCCCGGACTTCTCCAAGACCAGGTCTCCTCGGCGGAGCCGCAGGCGCGACCAGGTGCGTTGATCTACCCCTCGAACGGGCGCACCGCCCAAGTCGACCCTAAGGGCGTCGAAGTCAAAGTCTGCGGCGCGTACACACTGGACATCGACGTCAGACTCGCCGGGTTCGTCACCCCAAGCACCATTGTCGACAGAGGCGAGCAGCCGCCGCAGAGGCACGGTTCTCACAACTCGAGGCCTTTCATCCACTCCTGAATCTGACTCTCGAGCTCTCTAATCTCAGCTGCAATCTCCGCAACAGGGCGGGGTGGGGTGTAGACGTAGAACTGGCGGGTAAAGGGAATCTCCACGCCGACCCTGGTCTTGGCGTGGTCGATCCAGGAGTCGGGGACGTACGGTTGAATCTCGTCGACGAGGTGCTGCTCGGCCGCCTCGTACAGTGCCTTGATGCGCTCCGACTCCCCCAGGTCGAACCAGCCAGCGGGCAGCGGCACGTTCTCCTGGTCGCGCAGGTTCGCATCCGCCTGCAGCTTGCCCCGCTTGAGCACCGGCTGACCCTGCTCGTCAAGCAGCGGCCGCTCGACGGTGATCCGCTGGAACCCGAACGCCTCCCGCTTCAGCACCTTCACGCGGCGCGCATCGTCTGCGAACTCGTCAAGCGCACCGCCGTACAGCTGGGCGAGCTGGGCGATCGCGTCTGGCCTGAGCTCCTTGCGCTTGTCACCGAGCGACTTTCGCATCTTCGTGCCGAGCTCTCGACCGTCGATGAGCTTGACCCGGCGGCGGTCGGACTCGGCCTTGTCGTTGGTCAGGATCCACACGTACGTGGAGATCCCGGTGTTGTAGAACATCTGATCGGGCAGCGCGACGATGCCCTCCAGCCAGTCGTTTTCGAGAATCCAGCGTCGGATCTCTGACTCCCCCGATCCGGCCTGCCCAGAGAACAGCGGTGATCCGGACAGCACGATGCCGACCCGCGACCCGGTCGGCTTCATCTTCGACAGCATGTGCTGCAGAAACAGCAGGGAACCATCAGAGACCCGCGGCAGCCCGGCGCCGAAACGGCCCGAATGGCCGAGCCGGAGGTGCTCGTCCTTGATCGGGGCGGCGTAGCTTTTCCAGTCCACGCCGTAAGGCGGATTGGCCAGAATGAAGTCGAAATGGTCGGTGCGGAAGGCATCGGCCGTCAGGCTGTTGCCGTTGGCCATCTGCTTAGGGTCGATGTCCTGCATCATCAGGTCCGACTGCGCGATCGCCCACGTCTCGTCGTTGAGCTCCTGGCCGTACACCTTGACCACCGCACTCGGGTTGCGCTCGCTGATCTGGTGCAGTGCGCCCATCAACATGCCGCCGGTGCCGGCCGCCGGGTCGTACACGGTGCGCACAGGCTTCGGGTTCTGGGTCAGCTCCGCCGACGTCTTCTCCCCCAGCAGCAGCTCGACCATGAGCGTGATGACCTCGCGCGGCGTGTAGTGCTCACCGGCCGTCTCGTTGCTCATCTCCGAGAACTTCCGGAGCAGCTCCTCGAAGACGTAGCCCATCGCCTCGTTACTCACCACGCTCGGCCGCAGGTCCAGGTCAGCGAAATCAGAGAGCACGGCATAGAGAATCCCCGCGCGATCCAGCCGGGCGATTTTGTCGTCGACGTTGTACGCCTCCATCACCCTGTAGGCATCGGTGGAGAGACGACGGATGTAGCCGGCGAGTTGCTCGACGAGGTTCTTGTCGTCGCTGAGCATCGAGGAGAACGTCAAGGGAGAGGTGTTGTAGAACCGCTGCTTGGCGATGGCCTTGAGGATGGCGTCCTGGCCCGGGCCAATGGTGGACATCTTGGCGGCCGCGGCGACGACCACGCTCTTGGTCGGCGCCAGCACGGCGTCCATCCGGCGCAGAACGAGTAGCGGAAGCATGACCGAGCCGTACTCATGCTGCTTGAAGGTGCCTCGAAGCTTGTCGGCTACCTTCCAGACGAACGCGACTTTGTTCTCGAACCCGACCGGAGCCATCTGAACCCTTCTGAACGATGAGGTACGAGTCTGCAACACTCGGTTGCAGGGATCTCCAGGAGGAGCAGGGCGGGCCAGTCGCCATGGCTGTGGCGCCGCCCTAGGGCTGGGCCTAGGCGTTGCACTCAGCACGACTGGTCGCGCACCGAACTGGCCTCTGGGGACTCGCGACCAGAGTTGACTCCTAGGTGTCAAACTGGCCGCATGGCGAAGGTCGAGGCTTCGGGCTTGGTCCTGGCCTTGGAGCAGGTTTGGACGGCCGTCCGACGGCATCATTCAGAGGTGCCTGCAGTTGTGGTCACCCTTGGGGCTGGATCGGTAGGAGTGCCCCGCGGCGTGCTCAAGCTGGGTCATTTCGCCGCCGACCGATGGACCTCCGCGGGTGCCGACTCATCAGCGGTCGCCGAACTGTTCGTCGGTGGCGAAGGCTTAGCCCGGGGTCCCGAGAGCGTGCTCGCCACATTGCTGCACGAGGCGGCGCACGGCCTCGCCGACGCGCGACGCATCCAGGACACCTCCCGACAGGGCCGCTACCACAACACGCGCTACAAGGCCCTTGCCGAGGAACTCGGTCTTCACGTGACCCAGCTGACCGACATCGGCTGGTCGGGCACCGTCCTCGCGGACAACACCGCCGCAAGGTACGCGGAGGAGCTGGCTCAGCTGGCCTGCGCCATCACTGCCTACCGCTACGCCGAAGGCACGCTGACCTCGCCTGGTGCTGGCAAGGGCGGCGGCAAGGCCGGCAGCGGTGGCGGAGGCGCGGCCGGAGGAAGCTCGCCCAAGAACGGCCTGGTCCTCGCCTGTGAGTGCCCTCGTCGCATCCGCGCCTCGACCACGGTGGTGTCAGCCGGTCCAATACTGTGCGGCGTTTGCAACTCCGAGTTCAAGTAAGCGACTACACTGTGATCGGCTGCAGAACCGCACGATTTAAAGCAAGTCAGACCGGGCGGAAGGATCAGGTCAGGCAGAAGGGAGTACCCATTTTGCACAGCGAAACCCGGTGTCGTCGTCTTGCATGAAGTCGTTTGCATCGTTGGTCTTGTGGGCGTCGCCTTGCAGGAGTGAGCTGGACCAGGCGGAGCCCTTCAGGTCGCGCTTACCGGTAGAGCGGGTGGATTGACACCATTCCCAAACATTGCCGATCATGTCGTAGACACCGAAGGGAGAAACGCCCGAGTGGTAGCGGCTGATCGGTGTGGTGCATCCATTGTTGGACTCTTTGACGTTGCACTTGGCCGCGGTGCGCGCGTCACCCCAGGGGTAAATGTTGCCGGCGGTGCCCCTAGCCGCCTTCTCCCACTGCAGGGCGGTGGGCAGGGTCTTGCCGGCCCAGCTGGCGTACGCGGACGCGTCGTGCCAGGACACGTACACGACGGGCCGGTCGTAGAGTTCGCGCGGGCAACGGCCCCCGTCCCAATGTTGCGGGGTAGGTCGACCGGTGGCGGCGCAGAAGCGGGCGTAGTCGGCGTTGGTGACGGGAAAGACGTCGATCTCGAATGCGTCCAACCAGGTCGGCTCGTTGTCTTTGCCGGCTAGAAAGATGCCTTCGGGGATTGGGGCCATCAGTCGGCCGTCACCGGGGTGCTTGATGTACTTCTCTGTTACGGCATAGTTCTCATCGGCCTCGACGAGCTGCGCGGTCACGGCGTTCGCGGCAGTCAGGATGCCCGAGAACCGGCCCTGAACGTTCGCGTCGGACCTCGCGAGGAAGTGGTCGAGCTTCGCCTGGCTGTACGGCCGCGGAACGGTCGCGTCGCCACCCTTCTCCCACTTCGAGACGACCCGATCCGTGACGTCCAGGTGCTCTGCGAATTCCATGAGCGTTAGGCGGGCCGCTTCGCGGATGGCCTTGATTTCTCGACCGGTCCATTGCGTGACAAGCATTGGGTCTCCTTGGGGAACGGAGAGAACGGGAACTACAGGAGCTCGCCGGCAAGTTCGGCGTAGGCCGCCTGCATGCGAGCGATGACGGCATGAGCGATGTCGAAGGTCACATCATCGATCCGGCGGATCGGACGGACGCCGATCGAGGTGTTGGTCGCGAAGGCGCCGGCCAGCTCACCCAACTCGACACCCCGCACCTCTCGGACGTTCGCGGGAAAGAGTCGCTGCAACAGGTGCATGGTTACGCCGGGCAGGACCGGCGCGGCGGGCCAGACGACTTCGCCGTCATGCGTGACGAAGCCGACATTCCACGTCGCGCCCTCTGATACCTGGCCGTCCAGTTCCAGGAAGAGCGCGTCATCGAAGCCGGCCGCGATTGCGTCGCGTCGGCATTTGAGCTGACCGAACAGCCCGACGTGCTTCACGGCAGCGTCATCACGGCTGTAGGTGAAGGACTTCGCGGTCAGCGGGGACGCCGGCGGAAGGTGGCCGGCGGGTCGAACCGTGACCAGGACGTGCGGCTCGGCTGCGGCACCGATGTTTCCCAGCCCCAGGTGCGGATCAAAAATCGTGATGCGGATCGTGAAGGAGGTGACCTGCTGCTGCGCTGCCGCCTTGCGCGCGTACTCCAGCACGAGATCGGTGTTCAGGTCGGTCCCGAACACGACCCGGCAGTCTCGCGCAAGTCGCTCCATGTGAAGGGACAGGCCCCGCACGCGGCCGTCGTCGACGCGCATCGACGTGAAGTGCCCGTAGTTGGTCAGGGCCAGCGCTGCCAGTTCCTCGGTGGTCGCCGGTACGCCGTTCAGCTCAGCCATGCCGCGCAGTCTGCCAGAAAGTTCGGATTTGTTCGGTGTGGGTGCCGTTGACGGGCGTGGTGGGCATGGTCTAGCAGCGGAAGGCTTCCGTTCACAGGATCGTTGAATGGAGGATGCCATGGTCACGCTGCCGTTGGTGGTGGTGCTCGGCTTCACCGCGTTTGCGCTGGTGAAGTGGGGGAAGCAGAAGGTGTCGGGCCTGGTCGTCGGGGTGCTGTTCGGCCTCGTGCTCGCGTCGACAGCGGTCGGACCGCCGATCGTCAACGGACTGACTACCGTGTCGTCCGCGATGGTCAAGGCGATCAGCTCGGCGGTCAGCTGATGACCGCTGCAGCACAGCCCGCGCAGGCTCAAGCTGACGATCAGTCAACGGCTGACGTCGCGGACCTGGCTGCCGGCTCGCCATCGATCCAGGAGCTGGACCAGGAGCACGGCACCGGACCGCGTGACACTGCCCTCGACGATGGTTCAGCCGTGATCGAGCTGGTCGAAGCATCACCGGCCGACGTACTCGATCCCGACTCCGGCCGCGCCGGCGGTGCGGACGACCGTGAGGGCCAGCTGGTCGACCAGGGGGTCGCCGCGCTCGGTCCCGCCACTTTGGTGGCGCGACCCGTGTTGCCGGCGTGGTGCGCGTCTCGCGCGGAGTTCGTCGACGCTGCCGGCTGGGCTGCGCGCCATGCCGCTCACGTGACCGCGTTCCACGCGTTGCGGCTCCCGCTGTACTGGTGCCGCCTCGCCACCCGTTCTCCCGTCGGCATGGCTCGGCTCATCGCTGGGCTCTGGCGGTGGACGACCGACGCTGCTGGGCACGCCGTCCGTGCTGGGATGGCCGGGTCCGGGGTTGACCCGCGCGACTTCATCCGCGTCACCCAGCAACGCCGCGAGATCGTCCGCGGCCGACTCGCCATCACCGCCGCTCTGGTCGTCGGGCTTGCGTTCACCGGTTGGGCGGTCCTCCTCACCGCCCCACCCGCAGCGCTCGTCGCCAGCTCTGCGGCACTGCTGGCGCTGCTCGGTGTCCGTTGGTCGGGCCGCGGATCGGCCGGTCACCTCCCGCGCCGTGGATTCGGAAACGGTGCCGCGGTTGACGGCTGACCTGATCCTGACCGCGCTCGGCTCTCTCGGCATCGCCGAGCTGAACAAGTCCATCCGCGTCGGCGGGCCGGCCGCAGTCCGATTCCCCGCCCCCATCGTCCGCGATGGGCCCGGCTGGCGCGCCGAACTCGACCTTCCGCCGGGGGTGACGGCCGGCGATGTGATCGAGCGTCGCGACCGACTGGCTTCCGGCCTGCGTCGGCCTGTCGGTGCGGTGTGGCCGGGCGGGGACCACGACACCCACGCCGGCCGGCTCATCGTGTGGGTCGGTGACAAGCCGATGTCGCAGGCGAAGCCGACGCCGTGGCCGCTCGCGAAGGCGGGGAAGGTTGACCTGTTCTCCCCCATCCCGGTCGGCGTCGACCCGAAAGGTCGCCCGGTCACGGTCACGCTCATGTTCGCGTCGTTGATCATCGCCGCTCAGCCGCGGCTGGGGAAGACGTTCACGCTGCGGCTGTTGCTGCTCGCCGCAGCCCTCGATCCGGCGGTGGAGCTGCACATCTACGACCTGAAGGGCGGTGCCGACTTTTTGCCTTTGGAGTGTGTTGCGCACCGCTTCCGGATCGGCGACGAACCCGACGACATCACCTACCTGCTCGCCGACCTCCGCGCGATCGCCGCCGATATGCCACGCCGCTACAAGACCGTCCGATCGCTGCCTCGGGACGTCTGCCCGGAAGGCAAGGTCACCCCGCAGCTCGCCGCCCGGCGCGATCTGGGCTTGTGGCCAGTCGTCGTTGCGCTCGACGAGTGCCAACGTGCGTACGAACACCCCACGCACGGCGGGGAGATCGAAGCGCTGGTAACGGATCTGACGAAGCGGGGGCCGGCAGTCGGGATCATCGCCATCTCGGCCACCCAGCGCCCCGATGCCAAGTCGCTCCCCACGGGGATCAGCTCGAACGCCATCCTCCGCTACTGCGGCAAGGTCGCCGGGCAGATCGAGAACGACATGGTCCTCGGCACGTCCGCCTACAAGGCCGGCATCAGGGCCACCATGTTCACCCGCACCGACCGCGGAGTCGGGTATCTCGCCGGCGAAGGCGACGACCCCGTCATCGTCCGCACCGCCTACCTCGACGCGCCGGCCGCCGAGAAGGTCGCCGCCCGCGCCCGGACCGCCCGGATCACGGCCGGGCTGCTCACCGGCCATGCCGCCGGCGTCGAGCTCGACCCGACCCCGGATCAGGTGTCCGTACTGGACCATCTGGCGCAGGTGTGGCCGGCCGACGCAGACCGCTTGTGGTGGGACGATCTCGCCGCCCTTCTGGCTGCGGGCCATCCGGACCGGTACGGCGACTGGACCGGCGAGCAAGTTTCATCCGCCTGCAAAGCGGCCGGGCTCCGCGGCCGCCAGATCAAACGCATCCTCGACGGCCGGCAGATCAACCGCCGCGGCCTCACCCGCACCGACCTCCACGACACGATCACCGACCGCACCGATCCGGATGCAGCGGAGGACCGGTCGGAGCCGGATGGCTTAGCCGACGCTCTCCCCGCCGGAGCTGGGCGGCCCGGCCGCCGCCTGACCCTCGCACCGACACCGACGAACAAGGCGGCCGGCGACACCGACCAGGACGACGACAGCGCCGCCTGAGCCGGCTACCCGTAGCAACCCCGCTACCACCCCCAATGCGCTGCTGATCAGGCACGTAGCTCGGTAGCAGTGTGCCCGCACCCCAACCAGTGCCCGAGCGACTCCGCTGCATGACCGCCTGCCGCCCATACCCCCCTACCCGGAAGGACCGCTGAACCATGCCCGGATATCGCCGCATCGCCGACGAGGTCACCCATCGCGCTCAGGACGTGTACGAGCACGTCCGCGCGATCAACCACAGCACCATCACCCGGCCACCGCTCCCGGCGTCGGACGTTTACCCGGCCCTGACCGCCCTGGCCGAGACCGGTCACGCCCTCGGCCAGGCGATCGGCCAGCTCGCAGAATGCCTCGACCGATCCGCCACTGAGTACGAGCTGCGCAACGACGACAACACCGACCCGCTCGCAACGCTCGCCCAAGCCCGACGCCAGCTGGTCACTGCCGAAGCCAACGCCCGCCGGCTCGGATCTGACCTCGCCGCCGCCTGCACCCTGCTGGCCCGCCAAGGCCACCGTGGACCCCGCACCGCCAGCCCGACCGCCACCAGCCAGACCGGCACCCCACGTGAGTGGGCGCTGCGATGAGAAGCCTGGAGGCGCTCGAGGCGGCCGCCGTCGCCTACGCCGACCGCGGTTGGCGCGTCTTCCCCGTCCTGCCCGGTCTGAAACGGCCGGCATGCCCCGGCCATCCGGCCGCGCGTTGTGACCGCTCCGACCCGTGGTGCCGAGACGGACACACCGGCTGGGAGCAACGCGCCACAACGAGTCCGTCCCGCATCCGGCGCGCCTGGTCCAGCGTCCCGTACGGAATCGGGATCGCTTGCGGGCCCTCCCGCCTCCTCGTGGTCGACACCGACCAACCCAAGACCGGCTTCACCCCGACTGCTACTGCAGGTGGTGAAGCCGCGTTGACAGGGCTCGCCGACAGTCACCCGGACGGACTACCACCGACCTGGACGGTCACCACACCGTCGGGCGGCCTCCACCGCTACTACACGGCACCGGCCGGGCTCGACCTCAGCAACACCGCCGGCCGGCTCGCCCCGCTGATCGACACCCGCGGCCGTGGCGGCTACGTCCTTGCTCCACCCACTGGACTCCCCGCCGGCCGCTACATCGTCCGCGACGACCACGACCCGGTGCGGCTGCCCGACTGGCTGCAGGAAGCCCTCGGCCGGCCACACACGGCTACCCAGGGCTGCGCGCAGCCCGCCCCCATGCCCGTCGCGGCCGGCTACGTCACCGCCGCCGTCGCCGGCGAAACCGCGAAGGTGCGAAACGCGCCGGCAGGGCAGCGGAACCACGCTCTGTTCTGCGCAGCTGTCGCGCTCGGTCAGCTCGTCGGAGCCGGCCGCCTCGACGCACACGCCGCCCGTCAGGCGCTGACTGACGCCGCGACCGGCCCGATCACCGCCGGCGCGTACACCGCCGGCCAAGCCGCCGCCACCATCACCAGCGGCCTCGACCGCGGCACCCGCGAACCCCGCCACCCCCACCGGAGGACCGCCGCATGACCACCGATCATCAGCCCACCATCAGCGATGGTGCGGAGCTGCTGGACCAGGTCCGGACCGCCGTCGCCCGCTACGTCCGCCTGCCCAGTCAGGACGCGATGAACGCCGTCGTGTTGTGGATCGCCGCCAGTCACGCCGTCCCCGCCTGGAACGCCGCGCCCCGCCTCGTCATACGGGCACCCGAGAAGCGGTGCGGCAAGTCCCGGCTCCTCGACTTGGTGGAAGCGTTGTGCCACCGCCCGATCGTTACCGCCAACGCCTCACCCGCAGCCGTCTACCGCTGCATCGGCGAATCACCGAACGATCCGCCCACCCTGCTGATCGACGAAGCAGACACGATCTTCGGACCCCGTGCCGGCGACGCCAACGAGGACCTCCGCGGCCTGCTGAACGCGGGCCACCAACGCAACCGGCCCGCGCTGCGCTGGAACGCCGCCCGTAACGAGCTCGACCACATCCCCACCTTCGGGATGGCCGCGCTCGCCGGCATCGGCACCATGCCCGACACCATCGAAGACCGCGCCGTCGTCATCGTCATGCGCCGCCGCGCACCCGACGAGGAAGTGCAGCCCTACCGAGCCCGCCGCGATGGTCCAGCACTCCATCAGCTCCGGGATCAGCTCCACGCCTGGGCGGTCGACCAGCTCGCCGGGCTGCGCGACGCCGCGCCCGCGCTCCCGGTAGAGGACCGGGCCGCCGACACCTGGGAACCGTTGGTGGCGGTCGCCGACTCCGCCGGCGGGCACTGGCCCACCACCGCCAGGACGGCGTGTCTCACCCTCACCGCCAACGAAGACACCGCCGAATCCGTGTCACTGCGGGTCCGGCTGCTGATGGACTGCCGGACCGCGTTCGCCGACGCCGCCGGCCTCCCGTCCGCAACCCTGCTCGAACGGCTCCGCGCCGACGACGAAGCACCCTGGACCAGCTACGGGCGCGACGGACTCACCACCCGCGGCCTCTCCGCGATGCTGCGGGACTTCGACATCAGCTCCTCGAACCGCAGGTGGCCGGACGGTGGCCAGTCCAAGGGCTACCTCCGCGACGACTTCGCCGACGCCTGGTCCCGCTACTGCCCACCACCGCCAGGTCGCCTATCCGTCCCAGCCGTCCCGCCGTCCCAACCGCCTGAAAGTGGGACGGAAACGCGCCCCTGGGACGGATCATCCGTCCCAACCCCGGCCAGCCGTCCCAAAACCACGCCCGTGGGACGGCGGGACGGATGGGACGGCAACACCGCGCCCACCCGCCGCGCCGTCTGCATCACCTGCCGCGAACCCCTCAGCTACGACGACGGCACCCACACCCACCCCACCTGCACGACCGCCTGAGAGGACCAGGACATGAATAGCGAGGACCTGACCGCCCTGTTTCCGCACCGCCCGCCGGCCGGCCCCGTGCCACTCGTGCTGACAGTCGAGCAGGCTGCCGAACAGCTCGGCATCGGCCGAACGGTCATGTACGCGCTCGTCAGCTCCGGCGCGGTCGAGTCCGTCCGCATCGGTCGCCTCCGACGGGTGCCCGCCGACGCGCTGGTCACCTTCCTTGATCAGCTGCGCGCTGGCCGGACTGGAGGAGCCGCATGACGCGGCAAGGCAACGGCCGATCGACGATCTACAAGGGGCGCGATGGCCACTGGCATGGCCGCGTCACGGTCGGGCTGACCGACGAGGGACGCGTCGACCGGCGCCACGTGATGTCCCGCTCCAAATCGGTGGTCGTCGAGAAGGTCCGGGCGTTGGAGAAGGCGCGGAACCAGGGTCAGCTCGGCAAGGTCTCCGACCGTTGGACGGTCGAGGCCTGGCTGGAGCACTGGCTGGAAACCATCGCCCGGCCATTCGTCAAGCAGAACACCTACGAGGGCTACCGGGCCGCCGTGCGGAAGCACCTCATCCCGGGCATCGGCCGGCACCGCCTCGACGCGCTCAGGCCCGAACACCTGGAACGTCTCTACGTCGCCATGCTGAAGCTGCCGACCAGACGCGGCACGTTGATGAGTCCAGGGCGAATCCATCAGGTCCACCGGACGCTGCGTGCGGCGCTGAACGAGGCCGTCCGTCGCGGCTACATCACGCGGAACCCCGCTGAGCTGGCCAAGACACCGACGGTCGACGACCACGAGGTCGAGCCGTACACCGTGGCCGAGGTCCAACTGCTGTTCACCGCTGCCGGCCAGGAGCGCAACGGCACCCGCTGGGTGGTCGCCCTGGCCCTCGGCCTACGCCAGGGCGAGGCGCTCGGGCTGAAGTGGGAGGACGTCGACTGGCAGCGTGCCCTCCTGACCATCAAGCGGAGTCGGGTCAGGCCCCGATGGGCGCACGGCTGCGGCAGCAACTGCGGACACACGTACGGGGGTCACTGCCCTCAGCGCCAGGCGCTCCGTCCGGACACGGACACCACCAAGTCGAAGGCCGGGAAGCGGTTCGTCCCGCTCCCGACGGCCATCCTCGACCTGCTCCGGGCCCACGCCGTGGCTCAGGAAGCCGAGCGGCAGGCCGCCGGCCAGCTCTGGCTGGACCAGGGCTGGATCTTCGCTACCGAACTGGGCGAGCCGATCAACCCCAGAACCGATTGGGATCGGTGGAAGAAGCTGCTGGCGGCTGCCGGCGTCCGGGACGGCCGGCTGCACGACGCACGCCACACCGCCGCCACCGTGCTCCTGCTGCTCGGCGTGCACGAGCGCACCATCATGAGCGTCTTGGGCTGGTCGACTACGGCGATGGTGAGCCGGTACGCGCACGTGATTGCCCCCGTGCAGGCTGACCTAGCTGCGCGACTCGACAATCTTCTCTGGGCGGGGAAGCAGGATCCGGTCGCCCGGGAAGATAACCCGAGCGCTTGATTGACTGTTCGGTGACTACTCCGGCGCTGGTGCGTCCTTGTACTGGACGACGGTTTCGTAAGTGGTGTCGCCGCTGAGATGCCGGACGAGGTAGTCCACCCAGGCGGGGGTGTAGACGTACTGCTGGAACGCTTCGTTGTAGCGGCAGAAGTCGGACTTTGTGGCCGACGGGTTGGCCGAGTTGCGCGGTGGCCTCACCTTGTAGTGGCGCCATGCCTGGGTGTGGGTGTGAATGGTGAACGGCTTGCCCAGCCGAGCGCTCACCTTCTCGACCACCGTGGCGGGCAGCATCCCGTTCAGATCGTCCACGGGGACCTTCTTCTCCCGAATGATGGTCTGCACCTGATCGACGACCTTTTTTTGCTCGTCGGTGAGCTGGTCGGCATGCACGAAGGTCATGGCGGCGTCGGCGGTGGACTTCGGCCCCGTGTGCGGGATCAGGAAGATGCGGAAGTCGAACCGTTGGTCGGCTGTAATCCCGGCCTCGAGGCTGGCGTCGAAGTCTTGGACCCAGTCGAGGACCCCACGGGGGATCTGAGCACGGGCCACCTTCAACGACTCCACCGCGTCGGTGGTGATGGTGGAGACGAACAGCGGGAACCGTAGCTCGGCACCGAGGGCTTCGTCGTGGCCGAAGAACTCGACCAGGGCGGACTCGTAGTTAAGCAGCAGCGCCTGGGTCCTGCCCGCCACCAGCTCGGCGATCCGCGCCTCGTAGCGGTGCTCGATTCGGTTCCGCAGGCCCATGAAGAAGCTCACGTTGGCTACGCGGGCGTCGTTGGGCGGGAGCACCTCCTCGAGCAGGGTGCGCAAAGGCTTGTAGAGCTGGCCACCTTCGGGGTGCTTCTTCTTCCAGCCTCGGTGGTCTCGTTCGTAGAGGTCGCCACCGGTTTGCTGGACGTGAGCCTGCAGCAGCTTGGTCCAGCCGAGGTGCATGTGGACGATGAAGGCTTCGAGCTGGCGCTGGTTGCCGGACCGGTTGTAGAGGTCAACGGCGAGGCGGACCTCCTCCTTGGAAGCCTGGAGCTGGTGCCACCACTTGGGCCGGGGTGCCAACGTCAGCTCCTTTTTGATGCTGATTTGATTCGACTCTGATTCATGACCTGATACTCTCATGGCGTGGATCTGTTGATGGGTGCCCTGCCGCCGTCTGCCCAGGCGTTGACGCTGGTGCGGGAGGCGAAGGGTCTGACACAGCGGGAGTTGGCGATGGCTGCTGGGGTGTCCCAAGCGGTGCTGTCCAAGGCGGAGGGCGGCTTGGCGGGCCTGGGCCCCAGGGTCGGGCAGGTGGCGGAGGCCTTGGGGTGTCCTGCTTCGGTGCTCGTGGACGGGTTCCCCTTAGTGGGTGCGCCGGTCACGTGCTTGCACCATCGGCGACGCACCTCGCAGGTGAACGCAAAGGCTCAGAAGCGGGTGCAGGCGTTAGTGCAGCTGACCCGGGTGTCGGTGAAGGCGATGGTGACCGCTGCCGGTGAGACGCCTCAGGTGGATCAGCTGGTGGCCAGCCGGCCGCTGCTGGGCGGACCAGCCGAAGCAGCGGTGGCGGTTCGGCGACGGTTTGGCCTCGGGGAGGGACCGATTGGGGACGCCATGGGGGTGGTAGAGCGGACCGGAACGGTTGTTGTGATGCGCAGCCTGGCCGCCGGCGGGCAGGATGCGGTGAGCTCGTGGGCCGGGGACGCCGACACCCCGCTCGTTCTGGTCAGCACTGGGCTGCCGGTGGACCGGCAACGATTCACCGTGCTGCACGAACTGGGGCATTTGCTGCTGCACACGCTGCCTGATGAAGGGCAGGAGCTGGAGGCGCACCGGTTCGCGGCGGAGCTGCTAATGCCGGCGTCGGCGGCGGTGCGTGACCTGGCGGGCCTGTCGATCAGCGACCTGCGCCGACTCGCCGGGTTGAAGGAGACATGGGGGCTTTCCATCGCCGCGCTAATTCAGCGAGCCCTGGACGTCGAGTGCATCAGCCAGGACCAGTTCCGACAGATGCGGATTCGGCTTACCCGGCTGGGGTGGCACCGCGCAGAGCCGGTGACCCTGCCCGAGGAGCAGCCGACGCGGCTGGCCGGCTACGTCGCAGCGGCCCGTCGGCGGGGGTTCACCGACGAGCAGCTGGCCGAAGCGGCGCAGATGACGCTGCCGAAGTTCCGGTCGGCGACCTGGCTGTCTGGTGCCTCCGAGGAAGGACTGGTCCATGACTGACCAGCTGCAGGTCGCAGCCGTCCTGCAGCGACCGCAAGCTCTCGACGGGTTCGGTGCGCAGATCACGGTGCACGCCCCCCGCGACAAGGTTGCGAAGGTTGCAGCCGCCTGCGTGCGAGACGGGCTCGGCGCGGTCTACGTCACCCCGTTCGGCTGCAAGGCGGACTCCCGCTACACCTCGGCCACCAACGTAGTCCGAGCGCATCAGGCAGCGGCGGGGTCGGTTCACGCGGTGCTGCTCGACGCTCAGCGCTACAGCGGCAAAGCGCGGGTTCAGGGGACCGAGCCACATGACCTGCGGTGGACCGAGCAGCAGCACCGGCTTGGGCTGCCGTGGGCGCTGACCGACTCCGGCTACATCGGAGAAGACGACGACCTAGCCCTGCGGACCACCCTGGAGGAAGGGTCACGACACCGCGGAGACACCATCGTCGCGCTGCCGCTGCACCACACCTGGTTGAGCCGGCGGGCAGATCACCTGCGGCACTGGATCGGGGCGTTTGGCCGGCCGGTGGCGCTGATGGTGGAGCACCGGGACGACCCGTTCGGAGCCAAGGGCACCGTGCAGGGGCTGCTGGAGGTCCTCCAGACCCCGGCCCCGGTAGGGCTACTGCGCTGCGACGTCAGCGCGGTCGGCGCCCTCGCCCACGGCGCCGTCGTCGCCGCGGTTGGGACAAGCACTGGGCTACGGCACATCTTCCCGATCACCACCGGAGGGGGCGGACCGAACCAGGGGGCGCCGGCCGCGGTCGTGCCTCGGGCCCTGGTCTACAAGCAGCTGAACCGGATCCGTGAAGCCGTCCAGGTCCTCGACGACCAGACCCTGTGGGAGTGCCGGTGCAGCCACTGCGGCGGCCGGCCCCTGGACTGGCTCTTCACGCCCGACGACGCGTTCCAGCACTCGCTGGCAACCTTGACCGCGCTCACCCAGTACGTACTATCCTCACCCGACCCTGCGGGCACCTGGCGGCAGCGGTGCTTCGACGCGCAGTTCGTCCTGAGCGACATCGAGAGCAACGGGCTGTCCTGGCGGATCCCCCGGTTCCTCGGCCACTGGCTGCACCCCTGACCGTTCAGCACGGCAGCAGCCCTGACTCCAGCGCCAGCTGGAACATCTGCTCGTCGCGGAGCCGACGCCAAGCGTCCGCTCGCCGCTGCGCGGGCTCATGGCGGACTGCCCCCGACTGCAGGGCTGAGGCCTCACGGCCGTCGGTGAGGTAGACCTGGTGGTCGTGGTAGTCACACTCAGCTGTCTCGAACGACCGCAGCGGCCGCCGCGACGGCACAGCCAGGACCGTCGGCGCCCACGTCCGCAGACCCACTAGGTGCCGTCGTGCGACCACGAACGGCTCGACCACCACGAAACCCGACAGCACAACCGCCTCCGGCGGCGCATCCGCGAAGCCCGTCGTGGCGAAGTCCCGCAATAGGGTCCGGTCCAAGATGGGGCCCTGGCGTCTACCTATCCTCCGGACGACCACCTCCCGGTCCACGGTGACCAATGGAAACACCGGCCGCCCGTCAATACGCGTATAAGGCAGCAGCCGACCAGCCAGCCCCGCGGCGTCAGCCACGAGCCCGGCAGCCTGATCCAGGTCTAGCCCCTGCCAGTGCTGCCGCAGCGCCCGGCTCCACCGCGCGGGACGCGGCACGTCGCTCGCCAACACCGTCACGGCTGGCCCGCGGTGCTGGTCACGTCGTTAGTCTCTGCCCAGAGCTGGTCCAAGGTTCCACCAGCGGCTTTTACGATCTGACCGACCATGAAGAAGCCGGGGGTTGGCACCGCCCCGGCCTCGATTCGGCGCAGCGTGTCGACCTTCACCTTCGCCTGCTGCGCCATCTGCTCCGATGTCAGCGACCCCCGTAGCGCCTGCAGCTGCTCGCCCAGGGCCTTGCCCCGACGCCTCTCCTCTTCCGACATCTGCTTTCGCGGCATAGCGGGATAATAATCCTAGTAAAGTAATCCCAACAAGACCGCAGGACCGACAGAGTCGGCAGTGATGACCTCGACCCTGGACCGACCTCGAACTAGGTCCGACGCGGGAGCTCGCTTCCGCAGCCTGCGCGTCGACCTGCGCGGCACCGATCGCTACGCGGTAGTCGATGGGGCAGTACCGCGGCACGGGAGGGACGCGTTGGTGGCTGCACCCGTGGCTCAGCGCCAACTAGCAATGCAACCCAGCCCGTAGCTACGACACTTGAAGATCGCGACCCGGCCACAGATCAAGCGCATCGGCAGGGCCTGACGCGCCCCGGAGCCGGCCGACTGAGACTAGAACTGAGACTGGGGACCAGAACGCCGGCGCCGCCCCGAGGGCTGCGCCGGCGTTTCGCCTGGTCAGACTGGCGGTGGCGGAGAGATTTGAACTCTCGGAGGTTTTACCCTCACGCGCTTTCGAGGCGCGCTCTTTAGGCCGCTCAGACACGCCACCGCCGCAGAGATTACCCAATCGGAGCGTACGGTGCGAATCCAGCGAGCCGCGGTCAGTGGGGATCTGCAGACCGGTGCCGGCGCGGTGGCGGGACGGCCACAATCGGACAGGATGCGTGGCTCAGGCAGTAGTGGCTGGTCGAGCCAACGAGGATCCGCTCGACACCGACGTGCTCCCGGGTGCCGACGACCAGCAGGTCCGCGTGCTGGGACTCCCGCACAAGAACGTGGCCGGACTGTCCACGCTCGAACTGGATCGACCAGTCCGGCAGCGGGTCGATGGAGCGGAAGAGCTCACTGGCCTCATTGCGCTCAGCGGACTGGAGGTTCTCATTGTCGACGTACACGAACTCGGAGGCGATGGGGCCGCCCGTGGCCGATATCCCGATGGGCCAGTCCAGCACGTGGATCGCGCGCAACGGACTGTCAGTGAGCCGGGCCTGCCGGGCTGCCCACTCCAAAGCCGCGTGTCCCGATGGCGAGCTGTCAATGCCGACCACGATCTCCTTGGTAGTCACGGGTCATCTCCTCTCGCTCGACGCTTAGCTCCAGCATCTCTCGGCAATGGCCGGGGGGAAAGGACCACACCCTGCCCTGTTCGCGCGTGTCTGGTGGCGAGACACTGGAGAACACCTGATCCCACCGGCTCGCAAACGCTCCACGAGAGCCGGCATGGCAGGAACGGCCTGGCCGACGACGTCGAGGTGGTGCGATGGTCTTCTTTCCAGATCGCCGGCAAGCCGGCCGGGAACTGGCCACGCGGCTGGAGAAGCTCAGGGGTCGAGACGTCGTGGTGCTGTGTCTGCCAAGAGGCGGCGTCCCGGTCGGCTTCGAGGTGGCCCAGGCGCTGGGCGCGTTGCTCGACGTGATCGTGGTCCGCAAGCTCGGCTATCCCGCCCAACCCGAGCTCGCCATGGGAGCAATCGGCGAAGGGGGCATTCGGATGCTCGACGCGAACCTTCGGGCGCGATATGGCGTCCGTGACGACGAGATCCGCCGAGTGGAGCAGCGCGAACAACGAGTCCTCGACGAGCGGGTCAACGATATTCGCCGAGGCCGACCCCGGATCGACCTGGACGGTCGGATCGCGGTGATCGTCGACGACGGCATCGCCACGGGCTTCACCGCGCGGGCCGCCTGCGAGGTGGCGCGCAGGCTCGGTGCATCCAAGGTGGTCCTGGCCGTCCCGGTGTGCCCGGCAGAGACGCGTATTCCCGAAGCTGACGAGGTGGTCAGCGTGCACGCGCCGCGACGTTTTGTCGCCGTGAGCCAGCACTACCGCGACTTCCGTCCCACCACGGACGAGGAGGTGATGGCCCTACTGGACGAAGCCGCCCACCCGCCCGCAGGAACCGACCCCGACCCCGAGCTCGGCTGAACTCGTACCGTCCGCCGACGGCGTGCAGCCCGGTGACGACGTACAGCCGCGCACCGGCGATCGAGCCGCACACCGTGCGAGGTGTGCGTCACGGTGGGAGATGTGCGGCCCGGTACGGAGGTGTGCGGCCGGACCGCGCCTGGCGGCCCTGGCCGCCCGCGTGTCAGACCGGGTCGGCCGCATCTCGGTGGGTTCGGAAGAAGTCCACCACCAGCCTGCCGGTGTCCTCGGCCAGGATGCCCCCCATGACCTGCACCCGATGGTTCAACCGGGAGTCCCGGACCACGTCCCAGAGCGAGGCGATGGCGCCGGCCTTGGGGTCGAAAGCCCCGAAGACGACTCGCTCCACCCGTGCCAGCACGAGGGCGCCGGCGCACATCGTGCACGGCTCCAAGGTCACCACGAGCGTATGGCCGTCCAGCCGCCAGCTCCTGCGGGCCGCTGCCGCCCGGCGGAGGACCAGCACCTCGGCATGTGCCGACGGGTCCTGCGTCAGCTCGCGCTCGTTTCCCGCTGCGGCGATCTCCCGGCCGTCGGGGTCGAGCAGCACGGCGCCGATCGGGACGTCGTCATGCAGCTCCGCCAGCCGGGCCTGGTGTATCGCCGTCCGCATCGGGGCGTCCCACTGACTACCCACGGGCGCGTCAGGACTGGAAGGCCGCTTCGGCGATCCTCCGAAACTGCGGTCCGATGTTGATCTTGTCAGCGATCTCGGCAAGCATCTGGTCGCTGCCGAGGTCGAGGTTGTCGATGATGGCCATCAGTTCGAACTCGGGCAGACCGAGGTCGGCAAGCATCCCGAGGTCCCCCATCGGTTCGTCATCGTCGTCGGGGTCAGGGATCTCGGCGCCCAGCAGGTCCGCGACATCCCGGGCGATCGGCCAGTCGGCCGCCGAACCAGCGTCGGACAACAGCACCTGGACATGCTGTCCACGGACGCGAACCAGCACGAAGACTTCTTCGACCAGGCTGACGAACCCGAGCGCGCCAGCGTCGCCGGGCAGCCGACGGAGCTGGGCCACCAGCTCTTCCAGATCGTTGGCAAGATCGTTGCTCAGGGCCTGGACCTGTGACTGGCCGTCCTCCCGGTACGCGGCGATGACGAAGTCGATCTCATCGTCGGCGGCGTCCTCAAGATCGTCTTCGTCGTCGTCGTCTTCGTCGTCATCATCGTCGTCATCATCGACGTCGTCTTCGTCGCCCGCCGCGGTGTCGGCAACCCCGCGGTCGGCGTCGCCGGGCGTGCGCCGACCAGCCTTCTGCTCGTCGGAGAGGTCATCGAGGTCGAACGACTCGTACTCCTCGTCATCGAACCCGGTCATGCTTCTCCTTCACCCCGCTGTGGCCCGTCCCAACTGGGCACGGGCCCCGTACATCGTGTCAGAGATTGACCGCGGACACGACATGGATATCAAGTCTGAATCGAAGTCGATACGGTTCAGACGTGGAACTCTGCATCGTTGACCACCCCCTCGTCGCCCACAAGCTGACGACGCTTCGCGACGAGCGGACCGACTCGCCCACGTTCCGGCGGTTGACTGAGGAACTGGTCACGTTGCTGGCGTACGAGGCGACCCGCGAGGTGCGGGTGGCCGAGCACACGGTCCGTACCCCGGTGTCGGAGGCCCGGGGCGTCAAGCTGAGCGCACCGCGTCCGCTGGTGGTCCCGATCCTGCGCGCGGGGCTCGGCATGCTGGAGGGCATGACTCGGCTGATGCCCACGGCCGAGGTCGGCTTCGTCGGCATGGTCCGCGACGAGCAGACGCTGCAGGCCTCCACCTATGCCGAGCGGCTGCCGACGGACCTGTCCGGACGACAGTGCTACGTACTGGACCCGATGCTGGCCACCGGCGGGACGCTGGCGGCGGCCGTGCAGTTCCTGGTGAAGCGCGGCGCCGACCACATCACCTGTATCTGCCTGCTGGCAGCGCCCGAAGGCATCGATCGGCTGAGCCACCTGCTGGAGGATCTGAACGTGCCGTGCACCCTGGTCACGGCGGCGGTCGATGAGCGCCTGAACCAGCTCGGGTACATCGTCCCGGGCCTGGGCGATGCCGGTGACCGGCTCTACGGAGTCGCCGGCTGAGCCGCCCTCGACCGCAGTAGTCCTCGCCCTTCCGGGCAAGGAGCCCGCTAGTAGTAGTAAGGAAACGCCGACCAGTCCGGCGCCCGCTTCTGCAGGAACGCATCCCGGCCCTCAACGGCTTCATCGGTCATGTACGCGAGTCGAGTGCTCTCCCCCGCAAAGACCTGCTGTCCCACCAGTCCGTCGTCGATGGCGTTGAACGCGAACTTCAGCATGCGCTGCGCTGTCGGGCTCTTCGCGCAGATCCGCCGAGCCCAGTCCAAGCCTTCGGCCTCCAGCATCCGGTGGGGCACCACCTTGTTCACCATCCCCATCCGGAACGCATCCTCGGCGTCATAGGTCTCACCCAGAAAGAAGATCTCCCGGGCGAGCTTCTGACCCACCTGCCGGGCCAGGTACGCCGACCCGAAGCCACCGTCGAATGACCCGACATCGGCGTCGGTCTGCTTGAAACGGGCGTGCTCGGCACTGGCCAGGCTGAGGTCACACACCACATGCAGGCTGTGACCGCCACCCGCTGCCCAGCCGTTCACCAGTGCGATGACAACCTTGGGCATGAACCGGATCAGCCGCTGAACCTCCAGAATGTGCAACCGGCCGAGCGCCGCCGGGTCGACCGAGTCGGCATCCTGACCCGACGCGTACTGATACCCGGCCCGTCCGCGGATCCGCTGGTCCCCGCCACTGCAGAAAGCCCAGCCACCGTCCTTGCTGGACGGTCCGTTGCCCGTCAGCAGTATGCAGCCGACCTCGGATGACATCCGGGCGTGGTCCAGCGTCCGGTACAGCTCGTCGACGGTGTGCGGTCGAAAGGCGTTCCTGACCTCCGGCCGGTCGAAAGCGACCCGGACCACCGGAGCATCGACAGCGCGGTGGTAGGTGATGTCGGTGAGGTCGAACCCGGGCTGCTCCACCCACTGGGCTGGCTCGAACGGGCTCTGAGTCTGGCTGAGGGTAGACACCTGCACACGGTAGCGGCCGTCCGGGAAGATTGGATTGACCCGCTACCGTGACGGAGCCCTCGAGGCCCGGAGCTGGACGACGACGAAGCTGGCCAGCGCCGCCACCAGCAGCACGATGGCGGCGATCGCGGCGGCAGGCGAGATCAGGTACAGCCGGCGCAGCGCCTCCAGTGTGACGAAACCTACGGTCGCGTAGATGAAGGCCCACAACGTGCAGCCAACAGTGACAGCCGGTAGGTAGTGGCGCAGCGGCATGCGGGTGACCCCTGCCGCCAGGTTGACCACGGTCTGGAAGCCAATGGTGAGGAAGGAGAAGCTGATCACCGGCGCGCCCCATCTGTCGACCAGCCGCTGCGCGGTGGCGAAGGCGTCGGAGTGCAGCAGCCGGCGCGCTCGGGTCCTTCCGGCGCCCGCGTGGGCGGCGCGACCGGCCCAGTAGGTCGCGTTGGCGCGGAGGAAGACGATCACGAACAGCACCGTCACGGCCAGCGGAAACGGTAGACCGTCGACGAAGTCCACGATCAGCTCACAGCTGCCCGACGGAGACGATCTCGACCACCGCGATCCCCTCCTCATCACTGCGGGCGAGGTCGACCACCGCACTGATGCCCCAGTCATGGTCACCGGCGGGATCGTCGATGATCTGCCGGACCAGCCACCGATCCGGCTGCTCGTCGATGATCAACATCGACGGCCCGCGGGCGTCAGCGCCGGTCAGGATGCTGGAGTGTTCGGCGAAGTACGGCGCCAGCGCGTCAGCCCAGGCCGCGCCATCCCAGCCGAAGTCGGCGTCGAGCTCGCCCAACTCTGCCCAACCGCGACGGGCCGCCAGTTCGACCCGGCGGAACAGCGCGTTGCGGACCAGCACGCGGAAGGCCCGGGCGTTGCCGGTCACCGGCGGAGGACGTTCATCCAGCGGCGCGGCGACCACGGGCTCGTCGGGGTTGCGGAGCCGCTCCCACTCGTCCAGCAGACTGGAGTCGACCTGTCGTACGAGCTCGCCCAGCCACACCGTCAGGTCGGTGAGCTCCTCGGTCCGCACGCTGTCGGGAACTGTCTGCCGCAGTGCCTTGTAGGCGTCGGCGAGATAGCGCAGGACCAGACCCTCTGAACGGGCCAGCCCGTAGAAGCTGACGTACTCGGTGAAGGTCATGGCCCTCTCCGACAGGTCCCGAGCCACCGACTTCGGCGACAGCGCGTGGTCCTTGATCCACGGATGGCCCTTGGCGTACGCCTCGAACGCGGTCGTCAGCAAGGCCTCCAGGGGCCTGGGATAGGTGACGTCCTCGAGCAGCTCCATCCGCTCCTCGTAGTCCATGCCTTCGGCCTTCATCGCCTCGACGGCCTCGCCTCGCGCCTTGGACCGCTGCGCGCTCAACACGGTACGCGGGTCCTCCAGCGACGACTCGATCACCGACACCACGTCCAGGGCGTAGCTGTCGGACGCCATATCCAGCAGATCGAGGGCTGCCAGTGCGAACGGTGACAGCGGCTGATTCAAGGCGAAGTCCGGCTGCAGGTCCACCGTCAAGCGGGCTCGCCGGCCCTGGAGGTCGGGAGCGGCCATCTGCTCCACAACGCCGGCGCCGAGCAGTCCACGATAGATCGCCACCGCCCGGGCAACGTGGGCGCGGCGGCGCTCGGGTGGCTCGTCGTTGTCGGTGAGCAGGTGGCGCATCGCGGCATAGCAGTCGCCCGGTCGATTGATCACGTTGAGCAGCATCGAGTGGCTGACGGCAAAGCTGGACGTCAGCGGCTCGGGCTCGGCGGTGACGAGTCGGTCAAAGGTCGGCTGCCCGTAGCCGACGACACCCTCGGGCGGCCGCTTGCGGACGACCCGACGCCGCTTCTTCGGGTCGTCGCCGGCCTTCGCCAAGGCCTTCTCATTTGCCACTACGTGGTCGGGGGCTTGGACCACGACCGTGCCGGAGGCATCGAAGCCGGCCCGTCCGGCGCGGCCGCCGATCTGGTGGAACTCGCGCGCCGTCAGCAGCCGCGGTCGGACACCGTCGTACTTGCTGAGCGAGGTCAGCAAGACGGTACGGATGGGCACGTTGATGCCGACGCCGAGGGTGTCGGTGCCGCAGATGATCTTGAGCAGGCCGGCCTGGGCGAGCAGCTCGACCAGCCGGCGGTACTTCGGCAGCATGCCGGCGTGGTGCACCCCGATGCCGTTGCGTACCAGCCGGGACAAGGTCTTCCCGAAGCCAGCGGTGAACCGGAAACCGCCGATGAGGTCGGCAATCTGGTCCTTCTCCTCCCGAGTACAGACCTTCAGGCTGGTCAACGCCTGTGCCTGCTCGATCGCGGCTGCCCGGCTGAAGTACACCACGTAGATGGGCGCCTGGTGGGTGGCCAGCCGCTCCTCGATGGTCTCGTGCATCGCGGTGGTGACGTACTCGTAGTGCAGTGGCACCGGGCGGTCGATCGAGCTCACCACCGCGGTCGGCCGCCCCGTTCGTCGAGTGAGGTCGCGCTCGAACCGCTCCACATTGCCCAAGGTTGCCGACATCAGCACGAACTGGGCTCGCGGCAGCTCCAGCAGTGGAACCTGCCAGGCCCAGCCGCGCTCCGGGTCGGCGTAGTAGTGGAACTCGTCCATCACCACCGATGCGACGTCGGCGTCTCGGCCTTCCCGCAACGCGATGTTGGCCAGGATCTCCGCTGTGCAGCAGATGATCGGTGCGCTGGAGTTGACGCTGGCATCACCGGTCATCATCCCGACGTGATCGCTGCCGAAGATCTCCACGGCCGCGAAGAACTTCTCCGAGACCAGCGCCTTGATAGGAGCGGTGTAGAACGTGCGGCCGCCCGCCGCCAGCGTGGCGAACTGCAGCCCGGTCGCCACTAGACTCTTGCCCGACCCCGTTGGCGTGGACAAGATCACGTTGGACCCGGACACGATCTCGATCAGCGCCTCGACCTGCGCCGGGTACGGCGTCAGTCCGCGCCCGGTCGCCCAGTCCGTGAAGATCTCGAAGATCGAGTCCGGATCGGGGTCGGCGGGGATCAGCTTGGTCAGAGTCATCGTGGGTTCAATGGTGCCCTGACGCTCCAGACCCGTCGCGTCCGCACCGGCGATCTGCCGAAGGCCACCGGGTGGCAGCCGCACACCATCGAAGCTCCCGCACACCTTGCATGGTGTGCGGGAGCGTTCAACGTGTGCGAGGGCGTCGAGAAGCGGCGCAGGAGATTACTCCTTGTCCATCGAGCCGGCCCACGACCCGGCGGGCCCGCCGCCTTGCTGCTGACGACCTTCAAGCTTGATCACGTGTAGCACGGCGTTGATCAAGGCCAGATGGGTGAAGGCCTGGGGGAAGTTGCCCAGATGCTGCCCCGTCTGCGGGTCCAGCTCCTCCCCGTACAGCTCGAGCGGACCGGAGAAGGACAAAAGCTTCGCGCAGAGCTTTCGAGCCCGGTGGTACTCGCCGATCTCACAGAGTGCGGAGACCAGCCAGAACGAACAGATGGTGAAGCTTCCTTCCTCCCCGGTGAAACCGTCGTCGGTCTCCTCCACCCGATAACGCAATACGAGGCCATGGACTGTCAACTCGTCGGCAATCGCCAGCACCGTCGCCCGGATGCGCGGGTCGTCCGCAGGCAGGAACCTGACCAACGGCGCAAGCAGCAGCGAGGCGTCCAGGGCCTTCGTCCCGTAGTACTGCGTCAAGACGCCTCGGTCGTCCACTCCGTTGGCGAGGATGTCAGCCTTGATCTCCTCCGCTGCCAGGTCCCACTCGGCCGCCTTCGCGTCCTCGCCGCCGAGTCGGGCAAGTCGAGCGCCACGATCGACTGCTACCCAGCACATGATCTTGGACGAGGTGAAGTGCTTCAGCTCCCCGCGGACCTCCCAGATCCCGGCGTCCGGCTCTCGCCAGTGCTTCAGGGCCTGGTTGACCTGCTTGTCCAGAATCGGCCAGATCCGGCCGTCCAGGTGATCCGCAGCCTTGGAATGGAGGTACACCGAGTCCAGCAGGGCACCCCACACGTCGTGCTGCTGTTGGGCGTAGGCGGCATTGCCGATCCGGACCGGCCGCGAGTTGGCATAGCCCGGCAGGTGGTCGAGCACGTGCTCCTCCAGATTCCGCTCACCGCCGATGCCGTACATGATCTGGAGGTCCTCATCCTGTTCGGCCAGGTCGGCGATGAACGCGAAGAAGTCGATCGCCTCCCAGTCGAAGCCGAGCGAGTACATGCCCCAGAGCGCGAACGTGGCGTCGCGAATCCAGCTGAAGCGGTAGTCGTAGTTGCGTTCCCCGCCGGGAGTCTCTGGGAGCGAGGTCGATCCCGCGGCGCAGATGGCGCCGGTCGGGACGTACGTCAGTCCCTTGAGGGTGAGCGCGCTGCGCTGGAGGTAGCTGCGCCAGGGATGGTCAGGGAACTGGCCGCGGGCCAGCCAGTGCTGCCAGTGGTGAGCGGTCCACACCTGCCGCGCGTACGCCTCGGCGAAGTCCATCGGCGGCGCCTTGCTGCCCCACGACAAGGCGATGTAGCGGCGGTCCCCCTCCTTCAGGAGCGTTCGCGCGCTGGCCTGCCCGCCCTCGAACCCGAGACGCAGGTCCGTCGTCAAGGTCAGCGAGAGCTCCGACCCGTCCGCTGTCGCCACCCCCTGGTGATAGCCCTGGTCGCTGTAGGTCCACGACACCGGCCTCTGCCCGTAGTTCAGCACCGGCTCGCAGTCAATCACCGTCTGCACCTCGCCCGAGACGCAGCGGATGGTGCGGAGCAGAATGTGCTCGGCGTCGTAGTCGTTCGGCGTCCGCCGATGCGTGCGCGATCGGTCCGTCTCATGCCTCCACGGACCGAGGATCAGAGCGTCTCGAACGATGATCCAACCGGTGGATGTGCCCCAACTGGTCTCCAGGATCATCGTCCCGGGCAGGTAGCGGTGGTCCATCGGCACGGTGACATCGGCCGGCGCGATGCGGAAGGAGCCGGCATGCCGCCCCAAGATCCCGCCGAAAACGCTCGGCGAGTCGAAGCGTGGGATGCACATCCAGTCAATCGACCCTCCGGGCGCCACCAGGGCCGACACCTCGCCGTCGCTGAGAAACCCATAGTCACCGATCGGTACGGCACGGGCGTGGTCAAGTGCGTTGGTCAGCCCTTTTGCCGTTTTTTTCTTCGCCATGATCGAAGCATCGTCGTGTCGGCGCGCGCTGACAAGAGTGCATAGCCAACTGTGGCTTTCGACCCTCGGTTCTCTGAAGCGACATGCGCACGTAACAAAGTGTTCCTACGATCAGGTATGGCAACAGAGCTCACACTCGGTGTCGAGGAAGAGCTGCACCTCATCGACATGTCCACCTTCCGGCTCGCCGGCCGGGCGCCCGCGCTGCTCGCCCAGCTCTCCCGTGAGCATTTCTCCTCCGAGCTCCAGCGGACGACCGTGGAGGTCAACACAGCGGTTTGTGACAGTCTCCACGATCTCCGAGCCGACCTGGTTGCCCACCGCGGTGAGCTGGTCGCGGTGGCCTCCAGCGAGGGAATCGGGATTGCCGCGGTCGGCACCGTGCCGCTGTCCACGGCGGGTGACTTCGAGCTCACCAGCAACGGGCGGTTCGCTCGGATGCAGGAGGACTACCGGCTGCTGGTGGACGAGCAGCTCATCTGCGGGACGCAGTTTCATGTCGGCATCGACGACCGCGACCTGGCCGTCCGGGTGATCCAGCGGTTGAGCCGGGACATCCCCAGTCTGCTGGCACTGTCAGCCAGCTCGCCACTGTGGCACGGCTCCGACACCGGGTACGCCAGTATCCGTTCGATCATCTGGCAGCGCTGGCCGACGGCAGGTGCCACCGGACCGATCGGCTCCGCCGCCGAGTACGACGAGCTGCTGTCGGACCTGATCGCCTCCGGAGTGATCACCGACGCCAAGATGGCCTACTTCGACCTCCGACCGTCGTCCCATGTGCCCACGCTGGAACTGCGCATCTGCGACGCCATCCCGCTGGTGGACGACACGATCATGGTTGCGGGACTGTTCCGGGCGCTCGTCGCCGATGCCATCGCCGCGGAGAAGGCCGGCGACCCGCCGTCCACCCCGGCCCTTCCCCTGCAGCGCGCAGCCGTCTGGCGGGCGGCACGCAGCGGGCTGACCGGCCGGCTGCTCGACCACCAGGTGCACCCGCAGCCACGTCCCGCCGGCGAGGTCATCCGCTCACTGCTGGCCCGGCTCCGGCCACGGCTGGAGCAGCTGGGGGACTACCACGTCGTCTCGAACCTGCTCGAGCAGTGCCTAGAGCGCGGCAACTCAGCGGACCGTCAGCGTGCTGCGCTGGCCGAGCGAGGACGGCTGGCCGACGTCGTGTTGCAGGTGGTGGCCGAGACCCAGGACGACTCCAGCCAATCGCCCCGGCAGTCCGTGCCCCACCACAGCGGGTACCCCACGACCACCGGCGACGAGGCGTTCACCCCGTCCGGCGCGGTGCGGCCCCTTTACCGTGAGGTGATCAAGGGTCTGGAGAGCATCGGCTCGGTGATGCTGGTCGACCGGACCGACGAGCGGAACCGCTGGCTGTCCGGCGCCGGAATGACCTTCGGCGTGAACACCGACCAGCGGCCGTTCCAGGTCGACCTGGTGCCCCGGCTGATATCGGCCCACGAATGGCGCACGCTGAAGGCCGGCCTGATCCAGCGGGCCCGCACCCTGGAGATGTTCCTGCAGGACGTCTACAGTGCCGGCGAGGTCGTTCGCGACGGGGTCCTCCCGGCGGCTGCCGTCTACGAGTGCACGGGCTGGCGCCAGGAGGCTCGGCTGCTGCCGCGAGGCACCGTGCACGCGCCGATCATCGGGTTCGACCTGGTCCGCGACGAGTCGGCCGGCTGGCGGGTGCTGGAGGACAACGCCCGGGTGCCCTCCGGGGTCGGCTATGCCATGGCCGCCCGACAGCTGATGGACGCGGTGATGCCCGACCTGCCCCGGCCACCGGACCTGCTGCCCTCCCACACCGCGCCGGCACTGCTGCGTCGAACCCTGTCGGCACTGTCGGCGGTGCAGAACCCGGTGATGGCGCTGCTTTCCGACGGAGCCGGCAACTCAGCGTGGTTCGAGCACCGCCTGCTGGCCGAAAGGGCTGGGCTGCTGCTCGCCCAGCCCGCCGATATCGAGGTCCACGGTCCGGTCGTGACGGTTCTCGGCCGACGCGTTGACGTGGTCTACCTTCGCCTCGACGTGGAGCTGGCCGATCTGACCGCGCCGGATGGGAGCCCGATCGGTGCCCAGCTGCTGCAGTCCGCCGCACGCGGGTCGGTCAGCCTCGCCAACCCGCCGGGCAACGGCGTCGCCGACGATAAGGCGATGTACTGCAACGTGCCGGATCTGATCGCGTACTACCTCGGCGAACGACCACTGCTGGATCCCACACCGACGTACCGCTGCGCCGACCCGAACGAACGGACCTCGGTGCTCGAGCGGCTCGACAAGCTGGTCACCAAGCCGGTCGACAGCTACGGGGGTGGTGGGGTACTCATCGGCCCACATGCGTCGGCGGCAGAGCTCCAGCAGCGCAAGCAGGAGATTCTCGACCAGCCCGGACGCTGGATCGCCCAGGAGACGGTCAACCTGTCCACCCATCCCACCCTGACCGCCGAGGGGATGCGTCCACGGCATGTGGACCTCCGCGCGTTCGTCTACCTGACCGGTACGGGCGAGGGCGAGGTCGCGGTTGCCGATCTCGGGCTGACCCGGGTGGCGCCGGCGAAAAGCATGATGGTCAACTCGTCCCGCGGGGGTGGAGCCAAGGACACCTGGATCCTGGCCGACCCACCCGCGGACAACTGATCGGACTCCGGCATTGTCGACACCGACCGAGGGGAGACCCGATGTGCGGGCTAGCTGGTGAGATCCGCTTCGACGGGCGCCCGGCCGACGTGGCGGCAATCGACTGCGGCTGCAGCCGACTGGCGGCACGTGGACCCGACGGCAGCGGCGTCTGGGCAAACGGGCCGGTAGCGCTGGGGCACCGCCGGCTGTCCATCATCGACCTCAGCAAGGCCGGGTCGCAGCCCATGGTCGACTCGGCCCGTGGCATGAGCATCGTCTTCAACGGCTGCATCTACAACTACCAGGACCTGCGCGACCAGCTGACCCGTCGCGGGCACCGGTTCTTCTCCACCTCCGACACCGAGGTGGTGCTGCGGGGATACCTGGAGTGGGGCGTCCGCTGCGTGGAGAGGTTCCTCGGCATGTTCGCGTTCGCTATCGCCGAGCGGGACACCGGCCGGATGATCCTGGGTCGGGACAGGCTGGGGATCAAGCCCCTCTATCTCGACCAGACCCGCGAACGGCTGCGGTTCGCCTCCACCCTGCCGGCCTTGCTGGCGGCCGGCGGGACCGACACCTCCATTGACAAGGTCGCGCTGGCCCACTACATGACCTTCCACTCGGTGGTGCCGGCACCACGGACCATCCTCAACGGCGTACGGAAGCTGCCGCCGGCCACCGTACGCACCGTGGAACCGGATGGCCGCTGCACGGACTTCCACTACTGGACGCCTCAGTTTTGTCGCGACCCGGCAGACGCCCAGATGAGCGAGCACGACTGGCAGAACACCCTGCTGGACAGCCTCCGGACCGCGGTCCAACGCCGAATGGTCGCGGACGTGCCCGTCGGCGTGCTGTTGTCGGGCGGCATTGACTCCAGCCTGGTGGTTGCCCTGCTGGCGGAGTCCGGGCAGGACCACCTGAACACCTTCAGCATCGGCTTCGAGGGGGTTGGCGGCGAGTCCGGGGAGGAGTTCGCATACTCCGGCCTGGTGGCGGAGCACTTCGACACCACCCATCACCGAATCGAGATCGACAGCCGTCGCCTGCTGCCGGCCATCGACTCCGCGATCGAGGCGATGAGCGAGCCCATGGTGAGTCACGACTGCGTGGCCTTCTACCTGCTGAGCCAGGAGGTGTCCCGCCATGTCAAGGTGGTGCAGTCCGGGCAAGGCGCGGATGAGGTGCTGGCCGGGTACGACTGGTACCCACCCCTGGTGGACGTACCACGGTCGAGTGCCGTGGAGGCGTACGCCCGGGTCTTCTTCGACCGCCGCGACGCCGAGCTGCGGCGGCTGCTCAGCCCCGACTGGCTGGTCGACCACGACGCGCCGCTGGACTTCATCGCCGACCACTTCCAACTTCCTGGCGCGGAGACCTCCGTCGACGCCGCGCTGCGAAACGACACCACGATCATGCTTGTGGACGACCCGGTCAAGCGCCTGGACAACATGACCATGGCCTGGGGGCTGGAGGCGCGGGTCCCGTTCCTGGACCATGAGTTCGTCGAGCTCGCTGGGCGGATACCGCCGAAGCTGAAGCTGGCTGACGGCGGCAAGGGCGTGCTCAAGCGGGCCAGCCGTGGGGTGGTGCCAGACGAGGTGATCGACCGGACGAAAGGCAGCTTCCCGGTGCCTGCCATCCGCCAGCTCGGCGGCCCGTACCTCGATCGCGTCCGGGACGCCTTGTCCGACCCGGCGGCACGCCGGCGCGGTCTGTTCGCCGACGACGCGGTGCAGGAGATGCTGGCGGACCCGAACACCACTCGTACCACGTTGGGGTCCAACGCCTTATGGCAGCTGGGGCTGCTGGAGATGTGGCTGCAGAAGATGGGAATCCGCTGACATGCTGGAGGGTTTCATCGCAGACCTGGTCGGCGCGTGGAGCAGCTGGGCGCCGACGATCTCGGCCGACGGCAGCCAGGTCGCCTTCGTCAGCGACCGCCGCGGCCAGCCCGAGCTGTGGGTCTGCGACGTCAGCCCGGTGCCGGACGGCGCGCCGTCCCGGGCCCGGGTGATCGAGATCTCCGATGACCCCGTCACCTCGGTTTCCTGGTCGGCGGACGGGGAGTGGCTGGCCTGCACGGTCGCTCCGGAGGGCGGCGTCCGGACGCACGTCTGGGTCGCCCGCCCGGACGGGTCGGGGGCGCGCCAGGTGGCCGGCAGCGCGTACGAGCACGCCGCCCTGGGGCCCTGGTCCCGCACCGGCCATCAGCTGGTGGTCCTGGTTCCCCGGGCCAGCGTGAGCACCATCAGCCGGTGCGACCTGGTGGACCCACGAACGGGCGAGCGGGAGCGGGTCGCTGAGGGAGGCCTGGTGGAGGTGCTGGACCTCTCGGCCGACGAGCGCTTCGCGCTGCTGCGCGGCGGGCGGCGCGGGCGGCACTACTGCGTGACGTTGGAACGGGCGGCGGACCAGGATCACCAGCTGCTCCCGTACCCGCATACCGGTTCGACGGAGAGCGGTTTGCTGCGGCCGGCCGCGTGGTCGGCTCATCCCGAACAGCTGACCGCCTACCTGGTGACCGACGCAGGTCAGCCGCGCGCCGTCCTTGCCGGGGTGGACCTCAACCCGGACGGCAGCCGAGGCACAGTGGGCATCCTGGCCTCTCGCCGCGACGCCGAGCTCGAACGCATCGACGCCGACGACTCGGGCAGCCTGCTCACCCTGGTCTGGAACGTGGCCGGTCGCAGCGAGCTGGAGCTGTTCGACACCGTCACCGGGAACCGCGAGGCCGTCCCGGATCTGCCGGGCGCGGTGATCACCGGCTGTGTGCTGGCGCGAAACGGCCGCTCCGCCGTGCTCAGTGTGGAGGGTCCGCTCAACCCGCCCGGGCTGTGGCGTCTGGACACCCGATCGCTGACCTGGAGCCCGATCGATGTCGCGCCGAGCTCCATCCCAGACGGTCTGGTGGAACCGACCCTGGAGAGGTTCTCCGCCTACGACGGGCTACCCCTGACCGGCTGGCTCTACCGGCCCCCGGGCGCCTCAGCGGCCGGACCGGCGCTGCTGAGCTTCCACGGAGGTCCCGAAGCACAGGAGCGGCCGACCTTCAGCCCGCAGCATCAGGCGCTGGTCGCGGCCGGCGTGTCGGTATTCGCGCCGAACGTCCGGGGGTCGACTGGCTATGGCCGACAGTTCGCCCACCTCGATGACCGCAACGGCCGCTACAACGCGATCGCCGACGTCGGCTCCTGCGTGGACCACGTGGTGCAGTCCGGAGTCGCCCGACCCGGTCAGATTGCGGTGTCGGGTCGGTCCTACGGCGGTTACCTGACGCTGGCGGCTCTGGTCCGCTTCCCGGGACTCTTCGCAGCCGGCATCGACATCTGTGGGATGTCGGACCTGCTCACGTTCTATCGCGACACCGAGCCATGGATTGCGGAGGCGGCGGTCACCAAGTACGGACACCCAGAGCATGACCGTGCGCTGCTGGAGGATCTGTCGCCGCTGCACAAGGCGGATGCCATCACGGCGCCACTGCTGGTGGTCCACGGCGAGCATGACACCAACGTGCCCATCGGCGAGGCGAGGCAGATCGTGGCAGCGCTCACGGCGCTGGAGAAACCGGTGGAGTATCTAGAGCTGCCCGGCGAGGGTCACGAGTATCGTGCGCGGCACTCCAAGCAGACGTTGATCTCTCGTCTGCTGCATTTCGTGGTGGACCAGTTGCGAATTCCCGCCACGGTGGACGGTGGCAGATCGAGGGTTTCGGCTCTTGCGCTGTCCGCGAAATCGAGCGTCTCCGCGGATTGAGCCGTATCACTGCCGGGTAGCGGGCGCCTGCTGGCCGGGTTCAGCAGCGAGCCCGGGCAGTTTCGGTGGAAAGTCGCGGCAACTCAGCCGCTCGGATGAGCAGGCTGAACCAGCGGCGTACCAGCGGGCCAGCTTGAGCATGCCCTCCTCGATACCGACCCGGGGGGCCCACTGCAGGACTTCGCGAGTGTGGCGCTGGTCGAACCAGTGCGCGCTGGAGAGCTGCTCGACCAGGAACCGGGTGAGCGGCGGATCCGTCGAGGCAGACCCCGGCTCCAGCAGGTTCCGCAGCGGCCAGACGGCCTCGGCGACCGTGCCAGCGACCGTCGCCAGTCGGCGGGGTATCCGACGGCTCGGCGGATCGACGCCCGCTGCGGCGCAGATTGACGCCAGGATGTCACCGATCGGCCGCGGCTCACCATTGGAAACGACCAGCGCTTGGCCGTGCGCGTGCTCACAGCGGTCCAGCGCCGCCATCAGCGCCTCGACGGCGTTGTCGACATACGTGGTGTCCACCAGCGCGCTCCCCGATCCGATCAGTGGCAGCCGCCCGGCGCGGGCGCGACTGACGATTCGGGTGGTCAACTGGGTGTCATGTGGCCCCCAGACCAGGTGTGGTCGTATCGCGACAACTCGAAGTGATGCGGAGTCCGCGCCCAGGGCGATCAGCTCGGCGGCCGCCTTGCTGCGCGCGTACGGTCCCCGGGCGCGGTACGGGTCGGCCGGCTCGGCGCCGACACCGACCAGTGACATACCGGCGTTGGCCACCGAAGGGGAGGAGACGTGCACGAGCCGGCGTACGCCGGCCCGCCGGCAGGCTTGGACGATCGTCGTGGTCCCCAAGATGTTGGCCCGCTCGTACTCCGCCCAGGGTCCGACGACGTTCACCTTGGCGGCCAGATGAATCACCGCATCCTGACCGGCGACGGCCGTCCCGACCGGGGCAGGATCCGCCACATCGCCGCGAATCTCGCGCAGCTTCAGACCCGCTGCCCGCCGCTGCAGCACGGTTACGTCGTCCCCGCGCTCGGCCAGCGCCCGGGCCAGACCACCACCCAGCAGACCGCTGGCACCGGTGACCAGGACCCTCACGGCTTGCGGACCCGCCGCCCGGCCAGCACCTCTTCGGCCCACCGTGCCAACCGGCTGCGGTCGACCTTGGAGGCGTGCCGGATATCCACCGGAAGACTGGTCACGGTGAGCACCGCCGCGAGCGGAGTTCCGGCCGCCGACCGGACGGCGCCGGTAAGCGCGGGATCTGCGAGGACGTCCCGTGATCGGCTGCGCAGCTGAGGCACCCCCCTGGGAGCCGTCGGGGACGTCGGCACCACCACGGCGACCACCTGCTGGGTGCCAGCAGGACCGACGCCGACAACGGCGGCGGCCGTGACCGTGTCCAGTTGCTCCATGCGCTGCTCGATGCCGACCGGCGTGACGGGACCGGCTGCGGTCGTGACCACGTGCACCAGGCGTCCTTCGACCCACCAGCGCCCCTGCTCGTCGACATGCCCGACATCACCCGTACGGTGCCATCCAGCCGTTCGGGCGCTCTCCTGCTCGGTGACCCAGAGCCGGTCGTAACGGTCCTTGATATGAGCGCCGGACACGCACAGCTCACCGGTGACACCCGGCTCCATGGTGACCTCATCGGCCGGGCGACCGAGCCCATCCAGCGGAGCCACCGAGATGCCGACCCCGGGCAAGGGGCGCCCGACACAGACGCCGTTCCCGTGACCCGCGGCCTCCAGCTCCGTCAACGACACGTCTGCGACCGGCAGGGCTTCGGTCATGCCGTACGGGGTGTGCAGCTCCGCCGCAGGCATTAACCGCCGGGTGTCACGCAGCAGCGCGATCGGCACGGGCGCGCCGGCCGACATCACCCGACGGACTCCGCCAAGGGCGGCCCGCTGGACCGTGGTCAGAGACTGCTGGGTCGCGCACACATTGCGCAGCGCAGCCGGGGAGGCGAAGACCACCGTGGCATCAATCGCGGCGACGGCGTCGGCGAGTGCCTGAGCAGTCAGTGTGCCAGGCGCGGTGACATCCATGTCCGGTACGGCGGCGCCGATTCCCAGCGCCGGACCGTAGAGCGCAAAGGGCGCGAAGGCGGCGACCAGACGGTCGTCGGAGCCGATGCCACACGCGAGTCCGACGAGCTCCAGCTGTGCCTGCAGCTGGTGCAGCCGGTACACCACGCCCTTCGCCGGACCCGTCGCTCCCGATGTGAACAGCACCGCGCTGTCGGCCTCGATGTCCGGCTCGCGCGGCAGCTCGCGGTCCCGCCCTAGCTCGATCAGCCGCTCCAGGGTGTACTCACTCCCCAGCGCGGCGCGAACGGGGCTCGGAGCCGACCCCACCAGGACTCGCCGACCCGGGATCTGCAGGACGGCAGCAGCGGTAAGACCCTTCGCCACTCCCAGCACGAGGTCCGGCCCGGCCCCTCGAAGTGCGCGACCCATGGGTGCGAGGCCCAGTCCGGCGTCGGCGACCACGATCACGGCGCCGATCCGCCAGCAGGCGTAGACCGCAGTGGTGAGGTCGACGCCCGGCGGTACGAGCAGCGCAACCCGGTCGCCCGCCCTGACACCGATGGCGGCAAGTCCGGCCGCCAGCTGGCGAACCCGACGCTGCAATGCGTCGAAGGAGACCTGCCGAGGACGACCTCCCACCATTGCGACGACGGCGACCGCGGGATCTCCTGTGCGTGCATCCAATGCCGCCCATGGCCGCCGGGTGGTGCCATGGGACGGCGGCTGGCGCGGCTCGCCGGACGCAGTCTCGCCGCCGTCCTGGCCTGCCGGTGCGCCGAGGGTGTCCTCGATCCACCGCCAGGTGTGCTCGGCCGTCTCGGGGACGTCTTCGGTCACCAGGTGGGAGGCTTCGGCGTAGCGATGGACGTCTGCGTGCGGGAGCCGGTCAATCAGGTCGTGCAGGTATCGCTGCGTGAAGACCGGATCACGCGGGCCCCAGAGCAGCAGCGCGGGCACATCCCGCAGGTCACTCAGCCCATCCGCGATGGCCTCCAGCCTCGGCCGGGTCGGGTGATCGGGTTCTAGCGGGATGTCGGCCACGAAGTCCCCCACGCTCCACCGACGCTCGGCGCTCCCGTACGGGGCGGCCAGCGCCCGGCGGACTCCTGCGGGCAGCGGGGGGCGCGAGAGCTCGGCGGTGGCGCGGACAAAGGTTGGGCTGGTGACGCAGACGGCGGTCCGCAGCGCAGGTGTCCGCGCGATCCGGATCAGTGCCGGGGGCGCGACGTCGACCGGGTGGCTGACCGCCGTGTTCGCCAGCACCACGCCGGCGAGCTGGCTGCGATGCGCGAGCGCCCAGCCGAGGGACACGGGTCCACCCCAGTCGTGCGCCGCCGTTATCACCGGCCCGTGCACGCCGAGAACCTCGGTCAATGCGGAGAGGTCGTCGATCCGCTGACTGAGCGTCCGCGGTCGCTCCAGACGCTCTGACCAGCCCATGCCGAGCTGGTCGACTGCGATCACCCGCCAGCCGGCTGGTGCGGCCGTGAGAAACCGGCGCCACAGGTAGGACCAGGTGGGGTTGCCATGCACGCATAGCAGCGTTCCCTGTGTCGGCTCCGCCCCGCTGTCGAGCAGGTGCCAGGTTCGCGGAACGCCTTCCGCGTCGCTGGCGCTGACGTTCCTCGACCAAGCCGGATCCAGGCCCGGGAAGGACTCCGCACTCCCGCCGAACGGATGGGGCGCCTTCGTCACCAGGTGATCTCGGCGAATGAGGTGTTCAGTCCCGAGCCGATGCCGATCAGTACCACCTGGTCATCCGACTGAAGGGCGTCCACCTGTCGCGCCAAGGTGAACGGCACCGCAGCGGGGCCGATGTTGCCGAACGTAGGAAGGGTGAGCGGGAAGCGCTCCTGCTCCACCCCGAGGGCGGTGCAGAGGGCCCGAATGTGGACCAGGGACGTCTGGTGGGCGATGAAGCAGTCGACGGCGTCCCAGTCGAAGTCGGCCTCGGCGTCCTTCCAGGTGTCGAGCGCGAGGGCAAGCCCGGCGGTGAACAGCTGCTTGGTGTCGGTGCGCATCCTGTCCAAGTTTCCGACGCAGAGGTCGTGATGCTCCGTACCGGCCCGACTGACGCCGCCCACGACGCGGTGGCCCTCAGGGTGGCGGTCAGCCCGTCCGACCACCATCGCAGCGGCCCCCGAGCCCAACGTCAAGGTGGCGAACTGCGACCTCACGTCCTCGGCGGTCGCGTCGTCGGCTGCCAGCCGATCCAGCGTGATCTCCTGGGTGTAGCGGGACCCCTCAGCATCCACGATGAGCGCGTACTCGGCCTGGCCCGCGTCGATCAGCGTGCCCGCCAGCTGGATGGCGTTGACGAAGCCCAGGCAGGCGTTCGCCAGGTCGAAGTTCAAGCAGCTCGTGGGCAGCCCCAGCTGGTGATGGACGGCCACCGCCGACGACGGCTCGAGATATGCGCGCGACACCGAGGAGTTGATCATCAGCCCGACCTGGGACGGGTCGACACCGGCCTCGGCCAGTGCCTTGGCGCCGGCCATAGCGGCCGCGTCGGTGAAGCTCAGATCGGTCGGCCACCAGCGGCGTTCGCGAACTCCGGCCAGCTCCTCCAGCATCCCGCTGCGCATGCCGACCCGCTCGTAGGTCCTGCTCAGCCGTTGGTCGAACTCGGCTGACGTCATCACGATCGGGGCCTCCACCGCGCATACGGACAGGATGCTGGTGTTGCTGTGCCGATAGGTCGCGTTACCGCTCATGCGTACCCCTTTCCGGGATGCCGTTAGGCAGGTGCCAACGGAGAGTGTCTTCCAGGCTGCAGCGGACTAGTTCCCCGATGGCAGCGTTCGAACCGCCCGCTGCTCGTGTCCGCCTGAGGAGCATAGCCAACCAACCTTGGCGCCAGCCGCGCTGAGGCTCAGCCCGCGTGCGCGGTGCCAGAACCGAGCATGCGGCCAAGTGCGCGAAAGCCTGACCAGTTCGACACGTAGCCAGGATCGAGCTCGCCATGGAGCCGATCGAACTGTGCCGCCAGCCGGCTGAGGCGTTCAAACCCCAGTGGAGCCACCCTTTCCTCAAGCGCCGCCCACACCTCGGTCGCGAGCTCGTCTCGGTACGTGCCGGAGCGATGCGAAGCGGTTCCCTCATCGGCGTCTCGAAGCAACATGGCCTGCACCAGACACAGCTGGGCAAGCTCGAGGGTCAGATGGGAGGCGATCAATCGGTCGCCTCGGCCATACTTGACCAGGGCCAGCGCGGCAACGAACCGAGCCTCGCCTGCGGCCGGGTCAGTCGGCGGCTCGACAACGAGCGCCCGCCACCCGGCTGCACCGACCCGCTGCTCGTCCACACGCAACGCCCGCCGGACCGGTCCAGATCGGCCCCGACCGAGACGACGACATCCAGGCGACGGCCGTCGGCCAACACCACCCGAGCGGTTGAGCGCGGCTGCCCAGCCTGATGATCGACCGCCCAGACCAGGTCCTCCTCGTGCAGCAGGGACTGAAGGAGCACCGGTCCGGTCAGCACCAGGCCAATGTCGAGATCGCTCCATTGATCCAGCAGCTCCGGCTGCCTCGCCGATCCCAGTACCCAGAGCTCGGCAACGTCGGCCGTCTCAGTGGTCCGTTCCTCGATCGCCGACAGCAGCTCCAGCTGCCAGGGGGTGTCCACGGGGTCAGGCTGCCGTATCGACGGCGGGAGGCGGTGCGAGGGCTCAGCGATGCCCTCCCATCACTGAGTGCTGGCCGGAGGCGCCGCGGATGTCGAGCCAGCCCGACGCCGTGCCGGCCAGCCCGATGGTGGTGATCGCGATCACCGCAACTGTCGCCAAGGCACCTGCGTGTGGGGAGGCTGCTGGTCGCCGCTGCGCTCCGGATTTGCTCAGCAGCAACACGGCGACCAGCAGGGCACCGATCTCCAGCGCGCAGGCGGCCACGTCGGAGACCCCGGGCGCCGCGGGGGTATCGGCGCCCGGCCCGAGGGGGATTCCGAGAGTTCGCGACCACAACCACAACAGCAGTGGTCCGATCGACACCACGCTCGCACCGATCAGCGGACCGGGGCCCGGTCGGATGATCATTGTTGCGGCTGCAGCGACTTGGGCTGCGCAGAGCAAAACCAGAAACGCTCCACCAGCAGGCCATGAGGCCAGCTGCCCGGGCACCGTGATGGCGTGGATGGCGGCGCTGCCCAGTAGCCCCGCGATGAGCGGGACGCGTAAACCTTCGACGCGAGGTCGGTTTGGCGGCGACGCGACCAGGTCGGCTCCGAGGCGACGCGTTGGGGTCCTGCTGACGTTCAGGCGACCACCTCGCATCATCACCATCCAGCAGACCAGGACGGTATTGGTGACGAGCACGAATGCGCTGGTGTAGCCCACGGCCCGGACGTGCGCCAGCAGCGTTGCGTGCTGCGCCTGATCAAGGCAGTCGTGGGAACAGATGCCGTGCATCGAGTTCATCATCGCCAGCTGCCTGGATTGCAGGTAGTAGTCGTATGTCGAGCTGACCCCCATCTCGAGGATCGCGACGGCTGTGGCTGCCGCGACGACGAGCAGCGCGGTTATCATCACTGTCCGGGCCCGACGGAGTTCTGGCCCGAATCGACGCAGTGCCACGGTCAGCGCTGCCAGCACGGCGAACACGAAGACCGGGAGCATCAGGGTGGACTCGTGCCAGAAACTGGTGAAGGGCTTCTGGGTACGTTCGACGGCCCCGACGGCGTCTCGTACAGTCGTGAGCCAGAAGCCGTCGGCGAAGGCGAGGACGACGGCCAACGAGATGACGGTTGACCATGGGACCGTCGGTCGCGGCACGGTGCCGGAAGGACCGAGCCCCCGGGCGCGGAGGTCGTGGCCGGTGGTGGAGGTAACAGACATGGAGCCCTCAGTCAGGGATGGCGGGGTTGGTCAAGGAACGATTTCCCAGCCGAACATCATCGAGTGGTCCTCGTGGGCGAGGTTGTGGCAGTGCGCGACGTAGGGTCCGACGAAGTCTCGGAACCCTCGGTAGACGATCACCGATTCGCTGGGGTCCAAGGCGACCAGGTCCTCCCGGGAGATGTCGTCCGGCTGAGATGGGTTCCCCTTCGTGACGTCCTTGTTGTTGCGCATGACGGTGCGGTGCTCCTCCATGTGGAGGTGGAACGGGTGGACCCAGCCGCCGCCGCCGTTGCGGATCTCCCACAGGTTGAAGCTGTTCTTCTTCTGCCGGGCCAGCGGCGTCTTACCGGCCCGGTTCTTCAAGCTGGTGGCCGGTTTGGCCGGGTCGAACGGTACGCCGTTGATCAGCCACTCGGTCTCCCCACCGGCACTGCCCCGCTTCACCTCGAAGATCAGTCGGTTGTCCAGCATGCTCTGCCAGTTGCTGGGCAGCGGTGGCAGGTCACGCATCTTGGCCGGGATCTGGCTGTCGTCGGGGGCGTCGTCGCCGATCACGATCTTCAGCACCGGAACCTGATAGTTCGGG
>DASTIW010000044.1:0-114533 GCA_035717205.1 Propionibacteriaceae bacterium | reverse complement strand
GTGCTGTCCCGGCCCGGCGAGGGACGACCGGTGCCGCCGGTCCCGGCCCCGGTGCCGCCCGTGGGCACGGACGCGACGACGTGACCGCCGATCCGACCGGCCCCGAGCGGCTGGTCTCGGTGTCCCCGGACGGCCGGGTGGAGGTCGCGCGTGGCCGTCCCGGTGACGGCCGCGGGATCTACTGGCTGCTGAAGAACGTCCTCCTCGGCCCGGCCATCACCAAGGTCTTCCGGCCGGTGGAGGAGGGCGTCGAGAACGTCCCCCGCACCGGGGGCGCCATCCTGGCCAGCAACCACCTGTCGTTCGCCGACTGGCTCTTCATGCCGCTGGCCCTCGACCGCCGGGTCACCTTCGTCGCCAAGTCCGACTACTTCACCGGCGTCGGGCTCAAGGGCTGGGCGCAGAAGCGCTTCTTCGCGGGCACGGGGCAGGTGCCGATCGACCGCACCGGTGGCCGGGCCAGCGAGGGCGCGCTGCGGGCGGGCCTGAAGGTGCTGGAGCGCGGCGAGCTGTTCGGGATCTACCCCGAGGGCACGCGCAGCCACGACGGGCGGCTCTACAAGGGCCGGACCGGCGTGGCGCGGATGGCGCTGCTGGCCAAGGTGCCGGTGATCCCGACCGCCGTGATCGGCACGGACGTGATCGCCCCGCCCGGCCGGATCATCACCAAGATCGTCAGCCCCACCATCCGCTTCGGCACCCCGCTCGACTTCTCCCGCTACGAGGGGATGGTCGAGGACCGCTTCATCCTGCGCTCGATCACCGACGAGGTCATGTACGCGATCATGGAGCTCTCCGGCCAGGAGTACGTGGACGTCTACGCTCCCGCGGCGAAGGAGGCCGCGGCGCGCGAGGCGGCCGCCGCCGAACGTGACGAGGTCTCACCCCAGGCATAAGCCTGGAGGTCGGAAATTTCCGCCCGCGGTGTGCGTGCCGGTGCCGCCGACACCGTAGGGTGCCCCGTATGAACGCCAGTGAGGCGGTCGAGGCTTGGCCGGGGGCCGGCGCAGAATCCGACGTCGCCGCGCTGATCCCGATCGTCCGGCGGATCGTCCACGCCCGGGTGAGCAACCCCTCGACCGCCGACGACCTGGTTCAGGAGACGCTGGTCAAGGTGCTCGGGGCCCGCCACCGCGTGGAGCCGGGGATGCTCGAGGCGTACGCCATCGTGACCGCCCGCAACGTGGTGGCCTCGATGTGGAAGGAGCAGGACCGGCACCGGCGCAACGAGCACCGGGTCGTCGACCTCGTCCCGGTCGAGGCCCCGGACGAGGACCTGCTCAAGCAGGAGGAGCGCCGGGCCGTGGCCTCCGCGCTGCAGCGGCTCTCCGACCGGGAGCGGCGCGCGCTGATGGCGCACGAGGTGTCCGGTCAGGACACCCGCTCGCTCGGCACCGAGCTGGGGCTCAGCGCCGGTGCCGTGGCGGCGCAGCTCAACCGCGGCCGGGCCCGGTTGCGGGTGGAGTACCTCCTCGCCCTGCAGGACACCGAGCCGCCCACCGAGCGGTGCCGCCCCGTCCTGTTCGCGCTCTCGATCGGGGACCGCCGGCGCCAGCGCGAGCTCGACGCAGCGCGGCACCTGCTCGAGTGCGACCTGTGCGCCCTGCTCAGCCAGCCCCTGATGCAGCGCGGGCAACGAAGTGACCACGAGGTGACCGTGCGGATCCAGAGCGACCCCGACATCGTGGCGGCACGCAAGGCGGCGCGGGAGGTGGCGTCGCGGCTGAGCTTCTCCCGCACCGACCTCACCCTGATCGCCACGGCCGTCTCCGAGATCTCCCGCAACATCGTCCGCTTCGCCGGCCGCGGTGAGGTCGTGATCGAGCTGCTCGAGCAGCCCCGCCCCGGCGTGCGGATCGTCGCCCGGGATGCCGGACCCGGCATCGCCGACGTGGCGGACGCGCTCACCGACGGCTACAGCACCTCCCACGGGCTGGGCCTGGGTCTGCCGGGTGCCCGGCGCCTGATGGACGAGTTCGACGTGGTGTCCGAGGTCGGCCGGGGGACGACCGTGACGATGACGAAGTGGCGACAGGAAGGAAGACCATGACCAACGACGTCCTGGCCCAGGAGGGTGCGGACGACTTCCCGTCGCTCGACACCGGTGACGAGGAGCAGCTGCTTCCCCAGCTCGTCGCCCACCTCCGCGAGCACCGGAGCCGGCTGCGGCAGGAGTGGGCGGGGCGCATCCAGGACTCGCACCTGCTCAACTCGATGACGCCGCAGGAGATCGGCGCCGAGACGACGTCGGTCTACGACAACTACGTCGAGGTCCTGGAGACGGGCAGCGTGCAGGCCCTCCAGCACTACGCGCGCGACCTGTCCGAGCGGATCATCCCGCGCGGGGTGGAGACCCACGAGGTGGTCGGGATCGTGCTGCTGCTGCGCGACGTGCTGGCCCGGTCGCTGTTCGAGAAGTACCAGGGCGACTTCTCCATGCTCAACCGGGTGCTGGACGCCTACGAGCCGGCCGCGAACCGGATCGCCAACACCGTGGCGGTGAGCTTCGTCGAGGAGCGAGAGCGGGTCATCCGCCAGCAGCAGGACGCGATCCGCGAGCTGTCCACGCCGGTGCTGCCGGTCCGGGAGCGGCTGCTCATCCTGCCGATCATCGGCGTGCTCGACACCGAGCGCGCCCGGCAGCTGACCGAGCAGCTGCTGAGCGGCATCCGCACGCACCGGGCGAAGGTGGTGGTCATCGACATCACCGGCGCCCCCGACGTCGACGAGGCGGTGGCGAACCACCTCGTCCGCACCGTCGACGCCTCACGCTTGATGGGCGCCAGCGTCATCATCACCGGGCTCTCGCCCGAGATCGCCCAGACCCTGGTCACCATCGGGGTCGACCTCAGCAAGATGAACACCATCGGGGACCTGCAGGGTGGGCTCGAGGAGGCCGAACGGCTCCTCGGCTTCACGGTGAGCCGACGGGACGGGACGGCCGGGTGATGAGCGACGGGCCGGCGCTGGTCTCGATCCTGCGCCAGGGGGCCCAGCTGATCGCGTCCATCCACACGGCGCTGGACGACTCGCAGATGCTGCGGTTCCAACAGGACCTGATCGACCAGATCGGCGAGCACCGGGCCCGCGGCGTGATCATCGACGTCGCCGCCCTGGACGTGCTCGACTCGTTCGGGTCGCGCACGCTGCGCAACATCGCCGAGATGGCCCGGCTCCGCGGCGCGGCGACGGTCATCGTGGGCATCCAGCCCGACGTCGCCTTCACCATGGTCGAGCTCGGCATGGACACCGGCTCCGTGGCGACGGCCCTGGACCTGGAGGAGGGCCTGGCCTACCTCGGAGCCTCCGGGCGCGGGCAGGGGCCCGGAACCGTCCGCCGCACCACGTTCCCGGCATGAGGACCGTCGACCACCTGAGGCGCGACTACCGGGCGGCTTTCCTGCGCTACCTGCCCCGCCGGGACGAGACCGCGCTGCACGTCGGCTACCAGATCGGCCGGGCTGCCGTGGTCGACGGGCTGAGCATCCTCGACCTCGCCCAGGTGCACCACGAGGTGTTCCTGGAGGTGCTGCGGGACACCAGCAGCGAGAACCTCGGCGACGTCGCGACCGCGGCGTCGGAGTTCCTGGTCGAGGTGCTCGCGACGTTCGACATGACCCAGCGCGGCTTCCACCCCCAGCCCTGACGGCCGCCTCGCCCGCAAGTTTTTCACCGCTGCCGCGTCATCTGCGGGCAGCTTCGGCGTCTTCAGGGGTGACGAGTCCGAACCGCGCGTGGAGCCTGGGCCCTGGGAGGGGTGCACGGACGGCCAGCCCACGCTGCCGGACGTTTCGTCGAAGCCTGTGGCCGCGGGGCTCTGCGACCCCCAAGCGCACCCCTCGCGGCCACAGCTTCCCTGTCCGTCGCGCCGGCTCGGCCGTGCCGGTCGCCCGTTCCGCCTCGAGGGGGGCACCGTGTCCCTGGTTGCCTGCACTGCTGCCGACCGGCCCCGCGCGGGGCACCGGCCGTGAACGACCAGGCGCTGCGCGACGCCGTCGTCTGGCTCTACGCCCGGGACTACGGCTTCAGCTGCCCGGTCCCACGGGGCGAGCCGGCCGGGACGACGCCCGACGGGGAGGCGGCGCTGCGGTCCCGCTGCGGCCGGGCCATCGCCTACCGGCTGCGGAGCGGCGTGGACCTGCGGCTCTGGACCTCGCGGCTGGCCCGTGACGTGTTCCTCAGCGAGGCGGCGCTGGCTCGCGGGCTGGGACTGGAGGACGTCTGCGACTTCTGGATCTGGTTCGACCGGACGATGTGGGCGGAGGCGTCGGTGTGCCACCCACCGGCGGACCTCTGGTCCACAGGTGCACGCGAGGAGGACCAGCCCCTGGTCGGGAGTCCTCGGCTCAGGGCGTGATTACCGGGGCGGGCGGAGTGCTGCGGCGTCTACAGTGTTCGTCGTGTTCGACTCACCCACGGTCCCTTCGCTGGAAGAGCTGCACGCTCTGAACCCCCTCCAGCAGCCGACCTATGGTGACCCGGCCGCGCTGGAGCAGGTGATCGCCAAGCTGCGGACGCTGCCGCCGCTCGTCTTCGCCGGGGAGTGCGACGACCTCCGGACCAAGATGGCCAGCGTCGCCGCCGGCGAGGCGTTCCTGCTGCAGGGCGGCGACTGCGCCGAGACCTTCGAGGGGGTCACCGCCGCGAACATCCAGGGCAAGCTGCGGACCCTGCTGTCCATGGCGGTGGTGCTCACCTACGCCGCCCAGGTCCCGATCGTCAAGGTCGGCCGGATGGCCGGCCAGTACGCCAAGCCCCGCTCGTCGGCATCGGAGATCCGGGGCGGGGTGACGCTGCCCGCGTACCGGGGAGACGCGGTCAACGGGTTCGCGTTCAGTGCCGAGTCCCGCGAGCCGGACCCGGCCCGACTGCTCGGCGTGTACAACGCCTCCGCCGCGACGCTCAACCTCAGCCGCGCGTTCCTGACCGGTGGCTTCGCCCACCTCCGCAGCGTGCATACCTGGAACGCCGACTTCGTGAAGAACTCTGCCGCCGGCGTCCAGTACCAGAGCCTGGCTTCGGAGATCGACCGCGCGCTGGCCTTCATGGTGGCCTGTGGCATCGATGAGCGGGTGTTCGCGACTGTCGACTTCTACTCCAGCCACGAGGCGCTGCTCTTGGAGTACGAGCATGCGATGACACGGATCGACTCCCGGACGCAGCTGCCGTACGGCACCTCCGGTCACTTCCTCTGGATCGGTGAGCGGACCCGCCAGCTGGACGGCGCCCATGTGGAGCTGCTGCGGCACATCCGGAACCCGCTCGGGGTGAAGCTCGGTCCGACTTCGACTGCAGACACCGCCCTCGAGCTGGCCGATCGGCTCGACCCCGACCACGAACCCGGCCGGATCACCTTCATCACCCGGATGGGTGCGGGCAGGATCCGCGACCTGCTACCGGAGGTCGTCGCCAAGGTGACGGCCAGCGGCCGGTCGGTGGCCTGGGTCTGTGATCCGATGCACGGCAACACCTTCGAGGCCGCCAACGGTTACAAGACGCGGGCGTTCGCTGATGTGATGTCTGAGCTCAACGGCTTCTTCGACGTGCACGAGGAGCTCGGCACCTGGCCCGGCGGCGTGCACGTCGAGCTCACCGGCGACGACGTCACCGAGTGCGTCGGCGGCAGCGATGACCTGGTGGAGGCCGACCTGGTGAACAGGTACGAGACGCTCTGCGACCCACGGCTGAACCGCAACCAGTCGCTCGAGCTGGCCTTCCTGGTCGCCGAACGGCTCACCGACGGTCGGATCCGCCGGGCCAACCCCGTCCAGGCGTATCAGCCGGTCGCCCTCTGAGCGGCGTGACTGGACCGACGATCGTCGATCTCCGTTCGGACACGATCACCCGACCTCCCGACGCCATGCGGGCGGCGATGCTGGACGCCCCGGTGGGAGACGACGTCTACGGCGAAGATCCCACCGTCGGCGAGCTTGAGCGCCGGGTGGCGATGGCGCTGGGACATGAGGCCGGATTGTTCTGTGCCACCGGCTCGCTGGCCAACGTGATCGGCGTGCGACTGCTGGTGGAGCCCGGCCAAGAGGTGATCTGCGACGTCAGTGCGCACATCGCCCGGGCAGAGATGGGGGCGCACGCGGCGCTGCACGGTCTGACGATGCGTACCTTCGGTTCCGAGGGAGGTCTGCTCGACCCGGAGCAGGTGTCGGCGGTGATCGCGCCCGACGCGGGTCCGTACCTGGTGTCCACCGCAGCGGTTGCGGTCGAGAACACGCACAACTTCGGTGGAGGCGTCGTGCAGCCGCTCGAACGGCTGGCGAAGGTGGCCGCACTCTGCCGCGAGCACGGAGTCGGCTACCACCTCGACGGCGCCCGGCTGTGGAACGCGCACGTCGCTTCGGGGGTGTCGCTGGTCGACTACGGCCAGCTCTTCGACACCGTCAGCGTCTGCTTCTCGAAGGGGCTCGGCGCACCGGTCGGGTCGGTGCTGGTTGGCAGCGCCGAGCAGATGGTGCGTGCCCGGGCGCTGCGTAAGCGGCTCGGTGCCGGCTGGCGGCAGGCCGGGATGCTGGCAGCCGCGGCACTGTACGCGCTGGACCACCAGGTCGAGCGGCTGGCCGAGGACCATCACGCCGCCCGCCTGTTCGCGAGCGCCGTGGCAGCCAGACATCCCGGCGCCGCCGATCCCGCCTCGGTGCAGACCAACATCGTTGTGGTGGACACCGGTGGTCGGACCGCCATCGAGGTCACCCGCTCCGCGGCCGCCAGGGGAGTCCTGCTCTCGCCGGTCGGCAGACACCGCGTCCGCGCCGTCACCCATCTCGACGTCACCTCCGAGCAGTGCGGCGCCGCTGGCGCCGTGCTCGCCGACGTGCTCACCGAGACGGTGTCAGGATGACAGCCGGCGACGACCGGCCGGCTCACCGGCAGTTCCTCGACGTCGCGACCGTGGACACCTGGTCGGAGCTGCAGCTGGCGATGGCCGATCTTGGACCGGCCGCTCCGTACTGGCGGGTGCAGGACATTGAAGGCACGCTGGCTCCCTCCAGCGGCTGGGAGCGGGACTGGCGACACCGATTCCGGCTGATCCAGTACAAGTACATCCACTGGTGCGAGCTTCGGCCCCGCGAGGCCGCCAACGGGCTCACCCTGGCCGACGTCGTCGAACTGTGCGACGAGCTCGGCTTCGAGGTCGAGGAGCTCGCCGACCGGGCGCGAGTACTGGGGTACCGACTGCTGCGCTGAGTGCCCATTCGCAGGCGATCACAGCCGGTCCCCGTGAAGAGCCGGAGGGCGCGCGGCCCGTGGGCCGACGTGTCGTACGGTGAGGTCATGCGGATCTCACACCTGGGCCACGCGGCCGTGCTGGTCGAGACCGACGACGTCCGGATCCTGATCGACCCGGGCAACCTCTCCGCCTCCTGGCACGGCCTGACAGACCTCGACGCCGTACTGGTCACCCACATCCATCCCGACCACGTTGACCCCGACCATCTACCGGCACTGCTGCGGGCCAACCCGGATGCGGTTGTGTACACCGAAGCCTCCATTCCGGCCGCGGTTCAAGCCGGGGAGCTGCCCGACCTCGGACCGCTTCAGGTACTGGCCAGTGGCAGTTCCGTTCGGGTCGGCTCCGTGACCGTGGAGGGTGTCGGTGGTCAGCATGCGGTGATCCACCGCGACATCCCCCGGATCGGCAATGTCGGCATGGTGCTGAGGTCCGACGGCGAGCCGACGCTCTTCCACCCGGGCGACTCCTACGCCACCGCTCCGGCAGGCGTCGACATTCTTGCCATGCCGGCCTACGGGCCCTGGGCGGCGATGAAGGAGACGATCGACTTCGTGCGCGCGGTAGGCGCTCCGCACGGGTTCCCGGTCCATGACGAGCTGCTCAACGACCGCGGTCGCGCGCTGGTGTTCAACCGGATCAACGACATGACTGAGACCGCGCTCGCCGACCTGCGCGGTCATGCACCTCATCAGTTCTGACTCCCACTCATCGTCAAGGAGGACCTATGCGCGTCGTCATCGCCGGAGGCCACGGCAAGATCGCCATGATCATCCAGCGGTTGCTGGCCGAGGCGGGGCATGAAGCCGTCGGCATCATCCGCAACCCGGAACAGGCACCGGATCTGCTGCTGGTCGACGGGATTCCGCTGCTGGTCGATCTGGAGCACACCGATGTGGAAACCCTTGCGACGGATCTGGTCGGCGTGGACGCCGTCGTGTTCGCTGCCGGCGGCGGACCCGGAAGCGGCGCAGCGCGCAAGCTCACCGTCGACCGGGACGGTGCCATTCTGCTGGCGGACGCGGCCGAGCGGGCAGGCGTGCGACGTTACGTGATGATCTCCGCACGGGCCACCGACGACTACGAAGCCGACTCCGACGATGTGTTCCAGGTCTACCTCCGGGCCAAGAGCGAAGCCGACGCAGCCCTGCGCAGCCGGGATCTGGACTGGACGATCATCCGGCCCGGTGGGCTGACGGACGAAGCCGCCACTGGATCGGTCAAGGTCGCCCAGGACACCGGCGAAGGAACCATCCCGCGAGCCGACGTGGCGGCGCTGGTAGTGGAGTCGCTCATCGGCGGCCACGCGATCCGGCAGCAGTTCGAGGTGATCTCCGGGGACGAGCCGATCGCGGACAGCCTCCGGCGGCTGGGCTGAGAGCGCGCGGACTCGTCCGGGATCATGCCGTCGAGCAGGATCGTCGCCCAGTCGGGCTTAACGGTCGGATCGGCTACACGAGGTAAAGGGTGATGGTGGAGCCTCGAGGCGCCCGCGCGCGCACCCCCGGGTCGGTGTACGCGACGTAGCCGACACCGAGGTAGTTCTGGCTGACCTTCGCGGTCCGCACCTGGAAGCCGGCCCGGTGCATCACCTCCGTTGCGGCTTGCACGCCCATCGCCCGCACCATCGGCACCGTGACCATCACCGGCCCCAGCGAGCGGGTCAGCCTGATCTCGTCCTTCGCCACACCGGTTCCGTCGTCGGGGCTCTGCGTGATCACCGCACCGGCTGGCACGGACGATGAGTGCTCGCTCTTCACCCTGACGCGAAAGCCAGCCTTCTCCAGTGCCTTCCTGGCGGCGTCGGCCTTCTTGCCCGACCAGTTTGCGATCGGGATCGGCTCAGGCCCGCGGGACAGCACCAGGTCAACCGCGGTGCCGGAACGCAGGGAGGCGCCCACCTTCTGCGACGCGGCCACCACGACGCCCGGGGCGGCGGAGTCGTCGTACCGGCCGGTCACCGATCCGACTTCGAGCTTGCTGGCGGCAAGGGTGGTCTTCGCGGACGCCTCCGGCAGGCCGACCACGGTCGGCATCGCGTACCGCTCCGGCCCCTGGGAGACCACGGCGACGATCTGGCCGCCGTCGACGACCTTCTCCCCAGGTGCCGGCTGAGTCGAGATCACCATGCCTTTGGACACCGACTCGCTGTACGCCTGCGAGAAGACGATCGTCAGTCCGGCCGACTCCGCCGTCTGCTCGGCTTCGGCCTGGGGAAGCGATGCCAGCGAGGGGGCGCTGGTGAACCGGCCGTCCAGCAGGTACCAGCCGGTGAGCGCGGCGAGTGTCGTGAGCAGCAGCACCAGGAGCAGGGCGAGCCAGCCACGCAGCCGGTTCCGCGACTGCCGCCGGCGGTCCCGCTCCAGCCGTTGGGCTGACATCGGTGCGCCCGGTCGCCGAACCGGCTCCACCGGGGAGGCGCCTACACGATCGGTGCGGAAGTGGTGTGCGGGCACAGCCGGCGGTGGCGCGTCCACGATTCGAGGCGGCGACGTCAGCCTGGCCGCCTCCGTCGATTGGACCAGTTGCGTGCTCTCGTAGTCGGTGGGATCGGCAGTGCCACCGGCACTCCGGTGCAACGGGCCGAGCGTCACAGTGAGGTCCTCGGTGAGCTCGGGATCGTCGGCGACGCCGTCGCGCAGGGCCGCCCGTACCCGCCGGACCTGGTTCAGCATGACCTTCGCGTCGTGCGGCCGCAGGTCGCTCTCGCGGGCGGTGGCGCGGGCGATCAAGGCGTCCAGGTACGGCGGGATGTAACCCGCGGTCGCCATCGAGGAGGGCGCCGGCACATCCTTGTGGACATGCGCGTACGCCACCTGGATCGGGGTATCGCCGGTGTGCGGCTTGCGGCCAGTCAGCATCTCGAACAGCACCACACCGGTGCTGTAGACGTCCGAGCGTGCGTCGGCGCGTCCGGAGACCACCAGCTCAGGCGGCAGGTAGGAGACCGTTCCGATCAGCAGGCCCTGGGTCGCGGTGGACGTCTGAGCACTGATGGCCTTGGCCAGCCCGAAGTCGGCCACTTTGATCTGACCCCGTTCGGAGATCAGCACGTTCTCCGGTTTGACGTCGCGGTGAACGAGGCCGGCGTCATGGGCGGCGCTCAACGCGTTCAGCACCGGCTCGATCATCTCCAGCGCCCGCAGCGGAGTCAGCGGTGCTTCCCGGGTGATGATGTCCCGCAGCGTCCGTCCCTGGACATACTCCATCACGATGTACGGTCGGCCGCTGTCACGGCCCTGGTCGAAGACGGACACCACGTTGGGGTGGGAGAGCCGGGCGGCAGCCCTGGCCTCCCGGTCGAACTTACGGGCGAACTCCACCTCGTCACCAAGGCCGACGTGCATCACCTTGACCGCAACGGTGCGGGTCAGCCGGGTGTCCAAAGCCTGGTAGACGGTTGCCATCCCGCCGCGAGCCAGCCGTCCGGTGATCTCGTAGCGCCCGTCGAGCAGATGACCCACAAGCGGGTCGCCGGTGCTCGTCATGGTCACGCCTGCTCCAAACACGGTGGGAAGGGGCCGTGCTGGCCTTGAAGCGAGTGTAGGAGCCGGTTCTGTGATCTGGTCGACGGCGCGCCGTGGCCGTCGGGGCCTGCGACCACCCTCGCGGTGATCGAGCTGGCAGCCTGCTCACTGGCCGATCCTTGCGGAATCGCCTGCCACTGTCAGTGGCCGCCGCTAGTCTGCAAAGACCACATCCTCTTCACCTTCCAAGGAGCTTCCGGTGGTCTCTCGCCTCAATCCCTACATCAGCTTCAGCGACAACGCACGCCAGGCAATGGAGTTCTACAAGGAGGTGTTCGGCGGCCAACTGACCCTGAGCACCTTCGGTGAGTTCGGTTCCAGTGACACTCCCGACGCCGACAAGATCATGCACGGCATGCTCGAGAGCGACAACGGGTTCACGTTGATGGGCGCCGACACCCCGACCGGCATGGAGTACACCCCCGGTAACAACATCGCCATCAGTCTCAGCGGTGACGACGGCAGCGAGTTGCGTGGCTATTGGGAGCAGCTCTCCGACGGCGGCACGGTTTCCGTCCCACTGGAGAAGCAGATGTGGGGCGACGAGTTCGGCATGTGTGTGGACCGGTTCGGTACCGCGTGGATGGTGAACATCGGTCAGCCGCAGGGCTGATCGACACAGTCGGGCTGACGCCGGTCAGTCGATCCGACCGTGCGGCGTTGACGACGCTGAGGCGTAGCGGCGAACCGGGATCCGTCCCGCCAGGTGAGCCAGCCGGCCAGCCTGCACGGCGAGCTTCATCGCCTCTGCCATCTGATGCGGATGCTCCGACCGGGTGACGGCCGAAGCCAGCAGTACGGCGTCGCAGCCCAGCTCCATCGCCTGCGCCGCCTCCGACGCCGTACCGATTCCGGCGTCCAGGACAACCGGGACGCCGGCGGCCTCCACGATCAGCTCGATGTTGTGCGGGTTCCGGATCCCCAGCCCTGAGCCGATCGGCGCGCCGAGCGGCATCACGGCAGCGCACCCCGCATCTTCGAGCTTGCGCGCCAGCACGGGATCGTCGTTGGTGTAGGGCAACACCACGAACCCTTCCGCGACCAGTCGTTCAGCGGCGTCCAGCAGCTCGATCGGGTCCGGAAGCAGGGTGACCTCGTCGGCGATCACCTCCAGCTTCACCCAGTTGGTCTCGAGCGCTTCCCGGGCCAGTTGGGCGGTCAGTACTGCTTCGGCGCTGCTGTAGCAGCCGGCCGTGTTCGGCAGCACCATGATGTGGTGGCGATCGAGGATGTCAAGCACGGACCCCGGTGCGTTCGGATCCACCCGGCGCATCGCCACGGTCGTGAGCTCGGTGCTCGACGCCAGCAGCGCCGCCTCCATCACCTCGAGGCTGGGAGCCCCACCGGTGCCCATGATCAGCCGCGAGGTGAACTCCCGGTCCCCGATCCGGAGCCGATCGGCTGGGACGCTTCGGGTCAGCGGCTCTCGCGGCACCCGCGATTCTTCGGTGCCGCTGCCGGCGGCGGCCCCTGCCGCCCGAACATCAGCCTGCTCAACCACCCTGCACCGCCGTTACGATCTCGACTCGGGCGCCTTCATGCAGCCGGGTCTGGTTCACCTGGGTTCGCGGAACCACCGATCCGTCGAGTGCGACCGCCATGCCGCGGCTGGGCTGTTCCTCGACCAACTCCGGTAGGTCGGACAGCCGGGACTGGTCCGCGACCTCCCGGCTCTTCCCGTTCACCACGATGTTCACACGACTTCCTTTGCTCTCGGTGCGGCAGCGGGCGCCCGGGTGAAGCGGTCCAGAGTGAACTCGGTCGCGACCCTCGGCAGCGCGCCGTACTCCAGCAGGGCCGTGACCGCGGTCGCTGTGAAGGGTGTAAGCAGCACACCGTTGCGGTAGTGCCCGGTCGCCAGCACCAGCCCGTCCAGGTCGCAGCCGCCGAGGATCGGCGCATTGTCTGGGGTGCCCGGACGGAATCCGACCGAGGTCTCCGCAAGCACGTACTCGGTTGTCATCGGCAGCACCTGGCGGGCGTCGCGAAGCAGCTCATACGTCGCGCCGGCGGTGACCCTGCGGTCGAACCCCAGCTCTTCGACCGTCGCACCGACCACCACTTCCCGCCCGGACTCCCTCGGCACCAGGTACACCTCGGAGCCGGAGACGTAGGCTCGTACGGTCACCCGAGGTGCCGGCATCCGCAGGGGGTCCAGCCGCAGAATCTGACCCTTGACCGGCCGTACCGGTATCGGTGGGATGCCTGCCACCTGAGCCGCCCAGGCGCCGTTGGCCAGCACGACCTGACTGGTGGACCAGACGCTGCCGTCGGCGGTCACCACACCGCTCACGCGTCCGGCGGACGATCTGACCTCGTGGGCGAACTGGTCCACCTCCACTACTCCGGCGCGACGGGACGCCTCGATCAGCGCGGCCCACAGCAGACGGTTGTCGCAGCTCCAGTCGCCGGGCACGAGCAGCCCACTGCGAATCGTGGGGGACAGCAGCGGCTCCTGTCGGCGACACTCGCTGCTGGTGAGTCGCTCCGAGCCCAGACCCAGCCGGCTGAGGTAGTCGGCAAGGACCTGGAGCCGTGCCGCGTCGTCGGCGTTCCCGGCGACCGACAGCGTCGGCGTTCGGCGCAGCCCCGCAGGCAGTCCGCTGGCATCTTCCAGCTGGGCGACGAAGGTGTCGTACGAGGCCAGCGACGCCTGGTTCAGGGCCAGCAACGGACCCTCGGTGAACGTGGTCTCGGTGACCGGCGCCAGCATGCCGGCCGCGACCCGGGACGCCGCCGAGGAACGCTCACCGGTGAGCACCACGACGGACCGCCCGGCCAACCGCAGCTGCCAGGCGATGGCGGTTCCGATCAGGCCGCCGCCGATGACGACGACGTCGGCGATCTGCGGGCTGGCCATGGCTCCATCCTAGGCAACGCGCCGGGCGCTGCCCGACCGTGCCGAGGCCCGCACGGCCCGGCCGGGTTGCCGGCCGGGAGACGCTGCTGTCTGGCCTGCAGCGGATGCCGCCCCAGCTTCGCGTACTACTGTGACGAGGTGACTGCACTGATGGGACTGGACGCCCGGATGCGGCTGGCTCGGCTGTATCTCTGCACTGATGCACGGCAGGCTCAAGGCGATCTGGCCGAGTTCCTCGAAGAGATCTTCGCCGGCGGCGTCGACATCGTGCAGATTCGGCAGAAGGGCATGGATCCGGACGCTGAACTCGAGGCGCTCGAGGTCGCCCGGACGGTCGCGCTGCGCCACCAGGCGCTGGTCTGCGTGAACGACTCACCCGAGCTCGCCGGCCGGTTCGCCGCCGACGTCCTGCACCTCGGTCAGACCGACGGGCCATCGGCGACCGCCCGGCGGCACCTGCACCGATGGGCGCAGCTGGGCCGCTCCACGCACTCGATCGACCAGGTGGACGCGGCTCTGGCGGACCCCGACAACGACTACTTCTGTGTCGGGCCGGTATATGCCACCGCCACCAAACCGGACTATCCAGCCGTCGGGCTGAGGCTTGTCCGATATGCGGCCCGGATCGCACCACCGTCGGAGCTGTCATCTCGGCCCTGGTTCGCCATCGGCGGCATCAACCAGGAGAACCTCGACGACGTGCTGGCCGCAGGCGCCCGACGAATCTGTGTGGTGCGCCCGATCACCCAGGCGGCTGATCCCAGAAGCGCCGCGGCGGATCTCAAGCAGCGGCTCGCGGCAGCCTGGCGGGCCGATCCCGGCATGCAGTCCTACGCGCTGGCCGCCGCGGCAGGACGGGGATCGGCTCGCGGGCGATGAGTCCCGGTATCGGTGCCCGGTCCCAGCCAGCGCGCGGCCGAGCGCTGACCTGCGCCGCTTTGGTGATCGTGCTGGCCGGCATCGGGCTGCTGTGGGCTCGGCCGGACTCCGGAAGTCTGACCGCGGAGCCCGCCGGAACGACGACGCCAACCTCCGCCGAGACGGTCGGTGATGCGACCGCCGGATCGACAGCCACCAGGCGGGCGGCGACGGACGCCGAGACGGGCCTGCTCTGGGTCGAGCTGGGCAGGCTACCCGCCGAAGCGCGCCAGACCGTTGAGCTGATCGAGAGCGGCGGTCCGTTCCCGTATGACAAGGACGGTGTGGTGTTCGGCAACCGCGAGGGCATCCTGCCGCAGCGAGCCCGCGGTTACTACCGTGAGTACACCGTCCCGACACCGGGTTCGGACGACCGTGGTGCCCGCAGGATTGTGACCGGCGACCGGCACCGTCAGCTGTTCTACACCGACGACCACTACTCCTCATTCGAGAGGATCCGGCGATGAGCGACCTCGAGTCTGGCGGCCTGTTCGACGGGTCCCAGCGTCCCGGGGTCTACCAGCTGGTGGCACCGGCTCAGTGGCTGGTCGGTGCGCTCGAGGACGCCGGCTGGTCGTGCCGGGTGCTCGACCCGGTATCGGACCTGCACAGCTTCTATACCCAGACCGCGGAGCGGATGGGGTTCTCCAGCACGTTTGGTGCCAACCTGGATGCCTTGTGGGACGCCCTCACCGATCTGGAGGAGCCCACGGCGCTGGTCCTGCTGGAATGGACCCGGTTCGCCACCGAGGAACCGGCGCAGTGGGAGAGGGTTCTGGAGGTCCTGACCGAGCGCACCGAGAGCCCACCGCCGTTCGCGGTGATCCTTGCCTGAGCGCTAGAAGGTTCGACGGACGGCGGCGTCCGCGAGACCGCTGAGGGCCGTCCGCCCCTCGTCGGAGATCTCGGCGCGCGCCAGCGCCTCCATCGCCTGAGAGTAGCCGTCCTCGATCATTCGCTCGACTGCCTCCCGCGCGCCGGCGGAGCTGATCAGTTCCTGCAGGATGGCCACGCCGTCCTCATCCAGCGCCGGATTCCCGAGCAGGGCCGCCAGCATGTCGCGACCGGCCGAGTCCGACCGCGCGTACGCGTGCGCAATCAACACGGTGCGTTTGCCCTCACGCAGGTCATCCCCGCTGGGCTTGCCGGTGACCAGTGGATCTCCGAAAACTCCCAGCAGGTCGTCACGGAACTGAAAAGCGCGCCCCAGCGGGGAGCCGTACGCCGCCAACACCGACTGCAGCCGCTGGTCAGCCCCGGCGAGGGCCGCCCCGAACTGACAGGGCCGTTGCACCGTGTAGCGGGCCGACTTGAACTCCACCACCCGGCTGGCGTCCGCGAGTGCGCCCGCAACCGCAATCTGATCTGGAGCGCTGGGGGTGGCGTCCTCGGGCCCGCTGGCATGCGCTCGCGGGGTGTCCTTGGGCTGGCTTGCATGCGCTCGCGAGGTGTCCTTGGGCTGGCTTGCATGCGCTCGCGGGGGGATGTCATCGGCCCGGAGAGGATGCACCTGGGCGAGCACGTCCAGGTACTGCCCGCAGGTGACCTCGGTCCGCATCGCCTCCACTACCGGCAGCGCGTACCTCAGGTCGGAGTCGGGAAGGCCACACTGCGACAGCATCTCCACCGACCACATCACCAGCAGATCGCCGAGCAGGATCGCTCCGGCTCGACCGAACGACTCCCGTTCGCCCAGCCAGCCGGCGCTGTCGTGCAGTGCCTCGAACTGCCGGTGCGCCGCTGGCTGACCGCGACGCAGGTCCGAGGAGTCCATCACGTCGTCATGGACCAGGGCGCTGACATGCAGCAGGTCCAGGCTGGCTGCCGCACTCAGCAGCGCGTTCGGCTCGGCGGGATGCCCGGCAGCCGCTACGTACCCCCAGACGCAGAAAGCCGGGCGCAGCCGCTTGCCACCGGTCAGCAGCTCCCGGGCCATCCGGTGTACGCCGATGAGCTCTGGGCCCATCGCTGCCACGACGGGAAACTTCGCGTCCAAAAACGTGCCGATCTTGGCGGAGATCGCCGCCCGAAAAGCCGGTGAGGCGGGTGCGCTCGGGTCGAGGACGGCACGGAAGTCCGACGATGCCGAGCGTGAGCTGATCACATGGTGAGCCTACGGAGGCCGCCGGGGTGGTTGTCCTAGGGTTGTCGGCATGGTCAGCGCCGAGGTGTCCGCATCGGCTCGGGGGGCTACCTCCGGTCGCTACCGGATGCCGACGATCGCCGAGCTGCTCGCGGCCAACGAACGGCCGCTGTTCTCGTTCGAGCTGTTCCCGCCCAAGGATGAGCAGCAGCAGCGCCAGCTGTGGCAGACCGTCCGTGAGCTCGAGTCCCTCGGCCCAGATTTCGTCTCGGTGACCTACGGCGCGAGCGGCTCCACCCGCGACCGGACGATCTCGGTGACTGAGGCCATCGCCCAGCACACCACCTTGCGGACCATGGCCCACCTCACCTGCGCCAGCCAATCGAAAAGCCAGCTGCGCCGAGTCATCGGCTCGTACGCGGCCGCCGGCGTCCGGCACGTGCTCGCCATCCGCGGCGACATGCCCGGCGGACCCACCGTGCCGTGGGAGCGACATCCCGAAGGTCTGGCGAACGCAACCGAGCTCGTCGCGATGGTACGCGAGCTCGGCGACTTCTGTGTCGGCGTGGCGGCGTTCCCCGATCTGCACCCGGAGCGCCACGACCCGGAGCTGGACGCACGGGTGCTGGTGGCCAAGGCGCAGGCCGGCGCGAGCTTCGCCATCACGCAGCTGTTCTTCACCGCAGACAACTACTTCGAGCTGGTTGCACGCGTTCGCGCCCTCGGCTGCGACCTGCCCATCATTCCGGGCATCATGCCGGTGACCCGGCTCTCACAGATCAAGCGGTTCGCCGAGCTCTCGGGCGCTGAGCTGCCGCGGCGGGTGGTAGACCGGCTGCACACAGCGGTCAACGAGGAGGACGTCCGCCGTATCGGGGTTGAGCTGGCGACCGAGCTGTCACAGGAGTTGCTGGCCGGGAACGCGCCCGGCCTGCACTTCATCACCATGAACCGCTCCCGCGCTACCCGAGAGATTTACGCCAGATTGCCCCAGGCGCCGCATCGAGGGTGACCAGCCGCTGGGTCGGCCGGGTCAACGCCACGTAGAGCACCCGAACTCCCCCGGGGGACTCCTCGACGATCTCGTCAGGTGTCACCACCAGCACGCCGTCGTACTCAAGACCCTTGGATTCCAGCGGTGTAACGACGGCGATCCGGTCGGACAGGCTCCCGATCCCGTCTCCGAACTGTGCCCGCCGCGATGGTGGGCAGATCACCCCGACGGTGCCCTCCACCTGCGCTAGCAGGTCGCTCACGGCCCGACTGGCGGCGCCGACCAGGTCGCCGTCAGTGGCTACTCGCAGTTCAGGCTCGATGCCGGTAGACCGGACTGCGCTCGGCAGGTCAGCCTCCGGGTACGCCTCCACGACCACCCGAGCAGCGAGATCGAATACCTCGGCTGGGCTTCGGTAGTTGGTGCTCATCCGGAACCGGCGCAGCGGGGCGCTGCCGATCATGTCGGTCAGAGCCCGAGCCGTCTCTTGCGGGTCCGGCCAGCTGCTCTGGGCCGGATCGCCGACAACGGTCCAGCTGGCCTGCGGTCCACGCCGACGAAGCATCCGCCACTGCATCGGGGTGATGTCCTGAGCCTCGTCAACCAGGATGTGGGCGTAAGTCTCGTACGGGTTGGCGAACGGGTCCGCCTCACGTGCCGGGGCCATCCGGTCCATGGTGGTGACCACCTCGGGAAGCTCCTCGTCCGCGTCGATGAAGAGCGAGATCTCCTTCTCCTGCTCCGGCATCGGCCCCAGCAGGTTGACCAGCTCGTCCAGCAGCGCTCCATCGGCCGACGTCCAGGCGCCGGACTCCCACAGAGCAGGGTCGCGGTAGCAGGCGCTGAGCACCTGCTGCTCGTGCTTGGACAGCACCGAGTCGGCGGCCCGCGCCATCACCGCCGGGTCTCCCAACCGCAGCAGCGCGGCTGTAGCGCTCAACGGCGGCCACCAGGCGTTGCAGAACATCCGGTAGGAGGCGGTCCCGGCCACGATGTCGTCGAAGTCGTCGCGGTCCAGCTCGAGGTCCTTCGGGCGTACCCGCCAGAGGGCGTTGCGAAGCGCGGTCTCGGCGAACTCACGTCCCTGGTTCAGCTTGTGGTGCGCCAGCACCTCGCTGCGGACCCTGGCCAGCACCGCCGCATCCAGCACCAGGACCTCGCCGCGAACCGTGACCCGCAGCTCCAGCGGCATGCTCGTCGGTGGCTCCGCGACGAGCCGCTTCAGCACGGCCACCAGCCGCAGGCTGCCCTTCATCGCCAGCAGCTCGCTGGAGTCGTAGCGGTCGCCGCGCATCCGGACGACATCGGAGGCCACCGATCCGATCGAGCGCAGGGTGACCGCGTCCTCACCCAGGGAGGGCAGCACCCGCTCGATGTAGTTCATGAAAACCCGGCTGGGACCCACCACGAGCACTCCGCCGGATTCGAACCTGCGACGGTGAGAGTACAGCAGGTAGGCAGCCCGGTGCAGGGCCACCACCGTCTTCCCGGTACCTGGGCCACCAGAGATCATCGTGACACCCTGGTAGGGCGCTCGGATCGCCTCGTCCTGCTCGGCCTGGATGGTCGCGACGATGTCGCGCATCTGGTGGCCACGGGCGCGCGATAGCGCCGCCATCAGAGCACCCTCGCCGATCACCACCAGGTTCTGGTCGGCCGACTCGCCGTCCAGCAGGTCATCTTCGATACCGATCACCCGCACCCCGGAGCAGCGCAGGACCCGCCGGCGGGTCACCTGCATCGGGTTGCTGGGGGTGGCGCGGTAGAACGGCTCCGCTGCTGGTGCCCGCCAGTCGATCACCAGCGGCTCGTAGTCGGCGTCGCGCACGCCGATCCGACCGACGTAGCGGATCTCACCATCGATTCGGTCGAGCCGGCCGAACACCAGACCCTCGTGCTCGGCGTCCAAGACGGCGAGGCGCTTGGCAGACTGGAAGGCGAAGACATCGCGCTCGTACAGGCCGGTGCCGTCCTCCTCACGCACGAAGTTCGCGCGGTCGGACTGGTAGAGCGACTTCCCTTCCGCGGCCACCAGCCGGGCTGACCGGGTGGCCTCTGCCAGCCGGGCGTAGACCAGGTCGACATGGGCCTGCTCGACAGCCAGCTCCTGCTCGAGACTGCTGGCCCCCCGCCCAGCCGCAACAGGAGCGTCGGCTGGAGCTGCAGGGCCGGCGGCAGCTGAAGGAGCCGCGCCATTGGACGAGTGTGAATCCGCGTGAGTCAAAAGAAGGACTTCCCTAACCCCAGGAAAAATGGACAACTGAGTCTACAGGCGGCGGCTCAGTTCAGGTAGTTCTGGGCCGCGTACGAGGCGAGGGCGCCGGACAGCACAGTCTGTGACGGGGACCCGCCGCCTCGCGAGAAGGGCCCGGCGAGAAACAACCCGGCAACCTCGCTGGTCACCGGCGGCCGGCGTAACCAGCTCCCGAAACCGGTCCAGGCGGCACCAGCACGGGGAGTAGCTGTGGCCGAGCTGTAGTCGTGCACCGTCTGCAGGGTCGCGGTGTCGACCGGCCGCGTATAGGTGGTCGCCGGCGGCACGGCCCGGCCGTTGTCGGCGGCGTGGCGAACTGTCTCCGTGACCGCGCTGCTGGTGAGGTCCCAGAGCGTGTGGCTAACGCGGGGCAGCAGCGCCGGTCGCAGCCGGTGCACACCGCGCCGCTCCCGCCGTGCGGCGGCGTGCGGAAGCAGCTGGTCGTATACCGTCCACGGGTCGACGGTGCTGATCACCGCCGCGGCGTCGACGCGGTCGCCGCCCGCCAGAACGCCGACCGCGCGACCTCGGTCCACCAGGATCTGGTTGACCTCTGTCCTCAGATGGACCGTCACCTTGCGTGCGGTCAGCCGAGCCTGCAGGGCGTCCACCAGCACCGAGCTGCGTCCGGGTTCCGGTCCGCCGACAGCCCAGCGGCCGAACCTGCGGGCGACAGACAGCTCGACGGCGCACCACCCCGGCGTTCGACGTGGTTGGGACCCCATCCGGTACGCCACTGACCTGAGCAGCGCCGCCAGATGCGGATGACCGGTGTCCCGGGCCAACTGCTCGATGGACTGGCGCGGACGAAGCTGCCTTCGCGCGGCGCCGGTCAGCTGGGAGGGATCGCGTAGCTCAGCCTCCAGACCGAGCGGACGGATCGTCTGCCAGACGTCGTCCAGCCGGTCCAGCAGCGAGCGCCAGCGCTCGGCCACCGCGACGCCGTACGCCTGCGTCATCGCCTGATACTGCTCGCCGCGGTCCGCGGGCAGTACCAGTTCCGTACCGTCGCCGAACACGTGCCGAGCGGGGGGCGCCGGGACCAAAGAGTGCCCGGAGCGTTGCAACTCCGCGTCCAAGGTTCGGCCGCTCTTGCGGAAGAGATCGCGTACCGGTGCCGGGAATCCCAGCACGGCTGGAGCGTCGTCGACGAGTACCGAGGGGTGCTCCTGCATCGGGTACGGCGCCCAGGATCCGCCCAGACGGTCCGAGACCTCGAACAGCTGCACCGGATGTCCTGCTTTCGCGAGCCGGGCGGCGGCGGCGAGGCCGGCCAGGCCGGCACCGAGGACGACGACGAGACCTGTGCCCGGAGCAGCACCCCAGCTCCTGGATGTCGACGGTGCCGATGCCATGCACGCAGGCTAGGGGATCCGCGGGCTAGGCTGCAGCCCGTGCAGATCGCAGTGACGGGTTCAATTGCCATGGACCACCTGATGACGTTCTCCGGCCGATTCGCCGAATCGCTGGTGACCGAGCAGCTGGACCGGATCTCGCTGTCCTTCCTGGTCGAAGACCTGCAGATCAAGCGCGGAGGAATCGCCCCGAATATCTGCTTCGGCTTGTCCGCTCTCGGTCTGGATCCACTACTGGTCGGTGCTGTCGGCGAGGACTTCGGCGACTACCGGGCATGGTTGGACCGGCACGGGGTGCTCACCTGGCCGGTTAGGGTGTCGGAGACCAAGCACACCGCCCGGTTCGTCTGCACGACCGACTCCGACAACGCCCAGATCGGCTCGTTCTACACCGGTGCGATGGCCGAAGCGCGCGAGATCGAGCTCAAACCGATCGCCGACCGCGCCGGCGGAATCGACCTGGTCATCATCTCCCCCAACGACCCGGAGGCGATGCAACGGCACACCGACGAGTGCCGCAACCGCGGCTACGACTTCGTCGCCGACCCGTCGCAGCAGCTGGCGTGGATGGACGGACCGGCGATCAGGCGGCTCATCGACGGCGCCACCTACCTGTTCTCCAACGACTACGAGGATGCGCTGATCATCCAGAAGACCGGCTGGTCGCACGAGGAGATCATCTCCCGCGTCGGCACCCGGGTGATCACCAGAGGCAAGGAGGGCGCCAGTATCGAGGCCAACGGCCAGCAGCGGATCGACGTACCGATCGCGCCCGAGACCGCCCGGGTAGACCCCACCGGCGTCGGGGACGCATTCCGCGCCGGTTTCGTGGCCGGCGTCTCCTGGGGGGTGTCGCCGGAACGGTGTGCGCAGGTCGGCTCGATGCTGTCCAGCTATGTGATCGCCACTGTCGGGACTCAGGAGTATCGGCTCGACGGCACCTTCTGCCCGCGGTTCGAGGCCGCCTACGGCGAGCAGGCGGCCGCGGAGATCGGGCCCTACCTTCAGCTCGCCCGGCTCTGATCCCTCAACCTGACCAGCCCTCGCAGTGGCAGGCTGGATCGATGGATGAGCTGCCGGGCGGTCCAAGCTCGCCACTGCATCTTGCACCCAGTGCCGGTGCCTGCTCCGGGCGGCTCGTACGGGACCGCCGTTGCGCCGGGGTGAGGCCTCGGCCACACCGACCGGGCGGCCACGCCACCGGAAACGCCCGACACGCCCGCTGATCCTTGACGGGCATCCTTCGCGGTGTTGTAGATTTGAGCCAGTTCGAACTGCTGTTCGATTCGGCGAGTGGCAAGAGCCGATGACACGAACGGTCGTTCGGGCCACGGTGCGATGTTCGCGGCACGCATCAAGCGGGCTCGGCGGTGCGGATGGAACTCGACCTCCATTCGCACCAAGAGCGAACAAGCCACCAGCGTTCCCCAGCGGCTCAGGCGCTACGCTGCTGGAGACGTCAGCGGGCGGCGTGCGGGTTGCATCAACTCTGGAGGAGGCAACGATGTCGGAGTCGCGACGGCGACGGTCGGTCTCCCAGACACACCTGCTCAACCTGCTGTCAGCGCAGCTTGTGGAGCAGCACGTTGAGGCGCCGGCCCAGGTGGTGGATCTCGGGGGCGGGACCGGAGGAATCGCCACCGCGCTGGCGGACCTCGGTCACCACGTGACCGTGATCGACCCCAGCCCGGACGCGCTGGCGTCCTTGGAGCGGCGGACCGCCGAGGCCGGCCTGGCGGGAAACGTCCGCGGAGTGCAGGGCGACGCCAATGACCTCGTCAGCATCATCGGGCCGGCCGGGGCTGGCGTCGTGGTCTGTCATCGGGTGCTCGAGGTCGTCGACTCACCCGCTGACGCCCTGTCCGCCATGGCCACCGTGTGTCGACCTGGTGGGTTCTTGAGCCTGCTGGTGTCGCAGCGGCATTCGGTCGTGCTGACGCAGGCGCTCAACGGCCACATCGCCCTGGCTCGGCGGACGTTCTCCGATCCCAACCGGTTCCAGCACGACCAGATCGTTGCACTCGTCCGGCAGGCGGGCTTCGAGGTGCTCGCCACCCACGGAATCGGAGCGATCTCCGATCACGTCCCCGAGGCGCTGGTGGAGTCCGAACCGGGCGCCTTCACCGAGCTCTACGCGCTCGAGGCCGAGATCAGCCAGGACCCGACATTCCGAGCGCTCGCACCGGTCGCGCATGTGTTCGGGCGGCGAGAAGCGAACAGCTCAGCCAGCCGATAGGCGGGTGGCGCGTGAGCATCATCTTGCACGTCGACATGGACGCGTTCTACGCCTCAGTCGAGCTCCGGTCGCGACCAGAGCTGCGCGGCTCGCCGGTCATCGTCGGGGGCGCGAACCGGGGCGTCGTGCTGTCGGCGACCTACGAGGCCCGCGCGGCCGGTGTCGTTTCGGGGATGCCGTCAGGTCGAGCGCGCCACCTGTGCCCCTCGGCCACCTTCGTGAGTCCGGACTTCGACCAGTACACCGAGGTGTCGCGGGCCATCGTCGCGGTATTCCGATCCGTCACCGCCGTGGTGGAGTCGGCATCGATCGACGAGGCGTACCTCGACGTGACTGGCTCGGTCCGCAGTCTGGGACCACCGGCCCACATCGCCGAACGGATCCGGGCCACTGTCGCCGACGAGCAGCAGATCACCTGCTCGGTGGGGATCGGGCCGACGAAGTTCATCGCCAAGGTCGCGTCGCGGGCCGCCAAGCCGGACGGCGTCTGCGAGGTACCGCCTGGCCGGGTAGTGGAGTTCCTGCATCCGCAGCCGGTGGAGTCGATGTGGGGCATCGGGCAGTCGACCGCCACCAAGCTGCACCAGCTCGGCATCTTCACGGTCCGCGACCTGGCGACCACTCCTCGGGAGGTTCTGCAGCGAGCGTTCGGCCGTTCCGCCGGTGCGCTGCTGGCCGAGCTGGCGTGGGGGCGCGACGCCCGGCCGGTGGCTACCTCCCACCGGGAGCGCAGCATCAGCTCCCAGGAGACCTTCGGTGCCGACACCACAGATCCGACAGTCCTACGCCGTGAGCTTCTGCGGATGTCCGCCAGGACCGCCAGCCGACTCCGCAAGGCCCGGATGCTGGCGCGAACCGTCGGCGTGAACATCCGCTTTGCGACCTTCGCCACCGTGACCCGCTCGGCGACACTTCCCAGCCCCACCGACGTGACCGGCGAGATCCACCACCAGGCGGTTGCGTTGTACGACCGGCTGGGCGCGCGGGGGGCGGCGATCCGTCGGGTGGGGGTCAAAGTCGAAAACCTCCTCCCGGCCGAGAGCGCCTACACCCAGCCCGAGCTGAACGCCCCCGAGCACGGGTGGCGCGACGCCGAACGGGCCATCGACCTCGCGGTCCGAAGGTTCGGCCCGGCCGCGGTGCAGCGTGCCGTGCTCGCGGGACGGAGCGGTCAGCCCCGAAGCGGGCGCGATCAGCACCTGGCCTCGGGCCCGACCACAGCCCGGAACGGGTCGTCCCCGTCACAAGACGGGACTGATTCTCGCAGTGGGTTTCGCTGAGCGATTTCCGCGCCTAAACTGAATCCAACTTCACCCCCCAGGGTGACGGAGTGGTGCACGACGTGCGCCGTACCCGCAGCGCATACACGAGACAGTGGGAGGTGGCCAGTGGCCCTCTCAGATGAGGAACAGCGACTCCTCGACCAGATGGAGGCTGCGCTAGCCGCCGAGGACCCCAAGTTGGTGAACGCCCTCCGCGGTACCGGCCTTCGTCGGGTACATCGTCGACGAGCTGCAATTGCGGGCGTCGGCTTCTTCGCCGGACTCGCCCTGCTGGTTGCTGGCATGTCCACGCATATCATCTTCAGCGTCCTCGGGTTCGTGCTGATGGTGGTCGCCGCCGTGACGGCGATCTACTCCTGGCAGCACGTCGGCGCGGGGCCGGACCACGGGCATACCGCCGACAGACCCAAGGCGCCGCAGCCGTCTGGGTCCGACGACAGCCAGGGTTTCATGGACAAGATGGAGGAGCGCTGGCGTCGCCGGCGAGACGAGTCGGGCTTCTGACCGGCCGCATCCCCTCAGACTGACCGCATCCTTTGCCAAGAAAACCAGGCAGCGCGTCCCGACAGGCTCGGGGCGCGCTGACGTATGTCTACCGAAACGGGGTCGGCTCACGGCAGGGACATGCAGGTTGCCGGGCGGTCACCGTTTCGGTGTGCGGCGGAACAGGGACCGAGGCAGCATGACGGCGGAGAGCTTGCGCCAGAACCCCTGCGGCTCGGCGAGCCCGCGGCGGATCTCCTCGGTCATCTCCGGCAGCTGGGACAGTGTGTCGGAGTGGCTGAAGGTCCGCGCGTAACGAGACCGCTCCACCATGGTGGCGACCTGAGTCATGGTGTCTGACCCAACTGGCTCCAGCCGCTCGCCGACCTGCTGCCCGATGGCCCGGGGTGACCCCTGCGGCCACGAGCCGCCGTAGTCGACGACCGAGTCGCGAATCTCCGCCCAGGCCAGCTCCACCCGGTCCTCGGGCGCAACTTCGGCGGACAACCGCGCAGTCCGCCGCCGTACTCTCAGCGTCGCCGGCGCGGCCAGGATCACCAGCGCAAGCAAACCGACTCCGGTGCCCAGCAAGGTCCGCGGCCAGGAGAACGTCGTGCCGCCGTTCACTGCCGTCGGCTGCTCCGACGGTGCGGACGAGGCCGACGGGGCCGTGCTCGGCAACGCCTGGGATGGCACGCTGCTCGGGTCAGCGGTGGATCCGTCACTGCTGTCGGCGTTGCTCGGCACGCTCCAGGCGGGCGGTGCTCCGGTGACCGTGGCCGGTGTCGGCTCGAACCGTACCCAGCCGAAGCCGGAGAAGAAGAGCTCCGGCCAGGCGTGCATGTCGCGGACCGACACCTCCCAGCCGTTGCCGTTGCGCTCGCCGGGGAGGAAGCCGACCGCTACCCGCGATGGGATGCCCGCGACCCGCGCCATCATGGCCATCGCTCCGGCGAACTGCTCGCAGTAGCCCGTACGGTCGTTGATCAGGAAGTCCTCGAGGGCCCGGTAGCCCGATCCGGGGCGAGGCTGCGTGCTGTAGCTGAACTTGGCGCTGCGCAGGAACGCCTGGATCTTGGCCGCTCTGGCGGCTGGGGTGCGTGTCTGGCCGATGACCTGTGCGGTGAGCGCCTTCAGTCTGGGGGGCAGGTCGTCTGGGACGTCGCCAGTAACCTCGATGTCGGCCGGTGAGCCGGCCAGCGCAGTGGACAGCTCCTCGGCATCGGGCTCGAGGTCCACGCTCTCGACGGTGTAGTCGAGGTTGCGGATGGCGTCCAGCCGGTTGCCGCGGCCGTTCGCCACCACGATCAGCGAGTTGGCGTCAGAAGCCCAGTCGCCGCGAGCGGTGAACGCACGCGGGGCGTACGGCAGCGGAAGGTACTCCGCCCCGAAGTCCTCGACCGCGATGGTAGTGCTTCTGCGCCCGCTCGGCTCAGAGGTGATGCCGGGAACCGGTCCGAGCTCGTTGCCGCGCTGAAGCTCTGTCTCCGCATTGCCAAAGCCTGCCGAGCTCAGCCGCGGCAGTGATGCCATCCGTAGATAGACCCCACCGGGCCCGGTGGTGGTGTACCGAATGACGGTCCGGTCGATCGGCTGGTTCAGGTTCCGGCGCAGGTCCAGCGTCGGGTCGGTGAGCTGCAGCGGCCCCCGGCCTCCCGGCCCGGAGCCGAAGCCGAACCCGGGCAGCACCAAGGTCGGCAGGGCCATGCCCAGTACGACGGTCAGCACCAGCGCCGGCGCGCCGATGTAGGTGGCGGCCCGCCACACTATGGGAGTGGCGGTGCCGTATCCGTCGGCGGAGTCTGAGGAGAGCCCGCGGGTCCAGCGGGCTGTGGTGTTGAGGCCCTCGGCGACCAAGATGGCGAGGTAGCCGAGCGCGATGCAGGCAAAGGCCACGACACCGGTATCGGTACCGAGCCCGATGGCTGGCACCAGGAAGAGGGTGGTCGGTGGCGCTATCGCCCATGCCGGTCGGGCCAGCGCGAACACCAGCAGGTCGGTCATCACCGCAATGGCTCCGATGACGGTGACGAAGATCAGCTTCACGCCGTCGTTGGGGTCCATCGGCGAGGCCTGGGTTTGCATGTGCTCGACGCCGTTGCGCCACAACCACACCAGGTGCTCGTACCAGAGGTCACCTTCACCGGGCATCACGGCGGCCAGCGCGGCCACGTACGCACCCAGCACAGCGAGCTGGACGCCGAGGACCGCACCGGACCCGGTCCGAGCGCGTCGCAGGCACAGCGACACCACGCCGATGAGCAGGATCAGCGCCCAGCTGACGCCGAGGAAGCTGAGGTCCTGGGTGAGTGGGCGGACGGGGAATGTAGCCAGGAAGACCGCGAACATCACGGCCAGACCGCTACGGTCGGTGTTGCGCATCAGGCCACCCGTCCCAGCTGGTCGAGGGCAGCCCAGGCGTGCTCGACGCTGGTACCGCGGGAGACCGTGACGACCCGCCATTGGTTGTCGCGGAGCACTTGGGCGGCCAGCTCGGCCTGCGTCCGAGCCCGCTCGCCGGCCGGCTCGTCGGCAAAGCTGTCGACGTCGATCAGGATGGCGATTCCCTGCGCGCGGTTCCGGCGCAGCCGAAGCAGCCCGTTGGCGTCCTCGACTCCGATCCGACCGAGGATCGCGATCACCAGCTGGCCTGGGCGGTCCACCGAGGCGGCCTCGATCGCGTAGTGCATGGTCGCATTCTGGCGGGGTCGCAGATCGGTGAGCTGGTTGATCACGACCTCCTGGCTCGCCGAGCTGTGCTGTCCCAGATGGCCGGAGATGTGCATTGGTCCCTCCGCCTCGTAGATCTCGATCCCGAACCCATCGTCAAGAAAGTGGATGGCGATCGAGGCGGCGGCCGAGATGGCCCATTCGATCGAGCTGTGCATGCCATGGCCGGCGTGAGCCACGCTGCGGGAGTCGAGCAGGATGCTCGCGCTCGGGTCCAGCGCCTGCTCCTCCCGCCGCACCATCAGGTCGCCCCAGCGCGCGGTGGACCGCCAGTGGATCCGCCGGACGTCGTCGCCTTGTCGGTACTCGCGGACCAGCGAGTCGTCCTGGCCCACCACTCCGATGCGGTGCGGTCGGGCCTCGCCGGTGCTGCCGGCACCACCGGCTGTGCGCATCGCCGGCAGCGGCACGACTTCGGGCGTGACCATCACCTCCGACGTCGCGACGAACCGCCGGTCGAGCGATACAAGGCCGAAGGGGTCGCTGGTGCGGACCATCAGTGGTCCGGTGGCGAACCGGCCTCGTACCCGACCGAGCATCGGGTACTCAACCTCACGCCGCCAGCTCAACCCGGCCTTGTCCACCAGGAAGCGTGGTCGGCTACCGAGCTCCGGCGGAACCGCGTCCTCCAGCATCAAGATCCCGGCGGGCAGTCGGCCGTCCTGCCCCAGGGCGATCCTTCCGCGCATCGGGGAGCCGAGCGCCACCTGAGCGGGCTCGACGGACCGCTCACAAGACATCCGCAGACGGGCGCGGGCCACCAGGAAGCCGGCGATCAGCGGCAAGAGCAGCAACAGCAGCCCAAGCCGCATCACGTCCCGCTGCCCGGTCGCCATCGCCACCAGTACGACGGCGAGCCCGATCCCGACGAATGCACGCCCCCGCGGGGTGAGCAACCGCCACCGCTTCCGCATCCGACCTACCTCCGGTCGGGCACGTTCACCGAGTGAACGGCAGCAGAGATGATGTCAGTGACCGTGCGGCGGGCCAGTTGGGCGTCGGTCGAGGGCAGCACCCTGTGGGCGAGCACCGGAACCGCAAGCGCCGCGACGTCGTCGGGGCTGACGTAGTCCCGGCCGGCGAGTGCGGCGAAGGCGCGGCTCGCTCGCAGTAGCTGCAGCGTCGCGCGCGGGGAGGCTCCGAGCCGTAGGTCTCGGGAGTTGCGCGTGGCGTTGACGATCTGCACGATGTAGTGCTTGACGGCCGGGGAGAGGTAGACGGTCTTCACCGCGTCCACCAGCCCACGGACCGCGGCGGCGTCGGTGACCGGTTCGAGCGCGCCCAACGGGTCGGTCGATCCGTGCGAGTCAAGCATGTCCAGCTCAGCGCTCGGGGTGGGGTAGCCCATCTCGATGCGAACCATGAAGCGGTCGCGTTGGGCCTCGGGTAACGGGTAGGTGCCCTCCATCTCGATCGGGTTCTGGGTGGCAACCACCATGAAGGGGGACTCCAGCAGGTAGGTCGTGCCATCGACGCTGACCTGCCGTTCCTCCATGGACTCCAGCAGGGCCGACTGCGTCTTCGGCGACGCCCGGTTGATCTCGTCGCCGACCACGATGTTGGCGAAGATGCCTCCGGGCTTGAACTCGAAGTCGCGCGTCTCCTGGTTGAACACGGACACGCCGGTGATGTCGGACGGCAGCAGGTCGGGGGTGAACTGCACCCGCCGGACGGTGCAGGCGATCGAGCGACCGAGGGCCTTGGCCAGCATCGTCTTGCCGACGCCCGGTACGTCCTCCACCAGCAGGTGGCCCTCTGCCAGCAGGGTGACCAGAGCCAAGTCGATCGAGCCTCGCTTACCCTCGATCACGCCCTCGATCGCGTGCCGGACCCGGCCCATGATCTGGACGACATCGCCGAGCGAGTACGTGTCGATCTGTGTCGGCTTGTCATAGCTCAGACTCACTGGTCCTCCGTGCCCGATCGGCTTCGTCACCGGGTAGCGCAGTGCGACCGAGGATCAGTCGATGGAACGCCGTCGTGACCTGGCTTGCTGTGCGAACGCACGCCCAACATCGTATGTCGTCGCTTCGCCGGACGGGCGCGTCCATCTCACCTTACGCGGATGCGCAGCGAAACCAAGACGTTATCTGGAGCTGCTCAGGCCGAGGGGGATGACGACGGTCGGAGTTGCCGGGAACACGCCGGTCGGCGGGCAGCCGGTGGATGCTCGAGTGGGGCAAAGTGGAGTACAGTGGCGGGAAGTGGAGCAGATCGGGCCTTTAGTGGAGCGAGGAGGTGCGTGCCGTGTTTCTCGGTACCCACACTCCGAAGCTCGACGAGAAGGGCCGGCTGATCCTGCCGGCGAAGTTTCGAGACGAGCTGGCGGAGGGACTGGTCATCACTCGCGGTCAGGACCGATGCCTGGCGATTTGGCCGATCGCAGCTTTTGTCGAACAGACCCAAACCCTGAAGAACGCACCATCCAGCAACAAGCAGGTCCGGGACTACCAGCGAATGCTCGCCTCGGGAGCCTCGGACGAGATTCCGGACAAGCAGGGCCGCATCACGATTCCGCCGCACCTGCGGACGTATGCGGGACTGGACAAGGACTGTGTGGTGGTCGGTGCGATCAACCGGGTTGAGGTCTGGGACAGCGAGGCCTGGCAGCACTACTCCACCGAGCAGGAGTCGGCATTCGCCGACATGAACGACGAGGTCTTCCCGGGCCTGTGAGGTCCGCGACCAGCGCAGGCGGGATGACGATAACTGAACAGCTGGCAGAGCTGGGCCGAACCGTGTGGTGAGGCTTCAGTCCGCAGATCTGGCTCCCTGACACACCTTCCCCGGTGCCAGGTGGCACTTCCTTCGGGTCTCGGGCTGAAACCTGACCGCACGAGCCGCTCCCGCTCTGGCGGAACTTCTCGGGGAACAGCATGGCCTGCCTGGCAGGCGTACGGAATCGAAGGGCCGGTTGGCGATCGCACGCCGACCGGCAATGAAAGGGTCGAGATGTCCTTGCTGGAGTCGAAGACGCGCCGATCACGCCGGCCGCTGGCAGCGCCGGTCGCTCCGCCGGCGACGCGGGCGACCGCACCGACTCCCCATCGGGTTTCAGCGCAGCCGTCTGCCGGCCGACCTTCCGCGCAGCCGCCGGGACGCCGCCTCCGACACCAGGCCAGGGACACCCTCACGGCGGCGGCGCTATCGCTGAGTGCCTCAGTCGGCGCCACTGCACTGATCTGGGCCGTGATGACGTGGCTGGCATGAGCAGCGCCGCCGAGCAGCACACACCGGTCATGCTCGCCGAGATCGTCGCCCTGCTGAGCCCGGCGCTTGACACCGCCGGAGATGGCGAGGCCCCGACGCTGGTGGACTGCACGATCGGAATGGGCGGTCACGCCGAGTCGTTGCTGACCGCCTGCCCGCGAGCCCAGCTGATCGGGCTGGACCGCGACGCGGACGCGCTTGCGTTGGCGGGCGAGCGGCTCCGCCCGTTCGGAAATCGGGTTCGGCTGGTCCATGCCGTCTACGACGAGCTGCCAGAGGTGCTGTCCCGACTGGGCTGCCCCCGTGTGCAGGGCGTGCTGCTCGACCTCGGCCTGTCCTCGCTGCAGATCGACCGACCCGAACGCGGATTTGCGTACGCTGTCGACGCTCCGCTGGACATGAGGATGGACACTCGCCAGGCGCTCACCGCGGCCCGGGTGCTGAACACCTACTCCGCCAGCGAGCTCGCGTCGATCCTTCGACGCTTCGGTGAGGAGCGGTTCGCCGACCGGATCGCCCACCGGATCGTGGCTGCTCGGGAGGAGGAGCCGTTCACGACCTCCGGTCGGCTGGTGGCGTTGCTCTACGACGCCATCCCGACGGCTGTCCGCAAGACAGGCGGACACCCGGCGAAGCGAACCTTCCAGGCGCTGAGGATCGAGGTCAACGGCGAGCTGGCGGCGCTGGAGTCGGTCCTGCCGAGTGCAATCGCCGCCTTGACCGTCGGTGGCCGGATCGCCGTGCTGGCGTACCACTCGTTGGAGGACCGCCTGGTGAAGCAGATCCTGGCAATCAAGTCGACAGACCGCGCGCCGCGCAACCTGCCGGTGGTGCCGGCGGGTTACGGACCCGAGCTGCGGTTGCTGACCCGGGGTGCACAGCGACCGACCGCGAGTGAGGCTGAAAGCAACCGGCGAGCTGCGTCGGCACGCCTGAGGGCAGCGATGAGAATCGAGGAGGCGGCATGAGCGCGCTCTGGGCACCCGTAACAGGCTGGAAGGAGCCAGCCAGGCAGGCGGACAGCAACGCTCCGAGTTTGCGCTCCGTCCCGCTCCGGCGGGAGCGGATGGCGCGGGTGCCGTTCCTGATCTTCCTGGTCGGAATCTTCGGGGTCGGGATGATCGGCCTGCTGCTGCTGAACACCACGCTGCAGAACCAGGCATTCGAGTCCCGCGCGCTCAACCGGCAGGCGACCGAGCTGGCGTACGCCCAAGGCGAGCTGGAAAGCCAGATCGACGCCCTCGCGGCGCCGCAGGAGCTGGCCCGCAAAGCGTCGGCGCTGGGCATGCGCGCCAACTCCAAGCCAGCCTTCCTGGTGGTGCCGACCGGCAAGGTGATCGGGCGCCCGGAGCCGGTGACCGGCTCGGAGGTGCCGAGCCTGGTGGTGAAGTCACCGCAGGAGCTGGCGGCGGAGAAGGCGGCTGAGAAGGCCCAGGCCAAAGCCAGGGCAGCGCAGCAGGCGGCGGCTGCGGAGGCCAAGGCTGCGGAGGCCAAGCGCCGGGCCGAGCAGGATGCTGTCGAGGCGCGCAACCGAGCTGACCGGCAGGCAGCGAAGAACAAGGCCGCACAGCAGGAAGCCGAGCGGAAGAAGGCGACCGAGAAGAAGCCGAGTCCCAGCGGCGACCCCACCACCTCGGGCGACCAGGAAGGGCGCGGCTGATGGCAGCGCGACCGCCGGACCGGTCTCGGTCCACCTCGGCCAGGACCAGTCCGGCACCGCGGCGGAGGCCGGCTACGAGGGCATCGAGAAGGCCGACCCGGGTTCCATTGGCGCCGGCCGCGCAGCGGCTTCGGATTGTGGTGGTGGCGATGGCGATCGCGGTCTCGCTCTGCGGCGGCCGGCTGCTGCAGCTGCAGGGTTTCAACTCCTCCGCGTACGCGGCAGCGTCGGCGGGACAGCTCACCCGGACGCTGCCGTTGCTGCCTTCGCGCGGTGACATCACCGACCGGAACGGATTGGTGATGGCCTCAACTGAGGCGGCCGTGGCGATCACCGCGGACCCGAAGCTGACCACCGAGCGGGCCGGAGAGATCGCCGAGGTACTCGCCACGTACCTCGACATCGACCAGGCAAAGATGGTCGGTCTGCTGACGAAGCCGAATACCCGGTTCGTCTACCTGAAGAAGAAGGTGCCGGCTGCGATCTACACCAAAATCGCGGCCGATCTGAGCCAGCGCGACATCTACGGCATCTTCCGTGAGAACGACCCCATCCGCACGTACCCGGGCGGTTCGGTCGGCGGCGGACTGGTCGGGTTCGTCGGAGCTGATGGCAAGGGCCTGGCCGGGCTCGAGCGGTCGTTGAACACCGAGCTGGCAGGCGTCGAGGGCCAGGAGAAGTACGAGAGCGCGCCCAACGGCAGCAAGATCCCCCTGGGCGCCAGCGTCACCACGCCGGCCACCAACGGTCTCAACTACCAGCTGACCATCGACTCGGAGCTGCAGTGGATGGCCGAGCGCCGGCTCGCCGCGCAGGTGAAGAAGGCGGCAGCCGACTACGGGTTCGCCATCACGATCAACATCAAGACCGGTGAGATTCTCGCAATGGCCAACGCGCCGACCGTCGACAGCGCCAACCCGAGCGCGAGTGAGGTCGAAGACCGCGACAACCGGGCCATTACGCAGGCGTACGAGCCGGGCAGTGTCCAGAAGGTGCTGACCGCGGCAGCGCTGATCGACGCCACCCAGAACAACCCCACAGCCAAGCGCATCACCCCCGAGACCCGGGTGAAGATTCCGTCGTTGCTGCCGTCGGGCGGTGGTCGGATCAAGGACCACTTCAGCCACGGGACGGTGCGCTACCTGATGCGTGGGGTGATGGCCGACTCGTCCAACATCGGCATGGCGCTGCTGGCTCGGCAGGTGGACAAGGCCACCATCCACCACTACCTGACCTCGTTCGGACTCGGCGCCAGAACCGGGATCGAGGGTCCCGGCGAGGCGACCGGCGAGGTTCCCGGAGCTGACATGGCCGACTACACGCGCGATCAGATCGCCTTCGGTCAGGGACTCTCGGTTACCGGGGTGCAGGAAGCTGCTGCTCTCGCCGGCATTCTCAACGACGGCAGCTACCACCCGCCGACCCTGGTCAAGGCCGCCACCGACTCGAACGGGAAGCCGGTCGACGTGGCTCGTCCGCCCGCTCGGCAGATCGTCTCGGCGGCCACCTCGGCGCACATCCGCGACCTGATGCAGGCGGTGGTGGACAGCAGGAACGGCCGGGCGAACCTGTCGCTGGAGGGCTACCAGAGTGGCGGCAAGACCGGCACCGCCCAGCGCTACGAGAAGAGCTGCGGCTGCTACCGCGGTTACGTCACGTCCTACGTCGGCTTCGCGCCGCTGAACGATCCGGAGCTGCTGACGTACGTGGTCGTCAACAACCCACGCAGCGGCGACACCGGCACCAGCGTGTCCGCCCCGGTATACCGAGATGTCATGCAGCTGGCGCTGCCGCGCTACTCGGTGGAGCCGACCACCAAGAGAATCAAGGCCAAGGAAACCAAGTGGTGACCGCCGGCGGCAGCCGCCGCGGCAGATCGCGGGCTGATGGGGGAGATCGGGATACCGGACGGACCCATGCCGTCCCGAGTCGGTAGCGTCAGCGGTGTGTCAGCGCCTCCTGCAGCCCCGGCCCGTCCCCGGCACCGCGGAGGGCTTCGGCTGGCGGACCTGTTTCCCACAGTGCTCGACCACAACCCGCCCCAGCATGACCCGCCAGACCATGACCCAGCCGAGCACAACCCGGAGGTCCGCGGGATCACTCTGGACTCGCGCCGGGTCCGTCCCGGTGATCTGTACGTGGCGCTGCCCGGTCGCAGGCACCACGGTGCCCGGTTCGCCGCGGATGCCGTACGAGCCGGCGCGGTGGCTGTGCTCACTGACGCCGCGGGGGCCGAGGTGGCTGCGACGCTGCCGGCGCCGGTGGTCGTCGTGGCGGACCCCCGCAGCACCATGGCGCCGGTGGCGGCCCGGATCTATGGCAATCCGAGCAAGCGGCTCACCATGCTGGGGGTCACCGGCACCAACGGCAAGACCACGACGACGTATCTGCTGGATGCCGCACTGCGCGCTGCCGGCCGCCATGTGGGGCTGGTCGGGACGATCGGGTTCCTCCTCGACGGTCAGCCGATCGACGTGGCCCGGACCACCGTCACGACGCCCGAGTCTCCCGACCTGCAGGCGCTGCTCGCGATGATGGCCGACGGTGGGGCAGACTCCTGCGTGATGGAGGTGTCCTCCCACGCGATGGCCCTGGGCCGCGCCGACGCCATCGCCTTCGACGTCACCGCCTTCACCAACTTCGGCCGGGACCACCTCGACTTCCACGGCAGCGAGGAGGCGTACTTCGCCGCCAAGTCGGCGCTCTTCACCGGTCGGTACACCTCGCATGCGGTCGTGAACATCGACGACGCGCATGGCCGCCTGCTCGTGCAGCAGATCACCGCGGCCGGCGAGGTCGGCTGCTCGACCCTCACCCTGGCCGGTACCTCCGAGTCCGCGCAGTCGGCCGCCGACTACACCGCGATCGTGCTGGGTACCGACACCGATGGCCGCACCCACGCGCGGCTGGACGGCCCGCAGGCAACCGTGAGCTTCCACCTCAACCTCCCCGGGGACTTCAACGTGCGCAACGCCGCCACCGCCTTGGCCATGCTGGACGTCGTCGGGGTCGACATCGCGGCCGCGGCCGGTGGGTTGGCCACCGCGCAGGTCCCCGGGCGGATGCAGCGAGTGTCGCTCGGTCCGGGGGCGCCCGGAGTGTTCGTCGACTTCGCCCACACCCCTCAGGCGGTCAGTGCAGCCCTCGGTGCGGTCTCGGGCTCGCGCTGCGTCGTGGTGCTCGGCTGCGGAGGAGACCGCGACCCGGACAAGCGTGCTCCGATCGGAGCCGCGGCGGCACAGGGTGCGGCCGTGGTGGTCGTCACCGATGACAACCCGCGCTCGGAGGACCCGGCCAGCATCCGGGCACAGGTGCTGGCAGGAGCCTCCCGGGCCGTTCGGGATCTGAGCCTGGACACCACGGTGATCGACGGTGGCGACCGGCGGTCGGCGATCCGGACGGCGCTTCGGCTGGCCGGACCCGGCGACGTGGTCGCCGTGCTCGGGAAGGGGCATGAGTCCGGGCAGGAGGTCGCCGGGCATGTCCACCCCTTCGACGACCGGGTCGTGATCGCTGAAGAGTGGTCAAGGGCGGCCGGCCACGGCGAGGATGCCCGGGCATGATCGATCTGACGGTTGCCGAGGCCGCCACCGTGCTCGGCGCGGAGGTGGTGGGCGGCGGTGACCTCGCCGCTCGGCTGACGGATCTGGTGATCGACTCTCGGTCGGTGTCGCCCGGCTCGCTGTTCGTGGCGCTGCGGGGGGAACGGGTGGACGGCCACGACTATCTGGACGCCGCTTGGCGCAGCGGCGCCGCCGCCGCCGTCAGCGACCGTCCGCCGGCCTCACCGGATGGCCGGGGTCCGCTGCTGCAAGTAGCCGACCCGTTGGCGGCCCTAGGGACGCTGGCGCGGCACCTGGTGGATCGGGCCGCCCGTCGCGGGCTTCGGGTGGTCGGCATCACCGGCTCGCAGGGCAAGACGTCGACGAAGGATCTGCTGGGTCAGGTGCTGGAGCGGCAGGCGCCCACAGTGGCGCCGCGCGGGAACCTCAACAACGAGATCGGCGTTCCGCTTACCGTCAGCAGGATCGGGCCCGATACCCGCTACCTGGTGTCCGAGATGGGTGCGCGGGGTGTCGGCCACATCGCGTACCTGTGCAGGTTGACACCGCCGGACGTGGGCATCGTACTCAACATCGGACACGCGCACCTCGGAGAGTTCGGCAGCAAGGCACTCATCGCGCGGGCCAAGGGCGAGCTGGTGGAGGCGCTGCCGGCTAGCGGCGTCGCGGTGTTGAATGCCGACGACCGGCTGGTCTGGGACATGCGAGGCAGAACCCGCGCATCGGTGCTGGGCTTCTCGGTGGTGGACCGACCCGCAAGCGAACGGGCAGTGTGGGCCCGCGACATCACCAGTGAACCGGACGGACGCTGCCGGTTCCTGCTGCACGTCCAGACCCCCGATACCAACCCCGGCGCGTTGCCGGTCTCCCTCCAGCTGCCCGGTCGACATCAGGTGGTGAACGCCCTCGCCGCTGCTGCCGGGGCAATCGCTCTGGGCATCGATCCGGCTGAGATCGCTGCCGGGCTGAGCGCTGCCGGACCGCGATCTCGCTGGCGGATGGAGACCCGACTTCGCGACGACCAGCTGCTGGTGATCAACGACGCGTACAACGCCAACCCCGACTCGATGCGGGCCGCCCTGGAGACGGCGGCGGAGATCGGTCGAGCCCGTCGGCGGCAGGATCCGAACGCTCGTACCTGGGCGGTACTGGGCGACATGCTGGAGCTTGGTGAGACCGCGGCCGCCGAGCACACCGCAATCGGCAGCTACGTTGCCGCCCTCGGCTTCGACCGGCTGATCGCCGTCGGCGACTTCGCCCACCAGATCGCCTCCGGTGCCCGCGCGGCCGGACTGACCGCTGTCGCGGTGCATGCGCTGCGCGCGAAGACCCAGGCTGCTACCGCTGTCCGGGCGGACGCCGGGCCGATGGACACGGTTCTGGTCAAAGCGTCCCGTGGCCTAGCCTTGGAAACCGTGGCTGAGGACATTCTCCGACCCGCTCAGCCAACGACACCCACCCGACAGCAGACCGCCGACAGTGAGGACCGCTCGTGAAGACGATCGTTTTCGCGGGCTGCCTGGCTCTGCTCGGCACCTTGCTGGGCACCCGGCTGGCGATTCGAGTGCTGGTGCAGAAGGGCTACGGTCAGCTCATCCGCGACGACGGCCCGACGTCGCACCACACCAAGCGCGGTACGCCGACCATGGGCGGGCTGGTGATCATCGCCGCCGTACTGGTCGCCTACATCGGCAGCCACCTGCTGACCTGGACCCCACCGTCGGCGTCCGCTGTGCTGGTGCTCTTCCTGTTCACCGGTCTCGGCGCGGTCGGATTCCTGGACGACTTCATCAAGATCCGCAAGCAGAGATCACTTGGGCTGCGGAGCAAGGCCAAGATCGCGGGCCAGTCGATCATCGCCATCGCGTTCGCCTGGGCGTCACTGCAGTTCCCCGACGAGCGCGGCATCACGCCGGCGTCGCAGGCGATCTCCTTCCTTCGCGACATGGCGCTTCTGGAGCTGCATGTCGTGCTGGTGATCATCTGGGTGATGTTCCTGATCGCCGCCGCCAGTAACGGCGTGAACCTCACCGACGGGCTTGACGGCCTCGCGTCCGGGGCCTGTGTGATGATCTTCGGCGCGTACACCCTGGTGAACATCTGGCAGTACAACCAGTCCTGCGCCTATACCGCGTCGGCCGGACCCAAATGCTACGAGGTGCGCGACCCGTACGACCTGGCGGTGGTCGCGATCGCCCTGGCCGGCGCCTGCTTCGGATTCTTGTGGTGGAACGCCGAGCCCGCCAAGATCTTCATGGGTGACACCGGCTCGCTGTCGCTGGGCGGTGCACTCGCCGGGTTGGCGATCTTCACGCGCACCGAGCTGCTGCTGGTCATCCTCGGTGGCCTGCTGGTCATCGAGGTGATGTCGGTGATCATGCAGGTCGGCTTCTTCAAGATGACCAAAGGCAAGCGCATCTTCAAGATGTCGCCGCTGCACCATCACTTCGAGCTGCTGGGCTGGGCTCAGGTGACGATTGTGATGCGGTTCTGGATCATCGCCGGGCTGTTCGTCGCGGCAGGGTTGGGTATCTTCTACGCCGAATGGGTTGCGGGAACATGAGCGGGCTGGACTGGTTGCCGACCGCGGACGGCTCCTCGCCGTGGTCGCAGGCACACGTCGTCGTCGCCGGAGTCGGGGTATCGGGCTTCGCCGCCGCCGACGGGCTGCTGGAGTTCGGCGCCCGGGTGACAGTGCTGGACGACAGCGACTCGGAGTCGAACGCCGACAAGGCTGAGCTGCTCCGGGTGCTGGGTGGCACCGTGCGCCTCGGGCCGGGCGCCACCGGTCAGCTGCCCGAGGACGCCGATCTGGTCATCACCACCGGTTGGAGCCCGGCGTCGCCGTTGCTGGTGCTGGCCGCCGGCCGGCGGGTGCCGATCTGGAGCGAGGTGGAGCTGGCCTGGCGGCTGAGCCGGCCGTCGAAGCGGGTGCCCTGGCTGGGGATCACCGGCACCAACGGCAAGACGACCACAACGCAGATGCTCGAGTCGATGCTGCGGGCAGCCGGGCTGCGTACCGCCGCCGTCGGCAACATCGGCCGGCCCATCATGGAGACGGTGCTCGACCCGGAGCCGTACGACGTGTTGGCGGTGGAGCTTTCCAGCCATCAGCTGCACTGGTCGCACTCACTGTCGTTGCACTCGGCCGCGGTGCTCAACGTCCAGCCCGACCACCTCGAGTGGCACGGGTCGCTGGACGCCTACCGGCACGCGAAAGCGAAGATCTACGCCCGCGTGCAGGCCAGCTGCGTCTACAACGTCGCGGATCCCCAGACTGAGCGGATGGTCGAGGATGCCGACGTCGTGGAAGGCGCCCGGGCGATCGGGTTCACCCTCGGTGTCCCAGGGCTGTCGATGGTCGGCGTGGTCGACGACCTGCTCGTCGATCGGGCGTTCGTCGAGCAGCGACGAGACTCTGCGCTGGAGCTGGCCAAGGTTTCCGACGTGGTTCCGGCGGCACCGCACAACGTTGCCAACGCGCTGGCGGCCGCGGCGCTGGCCCGGTCCTTCGGGGTGCCGGCGACGGCGGTCCGAGACGGGCTGCGCTCGGTGCAGGTCGGGTCGCACAAGATCCAGACGGTCGCGAACCGGTCGGGCGTCCGCTGGGTCGACGACTCCAAGGCGACCAACCCGCACGCCGCCGATGCCGCGCTGCGGGCCTTCGACTCCGTTGTCTGGATCGCCGGCGGCCAGGCCAAGGGGACCACTTTCGACGAGCTGGTGATCGAGCACCGCCACAAGCTGCGCGGTGTGGTGCTACTCGGAATCGACCGGGAGGTGATCGGCGAAGCCCTGGCCCGACACGCGCCCGACGTCCCGGTGATTCGCATCGAGGCCACCGACACTAGTGCCATGGTGCAGGCCGTGGCGGCGGCCGCGTCGCTGACAGTCCCAGGCGATGCGGTCCTGTTAGCCCCTGGCTGTGCCAGCAGGGACATGTACACCGACTACGCCGCGCGCGGGAACGCCTTTGCCCGAGCGGTTCATGACCTGGACCCTCGGTCCTATGGGACCGGCGACGGGTCCGGGCAAGCGAAGGAGTGAGGCCCCGTGGCGACAGTGACCCCCAGCCGGCCGGGTAGTCGCGGACGCGCCGGCTCCTCGACGATCTCCGGTTCCGGCCCGACCGGATCGGGCTCCGGTTTCCTCGCCGCGCTGCAGAGTGTCTTGGACCGGCCGCTGGCCAGCTACCACCTGGTGCTGGGCTCCGCCGCGTTGCTGGTCGCCCTCGGGGTGATGATGGTGCTGTCGGCCTCGAGCGTGAACGCGTACATCAACTACGACGACTCCTACTACTTCGTGAAGCGGCAGGCGGTCTTCCTGACCGTCGGGCTAGTGGGCGCCGGGGTCATTCTGAAGCTGTCGCACCCGACGCTGCGGGTGCTGAGCTGGCTCGGGCTGGCGCTGGCCGCGGTGATGTTGATCTTGACCTACACGCCGCTGGGGGTGACCGTCGGTGGCAACCGGAACTGGCTCTACCTCGGCTCGTCACTGTTCCTGGTGCAGCCGGCGGAGTTCGCCAAGCTGGCGATGATCGTCTGGGGAGCTGATCTGCTGGCCCGGAAGCAGAAGCTGCTGGATCGTCCGCTGCACCTGCTGATTCCGTACCTGCCCGTCTGCGGGCTGCTGGTGCTGCTAGTGGTTTTCCAGGGCGATGCCGGCACGGCTGTGGTAATGGCTGGGATCGTCGCTGGGGTGCTGTGGATCGTCGGCGCGCCGATGCGGGTGTTCGCGAGCTTCACCGCGCTCGGCATTGCCGGCATCGTCGGGCTGTTCGTCACGAGTCCCAACCGGATGCGCCGCCTAGCCGCCTTCCTCGACCCGAGCGCGGACCTGAACGGCGCCAACGACCAGGCCAATGCCGGCATGTACGCGATTGTCGCGGGTGGCTGGTGGGGGGTCGGCCTAGGCGCCAGCCGCCAGAAGTGGGGCAGCCTGCCGGAGGCGCACACCGACTTCATCTTCGCCGTCATCGGCGAGGAGTTCGGCCTGTTCGGCAGCCTGATCGTACTGGCGCTGTTCCTGGTGCTCGGCTATGCGGGGTTCCGGGTGGCCATGCGGTCCGACGAGGCCTTCGCCAGGTACGCCGCCGCAGGAGTGACCGTCTGGTTCGTGCTGCAGTCGCTGATCAACTTGGCTGTGGTGCTACGGATGCTGCCGATCGCAGGGGTTCCGCTGCCGTTGGTGTCCTACGGCGGCTCGGCGCTGATCGCGAACCTGCTGGCAGTCGGCGTGCTGCTGTCCTGCGCTCGTCGCGAGCCGGCCGCCCGCAAGCTGCTGGCGAAGAAGACCCGCACCGCCAAGCCGCGGATGACAGCGGTCGTCGGCAGCCGTCGGAGTGGCGGATGAGCCCCCGACACGTCGTACTGGCCGGCGGCGGTACCGCCGGCCACACCTCGCCGCTGATCGCCACCGCTTCGGAGCTTCGGCGGCTGGCACCCGACGTCGCGCTGACCGCGGTCGGCACCGCCCGCGGGCTGGAGGTCACGGTGGTGCCGGCGGCCGGTCTCCCGCTGGAGCTGATCCCACCGGTGCCGATGCCCCGGCGACCCGGCTCGGACCTCGCCAAGGTGCCGATCCGCCTGTGGCGCTCCGTCGCCGAAGCGGCCGCCATCTTGAGGCGTACCCAGGCCTCAGTGGTTCTCGGCTTCGGCGGCTACGTCTCCACGCCGGTCTATCTGGCTGCCCGCCGGATCGGGATCCCGATCGTGATCCACGAACAGAACGCGCTTCCCGGGTTGGCCAACAAGGTCGCAGCCCGGTTCAGCCAGCACGTGTTCGCCGCCTTCCCCGACACCCCGCTGCCGCACGCGCACTACATCGGGCTGCCGCTGCGACGGGCCATCACCGAGCTGGACCGGCCCGCCCGCCGGGCGGATGCCCGAAAGCGGTTCGGCTTGCGGGCCGACCTGCCCACGCTGCTGGTCAGCGGTGGCTCGCAGGGTGCGCTGCAGATCAACACCGCCGTGCAGGGTGCCCGCGATGACCTGCTGGCCCGGGGCATCCAGGTGCTGCACGTGCTGGGGCCGAAGAACTTCTCCGAGCGCAGCACCCAGGTGACTCATCCCGACACGGGAGCGGTCTACCAGCCGCTCGCCTACGTCGAGGCGATGGACGACGCCTACGCCGCGGCGGATCTGATGCTCGGCCGCTGTGGAGCCTCTACCGTGCTCGAGACGGCGGCGGTCGGACTACCTGCGGTGTACGTGCCGTACCCGCACGGCAACGGTGAGCAAGGTCGCAACGCGGCCGTGGTGGTCGCGGCCGGCGGCGGCGAGTTGCTCCCCGACGCCGACTGCACCAGTGCCTGGGTGCGCGCACGGATTCCGGAGATCATCTTGGATGCGGATCGGCTGGCGGGGATGTCGGCCGCCAGCAAGGGTGTCGGCATTACGGACGCGGCCACCACGCTGGCACGTACGACACTGGAGGTTGCCGGTCATGGGACTGATTGAACCCGTCGAGCTGCCCGATCCCCAGAGCCTGGGCCCGGTGCACTTCATCGCCATCGGTGGATCGGGCATGAACGGCATCGCCTCCGCACTGGTACAGCTCGGCGTCGAGGTGAGCGGCAGCGATCGGCAGGACTCGGAATATCTGCGGGCGCTGGAACGGCTGGGCGCCCGGGTGCACGTCGGCCATCGGGCCGAGCAGCTCGGCAACGCTGCGACGGTAGTCGCGTCGTCGGCGATCCGGGAGGACAACCCGGAGCTGGCCGAGGCGCACCGACGCGGGCTGAGGATCCTGCATCGCAGCGCCGCGCTGGGCTCACTGATGCTGGGCCGGCGCGGCATCGCTGTCGCAGGTACGCATGGCAAGACCACGACCACGGCGATGATCTCCTCGGTGCTGGCAGGCTGCGGTCTCGATCCGTCCTTCGTCATCGGCGGTGCTCTCACCGGGTCGAAGACCGGCGGTCACCTCGGCACCGGCGACCTGCTGGTGGTGGAGGCCGACGAGAGCGACGGCTCCTTCCTGCAGTACCCGGCCGAGGTGGCCGTCGTCACCAACGTGGACCCCGACCACCTGGTCAACTGGGGTACGCCGGAGAACTACGCCGACGGATTCCTCCGGTTCGCGACCGGGCCGACGATCCGGCTGCTCGTGGTCAGCGCGGACGACCCCGGCGCGGCTACGTTGAGCCAGCGGGTCCGCTCGCAGTCCACCGGCAACCACGCTCCGCAGATTCTGACCTTCGGTGAGAGTCCCGATGCCGACGTTCAGATCTCCGACACGGCCTTCGAAGGCACCGGGTCGACCTTCACCCTGCACCAAAAGGACAACGTCCGCGGGGGTGACGGAGACGGGGCTGACGGAGACGGGGCTGACGAGGAAGGGTCAGGCGGGAGCGGGTCAGGCGGGAGCGGGGGCACCGTGACCCTTTCGGTCCCGGGCCATTACAACGTGCTGAACGCCGCTGCGGCATACGCGGTGGCCACCTGGCTGGGCGTGGCCGAGGACCAGGTCCGCGCTCAGCTGTCCGAGTTCGGCGGCACCTACCGGCGGTTCCAGCTAGTCGGAACCGTCGACCGCATCAGGGTCTTCGACGACTACGCCCACCATCCGACCGAGGTGGCCAACACCTTGCGAGCAGCCCGTACCGGGGTTGGCGCCGGTCGGGTCGTGGTCTGCTTCCAGCCGCACCTGTACACCCGTACGCGCGACTTCTGGCGCGAGCTGGCGGCCGCCCTCGAACAGGCGGACGAGGCGGTCGTGATGGACGTCTGCGGTGATCGAGAGGACCCGATCGAGGGCGTCGACGGCGCGCTCGTCAGCGACGCCATCCGGCCCGGCACGGCGCATGTCACCTACCAGCCGGTCTGGGACGAGGCCGCCGCGACGGTGGCCGGGATCGCGCGTCCCGGCGACCTGGTGATCACCGTCGGCTGCGGCGACGTCACCAAGATCGCGCCCCAGATCGTTGCCGAGCTTCGACGCGTCGGGAACCGCCGATGACCGACCAGCTCACCATCGGGCAACGCCGCCCTCCCGGCGTGTCGGACGCGACACTTCATCTGGAGCTTCGCCGCCGACGCAGCCGCCGGGCGGCCTGGACGAAGGTGGCAATCCTGCTGGTCGCGGCGGCAGTTGTCGGTGCCGCAGTCTGGCTGCTCGGCTTCTCCAGCGTGCTGTCCGCTCGTGGGGTCGCGGTGGACGGTCTGGCGACGATGAGCACCGACGAGGTCACCTCGGCGGCAGGGGTGGCGCTCGGTGAGCCACTGGCCAGGCAGGATGTGGACGCGATCGCCAAGCGGGTCGCCGGACTCCGCGGGGTGGAGTCTGTTCAGGTCAGCCGGGACTGGCCGCACAGCGTGCGCGTGTCGGTGGTCGAGCGAGCACCCGTGCTGGCGCTCAAGGAGCCGGGTGGCTACACGTTGATCGACCGATTCGGGGTCGCGTTCCGCACCGTGCCGAGCGTTCCCAACGGTGTCGCCGTCGCCGAGGTCGCCGTCGACCAGGCGGTCAGCACAGTGGACGGCTCCGCGCTACTGCGCCAGGTGGGGAACGTGGTCCAGCAACTGCCGGACTCCTTGGCGAGCAAGGTAGCCACGGTTCGGGCAACGTCGGCGGACGACATCACCTTGGTGCTGACCAATCAGGACCGGATCATCTGGGGAAGCGCCGAACAGTCCGACGTCAAGGCCATCGTGATCATCCCGTTGATGAAATCCAAGGCGTCGGTGTACGACGTCTCCTCACCGGGCAGCCCGGCGATCCGCTGATCGAGAACCCGGCTCTCGTGGTTCACCGTCAACCTCAGGTGGAGAAATCGACCGGTTTCACAAGGTTGCTGGCGTGTCAGATGGTCTCGTCTGGACAGGCCACAGGGGGCTCTCATAGCCTGTCGAGGACGCCCCGTCTGCAGATCTGTGACTCCCTTCCCCGTTGAGTAGAGGTTTAGACTCCGGCGCCAGTCCATTGCAGGCAGACATGAGGAAAGAGCGGGAACCAGTGGTCTCTGCATCACAGAATTACTTGGCCATCATCAAGGTCGTCGGTGTCGGCGGAGGCGGGGTCAACGCCGTCAACCGGATGATCGACGCCGGACTCCGCGGGGTCGAGTTCATTGCCGTGAACACCGATGCGCAGGCGCTGCTGATGAGTGACGCCGACGTCAAGCTGGACATCGGCCGTGAGCTGACCCGCGGGCTGGGCGCCGGTGCCGACCCCGACAAGGGGCGACAGGCCGCCGAGGACCACGCCCAGGACATCGAGGATGCGCTGAAGGGCGCCGACATGGTGTTCGTGACGGCCGGCGAGGGTGGCGGTACCGGTACCGGAGGCGCTCCCGTCGTCGCGCGCATTGCCCGTGCGCTGGGTGCGCTGACCATCGGCGTGGTGACCCGCCCGTTCTCGTTCGAGGGCAAGCGGCGTCAGACCCAGGCGGAGAACGGCATCGCGTCGCTCCGTGAAGAGGTCGACACCCTGATCGTCATCCCGAACGACAAGCTGCTGCAGATGATCGACCACCAGATCGCGATCCTGGATGCCTTCAAGCAGGCCGACCAGGTGCTGATGCAGGGTGTCTCCGGCATCACCGACCTGATCACGACTCCGGGTCTGATCAATCTCGACTTCGCCGACGTCAAGTCGGTGATGTCCAACGCCGGCTCCGCGTTGATGGGTATCGGGTCCGCTCGCGGTGAGGAGCGGGCTCGCGCCGCGGCAGAGATGGCGGTCTCCTCTCCGCTGCTGGAGGCCAGCATCGACGGCGCCCACGGCGTGCTGCTGTCCATCGCCGGCGGCTCCGACCTGGGCCTGTTCGAGGTGTCCGCGGCGGCCAACCTCATCCAGAGCGCCGCGCACGAGGACGCCAACATCATCTTCGGTACGGTCATCGACGACGCACTCGGAGACGAGGTACGGGTGACGGTGATCGCGGCCGGCTTCGAGGGCGGCCAGCCGCCGCGCCGCCAGCCGGGCGTCACCCGAGCACCCGATATCAAGACCGGCCAGTCCCGGTTCGGCGGTCAGCAGCAGACATCACCGAACCATGTCAGCTCCTCGCACGCCGCGGCCAGCCAGTGGTCGTCCAGCCAACCCACGTCGGCCCCGCCGCAGCCCGTACCGGTGGCCGCCGCGCCCAGTTCGAACGGATCGGCGGTGCAGAGCCAGCCCGGCACGCGACCAGGTCCGGACCAGTCGCCGGTGCAGCCGTCCCCGCGGCCGCCCGCGCGACCAGCAGATGACGACGACCTCGACATCCCCGACTTCCTCAAGTAACGCAGGTTTCCCGGTCCGCGTGTCGACCGGCCGGGTTCCACGGCAAGGGTTCAGCCGGCAGGTAATGTCGGCGTCGAACGAGGCACGAGCCTGGCAGACGACTGCCAGGCACCAAGATGGTGAGGGTTCAGATGGCGGAGAAGTTGAAGCGCGCAGCGGCCTGGCTGGGCCTGGTCACCGACGACCGGTACGCCGATTACGACGACCGTGACCCCAACGCGGAGCTGACCGAGGGCGTCAGCCGCGACGAGCTTGTCGGCGCCGGGACGTCCAGCGGCATGCAGCCGTCCGGCAGCCATGCAGCTAGCGTCACGCCGTTGGAGACCCGCAGGCCACCGGCGCCGCTGGCGACCCCTACGCCCACCCCTTCGACGCGACAGGCGGCAGACTTGTCCCGGATCATCACCGTGCACCCGCGGACCTACAACGAGGCCCGGACGATCGGGGAGCACTTCCGGGACGGAGTTCCGGTGATCATGAACCTGTCTGAGATGGAGGACGTGGACGCCAAGCGTCTGGTCGACTTCGCTGCCGGGCTTATTTTTGGGCTCCGTGGCACTATCGAGCGTGTGACGAGCAAGGTGTTCCTGCTGTCCCCGCAGAATGTGAACGTCACCGCGGAAGACAAGGAACGCATCGCGGGCGGTTTCTTCAACCAGAGTTGAGGACCGGTTCGCGGCACTCTCGTACGATGACACGGGTGACGCCAAGCAGAGGTGCTGCACCGCTATGAGACCGCGAAGGACCTGGGGCCAGAGATCATGATTATCGTTGGAATCGTCATCCAGTGGGTGCTGTGGCTGTTCCTGATGGTGCTCTTTGCCCGGATGATCTTGTCCTGGGTGCCCGTGCTGGTTCGGGACTGGGAGCCCCGCGGACCGATGCTGGTTGTCGCTGAGGTGATCTACTCGATCACCGACCCGCCGCTGCGGGCACTCCGCAAGGTGCTGCACCCCGTCCGGATCGGCAACATGATGCTCGATCTGGCATTCATCGCGCTGGCGATTCTGGTCAGCCTGCTGATGCAGATCAACCGCGCCTTGCTGCTTGGCTGAGACCCCATCGAAACCCGGCGGGTGCGGCGTGAACTCGCCTGGCAAATTCGGTACGGTGGTCGCGATGGGTATCCGCCCCTCGCCATCAGCTACGACTTAACTTCCCGAGGTGAACGATGACGCTGTCGCTGGACGACGTCCGCAACAAGCGGTTCCGCATGGCCCGCAAATCTGGCTACGAGGTGGTGGAAGTCGACGAGTTCGTTGACGAGGTCGAAGAGGCTTTCGCCCAGCTGGTGGAGGAGAACCAGAACCTCAAGAACCAGGTGCAGTCGCTCAAGTCGACCGGTTCGGGCGCACCCGCGGTCGCAGCGGCCACGACGGGGGCGACGTCTGCGGACCAGAAGGCAGCGCCGGGCGCAGTGACACCGATCGTGGTGACCACCGGTAAGGAAGCGAGCTCAGCAGTCGTCCGGCTGGTCGAGATGTCCACGGAGCAGGCAGAGCGCCTGGTGAACGAAGCCCAGTCAGAGGCCGACCAGATCCGGGAGCAGGCCAGCGCCAGCGCCCAGCAGGTCACCGCCGAGGCGAAGAGCCGCGCCGAGCAGGCGGAGTCGGAGGCCCGCAGCCGGGCCCAGAAGCTGGACCAGGAGATCGAGGCTCGCCGGGCCGAGATGTTCGGTCAGCTGGAGCAGCAGCGCGACGAGCTGAGCGCGGCGGTCACCGACCTTCGACAGTTCGAGTCCACCTACCGCTCCAGCATGGTGGGTCTGCTCCGCAAGCAGATCGAGGCGGTCGAGTCCGGTCAGGCAGAGCCGGCCGGGATCCCGCAGCTTGCTCGCGACCTCGACAAGCCACGCTCGGCAGACGCTTCGGAGTCTGGCGCACAGAACCCGGCGGAGGGAGAGCGCGCCGAGGGCCAGGGAGCCAACAGCTCCGACGCGAAGGCTGGTGCACCCGCCAGTGACACCCCGCGGCTGGACGCACTGCTGGGTGACCAGCGCTAGTCTTGCGCTAAGACAGCAGTAGCTGGGCCGCTCGGCGGCCGAGCATCCGAAAGGCCCCTGCCGAAGGTGCAGGGGTCTTTTCGGCACCGCTGACGAAGAATTCGTACAGAAAGTCAGCAAAAGGTCGGCGCCTCGTTGAGAAACCTGCGATTCGGCCCTACTGTCACTGCGTTACATCGGACCCAACAGGGAGACCTCAATGACCACCGCCAAGGCGACTCCGGGCAACAAGTCCACCGTGTCGACGTCGGCGTCGCCGAACGGTGCAGCAGCCGTACCAGACGCCTCCGACGTGGCGGTCACTGACACCGCCGCCGGTGCACACTCCGAGTCCGGAAAGACGCTCAACGTCAAGACGCTGCCGGTGCGTGAGGGCGAGGAGCCCTGGACCAAGGAGGAGCTGGCCGAGATCAGGTCGGCCCTGGAGGAGGACATCGTCCGGTTCGAGAGCCAGATCGAGATCTCCACCGCGGAGCTGGTGGGTCTGCTTCGAGACGGCAGCGAAGGTGCCGGGCGTGATCCGGCGGATGTGGGGTCCGCCAACTTCGAGCGCGACGCGGAGATGTCCCTGGCCAACAATGCCCGGGAGATGCTGGACCAGTCCAAGCTCGCGCTGCGACATATCGAGCTTGGCATCTTCGGCAACTGCGACAACTGCGGTCAGCCGATCGGCAAGGGGCGGCTGCAGGCGTTCCCGCGTGCCACACTGTGCGTGACATGCAAGCAGCGCGAGGAACGCCGATAGGGGCTTCCGGGCGGGTCGCTGGCACACACCGCTACCGGTGGCTGTTCGTGGCGGTAGCGGCCACGGGCGCAGTCCTCGATGTCCTCACCAAGATTCTCGCGGTTGCGTCGCTGACCCCTGCGGAGCCCATCCGGCTGCTCGGCGGCGTGCTGACCCTGCGGCTGATCCGGAACCCAGGGGCCGCCTTCAGCTTGGGGGAAGGCGTCACTCCCGTGTTCGCCCTGCTGTCCGCGTCGGTGTTGCTTTTCGTTGTGCTCCGACTCGTCCCGCGGCTCGGACATCCCGGTTGGGCGGTGGCCATGGGTCTGCTGTGCGCCGGCATCGCGGGCAACCTGACTGACCGGCTCCTCCGCCAGCCGGGGTTCATGCGCGGCCATGTGGTCGACTTCCTTCAGCTTCCGCACTGGCCGATATTCAACGTCGCCGACATGTGCATCACCGCGTCGGCCACGCTGATCGGCGTGCTGTCAGTGGTCAAGAACGTCGGCATCACCGGCGAGCGGTACGTCAGCGAGAGCAAGCCCAACCGGTCCGCCGCCGGCGCCGCGCCGGTGGACAAGCCGATATCCGGGGAAGGGCCGTCGACGTGACCGAGTTCCGGGTGCTGCTGATTCCCGACGGGCTGGAGGGGGAGCGGGTGGATGCCGCGGTCGCCCGGATGCTCGGGTTGTCCAGGAGTCGGGTGACCGACCTGATCGGTCGCGGACACCTGCTGGTGGACGGGGCCGCGGTGTCCAAGTCGGACCGCGTCAGCGCGGGCGCCATGTTGGAGGTGGTGCTCGAGGACGACCCGGCCGAGGTGGAGATCGTGCCCCAGCAGGTGGAAGGTGTGGAGATCATCTTCGACGACGACGACATCGTGGTGATCGAGAAGCCGGTCGGCGTCGCCGCACATCCATCGGTCGGCTGGTCCGGCCCATCCGTGCTCGGGCATCTTGCCGGGGCCGGCTTCCGCATCTCCACCTCCGGGGTGCCGGAGCGTAAGGGGATCGTGCAACGGCTGGATGTCGGCACGTCGGGCCTGATGGTGGTGGCCAAGAGCGAACAGGCGTACACCTCGCTGAAGCGGGCGTTCAAGGCTCGGACTGTCGACAAGACGTACCACACGCTGGTACAGGGGCATCCGGACCCGTTCACCGGCACGATTGAGGCGCCTATCGGCCGGCACCCGGGCGCCGACTACAAGATGGCGGTGATTGCCGGCGGGCGGCACAGCGTCACCCACTACGAGACGATCGAGGCGTTCGTCGGCAGCACCCTGCTCGAGGTGAAGCTGGAGACTGGCCGGACCCATCAAATCCGGGTACACATGGCGGCTACCAGGCATCCCTGCGTCGGGGACCTGACGTACGGCGCGGATCCGGTGCTCGCCCAGCGACTGGGACTGACCCGGCAGTGGCTGCATGCAGTCCGGCTGGGGTTCGTGCACCCGCGCACCCAGGACTTCGTCGAGTTCACCTCCGAGTACCCGCCCGACCTGCAGCACGCACTGGACCACGTTCGCCGTAGCTGAGCGCGGACCACCCAGTGGACCGCGACCGAGGCGGTGGCGCATAGGTCCGAACAGGTTCGCTACTGTCATCGCTGTGCGAAGAGCAAAAATTGTGTGCACGCTGGGGCCCGCGTCCTCAGCGCCCGAACGCCTGTCCGAGTTGGTCGCCGCCGGTATGGATGTGGCGCGACTCAACATGAGCCACGGGGACTATGCCGATCACCTGCAGAACTTGCAGAGCGTGCGTGCGGCGGCCCTGGCCGCCAACCGCCCGGTCGGCGTGCTTGCTGATCTGCAGGGCCCCAAGATCCGCCTCGGCCGGTTCGCCTCCGGCAGCGAGACGTTGGAGGTGGGTGCCAGCTTCACCATCACCGTCGACGACATTCAGGGCGACGTCGAGCGCTGCTCCACCACCTACAAGGGCCTGCCACAAGACGTCACCCCCGGTGACTTGATCTTGATCGACGACGGCCGGCTGACCCTGGAAGCCACCTCGGTCACCGACACCGACGTGGTCACCAAGGTCATTGTTGGCGGACCGGTGAGCAACAACAAGGGCATCAACCTGCCCGGTGTCGCCGTCAGCGTGCCGGCGATGAGCGAGAAGGACACCGAAGACCTCCGCTGGGCGTTGCGCAACGGCATCGACATGGTGGCGCTGTCCTTCGTCCGCAGCGCCAAGGACATCGAACTGGTGCACCAGGTGATGGATGAGGAAGGTCGCCGGGTTCCGGTCATCGCCAAGATGGAGAAGCCGCAGGCGATCGAGAATCTGGATGAGATCATCGACGCCTTCGACGCCTTCATGGTCGCCCGCGGTGACCTCGGTGTCGAGCTTCCGCTGGAGGAGGTGCCGCTGGTTCAGAAGCGGATCGTCACGGCTGCTCGGCGGTGGGCGAAGCCGGTGATTGTGGCCACCCAGATGCTGGAGTCGATGATCTCCTCGCCGAGGCCGACCAGGGCCGAGGCGTCCGACGTCGCCAACGCCATCCTCGACGGTGCGGACGCTGTGATGCTCTCCGGTGAGACCAGCGTCGGGAAGTATCCGGTGGTCACCGTCGAGACGATGGCCCGGATCGTCGACAACACCGAGTCACATGGCCTGGAGCAGGTCCATGACATCGACTGGGACCCGCACACCACCAGCGGCGTGATCACCAAGGCGGCTGCTGAGGTGGCCCAGCGTGTGCACGCGCGGTTCCTGGTGGCGTTCACCCATTCTGGTGACGCGGCGCGGCGGTTGTCGCGGCTGCGGACCAGCATCCCGGTGCTCGCGTTCACGCCGATCGAGGAGACTCGCGCGCATCTGACGCTCAGCTGGGGAGTCGAGTCGTTCCTGGTGCCGATGGTGAACCACACCGACGAAATGATCCGGCAGGTGGATAGGGCGTTGATCGAGTCCGGGCGGATCGAGGACGGTGACCGGGTGGTGATCGTGGCCGGGTCGCCTCCCGGCATCGCCGGTCACACCAACATGGTGCGGGTCCGGCGCATCGGTGCGCCTCTCTGACTGCTCGTGCAGCACGGGCCACGCTCCTCCTGAGGGGCGTGGCCCGTTTCGTTTTGAGCGGGCTGGTCGGGATCCGCTGATCAACCCTCCCGACCGGTGAGAATCGGGTGCTGGCGGCCCGCTGAGGCGTCGGTCGGGCGGGAATATCAGCGGACCCTCACCCCACACAAAAGGCCCCAAGAGTTAGCGCTGAGGTGCTGCTGCCGCGGGCTGAGGGGAGAACGAGTGCCGAGGAGGGGAGTCGAACCCCTATGTCCTTGCGAACAGACGGGTTTGAGCCGTCCGCGTATACCATTCCGCCACCCCGGCAGGGGTCCGTGCGAGCCCGTAGCGTGATGCCGGACGAAGCCGGACCAATGAGCCCGGGCAATTCTGCCACACGGGAGATCTACTGCCCATTCCTGTCGGCCGCCAGCCTCGACTCACGCCACGCCGACGAGTACGTCCACCACCAACTGCGCACCGGATGCCGTAACAATCCGTCGCTAGAGTGTGCTCCGTGACGACAGAGATCAAAGAAACACCCCAGCGGTCCACCCGGGTCCTCGTTGCTGAGGACGAGGTGCTCATCCGCCTTGACCTGGTCGAGATGCTGACCGAGGAGGGGTACGAAGTCGTGGGGCAGGCCGGCGACGGCGAGCAGGCCGTCGCTTTGGCCACCGAGCTCAGACCCGACCTGGTGGTTATGGACGTGAAGATGCCCAGGCTGGACGGCATCAGCGCTGCCGAGCGGATCGCCGCTGAGCGGATCGCGCCGGTCGTCATGCTGACCGCGTTCAGCCAGCGGGATCTGGTGGACCGTGCGCGTCAGGCCGGTGCCATGGCCTACGTCGTCAAACCGTTCGGCAAGGCCGACCTGATCCCCGCAATTGAGATCGCTGTAGCGCGCTACGCCGAGATCCAAGCCGTCGAGTCCGAGGTCACCGACCTGACCGAACGGCTGGAGTCTCGCAAGGCCGTCGACCGTGCCAAGGGCATGCTGCAGACCGGACTGGGGCTGACCGAGCCGGAGGCTTTCCGCTGGATCCAGAAGACGGCAATGGATCTCCGCAAGTCGATGCGAGAGGTTGCCGAGGGAGTTATCGAGCACGGAGCGGCTGCAAAGCGCAAGTAGCCTCCAGTGCCGCGCGGGGTTCCGCTCAGGTAACAAACTCACAACACGCCTCGATGGTCGTTCAGGACCCTGCATTCCCGACGTAGGGTGCGTCTTGCCGACGGGAGGGCCAGGGCGGTTTTCAGCCGCCCGAGGACGCGCAAGCAAAGCACTCAACAGGGAATGATCTCAGGAGGAAACGTGCGGAAGAACAGGCTCGTCATCGCGGGGGCAACCCTGCTAGCGGCCACACTTACCATGTCGGGCTGCGGTACCCGGAGCGACTCGGGTACCGGTGGGGCAGCCGGCAGCGACGACACCAAGGTCGCGAAGATTGGCGTCATCGCCCCGTTGTCGGGGGATCTTTCGGCGCTGGGCCTGGGCATCCAGAACTCCGTCGACCTTGCCATCAAGCAGGCCAACGAGGACGAGACGATCCCGGGCTGGACGCTTGAGCTCGACGCGCAGGATGACCAGGCCACCCCTGACGTCGGCAAGAACGCCGCTACCAAGCTAGCCGGCGACCCCGAGGTCGTCGGCGTCGTCGGAACGCTGAACTCATCGGTGTCACAGTCGGTTCAGCCCGTGTTGAACAGCGCCAACATCGTGCAGGTGTCGCCGGCCAACACCGGTACGTCGCTGACCCAGGGCGCGGACCCGAGCAACCCGAAGCGCCCGTACGACAACTACTTCCGGACCTGCACCACTGACGCGATCCAGGGCCCGTTCGCGGCTCGGCACCTGTTCAACACAGCCGGAATCAAGAAGGTCGCGACGATCCACGACAAGAAGGCGTACGGCCAGGGCCTCGTGCAGGCGTTCACGGCCGAGTACAAGAAACTCGGTGGTGACGTCGTCGCAGCCGAGACGATCAACCCTGATGACAAGGACTTCTCCAGCGTTATCAGCAAGGTCAAGAACGCCAACCCCGACGCCATCTACTACGGCGGCGAGTTTCCGCAGTCCGGTCCACTGAGCCAGCAGGCCAAGGCAGCAGGACTGAACGTGCCGCTCATGGGTGGTGACGGGATGTACTCCCCGAACTACATCAAGCTGGCAGGCAAGACGTCCGAGGGTGACCTGGCGACATCTGTCGGCGCTCCCACTGAGTCGCTCGACACAGCCAAGGCATTCGTCGAGGACTACGAGGCTGCTGACTACTCCGAGCCCTACGAGGCCTACGGCGCCTACTCCTACGATGCCGCGAACGCCATCATCAACGCATTGAAGACGTCCTTGGCTGACGCTGAGGACGCCAAGTCAGCGCGTGAGGCTACCGTCCAGGCGATGGCGAAGGTGAGCTTCGACGGCGCTACGGGCAAGGTGGCCTTCGACGAGTTCGGTGATACGACCACCAAGGTGCTGACGGTGTACAAGGTGGAGGGCGGCAAGTTCGTGCCTGCGAAGACGGAGGAGTTCAAGTAACCTTCGCAGCGCAGCCCGGTCTCACACCGAGACCCACAGCGTTGAACCGGGGGCAGACCGGCGGGTCTGCCCCCAACCCGCAGGTGGCTAGCCGCACGGTAGCCGACGACGCCCGAAGGAGGCCTGGATGGAGCTGTTCTTCCAGCAGCTCGTGAATGGACTGTCCCTCGGCGCCCTCTACGCGCTGATTGCCGTGGGGTACACAGTCGTCTACGGCATCGTCCAGCTGATCAACTTCGCACACGGCGAGATCTTCATGGTGGGCGCCTTCGGTTCCTTGTCGACCTGGTTGATACTCGGGGCGGCGACCGACAGCTTGTCCGTGGGGCTGCTTCCGGTGATGCTGCTCGGCGGCATCGCAGTGTCAGTCGGTGTCGCCCTGCTGACCGAGCGGTTCGCCTACCGCCCACTACGCAACGCGCCACGGCTGGCACCGCTCATCACCGCCATCGGCGTGTCAATCTTCCTCCAGGAGCTCGTCCGCCTGTTCTACGGACGCATCCCCGGATTTCCGGACGCAAAGCTCGCCATCCCGTTCCCGCAGATCGACGTGGTCACCGGGCCGGCTCTGGACCTGGGAGGCGTCCTGATCCAGCGCGCAGCAGTCTTCACTCTCGTCGCGCTGGCTGTGTGCGCCGTATTTCTCTACATCTTCGTCAACCGGACTCGGCTGGGACGGGCCATGCAGGCAACGTCCCAGGACCCGGACACAGCTCGCCTGATGGGGATCAACGTCGACCGGATCATCATGGTGGCGTTCGCCCTCGGCGCCGCCCTCGCCGCCGTGGCCGGGCTCGCGCACGGGCTCCGGTACACCAACATCGACTTCCGCATGGGCTTCCTGGCCGGGCTCAAGGCGTTCACCGCCGCCGTCCTCGGCGGGATCGGCAACATCAACGGTGCCGTCGTGGGCGGGCTCGTGCTGGGAGTGATCGAGGTGCTCGCCACGACCTACATCCCCGGCCAGTTCGGCGGGTCCGCGTGGAAGGACGTCTGGGCCTTCGTCCTCCTCATCCTGGTCCTGGTCTTCCGTCCGCAGGGCCTGCTCGGTGCCCGGGTGGTGGACCGGGCATGAGATCGATTCCGGGAGTCTCCGCACAGCCGCAGCGTCGCGCATCTGGTCTCGGGTGGCCGCTCGCCGTAGCCGGCGGCGCCGGGATGGTGCTGGCACCGTTCCTGCCCTGGGCGTACAGCTCGGTCGCCCTGGACAACATGACCGTCCTGGGATACCCATCGCCGCTGCAGTTCCTCGGTCTCGCTCTGGGCGTGGTCCTGCTGCTGCTGCTGGCCGGACCACGACTGCAGTTCGCCCGGCGGCTGCGCCGTTCACCCAGTTGGACCCGCGGCGCCAAGGCTGCGGGAACTGCGTCGGGGGTGTACGTGCTGCTGGTCGCGGTGTCCATCGCGCTGGAGCTGGGTGGTCTGGTCAATGTCAGGTACGGCGGGTGGCTCGCCGTCCTCGCCGCTGGGCTCGCTTTTGCCGGCACCCGCCTGATGCTGGCTGACCGGCCCTCCACCCTGGCCGCGGCTACGCTGGCCGCGCCGGTGGAGATCTCGGTGATCGCTGCGACCATGCTGGCGGCCTTCCTCGCCGCCGCGTACGCCCTCAACATTGACGACGGCGGCTCGTTCCTGGTGTTCATCGGGTTCCTCGGTGGGCTGATCGCGATCTTGCTGCGCACCGGCGTGATGGCGTGGATGTCGGCGATCACCCAGCGGCACCGTCGAGTGCTGATCCTCTCCGCCTTCATCGTGGCGTTCCTCTTCCCCTTCACCCAGGGGGGCTCGGACGCGAACATGTCGATCGCCACTCAGGTGCTGATCTTCGCCGCCACCGCCATGGGACTCAACATCGTCGTCGGACTTGCCGGGCTGCTCGACCTCGGCTACATCGCGTTCCTCGGCGCCGGCGCCTTCGTGGCCGCCGTGCTGTCCCGCTCGGCGTTCGCGACGGCAGACGTTCACCCGCCCTTCATCGTGGTGGTGCTGATCAGCGGCCTCGTCGCGGCGACCCTTGGATTGATCATCGGGTCGCCCACGCTGCGGGTGTCCGGTGACTACCTCGCCATCGTCACGTTGGCCTTCGGGGAGATCTTCAGGATCTCCATGAACAACCTGGACGGCACCGACGGTCCGTTGATCACCCGCGGCTCGAACGGCATCCCGGCCATCCCGGACCTGGAGCCGTTCGGCTTCGACTTCGGTGAGCCGCACACACTCCTAGGCGTCGAGCTTGGCCGATTCTCCAACTACTACTTCCTCCTGCTGCTGGTGATCGGCCTGATCATCTTGGTCTTCGCTCGGCTCAACCACAGCCGCATCGGAAGGGGCTGGGTCGCCATCCGCGAGGACGAGAAGGCCGCGGAGGCGATGGGCGTCAACGTCTTCGGCTTGAAGCTGTTCGCGTTCGCCGGTGGCGCCTTCCTCGCCGGCGTCGCCGGCGCCGTCAAAGCGCATCAGGACGTCTCCGTAACCCCTGATCAGTACGTGTTCCTCGAGTCGGCCTTCCTGTTGGCCGCGATCGTCCTGGGAGGCATGGGTACCGTGCTGGGCGTGCTGATCGGGGCCACCTTGCTGAAGCTGATGCCGGAGAAGCTGCGTTTCGTCAACGAGTACCGCTTGCTGATCTTCGGGCTGCTGCTGGTGCTGATGATGCGGTTCCGGCCGGAGGGCCTGGTCGCCAACCGGCGGCGGCAGCTTGAGTTCCATGAAGAGGATGAAGAGCTGGCTGACCGAATCAACGAGCAGATAGCCGAGACCGGGTCCGTCAGGGAGGCGACATGACAACGCTGCAGACCAGTGCCGCTGCCGCAGCACGGCCCGACGTTCCGGTGCTGGTTGCCGAGGACGTGACCATGCGGTTCGGCGGGCTGACAGCCGTCGACTCGGTGAGCTTCCGGGTAATGCCTGGTCAGATTGTCGGGCTCATCGGTCCGAACGGGGCCGGAAAGACCACCTTCTTCAACTGCCTCACCGGGCTCTACCTGCCGACTGCTGGCCGGGTCGTCTTCAACGGCGATGTGCTGCCACCGAAGCCGCGGAAGGTGGTTCAGGCTGGGATGGCTCGGACGTTCCAGAACATCCGGCTGTTCAGCAACATGACGGCGCTGGAGAACGTCATGGTCGGCCGCTACTGCCGGACATCCGCAGGCCCGCTGACCTCGATTCTGCGGGGACCGAAGTTCCGCCGCGAGGAGCGCCAGACCGAGGAGCGGGCACAACAGCTGCTTGAGTTCGTCGGTCTCGGCGACGCCTCCGACAGCCTCGCTCGCAACCTTCCGTACGGTGGCCAGCGACGGCTGGAGATTGCCCGCGCGCTGGCGACCGATCCCAAGCTCTTGCTGTTGGACGAGCCGACGGCCGGCATGAATCCGCAGGAGACCCGGCAGGCTGAGGATCTGATCTTCAAGATCCGCGACCTGGGCCTGGCCGTCGTGGTGATTGAGCACGACATGCGGTTCATCTTCAACCTGTGCGACCGGGTGCTGTGCCTTGTGCAGGGAAAGGCCCTGATCGAGGGCACGCCGACCGAGGTGCAGTCCGACCCGAGGGTGATCGAGGCCTACATCGGCACCGGGCCAGAGGACCCGGCGGCGACCGACCAGCCGTCGAGGGAGAGACGATCGGATGCTTGAGGTCAAGAACCTGAAGGTCGCGTACGGCCGCGTCCGTGCTGTCAAGGGCATCTCCTTTCGCGTCGCGCAGGGACAGGTCGTGACCCTGGTCGGAACCAACGGCGCCGGGAAGACCACCACGTTGAAGACCATCTCCGGACTGCTCCGTCCCGAGTCGGGGGAGATCTGGTTCGATGGCAAGCGGATCGACGCTGTCCCGGCCCACGAGGTGACCACCCGCGGCCTCGCGCACTCCCCCGAAGGGCGGCGAATCTTCCCCCGGCTTACCGTGGAGGACAACCTGCGGCTCGGCGCTTTCGCGCGCAAGGACAAGGCCGGAGTAGCCAAGGATCTGGAGCGGGTGTTCGACCTGTTCGACATACTCCGCGCGAGGCGCGCCCAGCCGGCCGGCACCTTCTCTGGCGGTGAGCAGCAGATGCTTGCGATCGGCCGGGCAATGATGAGCCGGCCCAAGCTGCTGATGCTGGACGAGCCCTCGATGGGGCTGTCACCGCTGATGATGCAGCGCATCATGGCGACCATCGGCGAGCTGCAGTCCGAGGGCGTGACGATCCTGCTGGTCGAGCAGAACGCCCAGGCGGCGCTGTCGCTTGCCGACTACGGGTATGTGCTCGAGGTCGGCAAGATCGTCCTGCACGACTCCGGCAAGAACCTGCTCGTCGATGAGGCGGTCCGCAAGGCATACCTCGGCGAGGACTGAGCCTTTCCGGTCAGGAACCGAAGACGGTCTCAGTTTTGGCGAGTTGCACGGTGAGCAGCCTCTGCGCCGCGGAGAAGTCCTTCGCCTTCGGATCACTCTTGCTGGTCAGGAAGGCGTACTCCACCTCGCTGATCAGCCGACCCTGCCGGCCCGCGATGACATGGCGGGCGTAGGCCAGCTTCTTGTGCTGGGCGTCGTAGAACACCCGCTCGGCCCGGCTGAACGCCTTCTCGGCGGTCGCTATCGAGGCCGGCCCCTCAGCGGTGGTCACCACGAAGAGGCCGGCCGCGTCCTTGTACGCCGCACAGCCCTTGATCGCTCGATCCCATGCCTTGCCGAATGCTTCGTCGTTGGCATGGGGGTAGCTGCGGACGGTGAACGACCCAATACTCGCTCCCGTCTTGCCACCCTCGACCAGGCCAACGCGTGCACTGGCCAGCGGAGGCAGCAGACGATCCAGTGATGGCCTGCCCGGACACAGCTCGCCCTTCTTCCCTCCGGCGCTGTTGACCTTCGGGGGCTTGACCCACGGCTTTCCAAGGTCCTTGGCGGTCACCAACGCTTTCGCCGCCAGGCGCTGGTCCTCAACCTTGCTCGGCGCCGTCGGCGACGGCCTCGCCGGTGCGGAGGTCGAAGCGGTTGGCGGCGGCGCGCTGCTCGAGTCAGATCGCGGGGCCGGGTTCCCGCCGCCGTTGCAGCCGGAAGCCACGACCAGAACCAGCAGCTGTGGGATCAGCAGCACAGCATGCATGCGGCCGCGGGAGGTTGTCATCGGCATGGCCTACCTTCAGAGTCGGCGGTCTGGGTTGACCGTGGCCTCATCATGGGGCAGCAGCCCGTCTCCGGAGGACCGGGGTGACCGGTTCGTTATCTCAAGGTTCGCCGCGGCTCGGTGACCTGGCAGGTCACACGGGCGGTACAGATCCGCTGGTCGGAGTCGTCGACCAGCACGATCTCGTACATGGCGATCGTCGGGCCGAGCCGCAAGGCCGTCGCCGTGCCGGTGACCCATCCGGTCGCGGCCGCCCGATGGTGGGTGGCGTTGATGTCGACGCCGAACGCGACCCTGTCCGGCCGGGCGTGCGCGGCGGCGCCGATCGAGGCCAAGGTCTCAGCAAGAACGCAGGACGCGCCTCCGTGCCACAGGCCCATCGGTTGGGTGTTGCCGCGGACCGGCATCCGCCCGATGACCCGCGCCGGCGTCAGCTCCAGCACCTCCAGCCCCATTTTGGCGTCCAGGGCGCTGTGCACCACCGCGAACCAGTCGGGCAGGGCTGGGCGATCGATCATGGCGCCACTGTAATCGCGGGTGTCCACGCGGGAGACCGGTCGACGCGGGACTGGTCGGCCTCACCGCGTGGATCCGAACTGTCAGTCGGCGCGGATAGAGTTCAGGTCGTGCCGACCCTCAAGACGCCAGCTCAGGCGAGCGCCTATGCCGGGACCTCGCGACCGAAGCTCCTGCTGATCGACGGTCACTCCGTGGCGTATCGCGCCTTCTTCGCGTTGCCGGTCGAGAACTTCTCGACGCAGACAGGCCAGCACACCAACGCGGTCTTCGGCTTCACCTCGATGCTGATCAACGTCCTCCGGGACGAGAAGCCGACCCATGTGGGGGTCGCCTTCGATGTGTCCCGTCAGACCTTCCGTTCCGAGGTCTACAGCGAGTACAAGGCGAACCGATCTGCTTCACCGAATGAGTTCAAGGGCCAGCTCGACCTGGTGAAGGAGGTACTGAACGCCCTCAACATCGTCCATGTCGAGCTGGCGGGCTTCGAGGCGGACGACATCATCGCCACCTTGTCGGCCCAGGCGGAGGCGGCCGGCTTCGACGTGCTGATCTGTACCGGCGACCGGGACGCGCTTCAGCTGGTCTCCGACCGGGTCACCGTGCTGTATCCACGCAAGGGGGTCTCGGACCTGGCGCGGATGACGCCGGAGGCCGTCCAGGAGAAGTATCTGGTGACGCCGGGCCGCTACCCCGAGCTCGCGGCGCTCGTCGGTGAGAGCAGCGACAACCTGCCTGGGATCCCCGGCGTCGGTCCGAAGACAGCCGCCAAATGGCTGGAGACCTACGACGGTCTGGAGAACCTGCTCGTCCGTGCCGGGGAGCTCAAGGGCAAGGCCGCCGAGGCGCTCCGAGAGCGGCTGGAGGACGTCCGACGGAACCGGCAGGTGAACGCTCTGATCCGCGACATGGAGCTGCCGCTAGGGATATCGGACATGGAACGGCGTGCCTGGAACCGCGAGGCGACGCACCAGCTTTTCGACGGGCTCGAGTTCCGGGTGCTGCGCGACCGGCTGCTGGAGACATTGCCGGCTGAGGACCTGACCCCGGAGGGGGGTTTCGACGTGACCGGCGCGGTCCTGCGGCCGGGTGAGGTAGCCGGCTGGCTGGTCCAGCACGCGACCGGTGAGCGGACAGGTCTGGACGCGATCGGGCACTGGGGGTCCGGCGGCGGCGATCTGCTCGCGCTCGCACTCGCGGCCGGTGACGGAGCCGCTGCCTATATCGACACCGCTGAGCTGGTGCCGGACGACGAGAACGCGCTGGCCGACTGGCTGTCCGCGCCAGAGCATCGAAAGGCGATGCACGACGCGAAGGGTCCACTGCTGGCGGCCTGGGCGCGGGGCTGGGATCTCGCCGGCCTGACCTCCGACACCCAGCTGGCGGCCTACCTGACCCGGCCGGACCAGCGGACCTTCGACCTCGCCGACCTCACCGTCCGGTATCTGAAGCGTGAGCTGAAGGTGGAGACAGCGGCCGAGGCGGCCTCGTCAGACCAGCTGGTCCTGGACTTCGGTGACGACACCTCCGGCGCCGCAGTGGCGGCAGAGGCGGCCATGGTGCGAGCGCGGGCTGTTATCGACCTGGCCAACGCCCTGGACGCTGAGGTGGAGCAGCGCCGGGCGACGCCGCTGCTGAACGGCGTAGAGCTGCCGTTGCTGCGCACCCTGGCGCGGATGGAGCAGACGGGCGTGGCTGTCGACCTGGACCATCTGCACGCCCTCGAGTCGGAGTTCGGCGCGACAGTGACCTCGGCCGCCGAGGAGGCGTACCGGGTGTTGGGGAAACAGGTCAACCTGGGCTCGCCCAAGCAGCTCCAGGTGGTGCTGTTCGACGAGCTGGGCATGCCGAAGACCCGGCGTACCAGGACCGGGTACACCACTGATGCCGAAGCCTTGCAGCAGCTTTACGTGAAGACCGAACACCCCTTTCTGGCGCAGATGCTGATCCATCGGGATGCGATCCGATTGAAGCAGACGGTGGAGGGGCTGTTGAAGTCCATCGCCGATGACGGCCGAATCCACACCACCTATGTCCAGACGATCGCCGCCACCGGACGGCTCTCGAGCACCGACCCGAACCTGCAGAACATCCCGATCCGGACGGAGGAGGGTCGCCGGATCCGCCAGGCGTTCGTCGTCGGCGACGGCTTCGACTCGTTGATGTCGGCGGACTACTCGCAGATCGAGATGCGGATCATGGCGCACGCCAGCGGCGACGAGAGTTTGATCGAGGCGTTCACCTCAGGGATCGACTTTCACACCATGACCGCGTCCCGGGTGTTCGGAGTCCCGCCGGAAGCCGTCACCCAGGCCGAGCGGGCGAAGATCAAGGCGATGAACTACGGACTCGCGTACGGCCTCAGCGCGTACGGGCTCAGCCAGCAGCTGACGATCGAGGTGTCCGAAGCCAAGGCGCTGATGGATGAGTACTTCGAGCGCTTCGGCGGCGTCCGCGACTACCTGCACTCACTCGTCGCGGAGGCCCGCAGGACTGAGTTCACCGAGACCCTGCTGGGACGCCGCCGCTACCTCCCGGACCTGATGAGCGACAACCGGCAACGTCGGGAGATGGCGGAACGGATGGCCCTGAACGCGCCTATTCAGGGGTCGGCCGCTGACATCATCAAGGTTGCCATGCTGGACGTGGAGCGGGCGCTGCTCGACGCCGGAATGCGCAGCCGGATGCTGTTGCAGGTGCATGACGAACTGGTATTCGAGATCGCGCGCGGCGAGCGAGACTCCCTGGAGGAGCTGGTCAGGGACAAGATGGGGCATGCGGTCGAGATGAGAGTGCCGCTGGACGTCTCCGTCGGCGTCGGTAGGTCCTGGCACGACGCTGCTCACTGACGGCCCAGCTGCGCCGGGGAGTTCAGTTGGAGCTGTGCTCGCCGGGCAGCGTGTAATAGGTCCGTCGGTAGTGCTCGATGAAGCGGTTGACGCTTGGGAAGCCCCATTTCAGCGCCACGGCAGCGACCGTCGCGCTGTCCCGACGGCCACCGCGGATCAGCTCATCTCGAGCGTGCTGCAAGCGGATGTGGCGGAGATAGCGCATGGGGGTGGTGCCCAGATGTCGACGGAAGGCGAGCTGTACCGCCCGGTACGTCACGTTGGCCGCCGCCGCAATGTCAGCTGGGGCGACGTCTTGGTCAGCGTGCGAGTCCAGGTAGGCCAGGGCCCGCCGGAGCGTTGCCGGAGTGGCATCGGCGCGATCGTGCACGGTGTCATCGGCTGTCCAGGTGGTCCAGGGAAATGTGGTCAGCAGCGCAACAGCCAACATCCGCGCGGCGCTCCCGACAATCAGCGGGCTTGCCATCGCTTGCTCGTTGGGCATCAGCTCCTGAGTCAGGAAGTCGAGCAGGTCCAGACAGAAGCGCGCAGCGGTCATGTCTGTCGGCCGACGCGACGGCTGCGGGCTGGAGATCAAAACCTCGCCGATCACGCTTCTCATGGTGTCGTCGCTGACGCCGATCACCTGCATGTTGAGTTTGTCCCAACGGCAGATGTACGGCTTGTCGGGAGCCGCCACCGCAAAGATCTCCTGAGCCCGGAAACGCTCTGCCAATCCGTCGGTCTCGCGCTCAATCTGCCCGTTGAGCACCCGGCAGAACAGCAGCCGCTCAAGCGGCTGGGCGCCCAGTTCCACACCCATGGTGTGCGTCAACGTGCCTATCGAAATGGCCCCGGTGTCTTGGTAGCTATGTCGCATCGTGAAGTTCTCGACGCTGCCGGTGATCCGCATGCTGTGGTCCACATAGGCGCTGCACATGAACGCATGGGCCTCCTCAGGGTTGTGCGTGACGAACTCCGGGAACGGATCCGGACGCAGCGCTTCGGAGGCATCGGCGGTCGGTGGTGGCATCGTGTGCGACTTCCTTCTCGTGGAGTGACCGGATCAGGTGCGAAGTGTGTGACTGGGTCGGACGCCGTAGACGTCGCCGTACCAGGCGGCGAAGCGACTCGCCTTCGGGAACCCCCACCGCCGCGCGATCTCGGCGACCGTCGCCCCGTCGTGCGGATCGGCGGCCTGGAGATCTTGGTGCGCGTGCTGGAGACGGATCCGCCGGAGATAGCCCATGGGTGTGGTGTCGTAATGCCGAGCGAAGCCGAGCTGAAGGGCGCGGGCCGTGACCCCGGCCGCTTCGGCGATCTCTGCTGTCGTGATCGCACGATGCGCATTGGCCTCGATGAAGGCAGCGGCGCGTCGGATTCCCGCCGGCCTCACCCGGTGGGTCCGGCCATCGTGGCCGTAGGTCATGGTGGTGTTCGGGAACGTCGCCAACAGCGAGGTGGCGATCAGATGGGTCAGCTGGCTGCGTACCAGCGGGTTGCTGAGCGCGGACTCGGACGCAGTCAGCTCGCGATGCACGAACGCCACCGTGCTTCGCCAGTGTCGCCCTAATGCGGCCGAGACGGGCTTCATCGCGTCGAAGCGGAGGTCGTCCGGGTCCATCCCCGTGCTGGCTGATGCCTCCTCGGCGACCGGCTGCAGCGGCATCCGGAACACCATCACGTCGAAGTCCTTCCACTTCACGCTCACCTGGCTACCAGGTGGGTTGATCCACACGTCGCCCCGCGCCGCCCGAAACTCGTCTCGTCCATTCATGACGCTCATCACGCCGTCGACCAGCACCGGGCAGAAGATGAAGTCGATCGGGTCGGTCTCGGTTTCGGCACCCATCGAGTAGCGGAGATGGTCAACTGCCAGCGTGCCTACCGAGGCGGACAGGGAGGCGTACCGGAAGTTCTCAGAATGCGGGCCCGTGGTGCGGAAGCGGTGGTCGATGTGCAACTCACTGAGGATCTCGTGGGCACGGTCGGGACTGCTGGTTTCGAACTCCCTTAGTGCTACGGCGTCGCCGCCGTCGCTGCGTCCCGTCATCCCCGTGACCTCCACAGGCAAGCTTCGCCCGCTCCATTCGCGATGCTCAAACCGCGAAAATCCGGTGTGCCAACGCCACCCTAACCACGATCGCAGAAACTTTGGAAGGTTTTTGGCGCCGAAAAACGAAACGGTGACCCTCCACAGCGAAGTCCCAGAGTCGGCCGCCTTGACGCCCGAGACCCTGAATGATGCGATGCGCTCATCTCACGCGTTCCGGGTCAGACACCATCAGCGGGTGACCCGTTGGCCTCGCGATGACCCGGGGGGCCGCCGCGGCGTGCGTCCGCACAAATGGGGGGCCGGCGGCGTGACGTGGTCGCCTCCGACCAGGCTGTTGGCCAGGAGGAGGCGACCACCGAACGCTGCCTGGACGGTCAGATTGACCGGAAATTGCTGGCATTGATAGCCTGGACTGTCGCTGTGGCCTGCGCGATCTCAGACGGAGTAGGTCACGCTCGTACGGGTCGGTCAGTAGTCAGCAGCAGTTGATCCTCGGCTTATACGGATCGGGCTGCAGCGCACCCAGGTACCCACAGTCATCCCTATCGGAGCCCTACTACATGACGTCCTCCCTAGAGGCACCGCCGCAGGTCGCAATCGACGACTTCGACTCACCCGAAGCCTTCCTCGCGGCCATCGACGCAACAATCAAGTACTTCAACGACGGGGACATCGTCACCGGCACCGTCGTCAAGGTCGACCGTGACGAGGTTCTCCTCGACATCGGCTACAAGACCGAGGGAGTCATCCCCTCCAAAGAGCTTTCCATCAAGCACGATGTCGACCCGTTCGAGGTCGTCAGCGTCGGCGATGAGGTCGAAGCACTCGTCCAGCAGAAAGAGGACAAGGAAGGCCGCCTGATCCTCTCCAAGAAGCGAGCTCAGTACGAGCGCGCCTGGGGAACGATCGAAAAGATCAAGGAAGAGGACGGTGTCGTCACCGGCCACGTCATCGAGGTGGTCAAGGGCGGTCTGATCATCGACATCGGCCTCCGCGGCTTCCTGCCCGCGTCGCTGGTCGAGATGCGCAGGGTGCGCGACCTTCAGCCGTACGTCGGCATGGAGCTCGAAGCCAAGATCATCGAGCTGGACAAGAACCGCAACAACGTCGTGCTGTCTCGCCGAGCCTGGCTCGAGCAGACCCAGTCCGAGGTCCGGCAGAACTTCCTCACCCAGCTCCAGAAGGGGCAGATTCGCAAGGGCGTCGTCTCCTCCATCGTCAACTTCGGCGCGTTCGTCGACCTCGGCGGCGTGGACGGCCTGGTGCACGTGTCGGAGCTGTCCTGGAAGCACATCGACCACCCGAGCGAGGTTGTCGAGGTCGGCCAGGAGGTCACCGTGGAGGTGCTCGATGTCGACATGGACCGCGAGCGGGTCTCGCTGTCGCTGAAGGCGACCCAGGAGGACCCGTGGCAGGCATTCGCCCGGATGCACCAGATCGGCCAGATCGTGCCCGGCAAGGTCACCAAACTGGTTCCGTTCGGTTCCTTCGTGCGCGTCGAGGAGGGCATCGAGGGTCTGGTGCACGTGTCGGAGCTCGCTGAGCGGCATGTCGAGATCCCCGAGCAGGTCGTCCAGGTCAATGACGACGTGATGGTGAAGATCATCGACATCGACCTCGAGCGCCGGCGCATCTCGCTGTCGCTGAAGCAGGCCAATGAGGGTGTCGACGCCGGAGCCGACGACTTCGATCCGACCCTGTACGGCATGGCTGCGTCCTACGACGCCGAGGGCAACTACCTCTACCCCGAAGGCTTCGACCCGGAGACGGGTGAGTGGCTCGAGGGCTACGAGGAGCAGCGGGCGGCGTGGGAGCAGCAGTATGCGGAGGCGCATGCTCGCTGGGAAGCGCACAAGCGTCAGGTCGAGGAGGCCGAGAACGCGGACGGCGCCGCGGCCACGGCTGGGCCGACCACCTACTCCTCCTCCACAACGGAGTCCAGTCCGGCGACAGCCGCCCCGTCGGCGGCACCAGAAGGTTCGCTGGCCTCCGACGAGGCGCTGCAGGCTCTGCGGGACAAGCTCACCGGCGGCAACTGAGCCCGGTCGAAGCCCGCGCAACCGTCCAGGTTGCGCGGGCTTCGTCGTTCCCGGGCCATCCTGGTGGGCGACCTGGTCTCGGGCCCAGCTGGTTACGAGATGCCCCATCCGGCGGCGCTCCGTCGTAGGGTGCCTCCATGGTGGTGAGGGTCGGTTTGACCGGTGGGATCGCGTCCGGAAAGACGGCTGTGTCCCGCCTGCTGGAGAAGCACGGCGCGCTCGTGATCGACGCCGACGTACTGGCCCGAGAGGTGGTCGCGCCTGGGACGCCCGGGCTGTCGGCCGTGGTCGATCGATTCTCGCCCGCCGTGCTGGCGCCCGACGGCTCGTTGGACCGGGCCGCTCTGGGCCGGATCGTGTTCGCCGACCCGACAGCGCGCCGCGATCTGGAGGCCATCATCCATCCTGCTGTTCGAGCGCGAGCGGCGGAGATCGAGACTGCCACGCACGATGGTGCCGTCGTCGTACACGTGATCCCGCTGCTGGTCGAGACCGGACAACAAGACCAGTTCGATATCTGTGTGGTCGTCGACGTGGACGTCGATACGCAGATCGAGCGAATCTGTCGACGCAACGCGCTGTCGAGGGCCGAGGCGGAAGCCAGAGTGGCCGCCCAAGCGTCGCGGGCGGACCGGCTCGCTGTCGCCGACGTGGTCATCGACAACTCCGGCAGCCGGCGGTCGCTGGAGGCGCAGGTGCGTCGGCTCTGGCACGATTTGGCAGCGAACGCGGCAGTCAGCTGACTTGTGCGGAAACATAACAGCGGCACCAGCGGGCAGTGATCCGACCGTCAACCGTGACCGGAATTGTCAGTCGGCCGACGTAGGCTCCTTCGTATGCGCCCGCTGACTGATCTCCAACGCACGGTCGCCCCGTTTCGGGTGGAGAGCGACTTCGACCCGTCCGGTGACCAACCGCAGGCCATCGCCGAACTGGAGAACCGCGTGCGTGCCGGCGAGCAGGACGTCGTGCTGCTCGGGGCGACCGGCACCGGGAAGACGGCCACCGTGGCCTGGCTGGTGGAGAAGGTCCAGCGGCCGACCCTGGTGATGCAGCCCAACAAGACCTTGGCCGCGCAGTTCGCCAACGAGTTGCGGCAGTTCTTCCCCAAGAACGCGGTGGAGTACTTCGTCAGCTACTACGACTACTACCAGCCGGAGGCGTACGTTCCGCAGACCGACACCTACATCGAAAAGGACTCCTCGCTGAACGAGGAGGTTGAGCGGCTCCGGCACTCCGCCACCAACTCCTTGCTGACCCGGCGCGATGTCATCGTGGTCGCCACCGTGTCGGCCATCTACGGTCTGGGCACGCCCCAGGAGTACGTGGACCGGATGGTCCGGCTCCGGGTCGGGCAGGAGATCGAGCGGGACACGCTGCTGCGGCGTCTGGTCGGCATCCAGTACGCCCGGAACGACCTCGCGGGCACCCGCGGCACGTTCCGGGTGCGTGGCGACACCCTGGAGGTTTTTCCGATGTACGAGGAGCTCGCCGTGCGGGTCGAGTTCTTCGGTGACGAGATCGAGCGGCTGAGCACGCTGCACCCACTCACCGGGGAGGTCGTCACCGAAGACGAGGAGGTCTACCTGTTCCCGGCCAGCCACTATGTAGCCGGCCCGCAGCGGATGGAACGCGCGATCGGCGGGATCGAGAAGGAGCTCGCTGAGCGGCTCGCCGAGCTGGAGCGTGGCCAGCATCTGCTGGAGGCGCAGCGGCTGCGGATGCGGACCAGCTATGACATCGAGATGATGCGTCAGATCGGTACCTGTTCCGGCATCGAGAACTACTCCCGCCATATCGACGGGCGCGGTCCCGGCACGCCGCCGAACTGCCTGCTGGACTACTTTCCGGAGGACTTCTTGCTCGTCGTCGACGAGTCCCACGTCACCGTCCCGCAGATCGGCGGGATGTACGAGGGCGACATGTCCCGCAAACGGACTCTGGTCGACCACGGCTTCCGGCTGCCGAGCGCGATGGACAACCGGCCGCTCCGGTTCGAGGAGTTCACCGAGCGGATCGGTCAGACGATCTACCTGTCCGCCACTCCCGGAAACTACGAGCTGGCCAAGTCGCACGGCTTCGTCGAGCAGCTGATCCGACCCACCGGCCTGGTGGACCCCGAGGTCATCATCAAGCCCACGTCGGGCCAGATCGATGACCTGATGGGCGAGATCAAGCTGCGGTCGGAGAAGTCGGAGCGCGTGCTGGTCACGACGCTGACGAAGAAGATGGCAGAGGATCTCACCGACTACCTGCTGGAGAACGACATCCGGACTCGATATCTGCATTCGGAGGTCGACACGCTGCAGCGGATCCAGCTGCTGCGCGAGCTCCGGATGGGTGACTACGACGTCCTGGTCGGCATCAACCTGCTCCGTGAGGGACTCGACCTGCCGGAGGTCTCCCTGGTCGCCATCCTGGACGCCGACAAAGAGGGTTTTCTGCGGAGTGCCAAGAGCCTGATCCAGACCATCGGCCGAGCCGCCCGCAACGTCTCGGGGCAGGTGCACATGTATGCCGACAAGGTGACCGACTCGATGGAGTTGGCGATCGAGGAGACCAACCGGCGCCGCGCCAAGCAGGTGGCGTACAACCTTGAGCACAACATCGACCCGACCCCGCTGCAGAAGAAGATCGCCGACATCACCGACATGCTCGCCCGGGAGGATGCCGATACCGAAAGGCTGCTCGCCGGCAAGAACGGCCGACGGAAGTCGCCGGTGCCCGCACTCAGCGGCAAGGAGGTCGGTGCGCACGCTCGACAGCTCGCCGGGATGCCGGCCGGCGACCTCGCAGCGCTTGTCCAAGAACTCACCAACCAGATGCACGCGGCGGCCGCCGAGCTGCAGTTCGAGCTCGCCGCACGGCTCCGGGACGAGATCTCCGAGCTCAAGAAGGAGCTGCGTCAGATGCTCGAGGCCAGCCGGTGACGCAGCCCCTGGGCTGCTCGGTTTTCCATGTGAGCCAGAACCTGGGATAGTTGTCCGTGGAGGGGAGTACTCCCCAGCGTGGCGTCGTCATCACGGACCGCACCCTGACCACCACGGGGGCCCCCGGCGTTACGGCTAGCGCAGCTAGCGGAAGAGACCTCCGAGATCTGCTCTCGGACTAGTCTCGAAAGGGCCCCACCCAGCATGCATGTGCACTTGTACGCCTGGATCATCACCGTCGCTGTGATGATCACCATCTTGGCCATCGACGTCCTCATCATCGGCCGCCGACCTCACGAGCCGTCTATGAAGGAAGCCGGCATCTTCATCGGAATCTTCGTCGGCCTGGCCGTGGTCTTCGGCCTGGCCGTCTGGGCGGTCTCCGGTCCCCGGTACGCGGGCGAGTTCTTCGCCGGCTGGTTGACCGAGTACAGCCTCTCGATCGACAACCTGTTCATCTTCGTCATCATCATGGCGAAGCTGAAGGTTCCGCGACATCTCCAGCAGTTCGCGTTGATGATCGGCATCATCTTGGCGTTGGTGTTCCGTGGCATCTTCATCGCGCTGGGCGCGGCGGCCATCGAGCGGTTCAGCTGGATCTTCTTCCTGTTCGGCGCCTTCTTGATCTACACCGCCGCCAAGCTGGTGGTCGACTACCGGAACCATGATGACGACGACGAGGCGCCGGACAACCCGGCGCTGCGCTATGTGAAGAAGCACTTCAAGTCCACCGACGACTACGCGGGCACCAAGCTCACCATCAAGCGGGACGGCCAGCGGCTGATTACGCCGATGCTGGTGGTCATCATCGCGCTGGGTAGCACGGACCTGCTGTTCGCGCTCGACTCCATTCCGGCGATCTACGGTCTCACTCAGGAGCCGTACCTGGTTTTCACCGCGAACGTGTTCGCGTTGATGGGTCTGCGTCAGCTGTACTTCCTGATCGGTGGGCTGCTCCAGAAGCTGGTCTACCTCTCCCTGGGGCTGTCGGTGATCCTCGCATTCATCGGCGTGAAGCTGGTGCTGCACGCGGTTCACGAGTACCACCTGGACACCAAGCTGGGGCTGCCATTCAGCGTCGAGATTCCGATCTGGCTGTCACTAGCGGTGATCATCGTGACGCTGACGGTGACTACCCTCGCCAGCCTGCATAAGTCCCGACAGGACGAGCTGGCGAGGGCGTCCGCGTAACGCTGGGACCGGCTCCGCGTCAGGCCGCCACGGTGCCGCTCAGCCGAGCCGGCGCCGGCTCGATCGCGGTCCGAACCAGATCCGCGACGTCGGAGACCAGCCGAACGTCGATGCCGTGAAGGACCTCAGCCGGGACCTCGTCCAGATCGGGCTCGTTGCGTTTCGGCAGGAACACCGTGGTCAGCCCGGCGCGCTGCGCCGCCAGCAGCTTCTGTTTGACTCCACCGATCGGCAGGATGCGACCATTCAAGGTCACCTCGCCGGTCATCCCCACCTCGGATCGAACCGGGCGGCCGAGCGCCAGCGAGGTCAGGGCAGTAACCAGGGTGACACCGGCCGACGGCCCGTCCTTCGGAACTGCGCCGGCGGGCACATGGACGTGGATCTTCTGGTCCAGCACCGAGCGGTCAGCAATGCCGAGCTGGGCAGCGTGAGCGCGGACATAGGACAGCGCAATCTGCGCGGACTCCTTCATCACGTCGCCCAGCTGGCCAGTCAACGTCAGGCCAGTTTCGCCGTCCACCGCGCCGGCTTCGATGAACAGCACGTCTCCGCCCATGCCAGTGACGGCCAGGCCGGTGGCCACCCCGGGAACCGCAGTGCGCTCGGGAGATTCCGGGGTGAATCTCGGCCGGCCCAGGAACTCGCGGAGATTGCCGACATCGATGGCAGCCCGTTCGACGGGAGCGGACGCCATTCGCGTCGCGGCCTTACGGAGCGCCTTCGCCAGCAGCCGCTCCAGCTGCCGGACGCCCGGCTCCCGGGTGTAGTCGGCCGCGATCTCACGTAGCGCAGCGTCGGAGATCGTGACCTCGTCAGCCGTCAGCCCGGCGAGCCCGAGCTGGCGGGGGAGCAGGAAGTCCCGCGCGATGGCGATCTTGTCCTCCTCGGTGTACCCGTCCAGGGTGACGATCTCCATCCGGTCCAGCAGCGGCTGGGGAATGCTGTCCACAACGTTGGCGGTGGCCAGGAAGAGCACGTCGGAGAGGTCGAGGTCGATCTCCAAGTAGTGGTCGCGGAAGGTGTGGTTCTGAGCCGGATCCAGGACCTCGAGCAGCGCGGCGCTCGGGTCGCCACGGTAGTCCGAGCCGACCTTGTCGATCTCGTCAAGCAGCACCACCGGGTTCATCGACCCGGCCTCGCTGATCGCCCGGACGATCCGACCGGGCAGGGCGCCGACGTAGGTCCGACGGTGGCCACGGATCTCCGCCTCGTCGCGAACCCCGCCCAAGGCCACCCGGACGAACTTTCGACCCAGCGACCGGGCAACGGACTCGCCGAGCGATGTCTTGCCCACTCCGGGCGGGCCGACCAGCGCCATCACGGCGCCCGAACCGCGTCCACCGACGACCTGCAGCCCCCGCTCGGCGCGCCGGGCGCGGACCGCGAGATACTCCACGATCCGGTCCTTCACGTCCTCCAGACCGTGGTGGTCCGAATCCAGCACCGCGCGTGCTTCGCGCAGGCCAGTGGAGTCCTCGGTGCGGACGCTCCAAGGCAGCTCCAGCACAGTGTCCAGCCAGGTCCGGATCCAGCCCGACTCCGGACTCTGGTCGCTGGCTCGTTCCAGCCGGCCAACCTCGCGCAGTGCGGCGGCCCTGACGTGGTCGGGCAGCGGCGCCTCCTCGACTCTGGTCCGGTAGTCCTGGGCGCCGTCCGGTTCGTCCTCGCCGAGCTCCTTCCGGATGGCCGCCAGCTGCTGGCGCAGCAGGAACTCCCGCTGGCTCTTCTCCATCCCATCCCGGACGTCGTCGGCGATCTTGTCGTTGAGCTCAACCTCGGCCAGGTGCTCCTTGGTCCAGCCGACCAGCGCGGTCAGCCGCTCGGTGACGTCTGGTGTCTCCAGCAGCTGACGCTTCTGGCTCTCGGTCAGGTACGGCGCGTAGCCGGCAAGGTCGGCCAGCGCCGACGGGTCTGTCACCTTGTTGACAGTGTCGATCACCTGCCAGGCGTCCCGACGCTGCAGGGTGGCCACGACGAGGGACCGGTACTCCGCGGTCAGGGTCCGCAGGGCATCGGCGTCTACCCCTGGCTCAGCCACCTCCTCGGACTCCACCCACAGCGCTGCGCCCGGCCCGGACACACCGGCGCCGATCCTGACCCGGCGCTCCGCCTTGAGTACGGCGGCGGGCTCACCGGTGGCAAGCCGACCAACTTGGACAATCGAGGCTGTCACCCCGAATGAGGCGTAGCGGTCCTCGAGCCGTGGGGCGACCAGCAGGGTGCCGTCACTGCCGGAGCGGGCCGCATCAACGGCAGCACGGCTGGCGTCATCCAGCTGAATCGGTACGACCATGCCCGGCAGTACCACCAGGTCGGTCAAGAAGAGAACGGGCAAACGGGTTGCAGGCATCGGAATCATCCTCCAGAACGGTCGCTCGCCAAAGTTGAGCGACATCCACTCAATGCTCGTCACGGCGGCTTTCTTCCCACTGTTCTCCCTGGGCGAACTGGTCCGCCGGAGGGGGGATCAGGTCGTGACGTCGGCGGGCGCTCTGGCGGCGTTGCGAACCGCCCGGAAAGAGGTCTCCCAAGCACTGGACGATCTTGCCGTCGGCGAATCGGTAGATGACCAGCTCCTGCGTACTGATCCTCCGACCGGTGTCCGCATCGAGAGTCCTGGACTGGCTGGCAGCCACGTCCAGGCGCGGACGTGCTCGAATAGGGAACGGCTTCACCAGCCGCGGATGCGCCACTCCTTCAGGTGCGGTCGCTCGACACCCAGCGTGGTGTCGTCGCCGTGGCCGGGATGGACAACGGTGTCGTCATCGAACCGCGCGAACACCTTCTCTTCGAGATCGTCCATCAAGGTCCGGAAGTCCTCTCCAGACGTCGTCCTGCCCGGACCGCCCGGAAAAAGGCTGTCTCCGGTGAACAGATGGACGGTAGCCGAGCGGTCGGTGTAGGCGAGTGCGATGGAGCCTGGCGTGTGACCGACCAGGCCGATCACCTCCAGCGCGTCCCCGCCGACAGCCACCTGGTCGCCGTCCCAGACGCCGGTCAGGTCCTCCACCCAGGCACCGGTGGCGATGGCATCGACATCCGGACGGCCCGCCAGTAGTTGCGCTCGGGTGGCTGCGGCGACATCCGCCAGCGCCTGCCAGTGGTCCCCGTGACGGTGCGTGGTGATGATGGTCTGCAACGGGCGGTTCCCGATCTCGGTCAGCAGCCTGCCCGGATCGGCGGCTGCATCTATCAGAACCGCGCCGTCGCCGACCCGGAGGAGGTAGGCATTGTTGTCCATCGACCCGACCGACAGCTTGGCGACGCTTGCTCCCCCGCCAAGATCAACCGTCAGCGTGGGCCCGCCCGGTTCGACGTGTCCCAGACCGGTCATGTGCAGCCCCTTCGCGAGATCAGTCCTACCACGATGTCAGTAGGCCAGCTGGAAATGTCAGAACGGGGGCAGCGTGACGTCATCCGCGCCATCCAGCCCACTGGCGTCGGCCCGCCCCGTGAGCCAGCCGAGGAGCTGTGCGCTTCTGCCTTGCACAGTCACGGGTGAGCCGCCGCCGATAGTGGTCTCGAAGCCAGACGACGAGGCCAGCCGAAGCGGGGGAAAGTCGTCGCGGCGCCGAAGCCGGAAGGTCGACCACTCCAGCAGCCAGTGGGCCGAGTGCTCGTCGATGTCGTCCACCTCGAAGCCGATGTCGAGGTCGACGTGGTGCAGCAGGACCTCCGTCAGCCGGGCCATCGGCAGTAGCCGAGCAGGAGCTTCGAGCCCCTCTCGCAGCTCGACCACGGCATCCCATCCGTTGGTCCCATCGAGTTCGTGGAAGGCATTGGCCAGCCGGCCGGCAGAGGTGTCCAAGTCGATCTGGAGCTCCAGGCCGTTGCGTCCGGCGCCCGACTCGATCTGCCACTCCCGCTGCTCCGGTGAGGCGTACATCTGGCGCCGCTCGCCAGCCTGCGCGCCTTCGATCAGGCGGAGGAGACCGTCTGCCTGGCGCGCAAGGTGGGTCGCAACGTGGGCTCGGGTCCAGCCGGGAAGCCGGCTCGGGCGGTGCCAGTCAGCATCCTCGACCGCAATGGTGTGCCCCAACAGCCGGTGAGTCGCCTCGTCCACCAGCCTGCGAACCACCGTACGCTGATCGGACGGCAACCCCTCGACACCGGAAGGCAGGTCGGGTGACGGCTCCAACGAACTCATGAAGACAAACTAGCCAACGCTGCCGACGGAGCTTGGGAGCATCCCACCCGCAGCTCTGCGCCAGATAACTGTCGCCGGGCCCACATAGCATGATCCTCGTGACAGACCGCCTCATCGTCCGTGGTGCACGCGAGCACAATCTGCGCAACATCTCCCTCGACCTGCCGCGGGACGCGCTGATCGTGTTCACCGGCCTGTCCGGCTCCGGCAAGTCCAGCCTCGCCTTCGACACCATCTTCGCGGAGGGTCAGCGGCGCTATGTCGAGTCTCTCTCTGCGTACGCCCGCCAGTTCCTCGGTCAGATGGACAAGCCGGATGTGGACTTCATCGAGGGCCTGTCACCGGCGGTCTCCATCGACCAGAAGTCCACCAGCCGCAACCCGCGGTCGACAGTCGGCACCATCACCGAGGTGTATGACTACCTCCGGCTGCTGTATGCCCGGGCAGGACGCCCGCATTGCCCGATCTGCGGGGAGCCGATCAGCCGCCAGTCACCGCAGCAGATCGTGGACCGGCTGATGGCGCTGGAGCCCGGGACCCGCTTTCAGGTGCTGGCCCCGGTGGTGCGCGGCCGCAAGGGTGAGTACGTCGACGTCTTTCGGCAGCTGGCCGGGCAGGGTTTCAGCCGGGCGCGCGTCGACGGTCAGGTCGTTACGCTCACCGAGCCGCCCACCCTGGACAAGCAGAAGAAGCACTCCATCGACGTGATCGTCGACCGGTTGGCCGTCAAGAGCACGGTGAAGCAGCGGTTAACGGACTCCGTCGAGACCGCGCTCCAGCTGGCACAGGGCGTTGTCATGATCGACTTCGTCGACCTGGAACCGGCCGACCCGATGCGGGAGCGTCGCTACTCCGAGAAGATGGCCTGCCCGAACGAGCACGACATCGGCATCGACGAGCTCGAGCCACGCGCCTTCTCCTTCAACGGTCCCTGGGGCGCATGTCCGGACTGCTCAGGCATCGGCACCCGGATGGAGGTCGACCCCGACCTCGTTGTCCCAGACGATGAGAAGAGTCTGTCCGACGGCGCGATCGCGCCGTGGGCCTCGGCGCATGTCGCGGACTACTTCATCCGGCTGATCGACGCTCTGGCGGCCAGTGAGAAGTTCAGCACCACAGTGCCGTGGCGGCAGCTGCCGGATCGGGCACACAAGATCCTTCTCTACGGTGTGGGCGAGCAGGTGCACGTCCGCTACCGCAACCGCTACGGTCGGGAGCGCAGCTACAACGCCAAGTTCGAAGGCGTCGTCGCCTACATCGAGCGCCGCCATGCGGAGGCGGAGACCGACACCTCGCGGGAGCGGTTCGCGGGCTATATGCGCGAGGTCCCGTGTCACACCTGTCACGGTGCCCGCCTGAAACCTACCTCCCTTGCCGTCACGCTAGGCGGAAAGAACATCGCCGACGTCTCGGCGATGTCCATCGACGCCGCCGCCGCGTTCCTGTCCACTCTGGAGCTCAGCGAGCGGGAGCGGCAGATTGCCGAGCGGGTGCTCAAGGAGATCAACGAGCGGCTCAAGTTCCTGCTCGACGTCGGGCTGGACTACCTCTCGCTCAGCCGTCCGACCGGAAGCCTTTCCGGCGGCGAGGCGCAGCGGATCCGGCTCGCCACCCAGATCGGATCCGGTTTGGTCGGCGTGCTGTACGTGCTGGACGAACCGAGCATCGGGCTGCACCAGCGCGACAACCGACGGCTGATCGAGACCCTGGTCCGGCTGCGCGACCTCGGCAACACCCTGATCGTGGTGGAGCACGACGAGGACACCATTCGGACCGCTGACTGGGCCGTCGACATCGGCCCGGGCGCCGGTGAGCACGGCGGCCACGTGGTGGTTTCCGGGCCGGTCTCAGAGCTGCTGGACAGCGAGCACTCGCTGACCGGCGCGTACCTGTCCGGTCGCCGGTCCATCCCGCTTCCGGAGGCGCGCCGCGGCCGGACAGCGGGACGCGAGATCATCGTGAACAACGCGGTCGAGCACAATCTCCGAAACGTCAGCGTCTCGTTTCCGCTGGGCCAGCTGATCGCGGTGACCGGCGTGTCCGGTTCGGGCAAGTCCACGCTGGTCAACAACATCTTGTATGCGGCCTTGGCGAAGCGGATCTACAACGCCCGGGACGTGCCCGGACGACACCGCTCCATCACCGGTGCCGACCAGATCGACAAGGTGATCCATGTCGACCAGTCGCCCATCGGTCGGACGCCGAGGTCCAACCCGGCGACCTACACTGGCGTCTTCGACCACGTTCGGCGGCTGTTTGCCGAGACGCCGGAAGCGAAGGTCCGCGGCTACCAGCCGGGCCGGTTCTCGTTCAACGTCAAGGGCGGCCGCTGCGAGAACTGCACCGGCGACGGCACCATCAAGATCGAGATGAACTTCCTGCCCGACGTTTACGTGCCGTGTGAGGTGTGCCATGGCGCCCGATACAACCGCGAGACGCTGGAAGTGCACTACAAGGGGCGGACGATCGCCGAGGTACTCGACATGCCGATCGAGGAGGCCGTCGACTTCTTTGCCGCGCTGCCATCGATTGCCCGGCATCTGCGCACCCTGGTCGACGTCGGGCTCGGCTACGTCCGCCTCGGCCAGCCCGCCCCGACCCTCTCCGGTGGCGAGGCGCAGCGGGTGAAGCTGGCCAGCGAGCTGCAGAAGCGCTCCACCGGCCGCACGCTGTACGTCCTCGATGAGCCGACGACCGGGCTGCACTTCGAAGACATCCGCAAACTGCTCGGAGTCCTCGGCAGGCTGGTCGACGCGGGAAACACCGTCGTAGTCATCGAGCACAACCTCGACGTCATCAAGACGGCCGACTGGCTGATCGACATGGGTCCGGAAGGGGGATCTCGAGGCGGCACCGTGGTAGCGGAAGGCACTCCGGAGATGATCGCCGCCAGTCCGGAGTCGTACACCGGTAGCTTCTTGGAACCGATTTTGCGCGGCCGCGAGATTCCGGTCGGCCCTGCGCAGCCGCCCATGCTGCCGGCCGGGCGACCGCTCTCCAAGGCGGCGCAGAAGGCGCTGGACAAAGCCGAGAACGCAGCTCGAAAGGCTCAGGACAACGCAACCGGAAAAAAGGTTCCCGGCAAGAAGATTGCCGCTAAGAAGATCGCCGTCAAGAAGACAACCGCCAAGGCCTCGTCCCCGGCGGCGACGCGAAGACAGGTCCCGACCAGCCGCGCCAGCTGAGCAAGTTCCGGCGACGTTCGAGCGTCGTAACAGAAGTCACAGTTTGCTCACAGCATTCAATGGTTGAATCGTCACGCTCTTACCCAACGTGACCCGTTCCACCATCCGGAGGTTTCCCAAAATGACCGATCGTCCCGAGACTCAGACCACCGCCACAGGCGCATCCCGGCGCCAGGTGCTCCGCACCGCTGGTCTGGTCGCCCTGGTCGGAGGTGGCACCGCCGCATTCGCCGGTTGCGGAGCCGATAGTGACGCTGCGGCACCCAGCGCAGGAACGTCCAGCTCAGCAGCGGAGAGTTCCGCTCCCTCGTCGGCCGCTCCCTCGTCGGCCGCTCCCTCGTCGGCCCCTCCCTCGTCGGCTGCGTCGTCCAGTGCGCCTACCGGAGGCACCACCGTCGCTACCTCGACCGTCCCCGAGGGTGGCGGCGTCATCGTTGAGAAGAAGTACGTCGTCACGCAGCCGGCGGCCGGTGAGTTCAAGGCCTTCACGGCGATCTGCACGCACAAGGGCTGCCCGGTACAGAAGGTGGAGAACAAGGAGATCATGTGTCCCTGTCACGGCAGCAGGTTCTCCATTACCGACGGTTCAGTGATCAACGGACCGGCGGAGAATCCGCTGGCACCCGTGAACTTTTCGGTTTCCGGCAGCAACGTCGTCATCTCGGCCTGACGTCAGAGCGCCTGACGTCACAGTTGCTCAGAAGCGCGCTCGGCGAGACCAGCTGAAGCAGAATAGGCCGAACGCCAAGATCCCGAGCGCCATCACCGTCAGCAACACGCTCCCGAACGGTTGGTCACGGATCGTCTTGAGGGCCGCGTCGATCCCGCCCGCCTTGTCGGGGTCATAGGTCGCCGCGGCCCAGCCGAACAGCAGACCGATAATGATCAGCGCCACCCCCTTGGCGGTGAAGCCAGCGGTGCCGAGCTTGACGGTGGCGTCGGACGCGGCGCCCGTCAGTTCCTCCTTGAACCTCTTCCGCACGCCGCGGACGATCTGGGACACACCGACTGCGATCACCGCCAGCCCGACGATGGCCACCAGGATCCTTCCGAAGGGGGCACTCATCAGTCGGGCGGTGAGGGTCTGCTCGGCGGCATCGCCGGACCTGCCACCGGAGCCGAGCGCCACTCGGGCGGCGCTGATTCCGATAGCGAGGTACACGATCGCTCGGCCGACCGACGCCAACCGACGGCGCAGCCGCTTGCCGCCGTCCATCCACTCGTAGCCGAACGCCGCCTCCAGCGCCTGCCAGACCACCAGCGTGAACATGCCCGCGGCGACCACCCACAGCAGCACGCTGCCTAGGGGCTGGCTGCCCAGCTCCCGCAGCGCACCCTGGCTGGATGCGTCGCCGCGACCGCCCCAGGCCACCTGCAACGCAATCCACGCGATGACCGCGTGCACGACCCCGTAGCTGATCAACCCCGTGGTGACCAGCGTCCGGTAGCCCTGGTTCTGGGTGACCGTGTTCGTTCTCATTCCCTATTCATATCGTGCCGAACTTCTCGTTCCAGCGGATAGCAGCAGATTGGTTCCCGGTTCAGGTGCAGTGCGCATTGGGGCATCAGCGCGGCTGAGAACACGGCGCAACTGTCGGTTCGCCCGCCTACGCTTGAGCGGTGGCCGACCCCTCCTCGTATCGCCCTGCTCCGGGCTCGATCCCCGAGGCGCCCGGGGTCTACCGGTTCTCCGACCCGCACGGTCAGGTGATCTACGTCGGCAAGGCGAAGAACCTTCGGGCGCGGCTCAACTCGTACTTCGCTGATCTGGCCGGCCTGCATTCACGGACCCAGTCGATGGTGCAGACGGCCGATCGGGTCGACTGGACCGTTGTCCAGACCGAGGTCGAAGCGCTGCAGCTGGAATACTCCTGGATCAAGGAGTTCGACCCGCGGTTCAACGTCAAGTACCGCGACGACAAGTCCTACCCCTGGCTGGCGGTCACCCTCGCCGAGGAGTTCCCGCGGGTGATGGTGGGACGCGGGCCGAAGCGGAAGGGCAACCGCTATTTCGGCCCGTACTCCCATGCCTGGGCCATCCGCGAAACTGTCGACCTGCTGCTGCGGGTCTTTCCGATGCGGTCCTGCTCGACCGGAGTCTTCAAGAACCACCGCCAGATCGGTCGACCCTGCCTGCTGGGCTACATCGACAAGTGCTCAGCCCCATGCGTCGGCCGGGTGGACGCCGACCAGCACCGCGAGATCGTCAACGACTTCTGCCAGTTCATGGCCGGCCAGGCAGCGCCGCTGATCCGCCGACTTGAGGTGGAGATGAAGCAGGCCAGCGCGGTGCTGGACTTCGAGCGCGCGGCCCGGTTGCGTGACAACATTGGGGCCTTGCAGCAAGCGATGTCCAAGAACGCCATTGTGTTCGCCGACGGCACCGACGCCGACGTGATCGCGCTGGCGGAGGACCCGCTGGAGGTAGCGGTGCAGATCTTCCACGTGCGCGGTGGTCGGGTTCGGGGTGAGCGGGGCTGGGTGGCTGACCGGGTCGACGACGCCGGGACCGAGGAGCTGATCGAGAAGTTCCTCGTCCAGCTCTACGCCGACCAGATCCTCGGCGACCCAGCTTCCGCCGAACCGGCCAGCATCCCGCGGGAAATTCTGGTACCGGCCACCCCACCGGCCGAGGAGGCGCTGACCAGGATGCTCAGCCAGCGACGCGGGTCACCGGTGTCCATCCGGGTGCCGCAGCGGGGCGACAAGCGGGTGCTGATGGAAACCGTCAGCCGGAACGCCAGCGAGACCCTGATCCGGCACAAGACCAGTCGGGCCGGCGACCTGTCCACCCGGAACCGGGCACTGGCGGAGATCCAGGACGCCCTCGGGCTGCCGACGGCGCCACTGCGAATGGAGTGCTTCGACATCTCGAACCTTCAAGGCACAGAGGTGGTCGCATCGATGGTGGTGTTCGAGGACGGCCTGCCGCGCAAGAGCGAGTACCGGCGTTTCGTCATCCGCAGCATCGACGGGCAGAACGACGTCGCCGCGATGCACGAGGTGATCACCCGACGCTTCAAGCGGTTGCTTGACGACCGGTCCTCGATGGCCACGAGTCCTGGAGTCGATCTCGGTGAGGGACCGCTGCTGATCGACCCCACCACCGGTGCGCCGCGCAAGTTCGCGTACGCGCCAGCCCTCATCGTGGTCGACGGTGGCCCGCCGCAGGTGGCCGCCGCCGCGCAGGCACTGGAGGAGCTCGGAGTCGTCGACGTCGCGCTGTGCGGGCTGGCGAAAAGGCTGGAGGAGGTCTGGCTGCCGGACCAGGACGAACCGGTGATCCTGCCTCGCAGCAGCGAGGGTCTCTACCTGCTGCAGCGGCTCCGGGACGAGGCGCACCGGTTTGCCATCACCCATCATCGATCCCGCCGGAGCAAGTCGATGGTGGAGTCGCTGCTGGACGAGGTACCCGGTCTCGGTGAGGTTCGGCGTAAGGCTCTGCTGGCTCATTTCGGGTCGCTGAAGAAGCTGCGGACCGCGCGGGTGGAGGACATTGCGCAGGTTCCCGGATTCGGCACCAAGACAGCCGTGGCAATCAAGGCGGCCCTGGACACCAAGCCGCAGCGCGAGGCTGTGAACACCGCCACCGGGGAGATCTTGGAATGAGCCACCGAGCTTCCCGTCGACAATGGGCATTGCGGATGACCACTGCGGCGGCGGGCCGGGATAATGGTTGAGGTGAGCACCCAACCCGCCGACGCCGCGCCCCGCGCCGACCTTTCCCGGGTCGACATTCCCGGGCCCGACTCCGCCGACCCGACGCCGAACGGGAAGCGGGCGGAGCAGTCGGCTTCCCCGGCGGTCAGCGCCGGCGGCCTGCGGGTCGTCGTCGTCACCGGGATGTCGGGCGCCGGTCGCAGCACCGCCGCGAACGCGTTGGAGGATCTCGGCTGGTACGTGGTGGACAACCTGCCGCCGAGCGTGCTGCCGGATGTCTGCGGCCTGGCAGCGGACACCGGCATCTCGCGGCTCGCCGTGGTCCTGGACGTCCGCACCCGGTCGTTCTTCGAACAGCTGCCGACCATGTTCGCCGATCTCGGCAGGGTCGGGCTGCTGCCGGAGATCCTGTTCCTGGAATCCACCGACGACGTGATAGTGCGCCGCCAGGAGTCGGTCCGACGGCCTCACCCTCTGCAGGCCGACGGCCGCCTGCTGGACGGCATCAGCCGGGAGCGCGAGATGCTGGCGACGCTGCGGGCCGCCGCCGACCTGGTCATCGACACCTCCTCGCTGAACGTCCACCAGCTCAGCTCCCGGGTCGTGCATGCCTACGGCGGGCCGACCAACGACCAGCTGCGCGTCACCTTGGTCTCCTTCGGCTTCAAGAACGGCATCCCGGTGGACGCCGACCTGGTCGTCGACGTTCGGTTCCTCCCTAATCCGCACTGGGTTCCAGAGCTCCGCCCGCAGACGGGGCTGGCGAAGCCGGTGAGCGACTACGTGCTGGAGCAGTCGGGCGCGGAGGAGTTCCTGCAACAGCTTCAGGGTCTGCTCGAGGTGGTCACCGCCGGCTACCTGCAGGAGGGCAAGCGGTTCGTCACCATCGCCATCGGCTGCACCGGCGGCAAGCACCGCAGCACCGCGATGGCCGAAGAGTTCGCCCGACGGCTGCGTCAGCTCGGGATGCCGACCAAGGTCCTGCACCGAGACGTTGGCCGGGAGTGAGCGCGCGCGACGCTGACCGCCGCCGCCGACGGTCCCTCAGCAGGCTGCCCGCGGTGGTTGCATTCGGCGGTGGACATGGGCTGGCAGCGTCCCTGACGGCGCTGCGGCGGGTCACCGACAACCTGACCGCGATCGTCACCGTGGCCGACGACGGCGGCTCCTCCGGACGGATCAGGGCTGAGCTCGACTGCCTGCCGCCCGGCGACCTCCGGATGGCCCTGGCCGCGCTCTGCGGTGACGACGAGTCCGGGCGGACCTGGGCGAACGTCCTGCAGTACCGCTTCACCGGCAACGGTGGTCTCGGCGGGCACGCGATCGGCAACCTGCTGATCGCCGGACTCTGGGAACGGCTCGGCGACCCGGTGGCCGGGCTGGACATGGTCGGTCAGCTGCTCGGCGCGAAGGGCCGGGTGCTGCCGATGTCGGCGGTGCCGCTGGCCATCGAGGCTGAGGTGATTGGACTGGATCCGCGTCGGCCGGACGAGATCTCGGTCGTACGAGGCCAGGAGAGCGTCGCCAAGACTCGCGCCGAGGTGCGTTCGGTTCGGCTGTTGCCGAATGACCCGCCGGCGTGCCCGGACAGCATCCGGGCGGTCCGAGAGGCCGAGTGGGCCATCCTCGGGCCAGGCTCCTGGTTCACTTCCGTGATCCCGCATCTGCTGGTCCCCGAGCTCGCGGAGGCTCTGGTGACCACGTCCGCCCGCCGGGTGCTGACACTGAACCTCGAGCCGGCAGGCGAGACCGAGGGTTTCACGCCCGCCCGGCATATCGAGCTGCTGGCGGAGCATGCGCCGGGGCTGCGGCTGGACGTGGTGCTGGCCGACTCCCACTTCGCTTCTGACGACCCACATCTCGCGGCCTACGTGGAGTCGCTCGGAGCCCAGCTGGTGGTCGCGGATCTGGCTGCTCGGGACGGCTCCCCACGACATGATCCGCTCCGGCTGGCGTCGGCGTACGCCGAGATCATGGGTGTGCTCACCGGGCCGTAGCTGCGGGCCGGAAGCGCGCTAGGACTCCGAGCCGGAGGCGTGGCATCATTCAGCAATGGCAATGACGGCTCAGGTGAAGGCAGAACTGGCGACCATCAAGGTCACCAAACCGTGCTGCCGCAAGTCTGAGGTTGCCTCCATTCTGCGGTTCGCCGGCGGTCTTCACCTGGTCAGCGGCCGGATCGTGATCGAGGCCGAGCTGGACACGGGCGCGGCCGCCCGCCGGCTGCGCACCGACATCGGTGAAGTCTTCGGCCACCCCAGCGAGATGGTGATGGTCAACGGCTCGGGCATCCGCCGCGGCACCCGATACGTGGTCCGGGTCATCAAGGATGGCGAGGCGCTGGCCCGGCAGACCGGTCTGATCGACTCCCGCGGGCGCCCCGCTCGTGGACTGCCGCCGCAGGTTGTCAGCGGTGGGCTCTGTGACTGCGTGGCGGCCTGGCGCGGAGCCTTCTTGGCGCACGGCTCACTGACCGAACCCGGGCGCTCGATGGCACTCGAGGTGACCTGCCCGGGTCCTGAGGCGGCGCTGGCGCTGGTCGGCGCGGCCCGTCGGCTGAACATCGCGGCGAAAGCGCGGGAGGTCCGCAACGTCGACCGGGTAGTCATTCGGGATGGCGATGCCATCGGTGCGCTGCTGACCCGGCTCGGCGCGCACGAGTCGCTGATGGCCTGGGAGGAACGGCGAATGCGCCGTGAGGTGCGGGCATCCGCCAACCGGCTCGCCAACTTCGACGACGCGAACCTGCGTCGCTCCGCCCGTGCGGCCGTGGCGGCGGGTGCTCGGGTCGAGCGTGCGTTGGAGATCCTCGGCGACCAGGTGCCCGACCATCTCAAGGACGCCGGCATCCTGCGGATCGAGAACAAGCAGGCCAGCCTGGAAGAGCTCGGCCAGCTACACAGCCCCCAGCTCACCAAGGACGCGGTCGCCGGCAGGATCCGGCGACTGCTGGCCACCGCTGACAAGCGGGCCGCCGAGCTCGGCATCCCGAACACCGAGGCCAATCTCAGTGCCGACATGCTGGACGACCAGGAGTAACGACCTCGTTCGGTGCCGCGCCTGCACCCGGCGGCGAACCAGTCTGGACACCCACCTAGACAGCGTCGGGGAGTTCGTTAGTGTGTAGGGCGTCCCTATTGCCTTCAGTTGCAGGAGATTGCAGAGAATGTCCGTACGTGTTGGTATCAACGGCTTCGGCCGAATCGGCCGCAACTTCTTCCGCGCCGTGGAGGCTTCCGGCGCCGACATCGAGGTTGTCGCCTTCAACGACCTGGGCGACGACGACACCCAGGCTCACCTGCTCAAGTACGACTCCATCCTCGGTCGCCTCGGCAAGGAAGTTGCCGTCGTCGAGGGCGGCATCCAGGTGGGTGACCGGCTGATCAAGTCCTACGCAGAGCGTGATCCGGCCGCACTGCCGTGGGGCGAGATCGGCGCCGACGTCGTCATCGAGTCGACCGGCTTCTTCACCGATGGCACCAAGGCCAAGGCGCACATGGATGGCGGCGCGAAGAAGGTCATCATCTCCGCCCCCGCCAAGAATGACGACTTCACTGTGGTGATGGGTGTCAACGACGGTGACTACGACCCGGCGAACCATCACATCATCTCGAACGCGTCCTGCACGACGAACTGCCTGGCGCCGATGGCCAAGGTTCTGGACGAGGAGTTCGGCATCGTCAAGGGTCTGATGACCACGATCCACGCCTACACCCAGGACCAGAACCTGCAGGACGGCCCCCACAGCGACCTGCGCCGTGCCCGCGCAGCCTCACTCAACATCGTGCCGACCTCGACCGGCGCCGCCAAGGCGATCGGCCTGGTGCTGCCGCAGCTCAAGGGCAAGCTTGACGGCTACGCCCTGCGTGTGCCGGTGCCGACCGGCTCCGCCACCGACCTGACCTTCGAGGCCAGCCGCGAGACCACCGCCGCCGAGATCAACGCAGCGGTCAAGGCCGCCTCCGAGGGCGCACTCAAGGGCTACCTGCTCTACACCGAGGACCCGATCGTGTCCGCAGACATCGTCACCGACCCGCACTCCTGCATCTTCGACGCCGGCCTGACCAAGGTCATCGGCAACCAGGTGAAGGTGGTCGGCTGGTACGACAACGAGTGGGGCTACTCCAACCGCCTGGTCGACCTGGTCAACCTGGTCGGCACCTCGCTCAAGTAGGGCCGCTGTCAGCAAACCTGCACACATCACCACCGACCCGTCACAGCTGCCGCGACACCGCACCGCAGGCAGCAGAAGTGACGGGTCGGCGAGACCTTGGAGGGTGTCAACGTGAAGTCAGTTAGTGATCTGGGTGATCTACAGGGAAAACGGGTGCTGGTCCGCTGTGACCTGAACGTTCCGCTGGACGGCAGCACCATCACCGACGACGGTCGGATCCGCGCCTCGCTGCCGACGCTGACCCAGCTCCGCGATGCCGGCGCCAAGGTCGTCGTGCTGGCCCACCTCGGACGCCCCAAGGGTGAGGTCAACCCCAAGTACTCTCTCGCCCCGGCGGCTGCCCGGCTGTCCGAGCTGCTGGGCGCCGAGGTCAAGCTGGCCGCCGACGTGGTCGGCCCTTCCGCGCAGGAAACCGTTGCAGGCCTCGCGAACGGCGAGGTCGCGATGTTGGAGAATGTCCGCTACTCACCGGGCGAGGAGTCCAAGGACGAGACGGTCCGCGGGGAGCTGGCGGACCAGTACGCCGCCCTGGGAGACGTATTCGTCTCCGATGGGTTCGGGGTGGTGCACCGTAAGCAAGCCTCCGTCTACGACCTCGCCAAGCGGCTGCCGAGCGCTGCCGGCACACTGGTGAAGGCGGAGGTGGAGGTACTCAGGCAGCTCACCGAGGAGCCCGCCCGTCCGTACGCGGTCGTGCTGGGCGGCGCCAAGGTGTCCGACAAGCTGGCCGTGATCGCCAACCTGATCAAGACCGCGGACACGCTGGTGATCGGCGGCGGGATGGTGTTCACCTTCCTGGCCGCCCAGGGTCATGAGGTCGGCAAGAGCCTGCTGGAGCAGGATCAGATCGACACCGTGAAGGGCTACCTCGAGGAGGCGTCCGGGAACGGCAAGCAGATCGTGCTGCCCACCGACATCGTGGTGGCGCCCGAGTTCAAGGCGGACGCGACCCCCACGGTGGTGGCCGCGGACGCCATCCCGGCCGACCAGCTGGGCCTGGACATCGGTCCGGAGTCGGCGAAGCGTTTCGCCGAGGTGATCGCGAGCTCGAAGACGGTTTTCTGGAACGGCCCGATGGGCGTCGCCGAATGGCAGAGCTTCGCCGGCGGCACCCGCGCCGTGGCGCAGGCACTGACGGAGGTCGACGGCCTGTCAGTCGTCGGCGGTGGCGATTCCGCCGCCGCAGTTCGTGACCTGGGCTTCGCCGACGACGCCTTCGGCCACATCTCCACTGGCGGTGGTGCCAGCTTGGAGTACCTGGAGGGCAAGACCCTTCCCGGACTGCAGGTTCTGCAGGACTCAGCCCTCAACGACAAGGACGCATGACCGATGGCACGCAAGCCGCTGATGGCCGGTAACTGGAAGATGAACCTCAACCACGTCGAAGCCGTGGGGCTGGTGCAGAAACTCACCTGGACGCTGGACGACAAGAAGCACGACCCGGAGAAGTCAGAGGTGGTGGTGCTGCCGCCGTTCACAGCCCTGCGGACGGTGCAGACCCTGGTGGAGGGTGACCGGCTGAACCTCGGTTACGGCGCCCAGGATGTCTCCCAGCACGACAGTGGCGCCTACACCGGCGAGATCTCGGTGGACATGCTGGCGAAGCTGAACTGCCGCTACGTCACAGTCGGCCACTCCGAGCGCCGGCAGTACCACGGCGAGGACGACGCGACCGTCAATGCGAAGGCCGTACAGGCGCTCAGCGGCGACATCGTCCCGATCATCTGCGTCGGCGAGGGGCTCGACATTCGCAAAGCCGGCGAGCATGTGGCGTACACCCTCGGTCAGGTCGACGGGGCGCTGGAAGGGCTGACCGCCGAGCAGGTGGCGAACGTTGTGATCGCATACGAGCCGGTCTGGGCCATCGGCACCGGCGAGGTGGCCACTCCTGAGGACGCCCAGGAGGTGTGCTCGGCGATCCGTGGCATGCTGTCGGAGCTCTACGGCGAGGCGGTCGCCGAGCAGGTACGGGTGCTCTACGGCGGCTCGGTCAAGTCGAGCAGCGTGGCGGCGATCATGGCGCAGCCTGATGTCGACGGCTGCCTGGTGGGCGGCGCGAGCCTGCAGGTGGACGAGTTCTCCGCCATCGCACGGTTCTACGACCTGCCCGCGCTCTGACGAACTTTTGCAACCTTGCGGAGCCGGTGAGTTACAGTACGTTCGTGATTTTCCTGGCTGCGCCCCTGATGACGACCCCCATTCTGGTCTTCTCGATCGTTCTGGTGGTCACCAGTGTCGTGCTTGCCCTATCGGTGCTCATGCACAAGGGCCGGGGTGGCGGGCTGTCGGACCTGTTCGGCGGCGGTATCTCCTCCTCGATGGGCGGTACCTCGGTGGCGGAGCGCAACCTTGACCGGTTGACGATCATCATCGGCGTCGTCTGGCTGGCCTGCATCATCGCGCTCGGCCTGCTCTACCGACTTCAGGCCTGACCGAGTACTCAACCTCTTAAGCAACAAGGAGATATCAACGTGGCTGGTGGCAGTGCCATTCGTGGCAGCCGAGTGGGCGCGGGGCCCATGGGTGAAGCCGAGCGCGGTGATGCGGCTCCTCGCCTGTACGTGTCGTACTTCTGTGCGCACGGGCACGAGACCAAGCCCGCGTTCGCGGCCGACGCGCAGGTGCCGGACACCTGGGACTGCCCGCGGTGTGGCCTGCCGGCCAACCTGGACTCGCTGAACCCACCGCCGCCGCCGAAGATCGAGCCGTACAAGACGCATCTGGCCTACGTCAAGGAACGGCGAACCGACAAGGAAGCTGACGACATCCTCAAGGAGGCGCTCCAGGCTCTGCGCGACCGGCGCGCTCGCGGGGAGGTCATCTACTGAGCCGAGCGCTCAGAACACTCCCGGCGGGATCAGATCGGAGGGCAGCTGCGAGGCCGCTGCCTTGTCCACCAGCCACAGGGTCCGCTCGGTGCCGGCCACGCCGGCGGCCGGCAGCTGGACCGGCCCGGTACCCAGCAGCGCCATCGTCAGCGCCGCTGCCTTGTCGTCGCCGGTGACGCAGAACCAGACCTCGCGTGAGGCGTTGATCACCGGCAGTGTGACGCTGGTGCGCAGCGGTGGAGGCTTCGGTGCGGACCGTACCGCGATCACGGCGCCAGTGGCGTGGGATGAGGGATGCTCCGGGAAGATGGAGGCGACGTGACCGTCCGGCCCCATCCCGAGCAGGCACAGGTCGAACGTCGTGGACCCCAGTTCCGTGGCGTACGCCTCCGCCGCCGCATCAAGGTCGAGGCCGGCGTCGCTGGCAGGCATCGGGTGAATCCGCGTCGGAGCAAGCGGCAGAGCCGGCTGCAGCAGGCTGAGGGCCTGCTTGGCGTTGCGGTCGTCGTCATCGGCCGGGACGAACCGCTCGTCGCCCCACCACAGGTCCACCTTCGACCAGTCCACGGCTGACCGGCTGCCGTCCGTCGCGAGTCGCTGGTACGCCCGGGTGGCGATGCGCCCGCCGGTGAGGCACAGCTTCGGGATCCGGGAGTGGCTCTGCAGGTCGGCCAGCCGGGCGGTCAGCCGTACGGCCAACGCCTCGGCGACATCCTCGGCGCCGGCATGGAACAGCACCTCGTTGCCGCGGACCTGGGTCATGCCGAATCCTGGCCTGCTGCGGCGGCAGCCGGCTGCGACTTCCGCCTTGCCCTCTTGCTGGGCTTGGTGGGCGCAGCGGACACATCCGCGGCTGCCGAGCTGGCCTTCGGCGTGGCCCTCGACTCGGCCGCCTGGGCCGCCTTCGTACCGCCGCTCCGCGGGGACCGGACTGCCTTCTTCGCCGACGTCTTGGTTGTCCGGTTCAGCAGGAACTTGACCGTTTGCTCGAAGATGTCGTCGTCGTCCATCCGCCGCAGCTCCTCAGCGATCAGGTCGCTGACCTCCCGCCGTTTGAGCGCCACCAGTCGGTTCGGCTGGCCCGGCACGGTGTAGGAAGCCAGCAGGCCGTCGGGACGGGTGATGGCGATGTCTCCGGCAGCGGTGGTCATCCGGACAGCGGTGATCCCGGGCCCGTTGTTGACGCTGTGCGTCACCTCCACCTTGAGCCGGCTCTCCAGCCAGGCGGCGAGCAGCTCGGCGGAGGCGTTGCCGCGTTCAGCTTCCACCTTGACCGCACGCACCTTCGCCGGGTACTGGTCGAGCGAAGCCGCAAGCAGGGCCCGCCAAGGCGTCAACCGGGTCCAGGCCAGATCCGTGTCCCCCGGGGTGTAGTTGTCGGCTCGCGCCCGCAGAGCCGCCATCGGCCGCGACGTTCCCATCGCGTCGGTGATCCGCCGAACAGCCAGCTGCGCGAGCTCGTCGGTGGCCGGGTTGGTGGGGCACTTGCCTGGCCACCAGATCACCACCGGTGAGTCCGGCAGCAGCAGTGGGCGGATCACCGACGCCGGATGCTGGCTGATGGCGCCACGCATGCGAATCACGACCACCTCCCCGGGGGTGCCTTCGCCGATCCGGACCTCGGCGTCCAGCGACGCCTCACGCCCAGAGGCGGTCACCACGAGCAGGATCCGGGAGGGGTGCTCGCGACTGGCCTGGCTGCTCGCGCTGAGAGCTTTCTCGTAGCCCTCCTCGTCGCACACGATGATCAACGTCAAGACCATGCCCATGGCCGGGCTACCGGCGCTGCGGCGGGCCCTCAGCAGTGCCGAGGAGATTTTCGAGGAGTTCGTTCCTTCGAGAGTGATCACCATGGGTTTCAGTTCTCCTTACGGCCGGCGCCAGGTGAAGCCGTCACGGGCCAGCATCTCGTCGGCGCTTTGTGGGCCCCAGCTGCCGGCAGCGTAGTCGCTGGGCCGCTCATCCAGGCTGGCCCAGTAGTCCAGCACCGGATCCAGGATCTGCCAGGCGAGTTCCACCTCCTCATGCTGGGGGAACAACGGGGGGTCGCCCAGCAGCACGTCGAGGATCAGCCGCTCGTACGCCTCCGGTGAGGACTCGGTGAAGGACCCGCCGTAGGCGAAGTCCATGTTGACCTCGCGGATCTCCATCTGCGTTCCGGGGACCTTGGCGCCGAAGCGGAGCGTGACCCCTTCGTCCGGCTGGATCCGGAGCACCAGGGCGTTGTAGCCGAGCTCCTCGGTGTCGGTGGCGGTGAACGGCAGGTGCGGAGCCCGCTTGAAGCCGAGAGCGATCTCGGTGACCCGTCGCGCCAGCCGTTTGCCGGTCCGGAGGTAGAACGGCACACCAGCCCAGCGGCGGTTGTCGATGTCGACCCGGATGGCGGCGTACGTCTCGGTCTTCGTGTCGGCCGGGATGCCTTTTTCATCAAGGTATCCGGCTACCTTCTCACCGCCTTGCCAACCGCCCACGTACCGGCCGCGGGCGGTGTGCAGGTCCAACCGCTTGGCCGGCTTGGCCGCCGCCAGCACCTTCTGCTTCTCGGTGCGGAGCTGCCTGGCCTCGAACGAGGTCGGCTCCTCCATCGCGGTGAGGGCCAGCAGCTGAAGCAGGTGGTTCTGGATGACGTCACGGGCGATACCGATGCCGTCGAAGTATCCGGCCCGACCACCGATGCCGATGTCCTCGGCCATGGTGATCTGCACGTGGTCGACGTAGTTGTTGTTCCAGACCGGTTCGAACAGCTGGTTGGCGAACCGCAGCGCCATCATGTTCTGCACGGTCTCTTTGCCGAGGTAGTGGTCGATCCGGAATACCGACGACGACGGGAACACACTTGACACCACCCGGTTCAGCTCGCGGGCGCTGGCCAGGTCATGGCCGAACGGTTTCTCGATCACCACCCGGCTCCAGCGCCCCAGCTGCTCGTCCGCGAGACCGTGTTCGCGGAGCTGGCCGACCACCGTGGGAAACAGGCTGGGCGGGATGGACAGGTAGAACGCGTGGTTGCCGCCGGTGCCCCGCGCCTCGTCCAGGTCGGCAATGGTGGACTTGAGATTCTCGAAGGACTGCTCGTCGCCGATCTCACCGGAGACGAACCGGATGCCCTCGGACAGCTGCTTCCAGACCTCCTCCCTGAACGGCGTCCGTGCGTTGGCCTTGACGGCGGCGTGCACGATCTCGGCGAAGTCCTGATGCTCCCAGTCCCGACGCGCGAACCCGACCAGGGCGAATCCGGGGGGTAGCAGGCCGCGGTTCGCCAGGTCGTAGACAGCCGGCATGAGCTTCTTCGTCGACAGGTCACCGGTGACCCCGAAGATCACCAGCACGCAAGGTCCTGCGATCCGGGGGAGCCGGCGGTCTTGGGGATCCCGTAATGGGTTCTCCCGGTCCTCGCTCAAGATCACGATCAGCTGTCCTTCGGATCCGGGCTCTCGCCGTTCAGCGCCGCTGTCACTGTCGATACCAGCTCTGTCCAGGACTTCTCGAACTTCTCGACACCCTCGTTCTCCAAGACAGCGACGACGTCGTCGTAGTCGATGCCCACTGCAGCGAGGGCGTCGAGCACCTGCTGCGCTTCGGCGGACGCGCCGGTGACCTTGTCGCCCTGAACCTCGCCGTGGTCGGCGAACGCTTGCATCGTCTTGCTCGGCATGGTGTTGACGGTGTCGGCGACCACAAGCTCGGTGACGTACAGGGTGTCCGGCAGGGACGGATCCTTGACGCCGGTCGACGCCCACAGCGGGCGCTGCACTCGGGCACCCTGGTCGGCCAGCTTGCCGAACCGATCGGTGGCGAACGCCTCTTGGAACACCGCATAGGCGAGCCGCGCATTGGCGATTGCCGCCTTGCCCTTCAACGCCTTGGCTTCGTCGGTGCCGATCCTGTCGAGCCTCTTGTCCACTTCCGTGTCCACGCGCGAGACGAAGAACGACGCCACCGAGTGGATCCGGCTGAGATCGTGACCGGCGGCAGCAGCCTGCTCGAGACCGGTCAGGTAGGCATCGATCACTTGCGAATACCGGCTGAGGGCGAAGATCAACGTGACATTGACGCTGATACCGGCGCCGATGGATGCCGAGATGGCCTCCAGTCCCTCCTCCGTGGCCGGAATCTTGATGAAGGCGTTCGGGCGGTCTACCCGCTCCCACAGCTCCTTGGCCTGCGCGACGGTGCCGGCGGTGTCGCGGGCCAGGCCGGGCTCGACCTCGATCGACACCCTGCCGTCGACGCCGTTGGTGGCGGCGGACGTGTCGGCGAACATGTCGCAGGCGTCGCGGACGTCGGTGGTGGTGATCGCGGTGATCGCCTCCTGCACCGACGCACCGTCGGCCGACAGTTGGTTGACCTGGTCGTTGTAGGTCTCTCCGTTGGAGAGCGCGGCGGCGAAGATGGTCGGGTTCGTCGTTACGCCGACCACCGAGTCCTCGGCAATCAGCCGCCGGAGCTCGCCGGTGGCCAACAGCTCACGGGACAGGTCGTCCAGCCAGATGGAGACGCCCGCAGCGGCGAGGGCCTTCAGTCGATCACTCATGGTTCCTCCGTACCTCTTTAGATGGGTTCGTCGAATGCCGGCCGAGACCTACGTCGTCTCCAGCTGCGTTCGCTCAATTCCAGAATGCGACTGCTCGCCTAGACCTGATAGCCCGTTGCTGTCCCGTCCATCCACTCCAGCATGGCCCCGCACCCGGTCAGGTGAGGGGCCCCCTGACAGGTCCGCATCAGCCCGTTGGGTCGGTGCCGTTCGCCCTTGATCGGTTCGCCCCTTCGACTCGCTCGCCCTTCGATCTGTCCACCGGGCACGCCCAGCCTCGTCAGTCGCGTTCGTTGGTGGCGGTACCCGGGTTGTCCCGGTCGTCGCCGACGCCAACACCGCCATGTGGCAGCACCGGGATGTGAGCCTGGGTGCCCACCGCCTGCAGGCTGTCCTTCGCCGCCGCCACCACCGCCTCGGGGGTGAAGCCGAACTCGCGGAACAAGGTGGCCGCGTCGGCGCTGGCACCGAAGGTCTCGACGCTCACGGTCCGTCCGGCGTCGCCGACGATCTCATGCCAGCCAAGCGGAACGCCGGCCTCCACGCTGACTCGGGCACGGACAGCGGCGGGGATCACCGAGTCGCGGTAACTCTCGTCCTGCTCGTCGAACCACTCACGGCAGGGCATCGACACCACCCGGGCTGCGATGCCCTCGGCGGCCAACTGCTTCTGGGCCTCGACGGCCAGCTGCACCTCCGACCCGGTGCCGATCAGAATCACCTGAGGCTGCCCGTTCTCGGCATCCTTCAGCACGTATGCACCCCGGGCTGCGCCGCTGGCGTCGGCGAAGCCGTCCTCACCGCGCGGGAAGGTCGGGATGTTCTGCCGCGTCAGCGCCAGCCCGGCCGGGCGGTCGGTGTGCTCCAGAATGGTCTTCCAGGCGATCGCCGTCTCGTTGGCGTCACCGGGACGAACCAGATCGAGGCCCGGAATGGCGCGCAGCGCCGCCAGGTGCTCGATCGGCTGGTGGGTAGGACCGTCCTCTCCCAGGCCGATCGAGTCGTGGGTCCAGACATAGGTCACCGGGAGCTTCATCAGCGCCGCCAGCCGAACGGCCGGCCGCATGTAGTCGCTGAACACCAAGAACGTGCCGCCGTAGGGACGCGTGCCGCCGTGCAGCGCGATGCCGTTCATGATGGAACCCATGGCATGCTCGCGGATGCCGAAGTGCAAGACTCGGCCGTACTCGTCGCCGGGCCAGTGCTTGGTCTGCCGGTCTGTTGGCAGGAAGCTGGGCTCACCTTCCGGAGTGGTGTTGTTGGACTCGGCCAGGTCAGCCGAACCGCCCCACAGCTCGGGCAGCTCCGGGGCGATCGCCGTCAGCACCTCGCCAGATGCCTTACGGGTTGCCACCCCCTTCGAGTCCGCCGGGAAGGTCGGCAGTGCCGACTCCCAACCCTTCGGGAGCTCGCGGCTGCCCATCCGGGCCAGCAGGTCGTTGCGCTCCGGGTTGGCTGACTGCCACGCCTCGAAGCCCTTCTGCCACTCCGCCTCGGCAGCGTCGCCGCGGGCGCCGAGCTCGCGGGTGTGCTGGATGACCTCGTCGGACACCTCGAAGGTCTTCTCGGGGTCGAAGCCGAGCACCTCCTTGGTGGCGGCAACCTCGTCCTTTCCGAGCGCGGCGCCGTGCGCCTTCCCGGTGTTCTGCAGCTTGGGCGCCGGCCAGCCGATGATGGTTCGGAGGTTGATGAAGGTCGGCCTGTCGGTCACCTCCCGGCCAGCTTGCAGCGCGGCCTCCAAGGCCGCCACATCCTCGGTGTAGGTGGTGTCACCGTTGGTCCAGTCGACGTCGTGGACGTCCCAGCCGTACGCCCGGTAGCGGGCGGCGACATCCTCGGTCAGGGCGATGTTGGTGTCGTCCTCGATCGAGATCTTGTTGTTGTCGTAGATCAGGGTGAGGTTGCCCAGCGCCTGGGTGGCTGCCAGCGAGGACGCCTCAGAGGAGATGCCCTCCTCGATGTCGCCGTCGGAGGCGACGCAGTAGATCTGGTGGTCGAACGGCGACGTTCCCGGAGCGGCCTCGGGGTCGTACAGCCCGCGCTCGCGTCGCGCGGCCATCGCCATGCCGACAGCGTTGCCGATGCCCTGACCCAGCGGTCCGGTGGTCACCTCGACGGCGGTGGTGTGCCCGTGCTCGGGGTGCCCGGGCGTCAGCGACCCCCAGGTGCGCAGTGACTTCAGGTCGTCGAGCTCAAGCCCGAAGCCGCCCAGATAGAGCTGGATGTACAGGGTCAAGCTGGAGTGCCCGCAGCTCAGCACGAAGCGGTCGCGGCCGATCCAGCTCGGGTTGTTCGGGTTGTGGCGCATGACCTTTTGGAACAGCAGGTACGCAACCGGGGCGAGGCTCATGGCAGTGCCCGGGTGGCCGTTTCCGACCTTCTGGACCGCGTCTGCAGCCAGCACCCGGACGGTGTCGACGGCGCGCGAGTCGAGGTCGGTCCAACCCTCGGGTAGAACTGTCTGGCTGGTGGAGGTATCGGTCACAGGAATGCAAACCCTTCCAAGAAAGGACCCCGAATCCCCTTCGGGGCCAGCAACACTCGCGAGCCTACCGGGACGCGAACTGCGCCGATACGGGGTGTCGTCATCCTGCCGTGCGGTTGCCGGACGGGGCCGGGGGAAACCGCGTGCCGAGTGGGCAGGAAGTGTCATTCGGTAGGTGAGGTCATAGACTGCATGCCGTTGCTCCCGCCCCGGTGAGCATGCCCAACGGCCAACCTGGTGAGAGGTCTCGTGACGAGCGTCGACATATCCGGTCCGGTGACGATCGAGAATGCCACGCCTGGGTCGGTCCGCTCGGATGCCGGCAGCCAGGTGGGAGTTCGGGCTCGCGACATCGTCAGCGCCTACGTCGGCCTCACCAAGCCGCGGATCATCGAGCTGCTGCTGGTGACCACGGTGCCGGCGATGTTTCTTGCGGCCGGCGGTGTCCCGTCGTTTCGGCTGGTGCTGGCCACGATGGTGGGTGGCTGTTTCGCCGCCGCCAGCGCGAACGTCTTCAACTGCGTGCTCGACCGTGACATCGACGAGCGGATGCGCCGGACCCGCCGCCGGCCGCTGCCTCGACACGCCGTCGGGCCGGTGGCCGCCACCGCCTTCGGGGCGGTGCTGGGGGTCGCGGCCACCTTGTGGCTGGGATTCTTCGTCAACTGGCTCTCCGCGCTGCTGGCGCTCGGGGCGAACGCGTTCTACGTCTTCGTCTACACGATGTGGCTCAAGCGACGGACGTCGCAGAACATCGTCTGGGGCGGCATCGCCGGCTGCTTCCCACCGCTGATCGGCTGGACCGCGGTCACGGGCTCGCTCGCCTGGGCGCCCTTCGTGCTGTTCGCCATCGTCTTCGCCTGGACGCCGCCGCACACCTGGGCGCTCGCCCTGCGGTATCGCGAGGACTACGCGGCTGCGGGGGTGCCGATGCTGCCGGTGGTGAAGTCACCGGCCGCGGTCGCCCGGCGAATCTGCATCTACTCGGTGGTGACGGTGCTGGTCTCACTGATGCTGTGGCCAGTGGCGTCCACCGGCTGGCTGTACCCGCTGGTCGCGGCCGGTGCCGGCGCTGCCTTGCTCTGGGAGTCCGGACAGCTGCTGCACCGAGCGATCGCCGGGGCGAGGGACGCCGAGCTGAAGCCCATGCGGCTGTTCCACTGGTCCAACTCCTACTTGGCGCTGGTCTTCATCGCCGCCGCCGTCGACCCCCTGTTGCGCTGAAGACGCTGCTGCACCGTGATGGGCGTGCCAGGGGCACCCGACGGGGGGAGGGGACGTGGCGCAGTCGGTCGAGCTGCTGCTGGACCCGCTCGCTGAGCAGCGGATCCGTCGGGAGTGGCAGCAGCTCTTCGATGCGGGTCTGCCGAGCGAGCTGCGGACGGTCCCGTCCGGGTCCCACCGGCCGCACATCACCCTGTACGCAGCGACAGCGATCCCGGCCGCAGCGGAGCAGACTCTGCCCACGCTGATGACCGAGCTCGATCTGACGCTGCGGATCGGCTCGTGCATGTTCTTCGGGTCCGGCCGGGGCCGGTTCGTGCTGGTTCGGAGCGTGCTGGTGTCCACCACGCTGCTCGCGCTGCAGCAACAGGTCGTCAAGGCGTGCGCGCCCGGAGGTGAGGCTGCGAGCATCCATCATTTCGGCCCCGGGCAGTGGAGCCCGCACGTCACCATGGCTCGGCGACTGGACGCTGCCGAGGCGGCGGCCGCGCTCGAGCTAATCGGCGGCTCCAGGGCTTTTCCGGCGCACGTCACGCAGTGCCGCCGCTGGGACGGCACTGCGCGAACGGACTGGCTGCTCTAGGCGCGGAGCCTTGGTCCCCAGCGCTCCCTCGGCCGAGCCGCTGGGACCGGCCGGGTGGCTCAGGCGGCTTGCTGGCTTTCCAGGGCCACCGCGATAGCAACCATTCCGTTGTGCACCCGTACGGGGTAGGTGGCCAGCTGCAAGCCGTCGTTGCCGAAGCACCGCCCGGTTCGAAGGTCGTAGACCTCCTTGTGCAGCGGAGACGCGATGGTGGGCCGGTCGCCTCTGGAGCCGACGATTCCTCTCGCGATCACGCAGGCGCCGGTCGCCGGGTCGCGATGGCTGACGGCGTAGAGCTCGTCCGGGTTGACCCGAACCAGAGCGACCTGCTCGCCGGCAACGAGCGCAGCCTCCGCCCAGCCGGGCTCGAGGTCGGCCAGGGGGCAGACCTCAACCCAGTCGAAGTCAGGCGCGCCGACGGCCTCGGGACCAAGAAGGTCGAAAAACGGGTCGGACGCAAATCGGGTGGTTTCGTCCTGGATCGTGTCAGTCATGCAGAACCTCCTAGCGGGTCTGCCATATGACGCTAGGAAGGTGATGTTTCAGCAGACGGTGCTGCGAGTTTCGGCCGTGTAAACCCTTCCTCACCCCGACAGGGGTTGCCTGTGTGAGAAGCGTTAACCGGCAGTTACATTGCAGAAATGGCCGGGTAATCGCGGTTCCCTAGTGTCGTTACCGAGGAAAGGAAGGTAACGCGAATGCGAAATCAGGACATTGTGATCCTCGGTGGTGGCCCAGCGGCCCACCGATGCGTCGAGGCATTGCAGGCGCGGCTGGCCGACGCAGACCTACCCGCGGACGCGCTGCCGACCATCACGCTGCTGACCGAAGAGCCCTACGCACCGTACGACCGAGTGGCGCTGTCACGCCGGCTGGTCGGCACCGACGACCTCACCCTGGGGGACCGCCAGCTGTGGGAGGCGCCCAACATCGCACTCCGGCTTGGGGAACGGGCCGTGGGCATCGACAGAGTCAGCCAGGTCGTGTCCACCGCCTCGGGTGCGGACTATCGTTACGACCAGCTGGTGCTTGCGACCGGATCGTTCCCGCTGCTGCCGCCGCTCGAAGGCGCAGACCTGTGCCGGGTCTACCGCACCATCGACGACGTCGAGTCGATCCGTGTCGACCTCGACCGGCTGACGACCTCACTCGGCCGGGCACCGCGGGTGCTGGTCGCCGGCGGCGGCCTGCTCGGCCTGGAGGCGGCGGGCGGCGTCAAGGACCTCGGCGCCGAGCCGACAGTGGTCAACGCGGCCGGATGGCTGATGAACACCCAGCTCGACGAGGGCGCTGGCCAGGCGCTCGGCCGGCTGATCACCGCCCAGGGGCTGCCGGTCCTGTTGGACGTGTACCCGGCCCGAGTGATCGGCACCGGCGAGCCCGGTGCCGTTACCTCGGTCGAGCTCAGTGACGGTCGACTACTCGACATGGACATGGTGATCTTCGCGATCGGTGTCCGACCCCGTGACGAGCTCGGCCGGCTGGCCGAGCTGGAGATCGGCGAGCGTGGCGGTGTGGTGATCAACGAAGCCTGCCGCAGCTCCGACGACGCCATCTACGCCATCGGTGAGGTCGCCAGCTTCGACGGCCGCTGTGTGGGCCTGGTCGCTCCGGCGTACACGATGGCAGAGGTCTGCGCAGACCGGCTGCTGGGCGGCGGCGCGGTCTTCGACGGGTTCGACACTGCCACCAAGCTCAAGCTGTCCGGCGTCGACGTGGCCAGCTTCGGTGACGCCATGGGCGACACCCCAGGCAGCCTCTCAGTTGTCTACGCCGATCCGGCACGAGGGCTGTACCAGAAGGTCGTGGTGACAGACGACGCCAGGACGCTGTTGGGCGGTGCCTTCGTCGGGGACGCCAGCGCCTACGGGTCGCTTCGGCCCTTGCTGGGTCGTGAGCTGCCCTCAGAGCCGGGGGCGTACCTGGCCTCCGCCGGCGCGAGCGCAGCCCAGGCCGAGCTGCCTGACGATGCCATCATCTGCTCCTGCAACAACGTCACGCTGGGTACCGTCCGCAACACCGTGAACGGCGTGGGCTGCGACGCCTGCACCGACCTCGGCGAACTCAAGGCCTGCACCCGCGCCGGCACCGGCTGCGGCTCCTGCGTCCCGCTGCTGAAGAAGACCCTCGAGGCCGAGCTGGTGAAGAACGGCCAGACCGTGTCCCGGGCGCTGTGCGAGCACTTCGCGATGTCACGACAGGAGCTGTTCGACTCCATCCGGGTGCTCGGGCTCACCTCATTCGACGAGATCGTCTCCCGCTTCGGTCAGGGTCACGGGTGCGACGTCTGCAAGCCGGTGGTGGCGTCCATCCTGGCGAGCCAGCGCAGCGACTACATCCTGGACGGCGGCCGCGGCGGGCTGCAGGACACCAACGACCGCGCCATGGCCAACATGCAGAAGGACGGCACCTACTCGGTGGTGCCGCGGATCCCCGGTGGTGAGATCACACCGGAGAAACTGGCCGTCATCGCCGCCGTGGCGCTGGAGTTCGGGCTGTACACCAAGATCACCGGCGGACAGCGGATCGACCTCTTCGGCGCCCGGCTGGAGCAGCTCCCCGAAATCTGGCGCAAGCTGGTGGACGCCGGCTTTGAGTCCGGCCATGCGTACGGCAAGTCCCTGCGGACGGTGAAGTCCTGCGTCGGCTCCACCTGGTGCCGGTTCGGCGTGCAGGACTCGGTCGCCATGGCCATCGAGCTGGAGCTCCGCTACCGCGGCCTACGCTCCCCGCACAAGCTCAAGCTCGGCGTCTCCGGCTGTGCCCGGGAATGCGCCGAGGCGCGCGGCAAGGACGTGGGTGTGATCGCCACCGAGGCCGGCTGGAACATGTACGTCGGCGGCAACGGCGGGTTCACCCCGGCACACGCGCAGCTGTTCGCCTCCGATCTGGACGACGCAACGCTGATCCGCTACATCGACCGCTTCCTGATGTACTACGTGCGCACGGCTGACCGGCTGCAGCGGACGGCCCGATGGATCGAGGACATCGACGGCGGTCTCGAGCATGTCCGCGACGTCGTCGTCCATGACGCACTCGGGATCGCGGACGATCTGGACGCCGCGATGGCGTCGCACGTGGACCGCTATGAGGATGAGTGGGCAGCCACCCTGGCCGACCCGGAGCGGCTGCGGCGCTTCCGGTCGTTCGTGAACGCGCCGACCACGCCGGACCCGAACGTGGTCCACGTCAGCGAGCGCGACCAGGTCCGGCCGGCCACCGACGCCGAACGCATGTCGACCGCCGTGATGATCGCCGGGCCGTCCATCGGCAGGCGCCCCGAGGATCCGGTGCACGCATGAAGCTTGACCTCGATGTGTCCGGCCAGACCGTCGTTCTCTGCGGCACCGCTGTCGGGGTGCGCCGCGCGGTGCGCCGCTACTCTTCCGCGGGTGCCACCGTCCGCGTTCTCGTCGACGGTGACCTGCCGCTGGTGCGCGACCAGGCGGTGGGTGTCCGGTACACACCGCAGCCCGCAGCCGACGACCTCGCGGGGTGGGTCAGCCTGCTCGGTCAGGCCTGCCTGGTGGTGGCCGTCGGTCCCGGCGCTGCGGCCAACGAGAGGTTGGCCGGCGCCTGTGGTCAGCTCCGCATTCTGCTGGCGCAAGAGCCTGCCGCTGAGCGCGACGGCAAGGTCGCGCTGGTCGGCGGCGGGCCCGGTTCACCGCGGCTTCTGACGGTGGAGGCCTGCGACATCCTGCGGGACGCTGACGTGGTGTTCTACGACCGCCTGGCGCCGACCGACGATCTGGCCGCGTTGGCACCCGCGGCTGAGCTGATCAACGTCGGCAAGCAGCCGTACCATCACCCGGTCAGCCAGACCGAGATCGAGCGGCTGATGATCGACCGGGCGCTCCGCGGCGCCTCAGTGGTCCGGCTGAAGGGCGGGGACCCGTTCGTCTTCGGTCGCGGCGGTGAGGAGCTGATCGCCTGCGCGCGCGCCGGGGTCCCGGCCCGAGTCGTGCCCGGCATCTCCAGCGCTGTCTCCGTCCCCGGCGCCGCCGGGATCCCGGTCACTCATCGCGGCGTCAGCCGGGCGTTCACGGTGATCTCCGGCCATGACCCGTTGAGCAGCCAACAGCTTGAGTCGCTGGCCCAACTGGAATCGACGCTCGTGATCTTGATGGGCATGAACAATCTCAACCAGATCGCCGCCGGGCTGCTGCGCGCTGGCCTGGCACCGGATACGCCCGCGGCCGTGGTGGAGCGTGGCTTCTCCGATCGGCAACGCACTACCGTCGCCACCGTGGCCACTCTCGCCGACCGGGTCCGGGCAGTCGGGGCCGGTTCGCCGGCTGTGATCGTGATCGGCGACGTGGTCTCCGTGGCTGCGGAGCATGCGGCGCCCTACGGCCAGCTCCGCGAGGAGCCCGAGGTGGCGGCACTGCTCGCGGCTCTGGATCCCGCCTCGCCCGCCGGCCTGGGGTCACCGTGACAGCCGGCGTCGAACGCCTGGGAGCCGACGGACCGGGGCTCAGGCCCGAGCAGCTGCGGGGGTTCCGGATCGGTGTCACCTCCGATCGACGCTCGGGTGACCTGATTGCCGCGCTGGAGCGTCGAGGTGCCCAGGTGCTGCATGCCCCTGCCCTTCGAATCGCACCTAACGACCAAGACGGCGCCCTGATCGCCGAGACCAGGGCACTGATCAACGCCCGCCCCGACGTCGTCTTGGTGACCACCGGTTACGGGATGCGGCGCTGGTTCGAGGTCGCGGACGCCGCCGGCCTCGGCGCGGAGCTCACCGCGGTGATGGAGAGCGCGCGGATCATGGCACGCGGTCCCAAGGCGCTCGGAGCTGTCCGGGCGGCGGGTCTCGACGACGCCGGCATGAGCGACCAGGAAACCACCGCGTCGCTGGTGGACAAGGTACTGGAGGAGGACTGGGTCGGTCAGAAGGTCGCCATCCAGTTGCACGGCTACACCGACGAGGTCCAGCTGGCACGGCTCCGGGAGGCCAGCCAGGCGGTGTTCACCGTGACCCCGTACCGCTGGGTCAAGCCTGACGGCAACGAGCGGCTGCCGCGCTTGATCGACGACGTCTGCCATCGGCAGCTGGACGCGATCACCTTCACGAGCGCGCCGGCCGCCGACGCGACCCTGGCGACAGCGCGCCACCTGGGCTTGTACGACGAGTTTCTGGATGCGCTGGAACATGACGTGGTGGCCGCGGCCGTAGGGCCGGTAACCGGCACGCCGCTGGTGGACGCCGGCGTCCGGCCCATCATGCCGGAGCGCTACCGGATGGGGGCGCTGATCCGGCTGGTCTGCGAGCACCTGGACCAGCACCGGGTGGAGCGTTTCCGCACCGACCACGCCGAGATCGAGCTTCGCGGACGGTGCATCACGGTGATCAACCGCTCGCTGCCGGATCCGACCTCGATCATGCTGGGCCCGAACGCGCTGGCGCTGTTTCGACGACTGGCGGCGGCCGAAGGGGGCGTGGTGTCTCGCCGTGAGCTGGTCGACTCGCTTCCCGACGCCCCGGACGACCACGCGCTGGAGGTGGCGATCAGCCGGCTGCGGCGGTCCCTGACGGTGCCTGGCGTGATCAGCACGGTGGTGAAGCGAGGCTACCGGCTGGCGGCCTCCCGCTCCGCAGGGCTGACCTGAGCGATCCGTCAGACGAACAGGGGTTGCATCCCCCAGCTCGATTCCAGCTCCCGCATCGCAGCGTCGTCCGGCCTCTCGGTGAATCGCTCCGCGGCATCCAGCACCTTGGGCAGGATGTGGATGTCGCCGACAGTGTTCAAGAAGATGCCGGGTCGGCCGAGAACCCAACTGACCGCGATGTCGATCGCCGCCTGGTCCTCTAGCGGCTCGTACCAGGTGCTGGTGGTCTGCTCGCGGTCACCCCACGGTGCCCGGGTGATGGATTTGATCGTCTGCAGGGCGACGTTTCTCTCGGAGCAGACCTGGGCGAGCGCCTCGAACTCCTCGATATACGCGGAATTTTGCGACATCGGATAGTTGTACGGCAGCAGCACCGAGTCGAAGTCGAACCGCTCCAGCGACCGCAGGTGCTGCTTGGCCACAGTCAGCCCGTGACCGGTGACGCCGATGTAGCTGACCAGGCCTTCGTCTCGCGCCTGGACCGCCGCTTCCAGTGCGCCGCCGGCGGCAAAGGCGGTCTGCCACTCCGCCTCGTCGACCAGATTGTGCAGCTGGATCAGGTCCACATGGTCAGTGCGCATGCGCTCCAGCGATCGGCGGATCTCCGCGTACGCCTCCGCGCGGGTACGCTCACCGGTTTTGGTGGCCAGGAAGACACTGTCTCGGTTGTGCTCCAGCCAGGGTCCGAGCCGGACTTCGGCGTCGCCGTAGCTGGCGGCGGTGTCGAGATGGTTGATGCCGTGTTGCTGTACCAACTCCATCGTCTGGTCGGCTTCTTCTTGGGTCACCGCGGACAGCGCGGCCGCGCCGAAGAGAATGCGGGTGCTGTCGTGTCCAGTCCTGCCGAAGGTCTGCGTGGGGATCATGGGCCCCATTCTGCCTGGCGCGAATCCGCTGCTGCGCGGGCCCACCTGCATGCAGAATCGGGTTCAGCAGTGCCGGCTCCTGGCGGGAGCGCCGGTCGGTCCAGCGTCGGCGGTCGGTCCAGTGTTTTCGGTCGGTCCAGTCTCTTCGGTCGGTCCTGCGTCTTCGCTCGGTCCAGCGTCGGTCGGTAGCGGCGCGCCGGGAACCAGGCCGGCAGTCGCGGCCGCCACAGCTGCGGCATTCAGCACCGCATGCACCGGCTGGTCGGTGGTCGCCGCGAGTGCCGCCACCGGGTCGAACTCCGGGCTGACCCCGACGATGACACCGTCGCGATGGGTGATCTTGACGGGTACGCTGCCGCCACCGACCTGCAGGTCGACCCAGGCACGGGGTAGGGCATGTTTCGCCAGCTCGTGCTGCCGGACGCCGATGGTGGTGGTGTGCAGGAGCATGACCTCCCGCAGGCCGTCCGCCATGGTCGGGTGGCAGAGCACGCTGAGGGTGTGCGCCGGTCGCCCCTTCTTCATCAGGATCGGCACCAGCCAGGCGTCGGACGCCCCGGCATCCAGCAACCTGGACAGCACGCCGGGCCAGAGCCGGGGGTCGAGGTCATCGATGTTGGCTTCCAGTTGAACGGCACGGTCGCCGTCGGCTGGAGGCCGCTGCGGTGCCTTGGTCCCGACCAGTACCCGGGTTACGTTCGCCCGGCCCGCGAAGTCCTTGGTGCCGGCTCCGGTGCCGGTGCTGGTCAGCGTCAGTAGAGGGAGGTCGGAACTGGTGCAGAGGGTGGCGACCAGCGCCATCCCGGTCGGCGTAGTCAGCTCGCCGCTGCCCCCGGCGGTGATCCGCCACCCAGCGGCAAGCTGGGTCACCGCAGGCACCGGAACCGGTATCCGGCCGTGCGCGGCATCGATGTGCCCGGACCCGACCGCCACCTCGCCGGCGCTCAGGTTGTCAATGGCGAGGTCGTGCACCGCGGCGCAGACACCCACCACATCGGCGATGGAATCCAGGGCGCCGACCTCGTGGAAGTGGATCTCGTCGGCGGGCACGCCGTGCACCCGTCCTTCCGCCTCCGCCAGTCGGGCGAATACCGCGAGCGCATCGTTGCGTACGCGATCTGGCAGCTGGGAATCCGAGATCATGGTCTGGATGCTGCGCCAGGTGCGGTGCGGCGGATCCGGCGCCAAGATCTCCACGTCGACCTTCGTGGCCGCGATGCCGGCCCGCGTGACGGCTGCCGACGTCAGCCGAACTGAGCCGGGGATGACGGCGTCAACGCAGCGCTGGATCGCTCTCAGGTTCGCACCCGCGCCGACCAGGGCGCCGAGGAGCATGTCGCCGGCGACGCCGGCGGAGGCGTCTACCCAGGCGTGGCGCTCGGGGGTCACCGGGCCTCTTCGACGGGTGCGGCGATCTGTGCGGCGAGATGGCCGGCACCGTAGCCGTTGTCGATGTTGACCACACCGATGCCAGGTGCGCAGGCATTCAACATGGCCAGCAGCGGAGCCAAGCCTTGGAAGGCGGCCCCGTACCCCACCGAGGTGGGCAGTGCGACCACCGGTACGCCGACGAGCCCCGCGATCACGCTCGGCAGCGCCCCATCCATCCCGGCTGCGACCACCAGCACCCGGGCTGCGCGCAGCAGGTCCAGCCGGGACAGCACCCGATGCAGCCCCGCGACGCCGACATCCACCACCAGCTCTGTTTGCCTACCGAGGTAGCGAGCGGTCAGCAACGCTTCCCGGGCCACCGGCAGGTCGGAGGTGCCGGCCGAGACCACCACCACCAGGCCGCCGGTCGGGTCCGGCGGGACAGGCGGCCACGCCAGCAGCCGGGCCGACACGTCATAGCAGGCGTCGGGAAGCCGTTGAAGGATCGCGGCAGCATGCTCAGGGCTGGCCCGGGTGAATAGCGTCACGACATCGGGGCGGGTCCCGACGGCAGCCGCGATGGTACCGACCTGATCATGCGTCTTGCCTTCGCAGAAGACCGCCTCCGGGTAGCCGCGGCGCACGGACCGGGAGAGGTCGAGGGTGGCGATGTCGTCCAGGCCGGCGATCGGCTCACCCACGGGCGCTCTCCAGAGCGGTCAGCGTGAACGCACCCGATTGCATGCCGGCAAGGTCGACGGCGGCGAACCGGAAGCCGGCTGAGTTGACGGCTCGTCGGACCGCGGCCCGCATCGGGTCCGAGACCACTCGGACCAGGTCCGCGGCGGGCACCTCGATCCGGGCGATGTCGCCGTGATGGCGAACGCGGAAGTCCGTCAGACCAAGCGCGCGCAGAGCCGACTCGGCCTGGTCGATCTGACGGAGCTTTTCGGGGCTGACGATCTCGTGGTGCGGGATCCGCGAAGCAAGGCACGGCGCCGCCGGCTTGTCCGCATTCGGCAGCCGCCAGGCCGACGCCAGCCGACGGACCGCCCGCTTGTCCAGTCCGAGGTCGGCCAGTGGGCGGAGCACACGGTGATTGGTGGCGGCCTGCCCGCCCGGGCGATCGTGGCGGCGCGCGTCGTCCGCATTCTCCCCGTACGCAACCGCGTCGAGTCCGTGGGCGGCCACCACCTCGTCATCGATTCGGCTGAACAGCTCGTCCTTGCAGTGGAAGCAGCGGTCCGGTCCGTTCGCCTGGTAGGCCGGCCGGTCGCCCTCATAGGTGCTCACCTCGACCACCGGCGCGCCGATCAACCCAGCCACCTGATGCGCGGCAAGCCGTTCGTCGCTTGCCAGGCTGGGTGACACACCGAGGACTGCCACCACATGGTCCGGTCCCAGAACGCGCACGGCTGCCGCCAGCAGCACGGACGAGTCAACGCCGCCGGAGTACGCCACCCCCAGCCGGCGGACGTCGCGGAGTAGCAGCGTCAGCCGGTCGATGGCCTGCTGGGGGAACGGGTCAGCCGTCTCAGGCTCAGCGGTGTTCATCGATTCCTTCTCGCGTCTGGGATGGACCGTCCGACCCGTTCTCAAGTCTCGCATCGTCGAGGGTGGCGTCTCGAACCCCGCCCGCCTCAACGGGCCGGCAGCAGCCCGCGATGCCGACGGCGAGTGCCAGCAGCCCGGCGGCGACGGTGAGCGCCTTCAGCACCCCGACCCGGTCGCCGAGGAAGCCGATCAGGGGCGGGCCGGCGAGGAAGGCGGTGTAGCCGATGGAGGCCACGACGCTGACCCGGGCAGCGGCCCGCTTCGGATCGTCGGAGGCCGCGCTCATGCCGACGGGAAATCCGAGGGCCGCTCCCAGGCCCCACAGCACCGAGCCGGCGAAGGCGACCGGGAGCACCTGCCCGAACACCACCAGCAGCAGACCGACCAGCGCGACCCCGGCCGACGCGCGGATCACGGGTACGCGGCCGAACCGGTCGATCACACCCGGCCCGAACCAGCGTCCGAGGGTCATTGCTGCCAGGAATATCGAGAACGTCAGCGGTCCAAGCGCCGGCGCAGCGTCGTAGCCGTCGATCACGGCCACGCCCAGCCAGTCGTTTCCGGTGCCTTCGGTGAACGCCATGCACAGTACGAAGACGCCGATGAACAGCGTTCGGGGCTCTGTCCAGGCCTGCAGAGGATGCGGTGAACGCTCCTCCTTCGCCTCGCTTGCCGGTCGGCTGGGAAGGAAGCTGCGAACAGCAAAGGGGACGGCGAGGGCGACGACCACCGCGACGCCGACCAGGTGCACGGTGATCGACAGCTCCAGCGCGACCATGGCCGAACCGAGCAGCGCCCCCGCGACCGTACCGACGCTGAACCCGGCATGGAACTTGGGCATCACCGACCGGCCGATCCGCTGCTCGACGGCGGCGCCCTCGACGTTCATGGCGACATCCCAGGTGCCGGTGCCGAACCCGATCAGGAACAGTCCGGCAACCACCGGCGGGATGCCGTACGGGTAGCCGAACCCGACCGTCGCGAGCCCTGCGGCGACGGTCAGCACCATGACCGCGACAGCTCGGGCCGTACCGATCCGGGTGACCACCATGCCGGCGAGCGGCAGGGCGATCAGCGACCCGACGGCCACCGAGAGCAGCACCAGACCGAGCACGGCCGGCGTCGCCTGCAGCTCATCACGAAGTCCCGGGATTCGGGCGGCCCAGCTGGCAAAACCGAACCCACTGCCGATGAAGGCGACATAGACGGCACGCTGGGCCAGCCGCGCCTCCCGGTCGGCAGAGCGAGCGAATGCCGCCCGGGTCGGCCCCCCGGTGTCGACGCCCTTGTCGACGGCGTCGTCGATGTTGTCGTGGACGCCGTCGTCGGTGCCGTCCTCAGCTGCCCGGCCAGGGCTCACCGGTGGCCCGACCAGAGCGGCTGCTCATTGTTCCGGCTCGCTGCGCGGGCGCCCAGCGTGGTGACCCGGCGTACCAGCCCGGAGGCCATCGGCGGCAGCCGTCGCTGGATCCACCGGCCCTCCACTGGGGTGGTGCGGGTGTGCTTCGGCGGCGCGGGCAGTACGCGGGCCATCACTCCCAGCAGCGCTGCGGCTGTCGAGGGCGCGACGCCGTTCACCCGCATAGCGATCTTCGCCAGCGGCGTCAGCACGACGTTGGCCCGGCCTGCGAGCACGCCGTCGACGATGTGCTCCGCGGCTCGCTCGGCATCCATGGAGATCAGCGGCAGTGAAGCGCTCGCGCTGAACCAGGCGTACTCGGCGCGCTGCTTGCCGACGAACTTGGCGCGGACGTGTGAGCCGGTCCGCATCAGGCCCGGCGTGATCGTCGTGACGGTGATGCCACTGCCGGCGAGCTCCGCCCGAAGGCCGCGGGAGAACCCCACGGCGCCGAACTTGGCGGTGCTGTACGGCAGCAGGTGCGGAACGCTGACCAGCCCGCCGATGGAGGTGACGATCCCGATCCGCCCGCTCCGTCGGGACTTCATGTGGGCAACCGCGGCCAGGCTGGTGTTGATCGGGCCCCAGAGCATGATGTCGATCGCTTCCCGGAAGTCGCTCCGAGACATCGACTCCAGCGGGCCGACCGAGATGATGCCGGCGACGTGCAGCAGCACCAAGATCGGACCGACCTCCGACTCCACCCGATCGATCATCGCGTTCACGTCCGACTCGTCGGCAACGTCGCACACCTGCGTCGACACCGCGAGACCGTTGCCGGCCAGCTGTAGCCGGGCCCGATCCAGCTCCTCAGGATCCCGCGCGGCGATCACCACCCGGTGGCCCCGCTGCCCGAGCTCACGGGCAATCAGGAGACCGAGGCCACGGGAGCCGCCGACCACCAGGGCGAGCGGCAGAGGGGAGACGACAGGTGAGGTCATGGCCTTAGTCTGCCCGGTGTCGACAGCGGCGCATCATCGGCCGTCCGCTCCGGCCGTCGATCTCAGGCTGTCCACCGAAACGAATGGGAGGCGAGCGTCGCCCCGAGCAGCAGCCAGCCGGCGAGCAGTGGGAGCGGCCACCACAGTGCCTGCCCGACGGAGCCCTGCCGGAGTAGCTCGCCCATGGCCGCGGTCGGCAGCAGCCCAATCACCGGCTGGACTGCCTCCGGGTACGCGGCCACCGGAAGCACCAAGGCACCGCCGGCGAGGAGGACCAGATGCAGCAGGTTCGCCAGCGCCAAGGTGGCCTCGGCGCGCAGGGTGCCGGCCAGCAGCAGGGCGAAGCAGCAGAAGGTGGCGATCCCCAGGAGCATGCCGGCAGTCGATAGCAGCAGGGACAGTCCGTCGAACGCGAGACGCCAGCCGGCCGCGACGGCCACCGTCGTCAGGACTGCCAACTGCAGGAAGATCACCAGAATCACCGATCCGGCCTTGCCGGCAAGCAGGCCGCGTCGAGTCAGCGGGGTGGACGCCAGCCGCTCCAGCACGCCGTACCGGCGCTCGAACCCGGTGGAGATGGCGACGGAGGTGAAGGCGGTGGACCACACGGCCAGTGTCAGCACCGACGGGGCCAGGGTGGTCAGCTCCCAGTGCCTGCCGGGCGCCAGCTGCCCACCGGCCAGGATGGCTATCGGGATCACCAGGGCCAGCAGGAGCTGTTCGCCGTTCCTGAGTAACAGCCCGGTCTCGGTCAGCGCGTGGCTGACGACTCGGCGGGTCACCGGAGCCGCGCCGGGGGAGGGGGAGAAGTCCAGCGAGCTCACCGCGGCGTCGCCTTCTGCGTGTTGGTCAGGAACACCTGCTCCAACGTCTGGCCGCCGGACGTCAGCCGCGGGACGGTTCCCTGCACGGCAATCCGGCCCCTGTCGACGATGAAGACGTAGTCAGCCAGCTCCTGGGCCTCCTCCATCGCGTGGGTGGTGATCACCAGCGTCACCCCCGCGCCGCGGAGCGCCTCGAGCAGGGCCCAGGTCGCCCGCCTGGCGTGCGGGTCCATGCCGGCTGTCGGCTCGTCCAAGAACACCAGCTCCGGCCGGCCGACCAGAGCCCCGGCCAGGTTGACCGCCTGCTGCTGTCCGCCGGAGAGTCGTCGGTACGGGGTCCGGGCGAACTCGTCGATGCCGAGCCGCGAGCTCAACGCGGACACGTCGAGCGGGTGCGCGTACAAGCTGGCCAGGTAGCGCAGCAGCTCGACCGGCTTGATCGCTGACCAGGCACCGGTGGTCTGTGGCATCGAGCCCACCCGCGCAGCGGCGTCGGCGGAGCCGGGATCGTAGCCAAGGACCCGAAGCCGGCCGGAGTCCGGCCGGACCAGGCCGGTACAGCACCGCAGCAGGGTCGTCTTGCCGGCGCCGTTCGGCCCCAGCACGGCGGTGATCGCGCCCCGTGCTGCGGTCAGCGAGAGGCCGGCCAGCGCGGCTTCCGATCCGAACCGGACCGCGACATCGTCGACCACGAGTGCGGCGGTGTCGGGCGTGGGCACCGCAGCAGTCTAGTGTCGCCGCGCTCGGCGAGCAGGCAACAATGAGGCCTATGGATCTCCCCGTGCTGCCGCCCGTCGCTCCCATGCTGGCCAAGGCGGTCAAGGCGATCCCCCGGGGTGACTACGCCTATGAACCGAAGTGGGACGGCTTCCGGTCGGTGGTTTTCCGGGACGGGGATGAGGTGGAGATCGGCAGCCGCAACGAGCGGCCGATGACCCGTTACTTCCCGGAGGTGGTCGAGGCGATCAAGCAGAACCTGCCGGAGCGCTGCGTGCTGGACGGTGAGCTGATCGTCGTGGGGAAGTCCGGTGACCGACTCGACTTCGAGGCGCTCCAGCAGCGGGTTCACCCCGCGGCCAGCCGGGTGAAGCTGTTGTCGGTGCAGACCCCGGCGAGGTTCATCGCGTTCGATCTGCTGGCCCTGGGCAACCAGAGCTACACCGGCCGGCCGTTCGCCGAGCGCAGGGGGGTGCTGGAGCAAACACTCGCCGACGCCGCCGCGCCGATCCACACCACGCCGTTGACCGAGGACCCAGACGTCGCTCAGCAGTGGTTCACCCAGTTCGAGGGTGCGGGTCTGGACGGGGTCGTGGCGAAGCCGCGTTCGCTGACCTACCAGCCGGACAAGCGGGTGATGTTCAAGATCAAGCACGAGCGGACCGCGGACTGCGTGGTGGCGGGCTACCGCACGCACAAGAGCGGACCGGACAGCGTCGGCTCGTTGCTGCTCGGTCTCTATGACTCCGACGGCAAGCTGATCTCGGTCGGTGTCATCGGAGCCTTCCCGGCGCCGCGGCGCAAGGAGCTGTTCGTCGAGCTGCAACCGCTGGTGACCACCTTCGACGACCATCCGTGGGCCTGGGCCAACCAGGAGGCCGGCGCCCGTACGCCCCGCAGCTCCGAAGGCAGCCGGTGGAGCGTCGGCAAGGACCTCTCCTTCACCCCGCTGCGGCCCGACCTGGTGGTCGAGGTGCGCTACGAGCACATGGAGGGGCTGCGGTTCCGCCACACCGCCCAGTTCAACCGCTGGCGCCCCGACCGGGATCCGCGGTCGTGCACGTATGAGCAGCTGGAGGAGCCGGTCAGCTTCGACCTCGAGGACATCCTGGCAACCTGAGGCCTGGCTGCGCTGCTACTAAGGCGGCCCTTATTTGAATACCACGAACGAATAAGAGCACACTTGTGTTGTGAAAACGACCTCGGGTGCTGCCGTGCGCGTGCCCGGGGTGCCGGCGGGAGGTGCGCACCCAGCCACAGACAGTGATGCCTCGACGCGGCAGCGCGTTGCCAGCTCGATTCTGGAACACGGGCCGTCGACTGCGGCCGAGCTGGCCCAACGCCTCGGTCTGACCGCTGCGGCCATCCGGCGGCACCTGGACGTACTGGTCGAGCGAGGCTCGGTGGAGGCCCGCGAACGGCGCGTCTACGGCTCGCGCGGTCGCGGCCGTCCGGCCAAGGTCTTCTTGCTGACCGACGCCGGACGGGCCGACTTCTACTCCGCCTACGACGACATCGCCATCAAGGCGCTGACGTTCCTGTCCGAGACGGCCGGACCGGAAGCCGTCACCACCTTCGCGCGGGCCAGAGTCTCCGACGCCGAGATCCGGTACCGCGAGGTGCTGGATCGAGCGGGCACCACGCTGACCCCGGCCCAGGCGTTGGCGAGCGTGCTGTCCGAGGACGGTTACGTGGCCTCCACCCAGCCGTCGGCGATCGGGGAGCAGCTCTGCCAGCACCACTGCCCGGTGGCCCACGTCGCGGAGAGGTTCCCGCAGCTGTGCGAGGCTGAGACCGACGTCTTCTCGCGACTCCTCGGCGTGCACGTCCAGCGGCTCGCCACCATCGCCCATGGCGACGGGATCTGCACGACGCACATCCCGCACCGGACCGGCGACCCACACAACACCGAACCCCCGCACACCCCGGCATCACCTGCGCACCTCCCAGCAGCTCCCCCGAACACCGCAGCAGACCCCCCTCGAAAGGCCATGACATGACGCAGACTTCTCAGCCGACCGCATCCGCAGGCCCGGTTGGAACCGGTCAGACTCAGGATCAGCATCTGGAGGCTCTCGGTCGCTACCGTTTCGGCTGGGCCGACTCCGACGCTGCCGGCGCCGTCGCTCAGCGGGGACTCACGACTGACGTGGTCGCCAACATCTCGGCGCTGAAGAGTGAGCCGGCGTGGATGCTCGACCTTCGGCTGAAGGGCCTGAAGCTGTTCGAGCGTAAGCCGCTGCCGACCTGGGGTGCCGAGCTCGATGACATCGACTTCGACAACATCAAGTACTTCGTCCGCTCCACCGAGAAGCAAGCCGCCAGCTGGGATGACCTGCCCGAGGACATCAAGAACACCTACGACCGGCTCGGCATCCCCGAGGCGGAGAAGGCGCGCTTGGTTGCCGGCGTCGCCGCCCAGTACGAGTCCGAAGTGGTCTACCACAAGATCAACGAGGAACTGGAGAAGCAGGGTGTCATCTTCCTCGACACCGACACGGCGCTGAAGGAGCACCCGGAGCTCTTCGAGGAGTACTTCGCGACGGTGATCCCGGTCGGTGACAACAAGTTCTCCGCACTGAACTCGGCGGTCTGGTCCGGCGGCTCGTTCATCTACGTCCCCAAGGGGGTGCACGTCGAGATCCCGCTGCAGGCGTACTTCCGGATCAACACCGAGAACATGGGCCAGTTCGAGCGGACCCTGATCATCGTCGACGAGGACGCCTATGTGCACTACGTCGAGGGCTGCACCGCACCGATCTACTCCTCGGACTCGCTGCACTCGGCCGTGGTGGAGATCATTGTGAAGAAGGGCGCTCGCTGCCGCTACACGACCATCCAGAACTGGTCGAACAACGTCTACAACCT
>DASTIW010000043.1:0-74130 GCA_035717205.1 Propionibacteriaceae bacterium | reverse complement strand
GCCCGCCGGGCCGGGTCGCCCGACTTGAAGATGCCGGAACCGACGAATACCCCCTCAGCACCGAGCTGCATCATCATCGCCGCGTCGGCAGGGGTGGCGATGCCGCCCGCGGTGAAAAGCACGACCGGCAGCTTGCCCTCGTGCGCCACTTCGGCGACGAGTTCGTACGGGGCTTGCAGGTCCTTCGCCGCAGCGAACAACTCATCGGCAGACAGCCCGGCCAGTCGGCGGATCTCGCCGCGAATCGTGCGCATGTGGGTCACCGCGTTGGAGACGTCACCGGTGCCGGCCTCACCCTTGGAGCGGATCATCGCCGCGCCCTCGGTGATCCGGCGCAGCGCCTCCCCCAGGTTGGTGGCCCCACAGACGAACGGCACAGTGAACTTCCACTTGTCGATGTGGTGGGCGTAGTCGGCAGGAGTGAGCACCTCAGACTCGTCGATGTAGTCGACCCCGAGGGACTGCAGCACCTGGGCCTCGACGAAGTGACCGATCCGGGCCTTGGCCATCACCGGGATCGACACGGCCGAAATGATGCCGTCGATCATGTCCGGGTCACTCATCCGTGACACACCGCCCTGGGCGCGGATGTCCGCGGGCACCCGCTCAAGCGCCATCACGGCGACCGCGCCGGCATCCTCGGCGATCTTCGCCTGCTCTGCGGTGACCACGTCCATGATCACACCGCCCTTGAGCATCTCCGCCATGCCGCGCTTGACCCGCGCAGTTCCGATGCTGCCGGCCGACGACGGGCCCGGGTGGCGTGCGTCGGTGTGGATGGTGGGGTCGGACATCGGTGATCCTCTGCTGCAGCCGGTACGAAGAACTCCCCTCATTCTACGACCGGCGCAGTCAGGGTCGGCTCACTCCCACTCGATGGTGCCCGGGGGCTTGCTAGTGATGTCGACCACCACTCGGTTGACCTCGGAGACCTCGTTCGTGATCCGGGTGCTGATCCGTTCCAACAGGTCGTACGGCAGCCGCCCCCAGTCGGCGGTCATGGCGTCCTCGCTGGTGACCGGTCGCAGCACCACCGGGTGACCGTAGGAACGTCCGTCGCCCTGCACCCCGACCGAACGCACGTCGGCCAGCAGAACCACCGGGAACTGCCAGATGTCTCGGTCCAGTCCGGCAGCCGTCACCTCTTCCCGGACGATCGCGTCGGCCTCCTGCAAGATCGCGAGCCGTTCCCGGGTGACCTCGCCGATGATCCTGATGGCCAGCCCGGGGCCCGGGAACGGGTGCCGCCAGACGATCGCGGGCGGCAGCCCAAGCTGCTCTCCGACCGCGCGCACCTCGTCCTTGAAGAGGGTGCGCAGCGGTTCGATCAGCTGAAACTGGAGGTCGTCCGGCAGGCCGCCGACGTTGTGATGGCTCTTGATGTTGGCGGCACCTTCGCCGCCTCCGGACTCGACCACGTCCGGATAGAGCGTCCCCTGCACGAGCCACTCCACCTCGCCGGGATGGGTGTCCGCGGCCGCCTCACTGACGACCTCGCGGGCAGCCGCCTCAAACGTCCGGATGAACTCGCGGCCGATGACCTTGCGCTTCTGCTCCGGGTCGGTGACCCCGGCCAGATGACCCAGGAACGTCTCGCTCGCGTCCACCACCTTGAGGTTGACCTCGGTCGCGTCGACGTAGTCGCGTTCGACCTGTTCGGCCTCGCCCTTGCGCAGCAGCCCGTGGTCGACGAAGACACAGGTCAGCTGGTCACCGACGGCACGCTGCACCAGCGCAGCCGCAACCGAGGAGTCGACGCCCCCCGACAGAGCGCAGAGCACCTGGCCGTCGCCGACCTGCTGCCGGATCCGCTCCACCTGCTCCTCGACGATGTTGACCATGGTCCAGGTCTGGCGGCAGCCCGCGATCTCCACCAGAAAGCGCTCCAGCACCCGCTGACCGTGCTCGCTGTGCAGTACCTCCGGGTGCCACTGGACTCCGGCCAGGCGCCGGTCGGTGTCCTCGAAAGCCGCCACAGTCGCGCGGGCGGAGGTGGCGTTGACGGTGAAGCCGTCCGGCGCGGCCACCACCTCGTCGCCATGCGACATCCAGGAGCGCAGGTTCTCCGGGAGGCCGGCCAGCAGCGTGCCGTGGTCGGTGATCTGGACCTGGGTACGGCCGTACTCACGCATCCCGGTCCTCGCGACAGTGCCGCCCAGCTGCTGCGCCATCGCCATGAACCCGTAGCAGATGCCGAAGACGGGTGTTCCGCTGACCAGCAATGCGGGGTCCAGGCGCGGCGCGCCCGCCTCGTACACCGAGGACGGTCCACCGGACAAGATGACGGCCTTGGGGTTGCGGGCCAGGATCTGGTCCACGCTCATCGTGTGCGGGACGATCTCGGAGTACACCTTCGCCTCGCGGACCCGGCGGGCGATCAGCTGGGCGTACTGAGCCCCGAAGTCGACCACCAGGACCAGGTCATGGTCGTGTGAGCTCATCTGCTGGGTCGCGCCTCTCGCCCGGGTGTCATTCCGGCTGCCGATTCTAGTGTCGTGCCGCCGCGACCTCGTCTCCGCCGCTCAGCGCGAGCCGGCGATCGCCTCGTGATGCCGCACGACCTCGGCCACCACGAAGTTGAGGAACTTCTCGGCGAACTCCGGGTCGAGCTTCGCTTCGGTCGCCAGCGAGCGGAGCCGCGCGATCTGCTGGGCCTCCCGCGCGGGATCTGCGGCAGGCAGCCCGTGCTCAGCCTTGAGCAGCCCAACCTGCTGGGTGACCTTGAACCGCTCCGCCAGCAGGTGCACCAGGGCCGCATCCATGTTGTCGATACTCATCCGAAGCCGGGACAGCTCCTCCATCACGGGGTCACTCACCGGGCCAGCCTACGGTTCCGGTGGCGCACCGGGGAGCGCCGGGGCCGGCGGTCTCGACGGCTGCCGAAGCATCAGCCAGCCTCTTCCAGGCGGTGGGATCGCTCCCAGCCCCGCAGGTGGTCGCCAGGTCGTGTGAGGTCTAGCACGTCCAGACCCTGTGGCTGCCCTGCTCCGACCGACCCAACCACCGTAGGGATTGGTCCATACCAGCTCACACCCAGGCCCGTCCTTCTCACGCCGGCTTGCCACATATTCGTCCCTCTGCGAGCAAAAACAGTCCTCCCTGACCGGGCGCGTGGGCTTGATACCAGTTGCGACCAGCACGCCGTCGGCGGCGTCGAGCCGGCCCGCTCTGAGCGTGCGAGGCCGCTTTCGAGCGACTTTCCCACTTCGCATCAAGGGTGCAAAAGCCGTACAGTTATCTCATCGGGGAAACGGTCGGTTGGACCAACGCAGCAAGATTGATCTTGGTCCCGATTCTCACAATGAGTGTGAGGAACCAGACGCACACCATGGATGCGTCCGTACTGAGTCCGGGGCTTTCCTGCCCCGTTCCCCCGCGGCGAAGTCGCCGCACATCTTGAGGTCACACCCGCCACACCGATGAGTACGCCAGCGTGACGAGCCAGACGGTCTGCCCGGACCAGGCAAGTTCCGCAAGGCGTCAGCAGCTAGGTCGCTGCACCGGTGATGGACGGATCCCGCAACACCGAATTGTGGAGAGTCAAACATGGCCAAACTGGCCCACGACTACGCACGCGTCGATAAACACGTGCCAGTGACACGGAGAGCAGAGACGAGTAACCCTTACTCGCCGGTGATGATCCTGCTGTCATTGATCGCCACCCTGGGCATCTTGTTCTACGCCCAGTTCCTGCTGAACCCGAGCAACCGCGGCGACCTGCTGCCGTACTCGATGGTCATCCTCGCCGAGGTCATCCTCGTCACCCACGCCCTGCTCTCGATGTGGACTATCCTGTCCGGCGCGAAGAGCCCGCGGGACTTCGCCTTCCACAACGCCAAGGAGTTCCTCTTCAACGAAGACGTGAACCGGCGAGCGGGAGTCACTGACCAGCCTCACCTGTGGCCGATCCATGTGGACGGCAAGGAGGTCGCGGTCGACGTCTTCATCACCGTCTACGGTGAGGAGATCGAGAAGATCCGCGCAACGGCGACCGCCGCAATGGCGATCAAGGGCAAGCACCGCACCTGGATCCTCGACGACGGCCGGTCCGACGACGTCAAGCAGCTCGCCAACGAGCTCGGCTGCAACTACGTCCGCCGACTCAGCAGCAACGGCGCCAAAGCCGGCAACGTGAACTACGCGCTGTCGATCGCCAAGGGTGACTTCTTCTGCATCTTCGACGCGGACTTCGTTCCTCGCGAGGAGTTCCTGGTCGAGACCGTTCCGTTCTTCGTGAACTCCAACGTCGCCTTCGTGCAGACGCCGCAGACGTACGGCAACCTGATCAACCTGGTCTCCCGCGGAGCCGGCTACATGCAGGCCGTGTTCTACAAGTTCGTCCAGCCCGGCCGCAACCACTTCAACGCCGCCTTCTGTGTCGGTACGAACGTGATCTTCCGGCGCGCAGCCATCAACGACGTCGGTGGCATCTACACCGACTCGAAGTCCGAGGACGTCTGGACCTCCCTCAAGCTGCATGAGAACGGCTGGCGCTCGGTCTACATCCCGAAGACGCTCGCCGTCGGCGACGCCCCCGAGACGATCGAGGCGTACACCAAGCAGCAGCTCCGCTGGGCGACCGGTGGCTTCGAGATCATGCTCACCCACAACCCGCTCAGCCCGCGTCGCAAGCTGACGATGGACCAGCGGATCATGTACTTCGTCACCGCGACGCACTACCTCACTGGCATCGCCCCGGCCCTGCTGCTGATCGTTCCGCCACTGGAGATCTTCTTCGACCTCCGCCCTGTGGACCTCAGCATCGACTGGACCACCTGGTTGCTGTTCTACGCAGGCTTCTACGTGATGCAGATCGTGCTCGCCTTCTACACCTTGGGTTCGTTCCGCTGGGAGGTTCTGATGCTCGCATCGGTCTCCTTCCCGATCTACATCAGCGCACTGATCAACGCCATCTCTGGCAAGGAGCAGAAGTGGCACGTGACCGGCAGCAAGTCGAAAGCCCAGTCACCGTTCAACTTCATGATCCCGCAGGTGCTCACCTTCGTCTTCTTGGCGCTCACGTCGGTCGTCGCCATCTGGCGTGACATCGACAACAGCCTCTTCACGATCGCTACCGCCTGGAACGTCACGAACACCTTCATCCTGGGTGCCTTCATGGTCGTCGCCTTCCGCGAGAGCTGGCGGATCAAGCACCCGCTTCCCACCACCGACAACGACTCCGACGCCGCCAAAGACGTACCGGCTCGCCGCACCGAGATCATCGTGCCTCGGGAGCTCGAGGAGTCGCTCGGAATCCACATCGAACCGGCGCCGGCTTCTGTCTCAGCAATCGGCGACCACCCTGACTTCGTCGAGGCCGTGCCCGCGGCCAAGCGAAGCGACAACTCGCCTGCGGCCACTGAGGCCGCGGCGTCCCTCAACACCGAGGTCGCGCCGAAGCGCGCCGAGAATGCCGAGAAAGAGGTAACGAAGTGACCTGGATCAACAGACTCCGACTGCTCGGAGGCGTGCTGGCCATCGTCTTGCTGGTCGCCATCCTCACCCTGATCTTCAACCAGCGCCAGACGAAGGTGGCAAGCCTGAACGCCACCGTCAGCGCCGACCAGTACGACCTCTCCGCTGCCTACGGCGGCACCGTCACTGAGCAGTTCGTCAAGGAGGGCGTCACCGTCAAGAAGGGCGACAAGCTCTTCAGCGTTCAAAGCGTTGCACTTCAGCAGGACGTCAACCAAGGCCTCGACATCACCAGCACCGAGGCGTACGACGTCGACAAGTCCAAGGGAATCATCACCTACAAGGCCGTTGTGAACGGCAAGCTCACCGAGCTGAAGGCCAAGCTCGGCAACACGTTGGCCACCGGCAACCCGTTCGCCACCATCAGCGTCGGCGGCACCGAGTTCGTCGTGGCTGACTACCTGCTCTCCCCGCGTGACTACGAGCGCGTTGAGAAGGGTGCTCACGTCTCGGTCCTGCTTCCGAACAACGAGGCTGTCGACGGAACCGTCACCTCGACCAAGGTTCAGACCAACGAGGGCCAGGCCCAGACCCAGGTTCGAGTGGACAGCAAGGCTCTGACCGACCCTGCACTGGATGCCCTCACTGAGGTGGGTACGCCTGTTACCGCAACCCTCAAGCTCCGTGATGATGGCCCGCTCGCCGGCGTCAGCGACATGGCGTTCGACTTCCTTCGACAGATCGGACTCAAATGAGTTTTCGGATTACCCGAAAGCCTTCGAGCAACCGTGCCGCTTCGGCTGGTGCCATGATCATCGCCACCGCGATGATCATGGTCACCGCCGCGGCGTGCAACCCGGCCCCCACCGGAACCAACGGGGATGATCAAGTTCGCAAGTCAAGCAGCACCGACGTCTTCACCGAATCTCAGGTGAAGCCGCTCGTCAGCGACATCGTGCACAAGACCGTGAAGCCGTTGCCGACCAAACGGCTGGCCGACGGTCTGGTGCCTCCCACAAACCAGTGGTTCTCCGGCCTGGTCTTCGGTGACGAACCGCAGCCGGTCTTCCCGATGCCGCTGTCGTTCGGGCTCACCGAGACAGGCTTCGCGTTCGGGTTGCCGACGATCAGCGCCACCGAGAAGAACATCGCCGGAGGCTTCAAGCCTGACGTCACCGTGGACACCGGGGCCAAATCGGCCCAGGTCAGCGGCTACGACACCGCAACAGTCACTGTTGCCGGTCTGGACGACGCGGGCAAGGTGGTCGGACACACCACCATCGCCCAGGGTTCGCCGTTCGTGAGCTACACCGCCGCGACGAAGACCGAGGTCAAGACCGGCTCGGTTCCGGCCAAGACCGGCGACTTCTGGACCGTCGAGTCCGGAGACGTGGCTTACGGCCTGGTTGTCAATGACGGCAAGGTGTCCGGCAGCTCCGTCGAGCTGGACGAGGGCGGTACCGTGACGTTCTTCGTCATCCCGTCCGACGGTTCCGCCGAGCAGCTGGCCACGCTGGCTGCGAACCCGGTGACCGGCAGCTCGCTGGCCTACGAGGTCGACGGCGACAAGGTTCAGACCACGATCACGTACCAGAGCAAGGGCGACACCGCGTTCGCAAGCCTCCCGCATCAGCAGGAGGAGGGTTCCACCGCAGGCTGCGACCTCGGAACGTACCCCAGCATCTACGGCACCATGAAGCTGTGCTCGGGCACCGAGCTGTCCTGGTCCGCGCCGCTGTCGAACCCGACCAGCCAGCTGGACCTGGACAAGCTGTCGAACGACGAGCGGTCCACGCTGAGCGCGCAGGTCACCAAGGACATCGCCGCACTGCCGGCCTTCCCGGCGGACACCTACTTCGGCGGCAAGGCTCTCTACCGGGCCGCGATGCTGCTTCAGCTGGCTCAGCAGCTCGAGCTGCAGGCCCCGGCAACGGAGCTCAAGGCGACCCTGGTCGGCGAGCTGGAGAAGTGGACCGACCCCAAGGGCTGTGAGAAGCGGCAGGCGTTCTGCTTCGTCTACGACGATCAGGGCAAGGGCATTGTCGGCCTGACGCCCTCGTTCGGCAGCGACGAGTTCAACGACCACCACTTCCACTACGGGTACTTCCTGTACGCGGCCGGCGTGGCCAGCCAGGACGACCCGGAACTGGCCAAGAAGCTCGCCCCCGTGATGGATCTGCTGGCCGCCGACATCGGCTCCGCCGGTCAGAACGGTGCCTTCCCGGACCGCCGCACCTTCGATGCCTACGCCAGTCACTCCTGGGCTTCGGGGACGTCACCGTTCGCCGACGGCAACAACCAGGAGTCCAGCTCCGAGGCGATCACCGCCTGGACCGGTCTGGCGCTGTGGGCCTTGTCGAGCGACAATGCCGCTCTGCGGACCGAGGCGACCTGGATGCTGTCCAGCGAGGCCGAGGCCGGACTGGCGTACTGGACCAACTTCGACAAGTCCCAGCCGGTCTACGAAGGTTTCGGCCATGAGATCGTCCCGTTGAACTGGGGTGGGAAGCGTGACTACGCCACCTGGTTCTCGCCCGAACCCGCAGCCATGCTGGGCATCCTGGTGATCCCGATGAGCCCGGCCTCGACCTACCTGGCCGGTGACCCGGAGCGGATCAACGCCAATGTTGCCGAGGCCACCGGCGGCAAGTTCGACCAGAAGTTCGGTGACTACCTGCTGATGTACTCCGCCCTAGCCGGCGAAGAGGAGCGGGAGGCCGCACTGGCCAAGGCGGAGAAGCTCGACGACAAATGGATCGACGACGGCAACAGCCGGTCATACATGCTTGCGTGGTTGATGAGTTCGGGCGACTGAATTCTCGCTCCGGGGGAAGATTCACAACCACGCTAATACCTGATGGCCGCTTTCGGTGGGTGGTCGTCAGGACGGGCACGACGCTATCTCAGCGCTGAGGTAGCGTCGTTTTCGCTTTTCCGGGCTTTCGTCCTGCCGATCCGAATGCTTGAGCAACCCTGGTTCGATACGCCGCTTTACGGGGTATCGAACCAGGGTTAGGCTCGTGGCCTGCACTTCCGAGTGTCCGTCACCTCCGGGTGACCTGAGGTCAGCACCCACGGTTTGTCCCGCAGAGGAGAAGGCACTTGCTGCAACGCACGCTCTTGGGAGCCACGGTTCTGGCCCTGGTGGCCGGCACAGGTCTGTACGCCGGCGCCGAGCCCATTCCCCGCCACACCGCGACGGGCGGCGGTCGCCATTCGCGGCTTGAGATCGCGACCCTCGGCAAGATAAGCAACCTTCCCCAGGCGCTGCGGCCGGATACGACGGTCAGCGCACTCGTCCAACTCAGCAGCGAACCGGTCGCCGTCCGCGAGCAGGAAGCCGCCGGCACCTTCAACAAGGCGGCCGCCGAGCGCCAGGTCAAAGCCAGCCAGGACGCGGTCCTGCCCGAGTTGACGGCTGCCGGCGCACGATCCTATGGGCGCCTGAAGACGGTGCTCAACGCCGTGCAGGTCCGTGTCAAGGTCAGCGACCTGGCAGACGTGGCCGCGGTCGAGGGCGTGAAGGCCGTGCAGGTGTCCCGGGTGGTGCATCTGGAGAATGCCGCCGCGGAGCGCTTCACCGGCGTGGACCAGACCTGGCAGGATCTCGGACTGACCGGCCGGGGACAGGTCATCGGTGTCATCGACAGCGGCCTCGACTACACCCACGCCGGTTTCGGCGGTCCGGGCACGACCGCCGCCTTCCGAGGGAACAACGGCACCGTCATCGAGCCAGGCTCGTTCCCGACCGCGAAGGTCGTCGGGGGCTTCGACTTCGTCGGCGACGCGTATGACGCTGAGTCGTCCACAGCCGCGACACCCAGGCCGGACCCCGATCCGCTTGACTGCGGCGGTCATGGCTCCCACGTCGCGGGCACCGCGGCCGGTAGCGGTGTGCTCAGCAACGGCACCACCTACCGAGGGCCCTATAACCGCGCCACCCTCTCCAAGAGTTTCGTCGTTCCACCGGGCGTAGCTCCGCAAGCCAAGCTGCGCGCGTACCGCGTGTTCGGCTGCGACGGGGCCGCGAATGACGACGTCATCATCGCGGCCATCGACCGGGCCACCGCAGACGGCGTCAATGTGATCAACATGTCCTTGGGGTCCTCCTTCGGCACAGCCAATGACCTCCAGACCCAAGCCATCGAGACCGCGACCGCGGCTGGCGTCCTGGTGGTCACCTCAGCCGGCAACTCAGGATCCAGCGCCTATCTCGTGGACACGCCTTCGACGTCGGACACTGCCCTGTCCGTCGCGGCTATTGACGCCAGCAGGCCGACCTTCCCGGCGGTGTCCATCACCGGAGGTGTGACCGCGACCGGCATGGTCGCCAACGGCGCAGCCATTCCCGCCGCCATCACCGCTGGCCTGGTGGACCTTGGTCTGGGCTGCGACGCCGCCGCCTACACTGCCGCCGCCGGCAAGATAGCCGTCACCACGCGGGGGATCTGCGACCGTGTCGCGCGTGCCGAGTTCGGTCAAGCCGCGGGCGCACGAGCCGTCATCATGGTGAACAACGAGCCCGGCCTGCCACCATTCGAAGGAACCATCCCTGGGGTCACGATTCCGTTCATCGGAGTCGACGGAGCCCGAGCAGGGGCATTCCAGAACGTCAACGGCAAGACCGCCACGATCAGTGCGACTGCTCCGATTCCGAACCCGGCCTTCGGGAAAGCCGCAGATTTCAGCTCCAACGGGCCCCGACGGCTGGACAGCGCCCAGAAGCCGGACCTGGCCGCGCCGGGCGTATCCATCGCCTCGGTTGCCAGCGGCACCGGTACCGGCTCCATCCAGATCTCGGGTACGTCGATGGCGAGCCCGCACACCGCTGGTGTCGCTGCCCTGGTCCGACAGGCGCATCCGCGGTGGTCGCCGCTGCAGGCCAAGGCCGCGATCATGTCCACCGCGGCGCCGGAGAAGATCGGCGACTTCGACAGCCGTCGGCTGGGCACCGGTCTGGTCCAGCCACGCCGCGCGACGGCCACCCAGGCGTACGCCTGGACCCCGTCCGGTCTCAACAGCCTGAGGTTCGGCGCCCGGGAGATTGCCGACCGTCTCCGCGCCACGCGCTCGTTCCAGATCACCAACCGGAGCAACCGCTCGATCACCTATGACCTGAGCACGCGGCTGAGCTCTGCCCGGCTAGGGGCGGAGATCACCATCTCGCCTCGCAGCCTGACCGTGCCTGCCGGCCGAACCCGGTCGGTGTCGGTATCGATCCGCCTGGACCGTGACGACATTGCCCGGCTTCCCGACGCGACCGCCTCCGACGGGGGCGAGCTGATCTCGTTGCACGGGCTCGTGGTGGCGACCCCGAGGAGCAGCCGGCTGGGAGTGTTGCCCTTGACGATGTCGTTCCTGTCAGTGCCGGTGGCGGTCTCGGACATCCAGGTCGTCAAACCGGTGAAGCTCCGGGGCGGCTCGCAAGGCACCATCGAGGTGCGGAACAGGGGTGCCCACTCCGGCACCGCCGACGTCTATTCATGGTTGCTCTCCGATCCAGCCGGGGACGCGACCGACCCCGAGGTGGCCGACCTCACCGATGTCGGCGTGCAGGCGTTACCGGGAACAGCAGTGGGTGCCAGCGCCTCGGATCGCCTGTTGGTCTTCGCGGCATCCCAGGCGCGCAGCACCTCGACCCAGGCCACCCGGGAGGTCGACCTCCTGCTGGACACCACCGGTGACGGGGAGGCTGACTTCCTCACTTTCGCGACGGACACCGGACTGGCAACCTCTGGCGTCCCCGACGGGACTGTCACCGCCTTCACCATCGACACCAACGGCGTCGTCGTCGACGCCTGGGAGGCGACGGCTCCGGCGAACGGGTCCACCATCGAGCTGCCGGTGCTGGCCAGCGCCATCAAGTCGACGGCGAGGAACGGCCGCATCGGCGTTCAGGCCGTGGGCTTCTCCCTCGTCGCCAACGGCAGTGACCAGGTCCTCGGCACAGCGACCTTCAACCCGTTCCAGCCGGCTGTCAGCTCGGGTAACTTCGTTACCGTGCAGCCCGGCAGGTCGGCGAAGATCCCGGTGGAGGTGGATCGCGCTCAACTCTCCCAGCAGACGGCCCGTGGCTGGCTGGTGGTGTCCCTTGACGATCGCAGCGGGCGCCGAGAAACCGATCGGGTGCGGCTTCCGGTTCCGGTTTCCAGGCTCACCCCGACGACTCGCTAGCAGACCCCGCACCGCTTACAGCACGGTTGGAGAATGGAACCGTGACGAGTCCCGCCCGCGTGGTCGGTTCCCACCTGGTCCTGGTCGCCGTGCTGGCGTTGTCCTGGGCCTGCCAGCAGGCTTCGACCAGCACGCCCGACCCGCGCGGGGACACCCCCCGGGACCCCTCCGAAAGACACAGCACGCCCTCGGCGACGACGACGGCCACTACCACCGCCGCGGCTGCAGAGCTGACGATCGTCTTCGACGACGGCAGCGGGAAGAAGCTGACCTGGCGGCTGACCTGCAATCCCACCGGTGGTGACCACCCAGCGTCAGAGGATGCCTGCACAGCGCTTGCGGCCCGAGGTGGAACGGCATTGACGATGGCGCCCAGGACCCGCATCTGCACCCAGCAGTACGGAGGCCCTCAGACGGCGACCGTCACTGGTAGCTGGGGGGACAGGCAGGTCGTCAGCCGCTTCTCGCGGCGCAATGGATGCGAGATCTCGCGCTGGGATGCGCTCGTGCCGTTGCTACCGGCAAGCGCAACCTAGGCCGCATGGCACGACCCCGGTGCGGCGACTTGGTGCGGCGACCTGCTACCGCGACCTGGTGCCGCGACCGAGCGCAGACCCGGGCGGTCAGCCGACGACGACCTCGACCCGCTGGAACTCCTTGACCTCGGTGTAGCCGGTGGTCGCGAGCGCTTTACGCAGGGCGCCGACCAGGTTCATCGTCCCGTCTGGGACCGTGGACGGGCCCAGCAGGATCTGCTCCAGGGTGCCGACGGTGCTGAATGCGGCCCGCTCACCGCGCGGCAGGCTTTCGTGCCAGGCCTCGGGACCCCAGTGGTACCCGTGGCCGGGGGCCTCCTGCGCGCGCGCGAGCGGTGATCCGACCATGACCGCGTCGGCCCCGCAGGCGATGGCCTTGGCGATGTCACCGGACCTGCCGACGGACCCGTCGGCGATGACGTGCACGTAGCGTCCGCCGGACTCGTCCAGGTAGTCACGCCGCGCGGCCGCCACGTCGGAGACGGCCGAAGCCATCGGTACGGCGATGCCGAGCACGGCGCGGGTCGTGTAGGCCGCTCCCCCGCCGAAGCCGACCAGCACGCCGGCCGCGCCGGTCCGCATCAGGTGCAGCGCGGCCTGATAGGTGGCGCAGCCACCCACGATGACCGGCACGTCGAGGTCGTAGATGAACTGCTTGAGGTTGAGCGGCTCCTGGTCTGAGGACACGTGCTCGGCCGACACGGTTGTGCCTCGGATCACGAAGAAGTCCACGCCGGAGTCGACGACTGCACGAGCGTAGGCCTGGGTGTTCTGCGGGGACAGTGCACCGGCGGCCGGCACTCCGGCCTCACGGATCTCGGCAATCCGCTTGCCGATCAGCTCCTCCTTGATCGGCTCGGCGTAGATCTGCTGCATCCGACGGGTGGCCGTGCCCGGGTCCTCGATCGCGGCGATCTGGTCCAGCAGCGGCCGAGGGTCGTCGTACCGGGTCCACAGCCCCTCCAGGTTCAGCACGCCGAGGCCACCGAGCTGGCCTACCTTGATGGCGGTGGCCGGAGACATCACCGAGTCCATCGGTGCTGCGATCAGCGGGAAGTCGAAGGTGTACGCGTCGATCTTCCACGACAGCGAGACCTCGGCGTCACCTCGGGTCCGGCGCGAGGGAACGATTGCGATGTCATCGAACGCGAACGCCTGCTGAGCTCGCTTGATACGGCCGATCTCGAACATGGTGCCTCCTGCCGGGCGGCGGTGCTCAGCCCGAGTAGTTCGGTGCTTCAACGGTCATCTGGATGTCGTGCGGGTGGGACTCACGGAGGCCGGCCGAGGTGATGCGGACGAATGAGCCGCGTTCCTGCAGGTCGATGATGGTGGCCGCTCCGGTGTAGAACATGGACTGTCGGAGACCACCGATCAACTGGTAGGCGACGGCCGACAGTGGTCCGCGGTAGGGCACCTGACCCTCGATCCCCTCGGCGATGAGCTGGGAGTCGGAGTTGACGTCGCCTTGAAAGTATCGGTCCTTGGAGTAGGAGACAGTGCGCCCGCGGGAGGCCATCGCGCCCAGCGACCCCATCCCCCGGTACGTCTTGAACTGCTTGCCGTTCATGAACACCAGCTGACCGGGGCTCTCCTCGCACCCAGCCAGCAGCGACCCGAGCATCACCGAGTCTGCTCCGGCGACCAGCGCCTTGGCGATGTCGCCGGAGTACTGCAGACCGCCGTCACCGATCACGGGCACTCCGGCCGGCTTGCAGGCACGGGAGGCGTTGTGGATGGCCGTCACCTGGGGCACCCCGACACCGGCGACCACCCGGGTGGTGCAGATGGAACCAGGTCCGACACCCACCTTCACTCCGTCAGCACCGGCCTCGACCAGCGCCTTCGCGCCGGCGTAGGTGGCCACGTTGCCGCCGACGATGTCCACTTCGGCCGCCGAGGTCTCCGCCTTCAACCGCCGAACCATGTCCAGCACGCCCTGGGAGTGACCGTGGGCGGTGTCCACGATCAGCATGTCGACACCCTCCTCGATCAGTGCCATGGCACGCTTCCACGCGTCGCCGAAGAAGCCGACGGCGGCGGCGACCCGGAGCCTGCCCTGGTCGTCCTTGGAGGCGTACGGGTACTGGTCGGACTTGACGAAGTCCTTGAGGGTGATCAGGCCCTTGAGCCGGCCCTGGTCGTCGACCAGGGGAAGCTTCTCGATCTTGTGCTGAGCCAGCAGCCGCATCGCGTCCTCGCCGCTGATGCCGACCTTGCCCGTGACCAACGGCATCTTGGTCATCACGTCGCCGACCAAACTGGTCGGGTTGTGCTCGAACCGCATGTCCCGGTTGGTGACGATCCCGAGCAGCTTCAGGTCCCGGTCGACCACCGGCACGCCGGAGATCCGGTACCGGCCGCACATCGCGTCAGCCTCGCCGATCGTCGCGTCCGGGGAGATCGTGATCGGCTCATCGACCATGCCGGCCTCAGACCGCTTCACAACGTCAACCTGATGGGCCTGATCCTCGATCGACAGGTTACGGTGAATCACCCCCAGGCCACCCTGGCGCGCGATGGCCACCGCCATCCGAGACTCGGTGACGGTGTCCATCGGGGATGACACCAGCGGAATCTTCACCGAGATCCGCTTCGACACCCAGGTGGTGGTGTCCACCTCGGAAGGGATGATCTCGCTCTGGGAGGGCTGCAAGAGCACGTCATCGAAGGTGAGACCCAGTGTTGCGAACGGCTCGGGAACGCCGGCGGGCGTGAGATCGGCTGGGAACTGCGACACAGAAGGCCTTTCAGGCACGGGGGAGGAAGATACATGCTATCCGCCGCCCGCGTGGTCCGGTCGCGGTCTTGAAACCGGCGGGCGTGCGGTGTGCGGGAGCGGCGGGCGGTCAGGAAGCCGCCGCGAACTGGGTTGGCTCAGCAAGCAGGTCAGGGTCGTCGGACTCGGCCAAGAGCGCGCGGAGCCGCGCGACTGCTCGGTGATGGGTGACGCGGACCGCGCCCGCGGTCATCCCCAGCTGCTCCCCCACCTGGTCGGCGTTGACACCACTGGCCCGCAGTAGCAGCACGTGGCGCATCTTGTCCGGCAGCCGATCCACCAGCTGCTTCGCCGCCGCGAGACGAGCTGAGGACATCACCGTGTCCTCAGGCCCCGGTGACGGCTCCACCTGTTCGGGAATCTCGTCCACCAGGTCGGCGGACCGCGCGAAGCGGCGCTGCGCATCGGCAACCTTGTTCGACGCGATGGCAAAGACCATGGCGATGAAGGGTGCACCCTGGTCGCGAAAGCGCGGCACGATCCGACAGATCGCCAGACAGGTCTCCTGCGCGACGTCATCCGCGGCCTCCCGACCGCCCGAGTAGCTCACCAGCCGAGCACGGCAGTATTTCAGCACCGCCGGCCGAAGCCGACGAAGAAGCTCATCCAGCGCGTACGGATCCCCTGCCTGCGCGGCAGCCACGAGTTCGTGGACGTCACGCAGGTGGCTGACTTCGGAAGCCACCCTGCCCCCCATCGATCCCCGAGATCTCTGCACAACAGTGTTGCGCACTACTGTTTCACGTTGGAGGAAATTTTGCGAAATCACGTTCATATGCCGGGCCAGGGTGACGGCGATGAACCGCCGATCGTCGAATGCCTGCCAACATGGCGAAAGGCCCCTCCCGAAGGAGAGGCCTTTCGCTGGCACTAACGGGCCAGGGGCGATCAGTGAGCGTGGCTGTGTGCAGCCGGCTCCTCTTCCTCCGGACGCTCCACCACCAGGGTTTCGGTGGTGAGCAGCAGGGAGGCGATCGATGCGGCGTTCGCCAACGCGGACCGGGTGACCTTGACCGGGTCGATGACACCGGCCGCGATCAGGTCCTCGTACACGCCGGTTGCCGCGTTGAACCCGGAGCCCGGATCCAGCTCGGCCACCTTGGAGGTCACCACGTAGCCGGGGTCGCCGCCGTTCTCGGCGATCCAGCGCAGCGGCTCCGCGGCTGCCTTCTTGACGATGGAGACGCCGACCCGCTCGTCGCCGGTCAGGCTGAGTCCATCCGCGAGAACCGACGACGCATGCAGCAGCGCAGAGCCACCACCGGCGACGATGCCCTCCTCGATGGCGGCACGGGTAGCCGACACCGCATCTTCGATGCGGTGCTTCTTCTCCTTGAGCTCGACCTCGGTGGCTGCGCCGACCTTGATCACGCAGACGCCGCCGGCGAGCTTGGCAACGCGCTCCTGCAGCTTCTCCCGATCCCAGTCAGAGTCAGTCCGGGCGATCTCCGCGGTGAGCTGGGCAACGCGGGCCTTGACCTCATCGGACGAACCGGCACCATCAACGATGGTGGTGTCGTCCTTGGTGACGACGACGCGACGCGCCCGGCCGAGCACGTCGAGGCCGACCTGGTCCAGCTTGAGACCGACCTCAGGGGCGACGACCTGGCCACCGGTCAGGATGGCGATGTCCTCGAGCTGCGCCTTGCGGCGGTCACCGAAGGCGGGAGCCTTCACGGCGACCGAGGTGAAGGTGCCCCGGATCTTGTTGACCACCAGGGTGGACAGAGCCTCGCCCTCCACGTCCTCAGCAACGAGGAACAGCGTGCCGGATGCGCCGATGACCTTCTCCAGCAGCGGGAGCAGGTCCGTCATCGAGCTGATCTTGCCGGAGTGGATCAAGATGTACGGGTCCTCGAGGACGGCCTCCATCCGCTCCGCGTCGGTGACGAAGTACGGCGACAGGTAGCCCTTGTCGAACTGCATGCCCTCGGTGAACTCGAGCTCGGTGCCGAAGGTGTTGGACTCGTCGACGGTGATGACGCCATCCTTGCCGACCTTGTCGAAGGCGTCGGCGATCAGGTTGCCGATGATCTCGTCGCGGGCGGAGATGGTGGCGACATGCGCCATGTCCTGCGTGGTCTGAACATCGCGGGAGATGTCCCGCAGGCGCTCCACCACGGCCTCGACAGCCGCGTCGATACCGCGCTTGAGACCGATGGGGTTGGCACCGGACGCGACGGCCTTGAGGCCCTCGTGCACCAGCGCCTGAGCCAGCACCGTGGCCGTCGTGGTGCCGTCACCGGCAACATCGTTGGTCTTGGTGGCGACCTCCTTGGCGAGCTGAGCGCCGAGGTTCTCATACGGGTCGTCGAGCTCGACCTCGCGGGCCACGGTGACACCATCGTTGGTGATGGTGGGCGCACCCCACTTCTTGTCCAGCACGACGTAGCGACCCTTCGGGCCGAGCGTCACCTTCACGGTGTTGGCGAGGATGTCGACGCCACGCTCGAGCGAGCGACGCGCCTCCTCGTTGAACTGAAGGATTTTTGCCATGAGCTAGCCCCTTACTTGCTGACGACGGCGAGGATGTCCCGAGCGTTCAGGAGCAGCAGCTCCTTGCCGTCGTACTTGACCTCGGTGCCGCCGTACTTGCTGAAGATGACGACGTCACCCTCAGAAACGTCGAGCGGGACACGGTTGCCGTTGTCGTCGACGCGGCCGGGACCGGTCGAGATGACCTTGCCCTCCTGCGGCTTCTCCTTGGCGGTGTCGGGAATGACCAGACCGGATGCGGTGGTCTGCTCTGCTTCGAGCGGCTCTACAAGGATGCGATCCTCGAGCGGCTTGATCGTGACTGCCACGTCAAACCCCTTTCACAGGTGATGTGTTGTTCAGGTGGATGTCGGTCAGGGCGTCGTCGCGGTGCCGTCCCAACCGCTGGCACACTCATGCCGAGAGTGCCAGCTCCGACATTAGCACTCGGTCAAGGAGAGTGCCAGAACCGGGGACTGATCAGTGTCCGCGAGATACCCGCACCCGGGAGAGCGCCTCCTGGCTCACCCAGTGGCTGGTGCCTGCCGGGCTGGTGATCCGGCAGAGATGGGTGCCGTCGCGCTCGCGTACCTCACGCACCACGGACACGTGCGAGGGCGTCAGCACGCGGCCGTCGTCCAGCGCGATCCGCGCCGCCGGCCGCACCGGCGTACCGACTTGGAGTGGTCGCGGTTTGAGGAACAACAAGATGATCAGCAGGATCGGACCAAGAAGGATGCCGAGCACCAGGAACAGCCAGTCGTCGTAGCCCTTGCGTCGGGCCTCCCACGACGCGGCGATGCCCGACGCCACGTACAGCACCACCAGCAAGGTGTCGTACATGGCTCGCAGACTACCCGTGTCCCTGCGTGTGGTCGTCCAGCGCGGCGGCCGGGACTCGCCGGACCACCAGCACCTGCGCACCGTGCGGGGTTCGGCTGATGACGAAGGTGGCCGAGGCGGGGCCGCGGGGCTTCAGCCGCTTGCGAAGCGCGGCGGGATCGCCGTCGATGCCGCGCTGCTTGATCTCCAACGACCCGACACGGTGGTCGGTGAGCCACCGCCGGAGGGTTCGTTCCTGGTACGGCAGCACCTCCTCGACCACGAAGGCCCGGGCGAACGGCGTGCTGACCAGCAGGTCGCTGGTCAGGTAGGCGATCTGCCCGTCGAGCAGGCCGGCCTGCAGCCGGTGCCCGACCTGGTTGATCGCCCCGGCTCGGATGACTGCCCCGTCCGGTTCGTACAGGTAGCGGCGTGGCATGACCACCTCCAGCGGCGGCGCCGTGGGGTCGACCAGGACCCGCGCGCCGGGTAGGACCACCGCCGCCGACGTGCCGTCGGGGTCCGCCGTGCCCGCCCAGAGCGCCACCTCCACCGTGTCCCCGCCGTGGCTGACCCATTCGGCATGGACCCCGGTCGGTATGAGGGCGTGCGGCAGGGCAGGACCGAGCTTCACGCCGGCCGGCCGCGCGCCGTTGAGCAGACCGAGTACGAACGACCAGGACGGCGTGAAGTCCTCCACCCGCCACAGTCGACGGTTGACGTTCCTTCGGGCCGGGTCGCAGAAGGCCGCTGTCGACTCGTCGAGGAACGCCGGCGCAAGCTCTTCGGCGTCCCCGACGACAACGCGGAAGGCGCCCGGCGGTGGGCTCGGGGATGCGGTGCTGCCAGATATCAGCGCCAGGTTGTGCCGGGCGATCTCCGCGGTGACCGGATCACGCTCGATCGCCACCACCTCGAGCCCGGCGGCCAGGAAGCCCATCGCGTCCGACCCGATCCCGCAGCCGAAGTCGGCGACCCTGCGGCTGCCGACCGCTTTCAGGTGCGCGGCATGGCCGGCCGCCACGGCCGGTCGGGTGGCTTGCTCCAGCCCGCCCCGGGTGAACAGCATCCGCCGGGCCAGCGGTCCGAACTTGGTCCTGGCGCGGCGGCGAAGCTCCGCCTGGGTCAGCGCGGCAGCGGCAAGCTCGGCCGGAAACCGTGCCCGCAGCGCGCCGGCGGCGGCCAGGCTGGACGGGTCCTCCTGCTCGTCGGCCAGCGTCAGCGCCTCGGCCCCCACCGGCGAGACCAGCGCCCGAACCGCGTCGAGGTTCACATCAGGATGCGCGACACGGGCAAGGACGAGTCGGCGCCGATGTCCAGTCTCGAGGGCTTGCCGCCACGTGCGACGATCTCCGAGCCGAGCACGGCGATCATCGCGCCGTTGTCCGTGCACAGCCCCGGACGTGGCGACCGGAGGGTGATCTGGGATTGGGCGGCTCGCTCAGCCAGTAGGGTGCGGAGCCGCCCGTTTGCCGCTACCCCGCCACCGATCAGCAAGGTGGTGGCCCCGGTGACGTGGCAGGCGTCGATCGCCTTGGCCGTCAGCACGTCGCAGACCGCCTCCTGGAAGCTGGCCGCAACATCGGCGACGGGTACTTCCAGCCCGTCTCGGTGCCGGGCCTCGACCCAGCGCGCCACGGCGGTCTTGAGCCCCGAGAAGGAGAAGTCGAACCGATGCTTGACCAGGTCCTTGCGCGCAGTCAGCCCCCGCGGAAACGACACCAGCTTGGGGTCTCCGGTGGCCGCCTTGTCGATATAGGGTCCGCCGGGGTACGGCAGTCCGAGTACCCGAGCCACCTTGTCGTACGCCTCGCCCGCCGCGTCGTCGATGGTGGCGCCGAGCTCGGTGATGCTGGTGGTCACGTCTTCGACCAGCAGCAGGGAGGTGTGGCCTCCCGACACCAGCAACGCCGCGCTCGGCTCCGGCAGGGGACCGTGCTCGAGCAGATCCACGGCGACGTGCCCGGCCAGGTGGTTCACCCCGTACAACGGCTTGTTCAACGCGACTGCCAGCGCTTTGGCGCCGGCTATCCCGACGACGAGCGCCCCCATCAAACCAGGCCCGGCCGTGACGGCCACGGCGTCGATCTCGGACAGGTCGATGTCCGCGGTCGCACAGGCCCGCGAAAGGGTCGGGACGAGAGCCTCCAGGTGCGCCCGACTGGCCACCTCCGGAACGACACCGCCGAACCGGACGTGCAGGTCGACGCTGGAGGCCACCTCGTTGGCGAGCAGCTCATGCCCGCGGACGATGCCCACGCCGGTCTCGTCGCAGGAAGACTCGATGCCCAGAATCAGCGGTCCGCTCACTCGGCTGCCTCCGTCTCGGGCAGGGCCGCGCTCAGATCCCATCGCTTCAGGATCAACGCGTGCTGCCCGGGCCCGTAGTAGTTCTCCCGCGCCGCCAGCTGCTCGAACCCGAGCCGCTGGTACAGCGCGATGGCGGGTTCGTTGGTGTAGGACACCTCAAGGATCACCGACCGTGCGCCCAGCTGGCGGACTGCCTCGACGCCGGCTTCCACGAGCCGGGTTGCGACTCCGGTCCGCCGGTGTCGCGGCGAGACCACCAGGCGGTGCAGGTCGGCCGTATGGCCCACGGTCTGGAAAGCGACCACCCCGACGGGATGGAACGAACGCGCGATCAACACGGTCCGCCCTTCTCCGAGCAGCTCGCCCTGCCAGCTGCGCTCGCTCCACTGCTCGGGCTCGTCGAACCCGGACCGCTCGAGCTCCATGATCGCGGCCAGGTCGGCCTGCCGTGCGGCCGCCACGTTGACGCGCTCGAGGCTCATCGGTCCCTCGACCGCTGCGGCGGCCGCCCGGGCCGGGTGAGCAGCACCGGTTTACGTCGGGTGGGTTCGGCGGCGTCCGGCCGCCGGAGGTAGAGCGGCTCGACGCCTGCATCGGGCAGCCGCCAACCAGTGGCGGCCAGCGTGCCGGGGTCCAGACGTCGCGGACCGAGAACGGCGTTCAGCCGGTCAGGGTACAAGTCCGCTGCCGGCCCGATGGTCGGCAGCTGCGGAACGTCCTCGGGTGGTCCTACCCTGGGTCCCGCCAGCCGGGTTCCGGCACTGTCGTACCGAGCCCAGTAGACCTCCTTGCGCCGCGCATCGGTGGCCACCACGAAGCCACCGTGATCTCGCGGCGGGCCGTGCTCGGCGCAGTACTGGCCGGCGATGGCGTCCAGGGTGCAGACGCCCCGCAGCTCGAGCGAGGACACAGCCGCCAGGACGTGGGCGGTGGCCACCCCGACCCGCAGGCCGGTGAATGGTCCAGGTCCAAGCCCCACGATGATCCGCCGGACGTCTGCCAGCGAGAGGTCGGCTTCGAGCAGCGCCTGCTGCACCAGCGGCATCAGCTGCTCCACGTGCTGCATCCGGTCGGAGACCACCACCGACGCCAGCACCGTGTCGCCGCCGGCCAACCCGGCTGCTACCACGGTGGAGGTGTCCAGCGCGAGGGTTATCGGCTGGTTCACTGGGCGGCATCCCTGAGGAAGGACAGGTCCACGCCGTCCCATCGGCTTCCGACGGGACGAAGCAGCACGGTCCGGGTGTCAGTGTCGTCACTGGTCTGGCGTCGGATGTCGATCTCGAGCCGGTGGTGTGCCAGGGACTCGGCCAGCCCTTCGCCCCATTCCACGACGGTGACCGAGCCTGCCATCCCCGAGTCCAGGTCGAGGTCCTCAACCTCGACGGCGCTGCCCAGCCGGTAGGCGTCGACGTGCACCAGGTCCGGCCGGTCATCGACGGACTTGTGCACCCGGGACAGGACAAAGGTCGGTGAGATGATCGCTCCCTCGCTGCCGAGCCCTCGCCCGATGCCCTGGGTCAGGGTGGTCTTGCCGGCCCCGAGCTCGCCGCTGGCGATGATCAGGTCACCGGGCTCGAGGATCGGGGCCAGGCGTTCACCGAGCGCCCGCATGGCGTCGCCGGTGGGCACCTCGATCACCACCGGAAGCTTCTTGGCCAAGATGACGCCGTGCTCCTCGGGCCGGTCGACGGTGAAGCCTCGGTGCTGCCAGAAGGTGATCAGCTGCTCGAACTCTGAGCGGGCGAAGACCTCCACCCGTTCGAAGCCAAGCTCGGCGGCGAAGTCCTGGGCTGCTGCCACCATCGCGGACGCGACGCCATGACGTTGGTAAGCAGGGTGCACCGATACCCGCTGAAAGATGGCGAGGCCGCCGCCGCAATCGCTGATCACCAGCGCGCCGGCGGGATGACCGTCAGCGGTGGCGAAGATCCCACCACCGGCGGACACAGCTGCGGCGATGGTGGCGGGGGTCTCGAGGATGGCGGTCGAGGGCGGATCGAGCTTGGGACGCGCGCCGAAGGCGGCGTGAATGACCTGAACCATTCCGGCTGCATCGTCTGACGACGCGACCGACAGGATCAGGTTCGACACGGAGACGCTCACTGGCCGTAATGCTAATTGGAGTTCACGAAGAATCAGCATCTGCGGGCTGCGGTGGACAGCAGCGCCCCAGCTCGGATGCTGGCGCGCTGCCCCGACCTCAGTAGCGCGACCGGCCCTGCCCGCGGCCGAAGCCCCGGCTGCCGGCGTCGCGACGGGAGAAGTCCTTCTTGTTGCGCGGGCGACCGCTGCCTCGAGTCGGCGGCGCGATCAGCCGCTCGAAGTCCGCGGTGCTGACCGCGACACCGCTCGGCTGTCGTGCGCCCGTGACACGGTACAGCGTCTCATCGCCTGGACGAGCCTCGAGCGGGGTGGACCGAACGCCTGCCTGGGAGGCGAGCCGGCCGACCTCGCGACGCTGGTGCGGCAGCGCCAGCGTGACAACGACACCGGTGCCGCCGGCGCGAGCCGTACGACCAGCACGGTGCAGATACTCCTTGGGGCCCGCCGGCGGATCGACCTGGAGGACCAGGCCCACCTCGTCAACGTGGATTCCGCGGGCTGCCACGTCGGTAGCCACCAGAACCGGGACGTTGCCGTCCTTGAACGCGGCCATGATCCGGCTGCGAGCGCCTTGGGTGAGACCACCGTGCAGCGCACCGGCCATCACGCCGAGATCGCGTAGCTGCTCGGCGACCCGGTCGGCGCCACGCTGGGTGCGAACGAAGACGACGGTACGGCCAGGGCGACCCGCGATCTCTGCGGTCAGCTGGTTCTTGTCGTGCGGCAGCACGTGCAGCAGGTGATGCTCCATGGTTGACACGGTCGCCTGACCGGAGTCGACCTCGTGGGTGACCGGGTTGTTGAGGTAGCGACGGACCAGTCGGTCAACCGCGCGGTCCAAGGTGGCGGAGAAGAGCATCCGCTGGCCGCCCTCGGGGATGGCGTCCAGCAGCGTGGTGACAGCCGGCATGAAGCCGAGGTCGGCCATGTGGTCGGCCTCGTCCAGCACTGTCACCTCGACCTGGGAGAGGTCGACCGCACCCTGCTCGAGCAGGTCGATCAAGCGGCCGGGCGTGGCGACGACGATGTCGACGCCCCGCTGGAAGGCACGCAGCTGCGGCGTGTACGACATCCCCCCGGCGATCAGCGTGACCGACATGCCGACAGTCTTGGCCAGCGGAGCGAGAACGTCGGCAACCTGCATCGCCAGCTCGCGAGTCGGCACCAGCACGATGCCGCGAGGCGCCTTGCCCGTGGTTCCGGAGAGGGTCGCCAGCATCGGCAGACCGAAGCCCAGTGTCTTGCCCGAGCCGGTCTGACCTCGGCCGAGCACGTCTCGTCCGGTGAGGGCATCGGGGATGGTGGCTGCCTGGATCGGGAACGGCTGGGTGATGCCCTGGGACTGCAGTGCGGCGACGAGCGGCTTCGGCAGACCCATCGACGCAAACCCGTTCTCGCCGCGAATCTCCTGCAGGTTCTCGGGCGCGATCTCCTGCGCTGTCCAGCTCATGGTGTCCGCTCCGTTGTCGTCGTGCTCGGTGGAGGAGCGCGACTCGTACTGGCGGCGCGGCTCATGCTGGGTCCGGGGGGCGCGCTCGTACTCCCGGCGGGGTCCCCGGGAGTCGCCGGGGTCGCCGCGGAAGTGCTCGCGATCGGACCGGTGGTCGAAGCGGTTCGCCGGCCGGGAGGAGTCGTATGAGGAGCGGCGGTCTGCTGATTGCGGACGCTCCCACGAGGAGCCCTTGCGGGTAGCGGCGGTATCTTCGGTCCTCACGTGAGCGTTGGACCGCTCAGTCCGGTCGGTCCGCTCGAAGCGCCCGCGGTCGCTGTTTGGCCTGCGGTCGCCCGCTGGCCTGCGGTCGGAGCGGTTCCAACTGCTCCGCTCGTCACCGCTCCCACGATCGTCCCAACCTCCACGATCGTCCCAACCTCCACGATCGTCATGGTTGGCGCGCTGCCAGCGGTCGCGGCTGCCACGATCTGGGCGGTCCCAGCGCTCGCTGCTGAACGTACGCTGGGTCGAGGGGGCGCCATCGGCCCGGTTGGTGCGCGCACCGCGGGGGTTGTCCTGCGCCCGGAAGTCGGACTGTTCGCGGCTTTCTGACTGGCCACGGTCCAGACGGCGCTGGCTACGCGGCTGACCGCCGCCGCGGCGCGGGCCGAGGCCGCGCTCGCTGCGCTCCTCGCGGCTCCAGCGTTTCTTGGCCGTACCGTCGGCCTTGAAGCTCTTGGCCTTCTTGGGACCGCTCTTGGCGGAGGCGGAAAAGGCGCGCGAATGCGCACCGGTGTGCCGAACTGGCATGAAGATAACCCACTTCCCATCCACATGGACGGATCTGCTTAGGCACGTCAACGGCCCAAACTTTCACATCTTGTGGCGGGAGACGAACCAGTGCGCGTTCTGATGGTCGGCGCTGAACGGCCCGAAATTGCGCTGCGCAACCGGGATAGGTCAAAGATATCAGCGAGTGCGCTGTAGACCCAATCGACGAGAACGGCGGCGGGGTCCCGCCAACCGAACAGGACTCGTCATCGAGTCGGCTCAGTCATGGAGATGGCGGCGTACTCGCTGGACCAGCTGGTCCAGCACCTGGTTGAACTGGACGTGGTGCTCGATTATTCCCATGTGCCCGCACTCCTCGAGCCGGAGTGACTCAGCCCCTGGCAGATGCTCGATGATCTTGTCGGTGTAGCGAATCGGCGTGATCACATCGTCGATGCCGCCGACCACGGCGGCCTCCACTCGACTGAGCACCCGAAAGGCGACAAACTCGTCCAGCTCGCTGAAGGCCGGGTAGAAGTCGGCGACCACATCCAGCGGCATGTCGCCAAGCATCTGGCTCATGAACTCGACGTAGGACGGCGGCACATCCGAGCCGAAGGACATCCGCCGCGTCACCACGTAACCGATGTCGGACCCGGCCTTGCGACTCTTCTCCACCAGCTCGGGAAGCCGGTTCAGGGTAGCCAGCATCGGTTCGGCGATCCGGTTGAAACTCCGGCCGGGTATCCCCTTGATCGGCGAGTGATCGGCCATCTCGCCGGCGGAGGTGGAGAACAGTGCGACCCCACGCACCCGATCGCCGAACCACTCCGGATGCTGCTGCGCCAACCGCATGATCGTCATGCTGCCCATCGAATGCCCGATCAGGATCACTGGACCGGTTCCCGCGACCTCGTCGAGGATCTGCGACAGGTCCTCGGCCAGCTGTGGGATCCGGCAGCGGCTCGCTTCCGACCGCCCCGAGCGGCCGTGGGACCGCTGGTCGTAAAGGACCTGCCGGATGGCGCCGCGGAAGTGCTTGCGCTGGAAGTGCCAGCAGTCCAGGCTCAGCGCGTACCCGTGGACGAACACCAGCGTCAGCCCGTCGTCGACGAAGCCGGGCTGTCGGGGGTCCGCCTCATCGACTTCGGTGTGCAGCACCACACCGTCGGGGGTGGCCACCACCGGGCCATCCGATCGGAGGGTGAAGAACTCCTCCCCCTCATCTCCCTGCTCCCGATGGATCCGCTTGGCCACGATCCGACGCTCGAGCTCCAGCCCGGCCGCGATGCCGGCAGCCGCCAGCGCGCCGACACCGGCGATCAGGCCGAGCCCGTCCGCCAGCCGGCTCGTTCTCCTCCGCGGCAGCGGGCCGATCTGTGGCGGCACGCGTACGGCCGAGGTCCGGGCCGGCACCCGGCGGGCCGGGATATTGCGCGCTGGCACACTCCGGGCGGAGACAGTGCCGGTGGCGGGCTTCTTGGGACTACGCCGCGGGCTGGCCATCAGCGATCCGGTTCGACATAGGAACGCGGAACGCGGACGCCGACCCGGGTGACGATCTCGTAGCCGATGGTGTCGCACCACGCCGCCCAGTCCCAGGCGGTTGGCTCACCTCGGTCCCCCGGACCGAACAGGATCACCGGGTCACCGACAGCCGCCGTTGCGTCCGGGCCGAGGTCCACCACGAACTGGTCCATGCACACCCGGCCGCGGACCCGTGCCCGGCCGACGCCCAGGCCTACCTCCGCCCGATTGCTGCCGTGGCGTGGAATCCCGTCGGCATAACCCAGCGGCACCAGACCGACCCGGGTCTGCCGGTCTGCCGTCCACGTATGCCCGTAGGACACGCCGTCGCCGGCCTCGATCGTCTTCACGTTCACCAACTGCCCTTGCAGTGTCATCACCGGTCTCAGCTCCAACCCTGCGAGAGCGGCAACGCCGGGCCCGGGCTCCAGGCCGTACGCGGCGATACCCACGCGGACCAGATCGAACCGCGCTGCCGGAATGACCATCGCACCGGCGGAGTTGGCCAGATGCCTGAGCTGGGGCTGCAGACCCGCCGCGGTCGCCTGGGCCACTGCCCGCTCGAACACCTGGATCTGCCGAGCGACACTGGGATGGCCGGGATCCTCAGCCGTCGCAAGATGCGACCAGACCCCCACGACCTGGACTGCTCCGGTCCGCTCGGCCTCGGCAGCAAGCCGGCACAGCTCCGGCCAGCTGTCGATGCGAAGTCCGTTGCGCGAGAGGCCGGTGTCGATCTTGAGGTGGATCCGCGCGGGCCGTTCGACGGTGCCGGCCGCGCCGACCAGCCGGGTGAGCTGCTCCGCCGACTGCGCCGAGACGTCGACATCGGCGGCAACCAGGGGTGTCAGATCCTCATCCATGCCGTATAGCCAGGCAAGCAGCCGGCCTTCGTCGCCCGCGGCACGAAGCCTGAGAGCCTCGGTGGGGGTGGCCACACCCAGCCAGCTCACGCCACAGGCACGGGCGGCGCGAGCGCAGGCGACCATGCCGTGGCCGTACCCGTCTGCCTTCACGACGATCATCAGCTCGGTTGGGGTCACGTGCTGCCGGAGCACGCGGACGTTCCGCTGGAAGGCGCCGAGGTCAACGGTGACCCGCGCTGTCTGCGGGTCGATCCCCACGACGGGGTGCCACGGCTCCCTCACGCCTCCTGCCATCCGGTGGAGCCCCAGCCACCCATGCCTTGCGCCAGCGACCCGATGGTCGCCGGCAGCTGTTCGGCCAGCTCCTGCGGCGGCAGCGGTCCGAGGTGCCGGGACGCCGCCAGCGCCTGGATCGAGGCGCCCATCTGTCCGGCTCGGTCGGCCGGGACTCCGGCTGCCAGCAGGGTCCCGCAGACGCCCGCGAGCACATCTCCTGACCCGGCTTGTGCCGTCCACGCGGGCCCCGGCAGCGCGACCCGTACGGCAGCCGAGTCGGGCCCGGCGACAAGCTGCGTGGCGCCTTTGAGCAGAACCGTCGCACCGGTTCGGTCGACTCCGGCACGGACCGCCCGGACGGGGTCGTCGGTCACCCATCGGCGATCCTCCCCGAGCAGCCGCGCAAGCTCACCTGCGTGCGGAGTGAGGAGCCAGGTCGAGGGCGCCCGCTCCGGAAGGTAGCGCAGCCCGTCGGCGTCGACCACGGCCGGCAGGCCTCGCTCCGCGGCCTCGGCGAGGACGTCCCGACCGTCGTCTCGGTCCCCCCAGCCGGAGCCGAACAGCAGCGCCTGCACCCGACCCTGGCCGAAGACCACATTCGGCAGCTTCGCCTTGATCAGCTCGGCTGCTGAGTGCGCACCGAGAAACCGGATCATCCCGGCGCCGGCGTGCGCAGCACCCAGAGTGGACATCACGGCAGCACCGGGATACTGCTCGGAGCCGGTATCGATGCCCAGCACGCCGCGGGAGTACTTGTCGCTGCTCGCCTCCGGGCGGGGCCACCAGCGCGCCAGCTCGTTCAGGTCGATGGCTTCCAGGTCCGCGCGTGCGTCGCTCGCGTCCAGGCCGATGTCCACTAAGTCGATGCGGCCACAGTGGCTGCGCGCCGGCTCCAGCAGGTGGCACGGTTTCAGCTTCCCGAATGTGACGGTTCTGCTCGCCCGGATCGCCGCACCGGGGACGGCGCCGGTATCGGCTGAGACACCCGAGGGCAGATCGACCGCCACAACCGGTACGTGGCCTTCGGCCAGCCCGCCCACCAGCCGCTGCACATCATCGGGCAGCCCCGGCCGGCCACCAATGCCGAGGATGCCGTCCAGCGCGAGGTCCCAGCTCTGGTCGAGACGGCCCGACGTCACCAGGTCGGCCAGATTTAGCACCCGGCCGCCTGCCTGCAGCAGTGCCGCCAAGCCACCGGGATGAGCCGCCCCCAGGCACCGAACGGCCAGCACGTCGGCGCCCCGGCGGGCCAGCCGCTGGCCGGCGTACAACGCATCGCCACCGTTGTTCCCGGGACCAACCATGATCAGGACTCTCGAGCCGTAGACCCGCGCGCGACGGCTCCGAAGCTCCGCCGCCGCCAGCAGCGCCAGCCCGTGCGCCGCGCGTTGCATCAGCACATCGTCGCCGCCGTCAGCCATCGCGACCTCCTCCAGCCGGCGGATCTGCTGCACGCTATAGGCCGAGGTCATCACGCCTCGCAGATCACAACAGCTGACGCGATCCCGGCATCGTGGGACAGCGACACGTGGATGGTGGCAACGCCGAGGCTCTCCGCTCGGGCCGCGACCGTGCCGGTGATCTTGAACGTCGGCTGGCCGTCGGCGTCGGTGATCACCTCGGCGTCCAGCCAATGCATGCCGGCCGGGGCGCCGAGCGCCTTGGCCAGGGCCTCCTTGGCCGCGAACCGAGCGGCCTGCGAGGCGATCGGGCGTTCCGCCTCCCTGCTGGTGAACAGCCGCTGGACCAGGCCCGGTCGTCGCTCGATGGTCTCGGCGAAGCGGTCGACGTCGCAGACGTCGATGCCGACTCCGACGATCATCGGCGGCTCACTCCACCGTCACAGACTTGGCCAGGTTGCGGGGTTGGTCGACATCATGTCCTTTGCGAGTGGCCAGCTCGCAGGCGAACATCTGCAGCGGGACGGTAGCCACCAGCGGCTGCAGCAGGGTGGACACCCGTGGCAACCGGATCAGCACGTCCGCAACGGCATCGACCTCATGATCATCCTCCTCGGCGAGCACGACTGTTCGGGCCCCTCGGGCGCGGATCTCTTGGATGTTGGAGATCACCTTGTCGTGCAGCATGTCGCGGCCCCGCGGCGGAACGACCACGAAGACCGGCAGACCTTCCTCGATCAGCGCGATGGGGCCGTGCTTCAGCTCGCCGGCGGCGAACCCCTCGGCGTGGATGTACGCGAGCTCCTTCAGCTTGAGAGCACCCTCCAACGCCACCGGGTAGCCGACATGCCGGCCGAGGAACAGCACCGACGGCTTGTCGGCGAACTCGGCAGCCAGCTCGAGCACCGGCTGCATTCGGTCGAGCTGCCCTTGGATCAGCGCCGGGATTCCCTCCAGCTCGGCCATGATGGCCTTGGTCTCGTCGCCGTACTTGGTGCCGCGCACCTGGGCCAGGTAGAGACCCAGCAGATAGCAGGCGACCAGCTGGGTGAGGAAACCCTTGGTCGAGGCGACCCCCACCTCGGGTCCGGCGTGGGTGTAGATCACCGCATCGGACTCGCGCGGGATCGTGGAGCCGTTGGTGTTGCAGATCGCCAGCACCTTGGCCCGCTGTTCGCGGGCGTGCCGGATCGCCATCAGCGTGTCGGCGGTCTCGCCGGACTGGCTGATCGTGACGACCAGCGTGGTCGGTCCCACGATCGGGTCGCGGTAGCGGAACTCGCTGGCCAGCTCCACCTCACACGGGATCCGGGTCCAGTGCTCTATCGCGTACTTGGCGACCAGGCCGGCATAGAAAGAGGTGCCGCAGGCGATCACGATGATCTTGTCCACCTGACGGAGCTCGGACTCGCTGATCCGGATCTCGTCCAGTGTGAGCGCTCCTTTGGAGTCGTGACGGCCCAGCAGCGTGTCGGCGACAGCCTTGGGCTGCTCGTGGATCTCCTTGCGCATGAACCAGTCGTAGCCGTCCTTCTCCGCCGCGGAGAGGTCCCAGTCGACGTGGTACGGCCGCACGTCGGCCGGGGTGCCGTCGAGGTTGGTGACCAGTACGGAGTCGCTGCGAATCTCGACCACCTGGTCCTGGCCGAGCTCGATCGCCTCCCGTGTGAATCGGATGAAGGCCGCGACATCGGAGGCCAGGAAGTTCTCGCCCTCCCCGACACCGACCACGAGCGGTGAGTTCCGCCGGGCCGCCACCACCAGCCCCGGATCCTTGCTGTCGACCGCGACCAGGGTGAAGGCCCCCGCCAGTCGACGGCAGACGGCGCGCATGGCGTCAGCGAGCCCGACCCCGCCCTCAACCGCCTGACCGAGCAGGTGCGCCACCACCTCGGTGTCGGTCTGGGACACCATGCTGATGCCGTCCGCGGCGAGCTCGGCCCGCAGTTGGACGAAGTTCTCGATGATGCCGTTGTGCACCAGCGCCACGCGGCCGCCGGCGGAGATGTGCGGATGCGCGTTCGTGTCGTTGGGTGCGCCATGGGTGGCCCACCGCGTGTGGCCGATGCCGAGCCCGTCGGTCGGCATCGGATGATCGGCCAGCGCCTTGTCGAGATTGGCGATCTTGCCCGCCTTCTTGGCAAGCTGGATGCAGCCCTGAGACACGACGGCGACCCCGGCGGAGTCATATCCGCGGTACTCCAGCCGACGCAGGCCGTCCACAACGACGTCAGCGGCGACCTGCGGTCCCACGTAACCCACGATTCCACACATAGCGGCAAGGCTACCGCCGCCCACCCCGAGCGTGTCCGTGACACGACCCGGGGAGTGAGGCGGCAGAATGCGGGTCATGTTCCCCGACGCCGAGCCGCTCGGCCCGTACGTCGAGCGGAGTCGGGCCGACTGGGCCCACCTGACGCAGTCGACGGCGCTGACCCTCGACGCGGCAACCTTGGAGGCGCTGCGCGGGCTCAGCGATCCGACGCAGCTGATCGACGTACGGGAGGTGTACCTCCCGTTGACGGCGCTGTTGAGCAAGTACGTGCTGCACACCGGCGAACTGCATCGCTCCACGAACGAGTTCTTGGGTCTGTCGGTCGGGCGTACGCCGTTCGTGATCGGCATCGCCGGCTCGGTGGCGGTCGGGAAGTCGACCACTGCCCGGCTGCTGCGCGAGCTGCTGGCCGGCTGGCCCGAGCACCCGCGGGTGGAGCTGGTGACGACCGACGGCTTCCTGCTGCCCAATGCCGAGCTCGAACGCCGCGGCCTGCTGCACCGCAAGGGTTTCCCGGAGTCCTACGACCGGCGGGCCCTGCTGCGGTTCGTGATGGATGTGAAGTCCGGCAACGACCAGGTCTGTGCGCCGGTGTACAGCCATCTGGTCTACGACATCGTTCCCGATGCCCGGGTGGTGGTGCAGCGGCCGGACATCTTGATCGTGGAGGGCCTGAACGTCCTCCAGCCGGCCCGGGTACGGGTGGACGGGACGACGGGGCTGGCGGTCAGCGACTTCTTCGACTTCTCGGTGTACGTCGACGCGGACACCAACGACATCCGGAGCTGGTACGTCTCCCGGTTCCTGTCGCTCCGCGACACAGCATTCCGGGACCCGCGCTCGTACTTCACCCGGTACGCCGATCTGAGCGAGGACCAGGCGATCCGGCAGGCGGAGCGGCTGTGGGACACCATCAACGGCCCGAACCTGGCGATCAACATCCGCCCGACCCGGGAACGGGCCACCGCGATCCTCCGCAAAGGGAGTGATCATCAGGTCAAATGGGTCCGGATCCGCAAGCTCTGAGGTCGGCGAAACTCGTCTCGAAAATCCTGAATCAGCGTGTATCAGGGCTCCGGGCGCCCTCTCTTACCATGCGAGTTCGCTCACCCGAGATGAAGAACCGCTGCGCACTTCATCAAGTCGATGCGGGGCGAGGCTCGCGCGGCACACTCGTCGAGACCGGGGGGATCTCGATGACGTCAGGACCGGGGGATTCTGATGACGTCGGAAACCGGGGGGATTCCGACGTGGAGGGCATTCGAGGACTCGGCGGGGATCCCGAAGAGACTTGGCCTGCAAGGGGGGTCCTGTTGGGCTCCGCGGATTCGCGTCCGCGGACCGCAACGGGTGGGCTGAGAGAGCGTCGATCGACCGCGGTGGTGTAGAGCCGCCGAGGCCGATCGGCGCCTTATCTCGTGCCCGAGCTGCGGGCAGTTCCGACGCTCGCGGCCATTGGGTGATGTGGTCGCATCTCGGAACGACCCCGAAACCCATCGGGCGGGTCGCCGGTGGGTCAGCCGTGGCAGCTGACCTGACCGGAATGGCGCCACCGGCCGGGCCTGCCGGGCGGCTGGGTCGAGAGGTCAGAGTGCCAGCGAGGACTTCACGACAGAGGCCAGCCGTTCGGCGACCGACTGAGCCTGCTCAGAGGTGCCCGCCTCCACCATCACCCGTACCAGCGGCTCGGTCCCGGAAGGACGAAGGAGGACGCGACCGCTCGATCCGAGCTCGGCGGTCGCCTCGGCCACAGCCGCATTGAGGGCGGGGTCGGTGTCGGCACGTGCCTTGTCCACGTCTTTGACATTGATCAGCACCTGAGGCAGGCGGGTCATCACCGACGCCAACTCGGCCAGGGTGCTGCCGGTGGTCGCCATCCGGCTCATCAGGTGCAGCCCGGTCAGGACGCCGTCGCCGGTCGTCGCGAAGTCTGACATCACGACGTGGCCGGACTGCTCGCCGCCGAGGGAGAATTCTCCGATCTTCATCGCCTCGAGCACGTAGCGGTCGCCCACTTTGGTCTGCTCGACAGCGATTCCCGCCGCGTCCATCGCGTGCACGAACCCCAGGTTGCTCATCACGGTGGCAACGACGGTGTCGCGGCGGAGCTGCCCGGTCTGCTTCATCGCCAGGGTCAAGATGGCGAGGATCTGGTCGCCGTCGACGATCGCTCCGGAGGCGTCCACTGCCAGGCATCGGTCGGCGTCGCCGTCGAGCGCGATCCCGAGATCCGCGCCGTGCTCCACCACCGCGGCCTGGAGGTCGCCCATGTGGGTCGATCCGCAGTTGTCGTTGATGTTGGTGCCGTCGGGGGACGCGTGGATGGCGATCACCTCGGCGCCCAGTGCGCGGAAGGCCGCTGGCGCGGTCAGGTGGGCGGCGCCGTTGGCGCAGTCGACAACCACCGTGATGCCCTCGAGCGCCCCGGACCGGCCGACGCTGGAGACGAGATGCGCGATGTAGTCCTCGATCAGCGCCGGGTCGTCACTCACCCGGCCCACCCCGGCACCGGTCGGGCGCTGCCATTCCTCGCCCATCCGCGCCTCGATGGCGTCCTCGAGCACGTCGTCGAGCTTGACGCCTCCACGGGCCATGAACTTGATGCCGTTGTCAGGCATCGGGTTGTGGCTGGCGGACAGCATCACCCCCAGGTCGGCCTTGGTGGACCCGGTCAGGTACGCGACTGCCGGCGTCGGCAGCACGCCGAGGCGCACCACGCTGACACCTGCACTCGCCAGACCGGCCACCACGGCCGCTTCGAGGAACTCCCCCGACGCCCGCGGGTCCCGGCCCACCACAGCCAGCGGCTGGACGGCACCGAAGACGCCGGTCTCGCTCAGTACGTGGGCTGCGGCGACTGACAGGTCCAACGCCAGCTCCGCGGTCAGCGCCTCGTTGGCCCTGCCGCGGACACCGTCGGTTCCGAAGAGGCGACCCATGTTCCTCGCTCCGTTGCTGAGGGCTGGGAGATCAGCGCTTGCTGTACTGGGGAGCCTTGCGGGCCTTCTTCAGACCGGCCTTCTTGCGTTCCTTGATCCGAGCGTCCCGGGTCAGCATGCCGGCCTTCTTCAGCGCCGGCCGGCTCGCCTCGGCGTCGACCGCGTTCAGCGCACGTGCCACGCCGAGCCGCAGGGCGCCGGCCTGTCCGGTGATGCCGCCACCGTGGATCCGGGCGATCACGTCGTAGGAGCCGGCAACGGCCGCCGCCGAGAACGGCTCGGACACGATCTGCTGGTGCACCTTGTTGGGGAAGTAGTCGGCCAGGGTGCGGCCGTTGATGCTCCACTGACCGCTGCCGGGGACGATGCGGACCCGAGCCACAGCCTCCTTGCGGCGACCGGTGGCACCGCTGGGTGCTACGACGGCCGGCCGGCCGGTGGCGCCGTGGGCCGCCTGCGGGTTGGCCTCGGAGCGATAGGCGATCTCGCGGTCGTCCTCGGTGAAGGGGACAACCTCGTCGGTGACGGTGGGCTCTACTACGGTGTCGGTCACGAATCGGTTCCTTGGCTCTACTGGGCGATCTGGGTGATCTGGTACGGCTGCGGCTGCTGCGCTGTGTGCGGGTGCTCTGGGCCCGCGTAGACCTTGAGCTTCTTGATGAGCTTGCGGCTCAAACGGTTCTTCGGGAGCATGCCCCACACCGCGAGCTCGACGGCCTTGCGAGGATCGTTGTCGATCAACTCGCCGTACGGCACCGAGGTCAGACCACCGGGTCGCCCGGAGTGGCGGTGGGCGAACTTGTCGGTCCGCTTCTTACCGGTCAGCGCGATCTTCGACGCGTTGACCACGACCACGAAGTCACCGCCATCGACGTGCGGCGCGTACGTCGGCTTGTGCTTGCCGCGCAGCAGCGTGGCGGCAGTGACAGCGAGCCGTCCCAAGACGACGTCGTTGGCATCAATGACATGCCATTCCCTGGTGATGTCGCCAGGCTTGGGGCTGTACGTAGACACGGTCGGTGACCATCTTCCATGAGTTCTGACAGTTTGACTGCGGCACTCGACTTAAAGGCGAGCACGGTTGACACACGTGCGTGAGCGCAACAGCCGATCAGGCTACCGTGGGCCGTACTCCCGGTCAAAACGCAGGCGCGCCACCGCTGCTCTCACCGGTCGGCCGACCTCGGGGTGTCGGGAATCATAGGGTCCCCAGTAGTCATGCGGGGCGCGCCCGCGTAGGTTGTCCGCATGACCGATTCGCTCAGCATTCGTGACAATCGTACCGGGCAGGACTACGAGATCACGATCACCGACGGCACCATCCGCGCCGCCGACCTCAAGCAGATCGCGGTTGACGGTGAGCCCGGGTTGGCGACCTACGACCCAGGGTTCGTGAACACCGCATCGTGCCGGAGCGCTGTAACCTACATCGACGGGGACGCGGGCATCCTGGAGTACCGCGGCTACCCGATCGAGCAGCTGGCTGAGCACTCGACGTTCCTGGAGGTGTCCTACCTCCTCCTCAACGGCGAGCTGCCCACCGAGGACCAGCTGGCCTCCTGGACGCACGAGGTCACCACCCACACGTTCCTGCACGAGAACCTCAAGCAGTTCATCCAGGGGTTCCGCTACGACGCGCACCCGATGGGGATGCTGATGGCCTCGGTCAGCGCGCTGTCCACCTTCTACCCCAACGCCAGCGACATCGCGGACCCCGACAACCGGCAGCAGCAGATCACTCGACTGATCGCCAAGATGCCGACACTGGGCGCGTTCGCGTACCGGCATGGGCTCGGCAAGCCCTACGTCTATCCGGACAACGACCTCTCCTATGTGGAGAACTTCCTGGCGATGCTGTTCAAGATGAGCGAGCCGAAGTACGCCGCCGATGAGCGCCTGGTCAAGGCCTTGGACGTGCTGTTCATCCTGCACGCTGACCATGAGCAGAACTGTTCGGCCAACGCCGTACGCTCCGTCGGCTCCTCGCAGGTGGACCCGTACTCCGCTGTCGCAGCGGGGATCGGAGCTCTCTACGGGCCGCTGCACGGCGGCGCCAACGAGGCCGTGTTGCGGATGCTGCGCCGGATCGGGCGGACCGACAACATCCCGGAGTTCATCGAGGGTGTGAAGGGCGGCAAGGAGAAGCTGATGGGCTTCGGCCACCGGGTCTACAAGAATCATGACCCGCGGGCCACCATCATCAAGAAGGCCTGTGACGACGTGTTCGAGGTGACCGGCGTCAACCCGCTCCTGGAGATCGCCATCGAGCTGGAGAAGATCGCCCTCGAGGACGAGTACTTCGTTTCCCGTCGGCTGTATCCCAACGTCGACTTCTACTCCGGCTTGATCTATGAGGCCCTGCACTTCCCGCCAGAGATGTTCACGGTGCTGTTCGCCATCGGCCGTACCCCCGGCTGGCTGGCACAGTGGTCGGAGCTGGTCCAGGACAAGGAGCAAAAGATCGCCCGCCCGAAGCAGATCTACACCGGCTTCCGCACTCGCGACTTCGTCCCCATGTCGGAGCGCTAGGGCCGTTACGCCGCGCGCAGCCCCAGATAGCAGTCCCCTCCCAACCGGGAGCACCCACCCCGGGGCCGCGCGCACGATCCACCGCCACGCGCACGATATAGCTGCCGCGCGGCGGTGGAAGTGACGCGCCGGTACGGGCCGCCGCGGTCAGCGGGCTCGGGCTACCCGGGCCTCGTCCCAGACGGGCTCGTTGGACTCGTACACGCCGCCGTCAGCACCGAATACCAGGAACCGGTCGAAGCCGCGGGAGAACCAGCGGTCGTGGGTTACCGCGACCACGGCGCCCTCGAAGGTCTCCAGACCTTGCTCCAGCGCCTCGGCCGACTCGATGTCCAAGTTGTCGGTCGGCTCGTCCAGCAGCAGCAGCGTCGCCCCAGACAGCTCGAGCAGCAGGATCTGGAAGCGGGCCTGCTGGCCACCGGACAGTGACTCGAAGCGCTGCTCAGCGGCGTGCGCCAGCTCGTAGCGGTCCAGTTTCCGGGACGCCTCCTCGCGACCCATCCCCGCTCGGTGCTCGTCACCACGGTGCAGGATCTCCAGCAACGTACGACCGAGGAGCTCCGGATGATGATGGGTCTGAGCGAACCAGCCGGGGCGGACGCGGGCGCCGAGCTTTGCCGTACCGGTGTGGGCCACCGGGGTGATGTCGGGGGTTCCCACCGGCCGGTGTTCGGAGTCCGGGTTGGACCCGCCCCCGGCCAGCAGCCGGAGAAAGTGCGACTTCCCCGACCCGTTGGAGCCGAGCACCGCAACCCGGTCGCCGAACCAGATCTCGGCGTCGAAGGGACGCATCAGACCGGTGAGTTCCAGGTTCTCCACGACCACCGCCCGCTTGCCGGTGCGTCCGCCCTTCAACCTCATGGACACCCGCTGCTCGAGCGGAATCGCCTGCGGCGGCCCCGCCTCCTCGAACTTGGCCAACCGTGTCTTGGCCGCCTGGTAGCGCCCCGCCAGCCCGTCGTTGTACGCCGCCTTGATCTTGTACATCAACACCAGCGCCTTCAGCTTGGCATGCTCCTCGTCCCAGCGTCGGCGGAGCTCCTCCAGCCGGGCGAAGCGCTCGCGCCGCGCCTGCGCGAACGTGCCGAACCCGGACCCATGGATCCAGACCGTGTTGCCCGCGGCCCCCAGCTCCAGTCCGGCGATCGCGGTCGCGGCCTCCGCCAGCAGCTCCCGATCGTGACTGACCAGCAGGACAGTCTTCTGGGTGCTCCGAAGCTGCTGCTCCAGCCACCGCTTGCCCGGTACGTCGAGGTAGTTGTCCGGCTCATCCAGCAGCAGCACCTCATCGGGCCCGCGGAGCAGCGCCTCCAGGGCGAGCCGCTTCTGCTCACCACCGGAAAGCGTCGTCACCTCCCGCCACTTCACCTGCTCGTAGCCGATCCCGATGGCTGCCGTGCAGCAGGCGTCGAAGATCACCTCGGCGTCGTACCCGCCGGCATCGGCGTAATCGGCCAGCGCCTGCGCATATCTCATCTGCGTCGGCTGGGTGTCGTCATCCATCAACGCCAGCTCCAGCCGATCCACCTCGGCCACGGCCGCCTGCAGCCGCGGCGGGGTCAGTGAGAAGAGCAGATCCCGTACCGTCGAGCCGTCCCGGATGCTGCCGATGAACTGACGCATCACCCCCAGCCCGCCGCTTCGCGAGATCGAGCCGGCCGTCGGGTCCAGGTCCCCGGCGATGATCCGCAGCAGGGTGGTCTTGCCGGAGCCGTTGGCGCCGACCAGCGCGACCACAGCACCCTCACCCACCCGGAAGGACACCTCGTCGAGCAGCACCCGGCCGTCTGGGAGATGGAAGGACACGCCCGACAGATCCACGTGTCCCATGAGGGGCAGCCTAGGCCGTGGCGGCCGCCGCCAGAAACGAATTATCCGGCCGGGGCAGCCGTACCTGCGCGCTCAGGTGAAAGGCGCCGGAGCCGCGCGGGTCCGGTACCGAGGCAAACCCAACCGTGCCACCGGCACGGCTGACCAGCTCCCGTACGATCGCCAGCCCCAGCCCGGTGCCGCCGGCATCGCGGTCACGGGCATCGTCCAGCCGGGTGAACCTGTCGAAGACCCGCTCCCGGTCAGCCTCCGGAATCCCCGGCCCGTCATCGGCCACGGTGATCAGCACCTGGCCGTCATCGACCCGCGCATCGAGCCACACAGCCGACCTGGCGTGCCGGACGGAATTGTCCAGCAGGTTGGCGATCACCCGCCGAAGCTCGGCCCGGTCGGCGAACAGCGGCACCGACGGTCCCGGATCCACCGTCACCGAAACGCGGCCACCGAGATACCCCGAACTGGTGTCCCGCAGAAACTCCCGGGCGTCGAACACGCTGGGGTGCGCCGGACCGCGCATATCCGCGTCCGCCCTGGCCAGTAGCAGCAGATCCTCCACCAGTGCGGATAGGCGGGCCACGTCCGCGGCCAGATCCGTCGGCAGCGACCCGCCGTCACGAAGCCGTTCGGCCACCTCCAGCTGGGTACGGATGCTCGCCAGCGGGCTCCGCAGCTCGTGTGCGGCGTCCGCCACGAAGGACTGCTGTCGGCCCCGAGCTGCCGCCAACCGGTCCAACATGCCGTTGAGCGTGACCGCCAGGGCGCGGAGCTCGTCGGCCGCGGGCGGCACCCGGAGGCGTTCGGACCGGTCACGACCGCTGATCCGCTCCGCCTCCAGCCGAAGCTCCTCGACCGGCCGAAGGGTCCAGCCGATCACCCGCCAGGCGATCAAAGCCAGCCCGAGGACGAGCAGCGGGATGCTGATCAGGAGCCCGTTCCTCAGCGCGGCCCGGCCAGTCAGCACGTCAGCAACCGGTACGGCGACGATCACGCTGGTCGAACTCCCGGCCGGCCCGGCGGACACCGCCTTCACCCGCAACGGCCCAGCCGCGCCGGCCCGGCTCCGGTCAAGGCTGATGGCCGATCCCGCCAGCGCCCGCTTCAGCTCGTCGGGCCGAAGCAGTGGTGTCAGCCGGTCCGCGCCAACCGAGCTTCCCACCACCCGCGAGTCCGCGTCGACCACCTGGATGACCTGCGCACCCGACACCGGGATCGGCGAGGGCAGCCGCCGCTGGTCAACCATCGCCTTCACCCCGCGGGCGCTGGCGAGCGCCTCGGCGTCCAGCGTCCGGTCCACGCTGACGGTCAACACCGCGTACAGCCCCACCCCGCCAGCGGTCAGTCCAACGGTGAGGCCGGTGACGCCGATGGCCATCAGCCGTACCCGCAGGCTGAGCCGGCCGAACCAGCGGCCGAAGCCCCCCGTCATGGCACCAGCATGTAGCCGGCGCCGCGTACGGTGACCAGCCGGCGGGCACCGATCTTGCGCCGCAGGTACCCGATGTAGACCTCAACCGCGTTCGGCGCGGTGTCCGCGGCGGCATCCCAGACGTGGTCCAGGAGCTCAACCTTGCCGACGACAGTGCCGGGATGCCGGATCAGATACTCCAGCACGAGATACTCACGCGGCGTCAGCTGGACCGGCTCGCCCGCAAGCAGCACCTGCCGAGTGGCGGGATCAAGGCTGACATCACCGCACACCAGCACCGCCGGTCGGGCGTTGGCCTGGCGCCGCAGCAGCGCACGCAGACGGGCCAGCAACACCACGAACGAGAACGGCTTGGTGAGGTAGTCGTCGGCGCCGCAGTCGAGGCCGTCGGCCTGGTCATGCTCGCCGTCCTTGGCCGACAGCATCAACACCGGCACCCAGTTCTGCTCGGCCCGCAGCCGGCGCACGACGTCGTAGCCCGACAGCCCGGGCAGCATGACATCGAGGACCACCGCATCGAAGTCGCCGAGCCGGGCGAGCTCGAGGCCGTCGGAGCCGGTGGTGGCAACGTCAACCGCGAACCCGTCAGCCACCAGTCCGCGACGTAGCGCCTCCACCAGCCGCACCTCGTCGTCGACCAGCAGCAACCGCATGCCTCCAGCGTGTCACGGCGGACCGCTCTGACACACCGAACCGCGCGCTCCGCGGCACCGCCGGCACGGCCGTCGAGCTGTCTCAGCGTTTCCACAGCAGCGGCGCGGCACACTGACGTCATGCACATCTTCGATCGGAAGCCGGCCGCCCGCTGGCTGGCACCGTTGGCTCTGGTCCTTGTTATCGGCGGCACCGGCGGTCTCATCTCCGCCTCCGCCGACCCGCCGCTGCCGCCGAAGACGGCGCAGCAGCTCCTCGTCGACCTTCAGCGGGCCGAGGTTGACGGCCTTTCCGGGACCGTCGTCCAGACCTCCGATCTGGGGATCCCCGATCTCTTGGCTGGTGGCGGTGACTCAGACCTGAGCTCACTGGTCTCCGGTACGCACTCGCTGCGAGTCTGGTACGCCGGGCCGGACAAGGCACGTGTCGCCCTTGACGGAACCTTCGGTGAGTCAGACGTGATCCGCAACGGAGACGACGTCTGGATCTGGTCGAGCAAGGAGAACACCGCGACACATCGCACGCTGAGCGCATCGGATGAGGCGAAGCACGAGAGCTCGACACCGGAGGAGTCGATGACGCCGGAGACGGCTGCCAACAAGGTGCTCGAGGCGATCGGCCCGACAACCGAGGTCACCACCAACGGCACCGCCACAGTGGCCGGGCGGGCCGCGTACGAGCTGATGCTGCGGCCCAAGGATGACCGCACCCTGGTGCGGGAGGTCCGGATCGCCGTCGACAGCGAGGAATCCATCCCGCTGCGCGTGCAGGTCGTCGGGTCCCAGCAGCAGCCAGCGTTCGAGGTGGCGTACAGCAAGATCGAGTTCGGCCAGCCCGATCCGGCCCAGTTCACCTTCAACCCGCCGCCTGGAGCGAAGGTCACCGAGGTCGCCCCGCATGACGGCGCCGACCACGATGCCGACCGACCCCAGAAACCGGCACCAGACGCCGACCGTCCCACCATTGTGGGGCAGGGCTGGACGACAGTGGTCGTGGCGAAGACCGGCGACCTGAGCGGCACCGACAGCGGTCAGCTGGGACAGGTGCTCAACGCCCTGCCGCGGGTGTCCGGCGGCTGGGGCTCGGGACGGCTGCTGAAGGGAACCGCCTTCTCGGTACTGCTCACCGACGACGGCCGGCTGGCGGCCGGATCGGTCGAGCCGGAGCTGCTGTACCAAGCTCTCGCGCGGTGACCCAGCCGGTCTCGGGCTCGGCCGGCTCAGTGGAGCCGGCCGAGCATCCCGTCCTCAGTCACGGGCTGACCAAGCGATTCCGCCGCCAGGTTGCCGTGGACTCGGTCGACCTGGTCGTCCCCCGAGGCGCCATCTACGGATTTCTCGGTCCCAACGGCTCCGGCAAGACCACCACAATCCGGATGCTGCTGGGTCTGATCACGCCGACCGCCGGCTCGATGCAGCTGCTCGGGCGCCCGATGCCGGGACAGATCCTGAAGGTGCTGCCCCGCGTCGGGGCCCTGGTGGAGGGACCGGCGTTCCACCCGTACCTGTCGGGCCGGGCGAACCTGGCGAGGCTCGATGCGGCAGATTCGGCCAGTGACGCGGCCACCTCCGCTCGGCGGATCGACGCCGCCCTCGACCGCGTGGGGCTGCTGGCCGCCGCCCGAAAGCGGTACCGGGCGTACTCGCTTGGCATGCGGCAGCGGCTCGCGATCGCCAACACCCTGCTCCTGCCCCGCGACCTGCTCGTTCTGGACGAGCCGACGAACGGACTGGACCCGCAGGGGACCAGGGAGGTCCGGCACCTGATCGGCGACCTGGCCGGCGAAGGCGTCACGGTGCTGGTGTCGAGTCATCTGCTGTCTGAGGTGGAGCAGATGTGCAGCCACATCGGCGTCATGAACACCGGCAAGCTGGTCGCCCAAGGACGGGTGGACGAGCTCTTCCGCGGTGCGACCCAGACCGTCCGGGTCCAGACCGACCGCACCGCCGACGCCGCCCGGGTGCTGACCGAGCTCGGCGTCACCCAGGTCCGGATCGACGACCGTGCAGTCTCTGGCACTCTCGGCGAGGTCGAGGTGGAGAAGATCGTGCCGAACCTGGTCAACGCCTGCGTCCCGGTGCTCGGCTTCACCGTGAACTCGCCCAGCCTGGAGGACGAGTTCGTGACCTTGACCGGGGAGGGATTCGATGTCAGCGGCTGACACTGTGGACCTGCTGGACACATCAGTCCGCCGTCCCCGCCGGCCTGGGATTCCACTGCGGTTCGTTGCCTCAGAGCTGCAGATCATCTTCGGTCGCCGCCGCAACATTGCCGGTCTCGGCGTGTTGGCCGTGGTGCCGGTGATCATCGCCGTCGCGGTGAAAGCATCTGGCCCCGGCGGCGGCGGCCCCGACTTCGTCAGCGCGATCACCGGCAACGGGCTGTTCGTGGCGCTGGCTGCGCTGGCCGCCGAGCTTCCGCTGTTTCTGCCGTTGGCGGTGGCCACCATCTCCGGCGACGCCGTAGCCGGTGAGGCCAACCTCGGAACGCTGCGCTACCTGCTCACCATTCCCGCCGGCCGGACCCGGCTGTTGGCGGTGAAGTACGCCGCCATTGTCATCTTCGCGTTCCTGGCGACCTTGCTGGTGACCGTCACCGGTGTGATCATCGGGCTGTCGCTGTTCGGCGGTGGGAACATGACCCTGCTGTCCGGCAGCCAGATCAGCCTTGCCGAGGGACTGTGGCGGCTACTGCTGGCGACGGCCTACCTCACAGCCGGTCTCGCCGCCCTCGGAGCCATCGGGCTCTTCGTGTCCACCCTGACCGAGCAGCCGATTGCCGCCACCGTCACCGTCGTGCTGGTCAACGTGATGATGTTCATCCTCGACTCCATCTCGCAGCTGTCCTGGCTGCATCCGTGGCTGCTGACGCATTGGTGGACGGCATTCGGCGACCTGCTGCGACAACCCACCGCGACCGACAACATGACCCGGGGCCTGTTGACGGCTGCGGTCTACGCGGTGGTGTTCTGGATGGCCGCCTGGGCTCGGCTCTCCAACAAGGACATCACCAGCTGAGCGGTGCCAGCCGCTCTGGCTGGCGTCCGCGCTCAGAACGAGAACGGTGGCGTGGTTCCCGACTAGTAGATTCTGTGTCCATGGCCGTTGATCCGAAGACCCGAGGCGAGCTCGCCAAGCAGGGCCGCCTCTGGCTGCTCTCGGTCATCTGTGCTGCCGCTGGGGCAACCGGGGTGCAGCTGAGCGGCTCCCTCCTCGTTGGGGTCTTGGTCTTCGCCATCTTCCTGGTGGTGCTCGGATGCCTCCTGCTGGCGTACGAGAAACGACGGAAGCAGTGACGTCGGCTGCTGAGCGGTCCAGGCCAGTTCAGGTACGCCGCGAGGTCGTCTCGTTCGTCCGCCGCAGCGCCCGGATGAACTCCCAGCAGCGCAAGGCATGGGACGCCTTTCACGACCGCTGGCTGCTGGATGTGCCGCGCGCCGAGACCGACACGTCCATCGATGCCAGCTTCCGGCTCGATCTGGCCGCCGCCTTCCACCGGAGCGCGCCGCTGATCGTGGAGATCGGTCCCGGCATGGGCGACTCGCTGGTACCGATGGCGAAGAGCCGGCCTGAGGCCAACGTGCTTGCCTTCGAGGTGTTCGAGCCGGCGGTGGCGCGGATCCTGGGTCGACTGGCGGCCGACGGGGTGCAGAACGTACGGGTCGTTCAGGCCGACGCCGTCGATGGCCTCACCACGTTGGTGCCAGCGGGCGCGGTCGATGAGCTGTGGACCTTCTTCCCGGACCCGTGGCACAAGCTGCGGCACCACAAGCGGCGGCTGATCAGCGGGGACTTCGCCGACCTGGCGACGAGTCGGATGCGATCCGGTGCCAGTTGGCGACTCGCAACCGACTGGGCCGACTACGCCCAGCAGATACGCTCGGTCCTGGACGCCCATCCGGCGTTCGACAACCTCCACCCGGGCGACTGGGCGCCCCGCTTCGAGGGCCGCCCGCTGACCCGGTTCGAGGCGCGTGGCGTGGACGCCGGCCGGCGCATCTTCGACCTCAGCTACCTCCGGCGATGACCTCCTCCGACCCGCCGGCTCTCCAACGATGGCGGCTCGACCTCAGCTACGACGGCACCGACTTCTCCGGCTGGGCAGCGCAGCCCGGGCGCCGCACCGTCCAAGGTGAGCTGGAACGTTGGATCCCACAGGTGCTCCGGTTGCGCGATCCGGTCCAGGTACTCTGCGCCGGTCGCACGGACGCAGGCGTCCATGCGCGCGGACAGGTCGCTCACCTTGACCTGCCGCTGAGGCCCGGCGGGGACGGAACCGTGCTGCTGCGACGGTTGGGACGGGTGCTGCCGCCCGACATCTTCGTCCGGTCCGTGTCCCGCGCGCCCGATCACTTCGACGCTCGGTTCGGGGCGGTTTGGCGCCGGTACTCGTACCGGATGATGGATGCCGGCGCCCGGGTCGACCCGCTGATGCGGCACCAGATCACGTTGATCTCCGAGGCGGTCGACCTCGAACGCATGAACGCCGGCGGCGCGATGCTGGTCGGCCTTCGTGACTTCGGCGCCTTCTGCCGGCGTCGGGAAGGAGCCACGACCATCCGAACCCTGCTCGAGCTGTCGGCCCGTCGGGTGACACACGGCCCGCTGGCGGACACCATCGAGGTCACGGTCCGAGCCGACGCCTTCTGTCACTCGATGGTCAGGTCGCTGGTCGGAGCCCTGGTCGCTGTCGGCTCGGGCCGTCGCTCGCTGGACTGGCTGAGCGCTGTTCAGCAGGCAGCCGTCCGTGACTCCGGTGTTCCAGTGCTTGCAGCCCGCGGACTGACGCTGGAAGAGGTCCGCTATCCACCCGACGACCAGCTCCGCAGCAGGTCGGTGACGGCGCGGTCGGCGCGCGCGGTGGCACATGGCTGATCACTACTTCTCCGACAGCCCTTCGGGTCCCGAGCACCGGCGGACCATCCGGGCCCGCATCTGGGGCGCGGAGCTGGAGCTGATCACCGCCAACGGTGTCTTCGCCGGCGGTGGACTTGATCTTGGTACGGCGGTGCTCCTTCGGGAGTCGCCGATCCCGCAGGGCAGCCCACGCCTGCTCGATCTGGGCTGTGGCTACGGCCCGATCGCTGTCGCCGTCGCTCTCAACTGTCCGGGCGCGCTGGTGGACGCGGTCGACGTGAACGAGCGGGCACTCAGCTTGTGCGCCGCCAATGCGCAGGCGCTGGGGGTATCGAGTCAGGTGCGAGCGCTGCAGCCGGACCAGGTTCCGCGCGATGCCCGCTACGACGAGATCTGGTCCAACCCGCCAATCCGGGTCGGCAAGGACGCATTGCACCAGCTCCTGCTCGACTGGCTTCCCCGCCTGACACCGGGTGGTGTTGCCCGGCTGGTCGTGGGCAAGAACCTGGGCGCGGACTCGCTGCAGCGCTGGCTGGTCGAGCAGGGCTACGACTGCGTCCGGGTCGCGAGCGCCAAAGGTTTCCGAGTCCTCACAGTCCGACCTCGCTCATGATCACGCCATCCCGAGGTTGACGAAACCGCGCTGACATAACTCAGCGCCAGTAGTAACGCCGGAGAGAGCTCCTGGGACTGCTGAGCAGACCACTGTTTCTGGCGGGCTACCGTTTTGTACCAATCCATTGACGAAGATCACACCAAAACGTTACGGTGACGTTATGCCATGAGAGCGCTCCCACCGCGCACTTCTTCATCCGCCCCCCCAAGGAGTACGAAGTGACAGTTCCCCCCACCCCCGACGCCGTACCCTGCGGCGTTGAGGAAGCAAGGCCCGCGCCACTGAGCCGGTATCGCACCACAGCTTCACTGCTTGCCCTCGCCCTCGTGCTCGGCACGTTCTTCTCGGCGAGCTTCTCCCGTCCAGCCGAGGCGGCCATCCTCGGCGCCGGCTCGTACACCGAGACCCTACCTGCCGGCGGCTCCCTGCCAACAGGGTGCGGCGACCTCTCCACCAACCCCCGGGCGTTCGTCACCACGGATGCACCCGCGGGCGCAGTTCCCACCAATGACTGGTGGTCCTCCATCTTGTTCAAGAAGACCGACTGCGCCTTTGGTGAGCCGATGATGGCCCACCCGGCCGCCTACGACACCTACCCGGGCGGTCTGGGCATCTCCTACACCACCAAGCCGGTGATCACCGGTACCTCCACCGGCGTCGGGGAGTACAAGTTCCCCTACACCCGTGACGTACTGGTCGGCGTGGCGGGCCTCACGGCAGGCAACGTGAAGGTCAACAACTGGACCGACTGGACCGTCACCCCGATCTGGAGCGACGGCACCCGGTCCCTGAAGGCCACCATCGGGCACGGGCTGCCGATGTCGTACTACCAGACCTCTGGCGGAAACGCCCAGATCAGCACCGACGGAGTGCCGACGGTCTGGGCCAACAGCGGGTCGCGGATCGGCTTCAGCATTCGCGAGCATGACTACGTCGCGTACGCACCCACCGGCGCCACCTGGTCGGTGAGCGGCTCGACGATCACCTCGTCACTGGCCGGCAAGAACTACTTCACCGTTGCGGTGCTGCCGACCACCGGTGCGAGCACCAACGCCGATCGGACCGCGCTGGCCACGTCGTTCGGCACATACGCGTACTCGCCCGTCACCGGCACCAAGCTGACCTACAGCTACGACGCCACGGCCGGCAACGTGTCCGCCACCTACGCGTTCACGACCACCAACACGGAGGGGACGCAGGCCGGCACGGTGGTCTCGCTCTACCCGCACCAGTGGAAGTCCTTGAGCGGCGCCACACCCGCCGCCCAGACCTACGTCTCACCGCGCGGAGTGATGAAGAACCTCGTCGGCGTCAGCCAGTTCAAGACCGTGATGAAGTACCGGGGGGTGCTTCCGGAGGTGCCGGCGGTCGCGACGAACGTGGGAGCGGACAAGACGACGCTGACCAACCTGCTGAACGCAGTGGCCGACGACCCCCAGGCAGGTCAGAAGCCTGACACGTACTGGACCGGCAAGGGACTGGGACGAGCCGCACGGATCGCTGAGATCGCCGACCAGCTCGGCAATGTGGCAGTCCGCGACAAGGCACTGGCATCGATGAAGGCGACGCTGAACAACTGGTTCACCGCATCGGCCGGTGAGGTCGACCATCTCTTCTACTACGACAAGAAGTGGGGCACGCTGATCGGGTACGGCGCCAGCTATGGCTCCGACCAGGAGCTCAACGACCACCATTTCCACTACGGCTACTACATCGCCGCAGCGGCGACCCTGGCCAAGTTCGACCCGGCCTGGGCCGCATCCAGCCAGTACGGCGGAATGGTCAACTTGTTGATCAAGGACGCGAACAACTACGACCGGACCGACACGATGTTCCCCTACCTGCGGGACTTCGACATCTACGCCGGCCACGACTGGGCCTCCGGTCACGGGTCCTTCGCCGCTGGCAACAACCAGGAGTCCTCGTCCGAGGGGATGAACTTCGCGGGCGCCCTGATCCAGTGGGGCCAGGCAACCGGAAACACCGCCGTTCGAGACGCCGGCATTTACATCTACACCACGCAGGAAGCTGCGATCGAGAACTACTGGTTCGACGTCGACAACGACATCTTCCCGTCCGCCTTCGGTCACAGCACTGTGGGAATGGTCTGGGGCGATGGTGGCGCCTATGCAACCTGGTTCAGCGCCGAGCCAGAGAAGATTCAGGGCATCAACCAGCTGCCGATCACCGGCAGCCACCTGTACCTCGGTTACAAGCCGGCCTACAACAAGATCAACTACAACGAGGTCGTGACCAACAGCGGCAGTGAACCTAAGGTCTGGCAGGACATCTTGTGGGAGTACCTCGCCCTGGGTGACCCGGCAGCAGCCTTGTCGAAGTACCAGGCGAACCCCAACTTCATCTCCGAGGAGGGCGAGTCCAAGGCGCACACGTTCCACTGGCTGCGTAATCTCGCCGCACTGGGCAACGTGGACACAACGCTGACGGCGAACCACCCGCTGTCCATCGCCTTCACCAAGGCGGGGGTCAAGACCTACGTCGTGTCCAACATCTCGGCGGGGGCGATCACCGTCACCTTCTCCGACGGCAAGGTCGTCCAGGCCCCGGCCGGCAAGACCATTGCTACCGGTGGACAGACCTTCAGCGGCGGCAGCGCCAAGGCCACCACGACGGCAAGTCCGACGATTCCGCCGCCCACGGCCACTACCAGCCCCACCGCACCTGCCCCGACCGCCACGGCAACCGCCACGGCGACGGCCCCCGCTCCGACGGCGACCGCAACAGCAACCGCGACAGCGACTGCCCCGGCCACCAGCCCGAAGCGGTTCCTGACGACTGCGGGTGGTCTGGGTGCCGCCGGCACCGCTGGATCGGTGTCGATCGCGCCGGCGAATGGCGAGTTCGACGGCATTCCGCACAGTGTCACGGCGTTCACCGCCACGGGTCAGAACGGCACGTACACCGGAACGCAGACAGCGTTTGACCTGTTCGTGGACGCCGGCGCCGCGGTCGGCAACGGGGTCCAGGTCAAGGTGTCCTACGACCTGACCGGGAACGGCAGCTTCGATCGTACGGAGACCTACCGTTACTTCGCTACCGACCCAGTGCAGGGCTACGAGCACTACACCCAAGGCCAGCAGCTGCTGTCGGCAACCGGAACGCTCGGCAACCTTTCCAACGGTATCGTCAAGGTCGAGGTCTGGAATGCCATCGGCAGGGCACCGACCACCTTGGGCACCGGAAACCAGTCGGTGATCACTCTCCCGTTCTCGTGATCACTCTCTGACCCACCGGCGCAGGAGAACCGGCAGCGACGTCACCCAGGCGCTCGCTGCCGGTTCTTGCATGTTCTAGGCCCCCGTTGCGACCCGCACCGACTGGCGCAGGGTGGACGGTCGACCGGCTGCAGCGTGCACTACGACGAGCGTAGGATCGGACGCGAGTTCGACGGACACGATCATTCCCATCTGCGAGAGGAAACTCATGGCGGCATACGACCTCCCCGACCTTCCCTACGACTACGGCGCACTGGCCCCCTACATCTCCGGCGAAATCATGGAGCTGCACCACACCAAGCATCACGCCACCTACGTGAAGGGCCTGAATACCGCCCTCGAGCAGCTCGAGGAGGCGCGAGACCAGGACTCTTTCGGGAGCGTCGGCGGTCTGGAGAAGACCCTGGCGTTCAACCTCGGTGGCCACATCAACCACTCGATCTTCTGGCCGAACCTGTCACCCGACGGCGGCGACAAGCCGGATGGCGACCTCGGCACCGCCATTGATGAGTACTTCGGCAGCTTCGACAAGTTCCGGGCTCATTTCGAAGCCAACGCCAACGCCATCCAGGGGTCTGGTTGGTCCATCCTGGCGTACGACACCTTGGGTCAGCGGCTCAACATCGTGCAGCTGTACGACCAGCAGGGCAACGTCCCGGTCGCCCAGGTTCCGATCATCATGCTTGACATGTGGGAGCACGCCTTCTACCTGCAGTACAAGAATGTCAAGGCCGACTACGTCAAGGCGTGGTGGAACGTGGTCAACTGGGCCGACGCTCAGCAGCGCTTCGCCGCCGCCAAATCACAGACCGCGGGTCTGGTCACTCGCTGACCCGACACAGCAGCACCGGTGGCGTTCACCTCGGCTGTGGACGTCACCTCGGTGCGCTCGGTGTCAAGATCAACAAGGTCCGCGGACTGATCGCCGCTCCTTGATTGCTACATTGACCCAATGCGCTTCGGACTTTTCGTACCTCAGGGCTGGCGGCAGGATCTGGTAGGCATCGATCCTGCCGAACAGTGGTCGGTAATGAGCTCCCTGGCTCAGTACGCCGACAGCGCGCCGGCTGGAGCCGGTGTCCCCGGTGACAGCTATGCGTGGGAGTCCATCTGGGTCTATGACCACTTCCACACCGTCCCCGAACCTACGCAGGAAGCCACCCACGAGGCGTGGAGCCTGATGGCCGCATTTGCCGCCATCACCGAACGTGTCCGGCTCGGCCAGATGTGCACCTGTATGGCCTACCGCAATCCGACCTACCTCGCCAAGGTTGCCTCGACCATCGACCTCGTCAGCGGTGGCCGGATCGAGATGGGCATCGGTGCCGGCTGGTACGAGCACGAATGGCGCGCCTACGGGTACGGCTTCCCCGGCGCCGGCGCCCGGATCGGCGCGCTCGAAGAGGGCGTCGAGATCATGGCGCAGATGTGGCGCTCCGGCACCGCGAAGCTGGACGGGCTGCACTATCAGGCCGACGGTGCACGCTGCTACCCGCAGCCGCTGCAGCAGGCGGCCGGGCCAGACGTTGGACCGAGCATCCCGTTCTGGATTGCCGGTGGAGGCGAGAAGAAGACGCTCCGAGTCGCCGCGCAGTATGCCCAGTACACCAACTTCGACGGAAGCCCAGAGGGGTTCCAGCACAAGTCGTCAGTGCTCGCCGAGCACTGCGCGCAGCTGGGCAGGGACTTCGACGCGATCACGCGTTCGGCCAACTACAACGTGGTGATCGGCGAGACCGACGCGGAGGTCGAGGACCGGCTGCGCTGGATCGGAGAGCATCTCGCGAAGAGCGTCCCGTCCAAGGCGGCGTCCACCGTGGAGCAGCTCCGCAGCGGGCCATTGGTAGGTACGCCGGAGAAGATCGTCGCCACCCTGCACAGCCTGCGCGAGCTCGGCATGACCTACGCGATCACCTATTTCGCGGAGGCGGCCTACGACCGCAGCGGCATCGAGCTGTTCGAACGAGAGGTGATCCCCGCACTGCAGGACTGACCGACCTCAGTCGCTGTCAGTCTGGATTGTCGACAGGGCCCGCACCGTGTCGATGGTGTCGGCCTCGTCTGCTGCCTTGTCGGTACGGTAGCGAAGCACGCGCGCGAACCTGAGGGCGACGCCTCCCGGGTAGCGGGTCGACGCCTGCAGCCCGTCGCAGGCGATCTCCACCACCGTCGAGGGCTGCACATACACCGTGCCTCGGGTTCGCCCGGTCTCCAACCTCAGGAAGTGCTCGGTCTGCCAGGTCAGCATCTCGTCGGTCAGTCCCTTGAAGGTCTTTCCGAGCATGATCAACTGGTCGGAGTCCGGGTCGCGGGCCGCCAGATGGAGGTTGGACAGCCACCCCTGCCGACGACCACTCCCCCATTCCACTGCTGTCACCAGCAGGTCGAAGGTGTGCCTCGGCTTGAGCTTCACCCAGGCCGAGTCGCGTCGTCCGGCCGCGTACGCCGAAGCCGGGTTCTTCACCACGAGACCCTCGAAGCCCTCGGCGACGGCGCTGCGAAATAGGCGCGCGACCGCATCCGGGCTGTCGCACACTGCGCGTGGCACGATCAGCGTCTGAGGCAGCACCTGCCGCATCCGCTCCATCCGCACCGAAAGCGGTCGGTCCGCCAGATCGGCACCGTCGACGTGCAGCAGGTCGAAGAACGCCACCATCAAGGGGGTTCGGGTCATCGTGGGGTCGACCTCGATACTGGTCGCCGCCCGGGAGGCGGTCACCTGGAATGCCTCTGGACGGCCGTCGGGACGAAGGGCCAGCACCTCCCCATCGAGAACGAGCCGCTCCGCCGGCAGACTCCGGACGATGTCGACGACCTCTGGCAGCCGGGACGTGATGTCGTCGAGGCTGCGGGTGAAGATCCGCACCGCGTTCGGGTCCCGATGGACCTGGACCCGGATGCCGTCGAGCTTGTAGTCCACGACCGCGGGCAGGCCGCTCTTGGCGAGCGCCCCCTCCACATCCGGCGCGCTGGCGGCGAGCATGGGTTGGACCGGCGTGCCGACTCGGAGACCGACCCGCTCCAGCGCCTCGGGGCCTTCGGAGACCAGCAGGGCCGCCGCAGAGGTGGTGGACGAGAGCAGCATGGCCGCTCGTCGCACCGATGCCAGCGGGACATCGAAGGCCAGCGCCAGGCCCTCCTGGACCTGGGCCTCCAGTGCGCCCTGTCGGAGGTCGCCGAAGATCAACCCACGGAGCAGGTCCTGCTCGGTCCGAGTCGCTCGCCCAAGCAGATCGGCGACCTGGCGGGCCCTGGAAATGCCAGATCCGGCACCGCTCAGGGCGGCGATCCGCTCCATGGCGGCGTCCACCTCGTGCACCGTGAGGGTCGGGGAGAGGGCCGGCTCCGGCAAGTCCTGGAGCGACTTCCAGCCGAGTCCGGTTCGCCGCTGGCGCAGGCTGCCGGACAGGTAGCACACGATCACCTCGACATCGTCGGCAGTTGCCTCACGCAGCACCTCCGCAATCAGATCGCGTTTGGCGATCCGTGATCGTGTAGCCGCGAGGGCGGCCGACGTACTCGCGATCCGGGACAACAGCATGGGTTGATTCTGCCCTCCAGCGCCGACATTTCACTGCGGTGCCGAGGAAAATGCTGCCTCGACGAACCTGTGCGGCGACGAGGTCGGCAGTTCAGCCGCGAATGCTTCGGCGTTGACCTCGGCCCGTCGGGTCGGCAGGCCCTTCGGTCCCGGCGCTGCCGCGTGTCAGCGACTCTGCATTCTCCGCCGCGAACTTGTCCCGGAGTGCGGCGCTATCGAGGTCTGCCGCGAAGATTCGGTGGCCCCCCGATGCCAGCCAAGAGTCCGTGATCTTATGCAGGTCGAAGAGCCGCATGGTCTTGGTAGCAACGTGGTGCACAGTCCCTTCACCACTGACATGGTTGTTGTTGAACCTGACCTCGACAATTCCCCTTCTGCTCGGGTCAGCGCCTGACTGGGAATCCGCCACAGTGCCTTGGAACACGTACGTGAGCTTGCGATAGTCGGGCGAAAACAGGAATCCCGGCTCCGAGTTCCATCGCGCCTCCAGGCCGCCGTCCTGCCCCCGGTATGCTCGGCCCGCCAGGCTGTGGGTGTCAGTTCGAGCGTCGTAGGAGACGACAAAGATCGCAAAGCCGGACACCTGCTGAGAACTCGCCCCGAAGACATCGCGGACGTTGTACTGCAGCCAGCTGCCCACGAAGAACTCTCGCCTGTCCAGCGCCTCTCTGAATGGCCTGACGTTTCTGGTCAGCCAGGACAGCCCGATATCGATCAGCAGCCCGAGCACGCAACTCGCCACCACGGCACCGACCTGAGCAGCCGCAGACTCGCCCCAAATGGAAGTGCTGAGAACCGCACAAACAACAGCGACTATTGCGGAGAAGTAGCCACGGAGCCGGTCCAACATGTCATCCCCCCTGTTGACCTCCCCTTATGTTAGTGAGGTTCGCCCTATTTCTGCCCCCCGGCAGCGGTGTGCGTGGTCAAGGACATGCTCAGGGGTAGCAGTCCCTGTCGTCGGACGGGACCCAGTGGATCCTCGTTCTCCGCGTGAGACCGAAAGCGCCCCGGAGGTGAGCCGTACGTTGCGGCGAACCGGCGCGAGAAATGATAGGCGCTGGCGAAACCGTTCAGTTCAGCGATCTGCGCCAACGAGGCGTTGCTGCGCTGCAGCGCGGTGGCGGCTCTGGCCAGCCGGATCAGTTCCAATGCTCGTGCCGGGCCACATCCATACTCTTCCCGGAAAATCCGGAACAGGTGTCCGGTGGACGTGCTGGCGGCGGCGGCGAGATCGGCCACCGGGACGATCTGGGGCCCGTCGCGCTCCCAGCGGCGGCGGACATGTTCGCGGACTCGTTCTATCAATGGCGGCAGTTGGTGTTGCTCCTCTAGTGGTCCGCGCACGTACAGGTCGAGCAGTAGGGCGATCAGCTGGTCGCTGCGTTCGCGTGCGCGATCCCCCTCCTGCCCGGCAAGCTGGAGGAGGTAGTCGGATAGGGCGGACAGCACCGGCAGCCGTGACATGTCCCGCGTCAGCGGCCAGGTGCTGGGAGCACCGAAGGCGCCGGGACTCTCGATCTGGAAATGGACGTACGCGTGCGTTGAAAGACTGTCGGGATCCCACTGGTAGGAATCGACAGTGTTGGCCCGGGCCAGCGCGAGCGTGCCGGGACGCAGCCGGCTCGCCACCGGGCCGCCCAACGGGATGCGCTCGTCTCCGCCGGAGACCGTCCAGACCGCAGACCCACGAAGCACCCAGACGAACTCGTCCTCGTTCAGCCGTCTCGGCCCGAATGCCGCACCAGCCGGGTAGTCGGCCACCTGGACAAGACTCAGCACGCGCACTGCCGCGTCGCCCGCTGTCACTTTCAGATAGTAATCCGTGCCTACGCGACATTGGAACGCGGCGCTTCCTTTGGCACATTGAGTGCTACGTCGATCCGGAAAGGACCGCCTGGCATGACCTCGACCCTCGACGACCGGACAGTCACCGACGCCGGTCTCATCCTGTTCGACCGATCAGGACCTGCGTTCGTCAACCACTACCGCGAGCATGGCTTCGCACTGTTGTGGGACGCGCTTGACCCCGACGAGGTGGCCGAGATCAACGCCGACGCTCTGCGGCTGTGTCGTGGGGATCTCGGCGAGATCGGCTACGGCTGGTGGAACCAAGAAGACGGTTCCGAGCCGGCTACGCCCCCCAACTCGGAGTCCGATGAGGATGTGCTGCGGCGGTTCCTGTGCATCCACTACCCGCACAAGCTGTCCGAGGCGGCCCGGAAGGCGCTGCTGCACCCGCGGATCGTGTCGGCGCTGACCGGGGTGATCGGACCCAACGTCAAGGCCATGCAGTCCATGCTGTTCATCAAGAGCGAGGGAAAGCCGGGACAGGCCTGGCATCAGGACGAGTTCTTCATCCCTACCCGGGACCGTTCGCTGACCGCGGTGTGGATCGCGCTGGATGACGCCACGGTGGAGAACGGCTGTCTCTGGGTCCTGCCCGGCTCACACAGACGAGGTGTTCTCTACCCGTCCCGTGAGCAGACCGACCCACGGTTCGACTGCACCACCGAGGCGTACAACTTCCCGTATGACGAGCAGGACGCGGTGCCGGTGGAGATCCCCGCGGGTACGGCGCTGTTCTTCAACGGCTACCTGCTGCACCGGTCGCTGGAGAACTCCGGTCGGCACGGGTATCGACGTGCATTGGCCAACCACTACATGAGCGCGGAGTCACTGCTGCCGTGGCGGCCGCCGGTGGACGGTCAGCACATGGCCGGCGCGGACTACCGAGACATCGTGATGGTGGCCGGCGAGGACCCGTACGCCTACAAAGGGATTGAGGATCTGGCGCAGCCGTACTCCCGGCCGGACAAGGATGGCGGCTGCGACCGCTGATCAGCGACGCAGTTCGCTCACTTCACCCGCGTGGCGCGCACGGTGCCGCTGTCCTTCGCCATCAGCTCCATCAGGGCAACGAAGACGATAGATCCGTCACGCCAGTCGTGATGGTCTCGAGCCTCCCGATAGCCGTTCTCTGCCATTGACTGCGCTCGCGCGGGGTGATCACGCAACATCAACAATGCGTCGACGACAGCAGCGGGGTCGTGCCAAGGCACGACAACTCCCGCCTCCGCTCGGCGCACCAGGTCAACCGCCAGCGGGAGAGGCGTCGTGATCACAGGCAGGCCCATGGCGCAGTACTCGATCACCTTCGTCGGCATGCTGGACCGGAAGTTCGGCTGGTCCTCCAGTAGTGACAACCCAGCAAGGGCTCCACTGACGACCTTCAGTGCCTCATCGCTCGGCAGAAAACCGTGCCAGACAAGGTCTCCCCGCTGATGGGCTCGGTGCAGTTCGGTCGCAGCCAAAGGATCGTGGGCCTCCCCCACGACTTCAAGTCGCATAGCTCCGTCGGTACGACGGCGCAGCTCGCGGCCAACTTCGATCATGGTGAGGCTTCCTCGGGCCCGGGTGACGGATCCGAGGTAGATGACTCGGTCCCAGCCACGCTCGGTGATCGTGCTGGGCACCGTCACGGCATTGGGCACAACCGGGTGAGTACGCTCGAACCGGACCTGATAGGCCGACTCCGCCAGCAACAATCGGTACTTGCGCTCCGCCACCCGCTCAAGAGCCCGCCAAAGCTGGGCAACTCCGGGACGCAATGCTCGGGGCATCCACTCCTTGACATGGATTGCCGCGGCTGCATCCTCGTGCACGTCCCACACCACATGGTCAATTCCCAGTCCAGCCGCCGAGAGCACCAGTTCCGGATCGTGCAGCAGCACCAGATCGTGGTGCGGCGCCTGCTCACGGATCACCCGCCGGGCCGCCAATCCGGCACCGATGCGCCGACGTCCGTGGGAACGGGGCACATCGATGCAATGCAGTGACCCGGAGCCGTGTTGGGCATCGTGGTCGGGCGGAACCGGCAGTCCGTACCCGGAGAAGGGTGCTGCGAAGGTGATCTTCCAGCCGTGAGCCAGCAGGGCGTCGATCTGCCGGAACCAGATCCTTGAGTCCTGAGGGTGATGGACAACCGTCACAACCAGGATTCGAGAGCCGGCTTCCTCACCGGTCGCCACGTCGGGCTTCCGAGTTCGCGGAGGGGCAGACAGCTTCATATCGGAAAGGTGGCCTCGGTGGAGGGTCAGAGCAACTCGACATTGTCGGCCGGCTTGGTCACACCGCGGGTGTCGAGCAATCGTCGGCATTGAGTGGCGATCGCGTCGATGTCGTAAGCGGCGTGATCTTGCAGCAGCACACAGACGTCGGAATCCCGGACGGCCTCGATCAGATCCATCACCGGGGGCACCTCAGTTCCGTCCACAGCCCAGCCCTTGACGTGAGGATCATGGAACCTCAGGTCGGCGCCCTGCGCGCGCAGGATCTTCGCCAGCCGGACGGCCGGTGACTCTCGGGTGTCGGCGATGTTCGGCTTGTACGTGACGCCGAGCAGCACGACCTTGGCCCCACGAAGCGCTTTGCCGTCAAGGTTGAGGAGATCCTGGACACGCCGCGCGACGTACGCCGGCATGGTCGCGTTGATCTCCTGGGCAAGCTCGACGAATCGGAAGGGATAGCCGAGTCGGGCACGCACATTGTGGGAGAGGTAGTTCGGGTCGATGGGAATGCAGTGACCGCCGACCCCCGGACCGGGCCGGAATGCCTGAAAACCGAAAGGCTTGGTGCTTGCGGCTGCAATGACGTCCCACAGGTCGATACCCAGCTCGTGGCAGAAGCGGGCCATTTCGTTGACCATGGCGATATTGATGTGCCGATACGTGTTCTCGAGCAGCTTGGCCATCTCCGCCTCGCGGGTCCCCTTGGTGCGTACCACTGTATCGACAAAACTGCCGTAGAAGGCGGCTGCCGCGTCGGTACAGCCAGGCGTGTGGCCACCGACGACCTTCGGGGTGTTCTTGGGTCCGTACGTCGGGTTGCCCGGGTCGATGCGCTCCGGCGAGTAGGCGAGGTGGAAGTCCTGACCGGCGATCAGTCCGGACTCCTCCAGTACGGGTCGGACCAGCTCGTCGGTCGTACCGGGATAGGTGGTCGACTCCAAGATGACCAGCATTCCCGGGTGCAGCTGGTCGGTCACCGAGCGGACGGCAGCCTGCATGGGCGCCAGATCCGGTGCTCCGTCGGTGGACAGCGGGGTGGGGACGCAGATGACGACCGTCTCGGCATTGGCCAGCTCCGAGAAGTCGGACGTCGCGTGGAAACCGTGGTCCAGCATCTCCTCGATGTCGGCGTCGGAGAGGTCGTCCACATGCGACCTGCCGGCATTCAGTCCGGCGATGACTTCGTTGTTGATATCGATTCCGATAACCGCGACCCCTGCCCGAGTCGCCTCGAGGGCAAGCGGGAGGCCCACGTAGCCAAGCCCGATAATCGCTGCCGCACCTGTCACCGCGTACCCCTGCAATCCCTCACCAGTCCCGATGTTGCGCCCGTCCAGGTCGGACAGCCGCCACGCCTCGCCCGGGGAATCGCTAGGCGCCCCGGCCTGCACTACGCTAACGGTCCGATCGGACACTTTCCAGTAGGTCGCGGAGTTGTGCCACGGATGTCGAATGTCGCGGGTGATGCCCGCAGCAGCAGATCGGAGCGGAGAAGGCCTTGCGTGAAGGCGGCTGTGATGTCTGGATCGCCAGCATCCCAGAGTTCGCGGGGCACTCTGCCGCTCTTGCTCGGGTGCTGGTACCGGCGGAGCGCGACTACGTTGAGCGCTCTAGAGGCCGTCAAGTACTCGATACGCTCTCCCGCGGGCTGCTCCGGCTGCTCCTCGCCCGCTACCTTGAGGTGGCACCGGACCGCATCGAGATCGACAGGACCTGCCCGACCTGCGGCGCGCCGCACAGTAAGCCGCGGCTACGGGCCGCAGACGATGCGGGCTCCGCGCCACTTCATTTCTCCGTCGCTCACGGCGGCGATCTGCTGGTGATCGCCGTCGCCGCTGACGGGCCTATCGGCGTGGACGTGGAGCCGAGGACGCCTCGGCAGGACCTCTCCGGTGAGCTGCTGGAGCTGACCCTCACGCCAACCGAGCGTCTCCGGGTGGAGCAGGCTCCGCCGGGAGAGCGCTGGGAGGTCTTCCTGCACTACTGGACCGGCAAGGAGGCCGTCCTGAAGGCGCTTGGCACCGGGCTGGACCTGGATCCCAATGCCGTCACACTCCCTTCGCTCCTCAGTTGGGCAGCCACGCCCGTGACATCGCCGAGCGCTCCGCCGGTCAGCCTGTGGCTCAGTAGTCTGTGCGTCGACCAGGCGTACGTCTGCACGCTCGCGGTCGGGCGCGAAGGCATCGATCCCCGACTGACTCGGCTGCCGCCTGAGGTGTTGTTCGCCGCCTAGTCATCGGCATGTCGTTGTTCGCGCGTTGTTGTGCACTGGAGGCGCCCGCAGCAGTCAGGCGGCAGTCTTTGTTTCGCCGGTCCGGTTGTCGGCCCGGGCAGCCGCCGACGATGACGCCGGTACCGCGGCAGCTGGTCGAGTGTCGACCAGCCCGAGCGATGTCAGGATGTTCTCGCCGTAGAGTGCCGCCACCCAGTTCGACTGGTACACGGTGTCGAGATAGCGCTCGCCCAGGTCTGGGGCGATGGTCACAGCGGTGACTCCACCAGTTCGATGCTTGTCCAGCCAGGCCATCGCTCCGCTGACGACTGTGCCGGTGGAGCCGCCGAACAAGAACCCCCTCCTGGCCATGCGGTGGCAGGCACGGATGGTGTCCACCTCCTCCACCCGTACGACCTCGTCGATGTAGGACTCGTCGAGCAGAGGCGGACGGATGCTGGTGCCGAGGCCCGGGATCATCCGCCGGCTGGACGGCCCACCGAAGGCGACCGAGCCGACAGTGTCGATGGCCACCACCCGTACGGTTGGCTGGCGCTCCCGGAAGTAGCGTGCACAGCCCATCAGTGTTCCTGTCGTGCCGGCGCCGACGAACAAGACGCTGAGCTCTGGGAAGTCGCGCGCGATGGTCGGCGCCGTCCTGTTGTAGTGCACCCGCCAGTTCTCCTGGTTGGTGTACTGGTTGAGCCACACGAATCGGTCATCTGATGCGCACAGTGCACGCACATAGTCGATCCGGGCTCCCAGGAAGCCGGTGTCCGGATCCGCCTCTGTGACGATGTGCACCTGGCTTCCCAATGCCTCCATCAGGCGCCTGGTCGACAGGTTGCAGCGGGAGTCGGTCACACACAAAAAGCCATAGCCCTTGCTGGCGGCGATCATGCTCAGGGCAACCCCGAGGTTGCCCGACGATGACTCGACCAGGATCGAAGTCGGATTCAGCAGCCTGTCCCTTTCGGCGGCCTCCACCATGGCGGTTGCGGCCTTCAGCTTGATCGAACCGGCGAAGTTGAAGCCTTCACACTTCAGGAACAGGGATCGTCCGAAGACTGGTCCGAGGTCGACGTAGAGGTCCTCCTCGTCGAAATCTTGTGGAACCGAGATGACTTGCACCATTGCCCCCCTATCTCTTTAAGCGCCAGGCCTCAGCCGTATCGGCGCAGTTCATGAAAGAAGTCGTCAACGACGTGAAGCTCACCGGAGCGGCTGACCTGGTCGTAGACGTACTTGCCGAGCGCCAGATCCAGCACTCCCAGACCGAATGGCGAGAAAATCACTGGGCGGTTCGGTGGCACTGCGACCCGCCCGGCCATCACGTCGTGCAGCGTGCCGTGCAGAAACTCGCGGTTGCCCGCGAGCTGTTCCGCCAGGTGCGGCGAAGTGTTCGCCTTCAGGCAGTGATCGATGTCGTCAACGAAGTTCGTCGAGGCCAGCAGGATCTCAGGTGCAAGGTCGCGAAGCGACACGTGCAGCACCAGCGGGTTGTGGTCGAAGCAGGACAGCTCGGTGACATGCGGTCGATCTGCGACGGTCGCGAAGATCACCAGATCGCTGGCGCGGACGAGCTGGTCGGCACCGTCGTGCACGGTGATCTTGCCCTCGACCCCCGACTGCTGCAGGTACGTCCGGAACCCGGCTTCGCTGTCCACCGACACGTCGTGGATGCCGATGTCGTCGAAGGACCAGCCGGTACACGACAAGAAGGTATGGATGTAGCGGGCGATCAATCCCGTACCGACGAAGCCGATCCGCATCGGACGGGGACGGGCTCGGCTGAGCCAGTCAGCCGCCAACGCTGCGAACGCTGCCGTCCTGCTTGCGCTGATGATCGAGCCTTCAACACAGGCGAATGGGTAGCCCGTGTCGGGACTGTTCAAGATCAGCACGGCGGAGGCTCGCGGGATCCCGGCCGCCACGTTCGTCGGGTAGCTCGAGATCCACTTCAGACCATCGACGCGGACCTGGCCACCAACCGAGGCCGGTAGCGCGATGATCCGGCTGGACGGCCGATCGGGGAAGCGCAGGAAGTAGGACGGTGGGTTGACGGTGTGCCCGGTGCTGTGAAGCCGATAGGCCGCCTCGACCAGCTCGACCACCTCGCTCTCCCGGCCCTGGAGGACCTGCCGGACTTGCGCGCCCGATATCACCCCGAACTCGGGGACCGGAATCGGCTCGGACACTGTCGAATCGGTCGGCGCGATCCGCGTCGTGGTCATGCTGCATCCATCTTGCGGGTGGGCCGGCCGTCCTCCAGCCGCGATGCGTCCGCCAAGGCGACGAGCACTTCTCGTGGTCCTTCGTAGGCCTCCCTGCTGTGCGCGGTGCGGATGTTGTCGACGAGCAGCATGTCCCCGGCCTGCCACGACTCCCGTGCGGTGTTGGCTTCGTAGACGCCGTTGATCACCTGTACGACGTCCGGGCTGATCGGATCACCGTTACCGAACCGGGTGTTGAAGGGAAGCCCGTCGTCGCCGTAGATATCCACCAGGTACTCCCGCACCTCCGGGTCCATCGTCCACTCGTTGAGGAAGGCGATCTGGTTGAACCAGCAGCGCTCCCCAGTGAGCGGGTGCCGCACGACCGCGCTGCGCAGCTGTCTGGTACGGAGTTCGCCGTCAGGCTGCCACTCGAAATCGATGGCGTTGGCTCGGCAGTAGCGCTCGATTTCACCGCGGTCGTCGGTGCCGAAGGCTTCAGCAAGCGTGGCGCCGATCTCATCGTTGTAGCTCCGGGTCAGCAGCCAACCCTCACGCTCGAACCGCTCGACCAGCTCACTCGGTAGCGCACGAAGCACAGCCGGTGAATCGGCCACCGCAGTGGCCCCGCCGTCGGTGGGGGCGGTGAGGCAGGCGAACATCATCAGGCCGGGAAACTCCAGCCGGTAGCTGAGCTCATGGTGCATGCACATCGGTTGCCGGGGTGGCCACTTGGACGAGGAGTACACCCCGTCGGGATAGCTACGGCGCGTCGCAAATGCCTCCCTCTCAACCATCAGGTCCTTGGCCAGCCTGCGGAAGACGGCTCCCACCTGTGCAGCGTCGATCAGACCGAGGCCGCGGATGAGGATCGAGCCATGCTCGCCGACCACCCCACGGACAGCATCTCGCTGTTCGGCTGCCCAGGACTGCGGGTCCGCGATGCCGTCGACGCTGAGGATCGGTGGCCTACCTGCTTGAAACTCCAGGTCGAGTACCGACGCTGGTGATGAGAACGACATGGTTGTTCCTCTCAGAATGCTTCTCGATAAGCCAACGGCTCGGTAGCGCGCCGTACCGCCTGTGCGGCGTCGGTCGGGCCGGTGCGGATGAAGTGGCCGCCCGGGGGCGGCAGGTCTGGCTGGCGGCTGGGTCGCCCATCCATAAGCGCAGCCAGGTCCGCCAGGACGGGGTAACGGGTGACATCCTTCAGTGACACGGATCGGTCCAGCGTGATCACCAGCTTGACGGCGGCGAGGGAGGTGCCGCCTCGGTCGAAGAAGTCGTCCAGCCGACCGATGTGTTCCTCCGGGATGCCGAGCACGGTGCTCCACGCGCGTGTCAGCCGCTCCTCGGTCGCGGTCGTGGGCCGCTGTGACAGGTCCTTGTCGACGTCGAGGTTCGCCGCGAGTTCCGCCAGTCTTCTGCGGTTGATCTTGCCATTCGAGGTGAGCGGCAGCCCCTCCAGCCAGTGGAAGACCGACGGGACCATGTACTGCGGCAATGACCTAGCCAGCTGGTCGTGGAGTACGTCGGCCTCGAGTTGTCGGTCGCTGGAGTAGAAGGCCAGCAGGTGCTTGGTGTGGTCGCCCCGTTCGGCCACCACCACGGCACCGTCGTGGACGCCGGGCACCGAGAGCAGCGCGTTCTCGATCTCATCGATCTCGATCCGAAATCCTGACAGCTTGACCTGGTTGTCTCGTCGACCCAAGAAGTCGAGCTTCCCGTCAGGAAGCCAGCGGCCGTAGTCCCCTCCGCGGTAGATCCGCTCACCGGGTCTGTGGGGGTCCGCCAGATAGGCCAGCCGCGTGCGGTCCGGGTCGTTCACGTACCCGCGTCCGACGCAGACCCCGGAGAACACGATGGCTCCCGGCGCGCCGAGGGGAACCGGTTCCAGGTTCTCATCGACCACGTAGACGTACACGTTGTTGATCGGCCGGCCCAGCGGGACCCGTTCCTGACCCGGCGCCTGGTCCATCACCTCGTGGTTGGTGTCGTCGGAGGTCTCGGTAAGCCCGTACGCGTTGACCAGTTTGATTCCAGGCTGGACAGCAAACCAGCGCTGCGCCAGTTCCTTCTTCAGCGTCTCGCCCGTGACCGACACGTACCGAAGATCAGCCAACGTGTGCGGCACCTGCTCCAGATAGGAAACCACTGCCTCCAGGTAGGACGGCACGACCTGCAGCACCGTGACGCTCTCGTGAATGATCTTGTCGACGAAACGCTCGACGTCGAGGACGACGTCCTGCTCGATGATCACCGTGCGCGCGCCCACGAGCAGCGGAGCCATCAGCTGCCACAGCGAGATGTCGAAGCACTGCGGCGCGGTCTGGGCGACGACGCGCCCTTCCACCACGGCCAGATCCTCGACCTTGGCGAGCAGATGGTTCAGCATGCCCGCATGCTCGACCATCGCGCCCTTGGGCTCACCGGTCGATCCCGAGGTGAAGTAGATGTAGGCGAGCTGATCCGGCGCCACATCGATCCCCGGATTCCCCTCGGTGTCTTGTTCCTCATACGCGGCGGTGACCAAGAGATCCTCCACTCCAGACAGCGACCGCAGCGCGTGGTCCAGTGAGGGGGTGCTCCCTAGCTCAGTCAGCACAATGCGGCACCGAGCTCGGGTCAGCATGGTGGCTATCCGGTCAGCCGGAAAGTGCGGCTCGATCGGCAGGTACACACCACCTGCCTTGAAGATGGCCAGCACAGCGGCCATCCAGTCCAGGTTGCGCTCGGTCACGACGGCCACCACGTCCTCGGGGCGTAGCCCGCGGTGCAGCAGGGCGTGCGCGAGCTTGTTCGCGCGGGCGTTCAGCTCCCCGTAGGTCCACTGCCGACCCTTGAACACCGCAGCCACGGCATCCGGACGTGCCCGCACCCGCCCCTCGAACAGCTCATGGAAGCGCTCGCGCGGCAGTTCCCGGAACGGTCCGGCAAGACCCTCGATTTGGAAGTGACGCTCGTCGTTGGAGATCAGGCTGTCCCGCACGTGCTCGCCGTCCGGGTTGGTCGCCATCAGCCCAAGCGCGGCGACGTGATACCCGGCGACCCTGGCGGCATGGGCGGCGTCCCACGCTTCGGTGCGGTAACGCAGCCGAAGAACGAACTGTTGATCTTGTTGCTCGATGCCTACGGCAGCGACCGTCTCTCGCGCGAGCTCTGGGCAGTGGCCGGTTTCCGAGGCCGCCGTCTCGAACGAGACTTCGGTCAGGCCCAGGTGACGACGAAGGTCCTCGACGGGGAATTCCTTGTGCCGCAGCAGATCCGAGGCGAGCCGGTGGCACCCCAGCACCAAACCGCGCCAAGCGACCGGCTCGGTGGTCAGCGGGCACGGTAGCGGCCCACCACCGCCAGCGGTCACGTAGCCCACCGTGACCTCCCGATCCCCTGACAGCGCCGCCAGCACCTTGGCATGGGCGGCCAGCAGAACAGAGCTGAGCGGGACGGCCAGGTCTTCTGCGAAGCGATGCAACGCCGCCAACAGGCTGGCTGGCAGCGCAACGTCGTGTTCGGCGATGCCCATGATCGGTTGCAGCGTCCACCGCGGGAGGGTGGTCCTTCCGCCCGTGACGAGGACGTCACGCCAGAAGTCCTGCCCGGCCTCGGCTACGGCGGTCATAGCCGCGGACCCCCGGTCAACACGGGCCGCCTCGCCGCCGTGTCCAGGTGGGGTGAACGAATCTCCCTCGCCGGGTTACCAGCCCAGGTGGTGCAGGCCGCGACCTGCGTCCCCTTCATCACGAAGGAGTCGGGCGCGACCACCGCCCCGTCGCCCAGCGTCGCCCCGTAGTGGACGAGCGCCCCGACGCCAAGGGTGCAGCCGGCGCCGATCGTGATGCGGTCGGACTTGAACGCGCCGTCTTCCTGTGAGTGGCCCTGGATCTCGCTGCCCATATTGAGGGTGCAGCCATCGCCGATGGTGACCAGCGTGCGTTCCGGAATGCCACATCCGTCGTCGAAGACTCTCCGCCCGATCCGAACGCCCAGCAGCCGCCAGATCGGCACCTTGAAAGGAGTGCCATCGAACATCTTCGGGTGTGCCAGCAGTTTCCACAGGCGCTCATGCCGCCAGAAGTAAGGGTCGTAGATGGAACAGAACTTCGGGCTGAGGGCGCCGAACCCCATCACGGCCCGCTCGACCAGGATGGAGTACGCCAGGTTGAAGGCGACAATGGCGATGGAGGCGGCCGCTACCGCAGCCGTCCCGTAGGAGCCGTAGTACTCGCCTCCGATCACAGCAAACAGGGTCACGACGAAGACGCTGAACCAGCGGACGAAAAGGAAGAGGCCCATGGTGCGGACGTTGTAGCGGTTCTTCGCGGCCAGATGGCGCCCCAGCTCACCGGTGGTCAACAGATCATCGAACGTGGCGTCTCGCTCGACCGACCGCGGGATCTCGAAGCTCGGCGACCCGAGGAGCCCGATGCCTTCGCGGACCCTGCCGTCGATCGGGACCATCACCTTCGTCGCCAAGAGGCAGTTGTCGCCCGTCCTACCTCCCGGCGGGTAAGCGATGCTGTTTCCAAGGAAGTTGCGAGGACCGATCGACACGCGGCACACCCGGAAGGACGTGTCCGAGTAGTCGACGTTCATGATCGACAACCCGTCGGCCACCATGGTTCCGCGGCCGATCGAGGTCAGGTACGGATTCTCGTGCGCCACGTTCGTACCGAAGTTCGACCCCGTCTGCTGCACGGGGGCGAGCTTGTAGCCCACCCACTGCAGATAGTGCACGATGTAGGAGCTGTCGCCGAAGAGGCCGGTGAAGAAGGTGGAGTTGGTCCACCTCGTGACCGCCCGGTGCGCCCCGTAGCGGAACCCGTACAGCGGATAGACCTTCTCAGGTTCGAGGGCGAGATTGAGCAACCGCGGCACGGTGATCATGAAGAGGAGCCCGATGATCAACGACCCGAAGAAGACGACGAGGGAGGCAACCACGACATCGCGGTAGAAGACCAGGCTGGTGAAGTCCACAGCACCTGAGCCGAAGACCGCGCTGACCGTCGGGAATGCGGCGAGAAAGATGGTGACGCCGCCGACGGCCAGCGGCAGCGTCACAAGCAGCATGCTGAGCAGCTCCACAACCGTGAAGACGGCCCGTCTCAGTTGTCCACAGGGAGCCGGCTCCACCCGCCGGTAGTCGACCTCCGTCCGTTGCGCGGGAGACCCGTGCCAGTGCTCGCCATCGGGTATTGCTTGGCCGTTGTGCAGAGAGGAGCGATGGCCCAGCTGGGCCCCGTTGCCGATGGAGGTGTCGATGTCGATGACCGTCGCCTCGCTCACAAACACGCCGCTGCCGATGCTGACCGGACCTGTCTGGATCAGGCCGGCATGAGCCCGGTAACAGCTAAGGCTGCAGTCCTTGCGGACAACGGTGTGGTCCCCGATGGTCAGCAGGTCCGTGCACGCCGGAACGGCGCGGGAGAGGATGACCACTCCCCGACCGATCTTGGCGCCCAACGCTCTCAGATAGAGCACGTAGAGCGGCGAACCGGCAACCCGTGCCAACGGGTTCATGTTGATCACCGTCTTCACGAACCAGAAGCGGAAGTAGGCAAGGCTCCAGATGCGGATCTGCTGCGGCTTCCACCGACCAACGAGCAGCCACTTCGCCAAGATCGGAAGAATGCACAGCCCCACGAAGCTGCCGGCACCGAAGGCGACCGACCGCAGATAGATCTCAATCGGGCCTGAACCGGCCGAGATCCACGAGTACCCTCGAACTGCCAGCAGCGTTGCTAGGTAGGCACCGACTAGATAGGCCAGCAGCTGCAGTGCTCCGCACAGAAAGAAGTGGGGTGTGCCCTGTGGCTCAACCGCCTCGGTCCGTGGTGCTACCAAAGCCTCGACCGGACTGGGCGCGGGTTCGGTGAGGCTCGCCGCCAGCTGTCGTATCGTGGGGTGCTGGTAGACCTGCTTCATGGAGACGGCTGGAAGATCCGCCCGCTTCCTGACCCTGGCACAGAACTGGGCCATCACCAGCGAGTCAGCACCAAGGTCATCGAAGAAGTTGCTGTCGACCGAGGCCCGCTTGACGTGCAGGATACCGGCCAGCACCTCAGCAAGGGCTGGCTCAATCCCCTCCAGATCTCCCCCGGGAAGGTCTGACGTGCCAGTCGACCCGGTAAATGGGGTCGACAAAACCTCAAGAGATTCACTCACGACCGCAGGTCCCCGCACCTATTCCCTGGGCGCTCCCACACCCCCAGAATCGTGTTTGTCTACGCTGTAAACCTACCGCGGCAGTGGATTCGTCGCAGGTGGTTTGCGAAATCGTTGTTTCACCGGGAGTACCGCGCCGCGGGGAGGGCGCTCGCAGGCCGGCTCATGCGTCGTCGCTGTGCGGGTTCGCACGGAGCATCCAGGTGCGTCCCACGAGTCAGCCGAACGCCTCAAGGGCGGCACGGCCGCCGTCGCCGAGCCCGTCAGCGCCGACCGTGATCACCGCTCGGGCACCGTACAGGTCCATCATCGAGGCCACCCGTCGCCGCAGGTACTCCGACCACGATCCGTCGGCGCTCCACGAGTTGCGCGCAACGACAAGTTCGACGACATAGCCGAAGCGGCGGATCGGCGCAAACACCGGGGAGTCGATGACGAAGACCGGCCGGAAGCCGGCTCCCAGGACCTGCACCGACGCCACCTCCTCGGCCACGTCGCCGATACGTTCCACCGGTGTCCCCACCAGCAGCAGAAGCACGACCGGAAGCCGCTCGGATCCAATCCCGCCCAGCACTGTTCCGGAAGTGATGTCGCTCGGCAGCCGCACGGGTCGCTTGGCGGCGACCTTCTTCGCCGGAGGGGCGGCCGGAGTCACCGGCGTGGCCGAGGTCCCGCCCATGGCTGAAGTTACGCGCGTGGCTGGAGTCACCCGCGCGGTCGGTGCCAGCCTGCTCAGCTGAAGCTCGACGTATCGCACCCGGCGATAGATGGTCAGCGCGCGCACGCCAAGAACGGCCAGTCCTACCAAGCCGACAGCCTGGAGAGCGAGCAGGGCGACTAGTCCGACGCTTCGCTCGACTACCGCCACCCACACTGCCAGCGGAACCGCGCACAGGCCCGCGACGCCAACCACCAGGTGCCACCGGGATCGCACAAATCTCCGCAGCCCGCTGATCACCGCAACCCCTCTCGATTTGCCACCGGACTCTACCGGGCCCCTCGTCCCGCCCGCGAGCAGCGCCGCCAGCCGGTCCGATCCCGCTAGTGCAGAATCTCCAGCGCCGCACGCCCGCTCTCGCCTAGGCCGTCATGCCCCACCGAGATCATCGTCCAGGCCCCGTACTGGGTCACCATCGAGGCGATGCGCCGACACAGATAGTCCGACCAGGGCTCCTCCGCTGTCCATGACCCGCGTGGCATGACGAGTTCAACCACATAGCCGAACCGGCGAATCGGCCCGAAGGCGGGAGTGTCGATCACGAAAACCGGCCGGAAACCAGCTGATAGGACCTGAACCGCGGCAACCTCCTCAGCGACCTCGCCGATGCGCTCGGGCGACGCGCCGAGGAGAAGCAGTAGCACGACAGGCAGACGCTCGACCCCGATCCCTCCGAGCAGGTTGCCGCCGGTGATGTCGCTGGGCAGTCTGGGTGACCGCTTGGTTCCCGGCCCAGCGGCGAAGATTCGGAAGGCGAGTGTCCGGGCCAGCGCGCTGCCACGCAGGCCGGGTACGACTGTTCGCCGGACGTATCGGTATCCCGGCACCCGGCGCGCTACCCGGGCTGCCCGCCGGAGCGGGTCGTGATCAACCATCGGTAAGTGCTATCCGCCGGCGGCGATCCGGCGCAGATGGTCTGCGGCTTCAATGGCACCGTTGCCGGGGTCGAGCGCGGCGGCCCGGCCGGCCATCTCTTGGCCGCGCTGCAACAGATCCTGCAGCAGCGGCGTGGCCGAGTCGACGGTCACCGCGTCGAGCCGGTGCGCCAGCCCTCGTTCGGCAGCGAACCGGGCGCGGCCCTCCTGGTCGTCCAGGGCGGTAGCTCGGTTGGGCACCAGCAGGGTCGGTACGCCAAAGCGGAGCAACTCGTGGAAAGAGTTGTAGCCGGCAGCACTGATCGCCAGGTCAAACGCGTGAAAGCGCCGCGAGAGAGGAAAATCGGAGATGACGTGGAGATCGTCGGCGGCCCCAGCGGACTCCGCAATCGCAGGGACTGTCACGCAGACCTCCACACCGAGACGCCGCAGCGCCGTTGCGGCGGCGCCGACATCGCCTCGAGTGTCGTTGATGTTGCCAGCTCCGAGTGAGACCAGGGCCATCGGCGGGTCTGGATCGAGGCCGAGTGCACGACGTGCTTCCGCTCGGTCCTCCAGTTCGCTGCGGTCGAGCAGCGTCACAGGACCGATTCGGGTGGCTGACGCAGCGGCTGTCACACCCACATCGAAGGGCGCCGCGAAGTCGCCGGGCTCGATGACCGCGTCGAACCAGGTCTCTTTGAGCAGTTGCTCCGCACTTTTTCCGGCTTTCCACATGCCCCGGCGGGACCAGACCCACCGCGGTTCCGGGAATGCGGCACGGACGCGTCGAATCCCCTCGTAGGGCCAGGTTCCGTCGAAGACGATCACCGCCGGTCGAATCCGAGTGACGGTGTCGCTGACCCGCTCGGTGAAGAGATCGTGCCAGCGACGGGGCGCCATTCCGGTGGCGCCAGTCGAGGGGAGGTATTCGTAGGGGAAGCCGTAGGTGGAGGCCACTCCCACCGCCTGTGACAGGGACAGGAAGTGCGGCGCGAGATCCGGTGTCGTCCGTCGGGCGTAGGCCATCAGCCGGGTCAGATGGCCCATTCCGGCCCCGTTGCTGGTGATGAACAGAACTGCCGGTCGCGAGGACATCCTGACCGCGGACGTGATGGTTGCCCGCTCGCTGGCGGCTTTCACCGTCGTCGGCGGACCGATGAGACCTTCGATTCTGTCGCGGTGCACTCCATGGTTGAAGCGCGTCCGCGTTCGTTCGGCTGCGTGCTCGACAAGAGCGTCGTAGGCGGTACGATCCGCGCGGAGCCGCTGCACCAGTCCGGCAACCTCGTACGGCTCCGCGTACGTGGCGGCGTCACCGAAGACGGGCTGGAAGTGCGGCGGCAGGATCGCCGGCACCCCGCTCGCCATGGCTTCCAGAATCGTCCGACCGAATGCCTCGACCAACCGCGGGTCGTGGTAGTAGACGAAGAAGTCCAGATCGGCCAGAAAGTCCCGGACGGGCCGCGCACCAAAGGGCAGAACCTGCCAGTTCTCCGGTAGCTCACCGAGCAACTCGATCGCGGCACCGGCTCCACCCAGAACGCGGACGAACGCGGAGCCGTCAGTGGGATAGACCGCTCGGATCACTGCGGGGTCCCGAGGCCACTTCTGAGGGGCGTCACGGCTGTGCCGGCCAATGACCGGTCGATCGGCTCGCCACTCGGTGCGCGGCGACCACCACGCGTCGACATCGATGATGTTCACCCAGTCGTCGTCTCTAAGACTCGCGGCGGGCACCCGGTGAGCCACCGCAGCCCGCACCAGCGGACCAATCGGAGCCCAGATCGGCTCGATCCCGAAGCGCTCGCGCGCGATCGCGTGCACGTCTTCGGGGCGGTAATGCTCGTGCCCGTCGACGTCATGGGGGGCCGCGTTGGCCACGATCACGACCTTGTCTGTGTCGATCCGAGGCAACTGGTCTGCAGCGGTCTGGAGCACCGCCGGGTGACGTACCACGACCAGCTTGGCAGCGACAAGATCCCGGCCCACCAGCAGACGGGCCCGGCCAGCGTTCACCTGGGCTCGGATCAACGGGTTGACTGCGCGAACCCGCGACACAAGTGACCCGTTCAACTGGACCAGGCCGGTGCTCCATCCGGCGTCGGCCTGCGCCTTGATCTCCTCGGCGACGCTGTGCGAGGTGCCGCCCGGAAACCTCAGGTCCGAGACGTCGAGGACATCGACGGTGCGGCTCTGAGTCGCAAGCCGGATGGTGCGGCTCACCGCCGCAACGCGACAGCGGGGTTGCTCGCCTCCATAAATCGAGGAGCATAGCGGAGTCAAAGACCGGCCCAACCATGGGCGAGGTGCTGGCGCTCGAATCCTAGAGTGCGGTCACCGGCTGTCCCTGATTATGAGGCGCGATGCAGATGATCTGACCGATGGCGTCCACAGCCGCCCTGATCTCGGCGAAGGCCTCTGCGTAGGCCCGGTCACCCCGACGGTACGGGTCGGGCACGTCATCGTCTTGGGCGCTTGCCTTCTGTCGTCCCCGGTTGGCGGCGGCCAGCGGGATCGCGGCCCGCAGCCGTTCGGCGGCGGACCCGCTCGGCAACTCGCTGGGGTCGACCTGGCTGATCAGCCTCGCGAACTGGCGGAGAGTGAAGGCGTGGCGCACTGACGCCGGCCACAGCTCCACTGCCGCGCCCCGGTGGGCGCGGGTCATGCCCAGTACCAGGCCAGCCGGGCGGATCACCCGTTCGCTCAGCTGAGTCGCGGCGAAGCCTGCGGCGGAGCCACCCGCCTGCTCAATCAGCCGGTCCATCGGCGGCGATATCGGATCCCCTTTCATGGCGTACGTGCCGGCCGACGCCACGCTCACGGACGAATCAAGCATCGAGGCCAACAACCTTTCCGCGGCCGGGGATCTGCAGATATTTCCCGTGCAGACCGCGAGAATGATGAATGGCTCGGCGTCGTTCGAGTGCGCCATGAAACTCCCTGAGATCGGACCCGATTCGAGCTGAACAAGTCGGCACGTAGACGCTGGCTCAAAGTCGCCACGCCTGTCACCGATAGGCTCCGAGAATGCGTCATTGGGTGCGAGATAACAAGTGGTCGGTGGTGACGATAGCAGGGTTACTCGTGCTGAACGGTGTGCTCATCGGCTTACTGGTGTTGCGGCCCCGCATCGCTGCGCCAGCCGAGCCATCATCCCTGCCCCGAGCATCAGACTCGACATCAACAACAGCGAATCCACCCGGAAGTTCCTCACCGTCCGCTGCACCATCGATGCCTCGCACCCCCACCGCAGGTGCGCGTCCGGGCCGGCCTTCGACTCGGTTGCTGGCCATCTCATCCTCAGTGCGTGGCTGGCGAGCGACGGTGGGATCCTGCACCGGGCGTGGCGCCGTGCAGGTGACCAACGACGGCGGAAGAACCTGGCTGCCGGTAACCAGCCCTCGGCTTTCGCCGATCACTCGTATCGACACAGCGAGGGATGGAACGGTCTTCGCTATCGGCGGAGCCCGGGATACCTGTCGCGCTCAGTACAAGTTTTCAACCACGACTGGGCGGAGCTGGGATACCCGCGATAGCGAACTGGCTGGCTCCTGGTACCGGACCACCAGAAACCCCAAGGGCGTTCGCACACCGGCCGGCGAGCGAAGCCGGCCGTGCGGCGGCGATGTTAGGGATTTGGCCGTCGTCGACCGAGAACACGCTGCCGTGCTATGCAGCGACGGAACGGTCCGATTGTCCCAAGATTCGGGCCGCTCGTGGCAACGCGTCTCTGCCCCCGACGAGACGGTGGCCCTTGCACGCAGGTCACGCGGCTACGTTGCCGCGACGGTCACGGATTCGTGTGACGGACTTGGTCTATGGATCATCAACGGCATTGGTCAACCCGGCGCCGGAGGCACGACCTGCGTACCGGTCACAGCCGTCGACCCTACCGATGTCGCCATCGCCAGCGCGGGCAACACCATCTGGGTGTGGGCCGGGCCGGAATTTCGGCGATCGGTCGACGGCGGGCGAAACTGGCTCAGCTAGGGCGCCTTCGGACCTACTTGACCGGGACCGGTTCGCGTTCCTCGGTGTCGAGCGGCTCAAGGCTCGATGCGGCATCCTTCGAGGAAGGATGTGCGGCCTTGTCGGGCGCGTAACCGGAGTCGTACACGTAGGCAGTCGTGTCGCGCCGCGCGGCCTTGTTCAGCACCAGGCCCTGCACGTTCGCGCCGACTGTGGTGAGGGACTCGAGTGCGTCCCTCAACTGCGGCCGGTGGATGCGATCCGCACCCACGACAACCAGGGTGCCGCCGGCGAACTTGCTCAGAACTGCGGCATCGGTCACCGGCAGCAAGGGCGGGCTGTCCAGAAGCACCATGTCGTATGTTTCGGTCAAGCTCTGAAGCAAAGCACCCATCGCCTTGGATCCCAACAACTCGCTGGGGTTCGGCGGAACCTGTCCCGCCGGAAGGATGTCGAGGCTGGTCTGCTGCCAAGGCTGAACGACGTCGCCGATTTCGGCGCGACCAATGAGAACTGTGGTCAGGCCCACACTTCCTTCAAGACCTAGGTATTCAGCAACGGAGGGGCGACGAAGGTCAGCGTCGACCAGGATGACTTTCAGCCCGGCGTCAGCAAGTGAGACCGCCAGGTTCAGAGCAGTTGTCGACTTGCCCTCACCTGGAATGGAGGATGTGATGACGATGGACTTCGACCGCTCCGCGACATCGACGAACTGCAAGTTGGTACGCAGGCGTCGGACCGCTTCGGATCGAGCACCCAGAGCGTCGTCGTGCATGACAACGGGATGGGAAGGAGCGCCGGCGTCGAACGGAATGACGCCCAGCACAGCGCTATCCGTTACGGCGTGGACGTCTTGGTCATTACGAATCTTCGTATCGAGAATGTGTCGGAGCAGAGCCACACCTGCGCCCAGCAGCAGTCCCAGCGCCAATCCGAGGGCCAGATTGCGCGGCACCCGTGGCGATGAGGCCTCCAGCGGGATCTGAGCGGGAGCCAGGATGGTGGCCCGAACCGATTCTGAGCCGTCGGGCCGCTGCGGTACGAGGTCGGCGGCAACCGTTGTCAGCTGCTTGCCGATCGCGTTCGCTATTCCAGCGGCCTGCTCCCGGTTTGTGTGGGTTGCCGCGATCTCGAGGAT
>DASTIW010000042.1:0-76393 GCA_035717205.1 Propionibacteriaceae bacterium | reverse complement strand
CTAGTGTCCTGCGCCAGTGTTTCGCTGGATAAGTCGTTGGAGTGAAGTGAGGATGTCTGCGGCGGTCTTGGTCCAGATGAAGGGTTTCGGGTTTTCGTTCCAGGCTTTGACCCAGGCGCGGATGTCGGCTTCGAGTGCTTGGACGCTGCGGTGGTCGCTGCGTTGCAGCAGGTCGTGTGTGACGTAGGCGAAGAAGCGTTCGACCTGGTTGATCCAGGAGGAGTAGGTGGGCGTGAAGTGCATGTGGAACCTGGGGTGGGCTTGCAGCCATCGGGTGACGGTGGGGCTTTTGTGGGTGCCGTAGTTGTCGCAGATCAGGTGGACGTCGAGGTGGTCGGGGACTTCGCTGTCGATCTTGGCGAGGAACTTGCGGAACTCGATCGCGCGGTGGCGTCGGTGCAGGCTGGAGATGACGGTCCCGTCGATGGTGTTGAAGGCGGCGAACAAGCTGGTGGTGCCATGGCGGACGTAGTCGTGGGTGCGTTTCTCCGGCATCCCAGGCATCATCGGGAACGCGGGCTGGGACCTGGCCAACGCTTGCACCTGGGACTTCTCGTCGACCGACAGCACGACCGCCGCGTCGGGCGGGTTCAGGTAGAGGCCCACGACGTCGTAGACCTTCTCCACGAACAGCGGGTCGTTGGACAGCTTGAACCCGTCGGCCCGGTGCGGCTTGAGGTCGAACGCCTTCCAGATCCGCCCGATCGTGGACTTCGACAGCCCTGACCGCTCCGCCATCTTCGCCCGGGACCAGTGGGTGGCGTTGGCCGGGGTCGACTCCAAGGTGGCCACCACGACGTCTTCGACCTGGTCGGCGCTGACCACCGGCGGGCGGCCCGGCCGCGGCTCGTCGAGCAGCCCGTCGAGGCGGTCGGAGACGAACCGGGCTCGCCACTTCCCGACCGTGGCCGTCGAACAGCCCAGCCCGGCAGCCACGCTCTTGTTGTCCATCCCGTCCGCGCAACCCAGAATGATCTTGGAACGCAACGCCAGCGCCTGGGACGACTTCGCCCTCCTCGACCACCGGGTCAGCAGCTCACGCTCCTCCGCGGTCAACGTCAGCTCGGCTTTTGGGCGTCCAGTTCTCGGCACACCCCATCCTACGACTTATCCAGCGAAATACCGGCGCATGACACTAGCTGGCCTTTGAGGAGCGTCTCCGCCTGCCGCGCGTGGCGGCGGCGAAGAGAAAGCGCCAGGTAACCGGTGAGGTGCGGGTAGCGCCCCACGACGCTCGCCGGCAGGCCGCCGGGCTGGTAGCGGAGGTCAAGAGCATGCGTGCTGTCTATCCGGTCAGCGGCGACCGTGATGCCCGCGTCCGCTGAGAAGTGCAGCCGCCATCGGGAATCTGCGGAGGGCTCGGCTCCTGCCGGAGCGATGCTGGGAGGCACCGCCAACAGGTTGCGAGTGACCCAGTACGCCCTCGCTCCGGCGAGCTCCGCCGCATTCATCGCCGCACTCATCGCGGACGGCCCGGCGCCCAACGCAACGCCCAGGAGTACATCGCGATGGCGGCCGCGGCGCCGGCGTTGATGGACCGGGTGGAGCCGTACTGGGTAATGGCGACCAGCCGATCGCAGGCGGCGACCATCTCCTCGGTCAGCCCGGGGCCCTCAGACCCGAACACCAGGCACGCCCGCTCGGGCAGCACGGCGGACTCGAGTGGAACGGACCCGTCCAGGTTGTCGACGCCGATGGCCACATAGTCATGCTGAGCGAGCCACTCCCGAAAGTTCGGCACATCCACATGGTGGAAAACGTGAAGGTACCGGTCGGTCACCATCGCCCCGCGGCGGTTCCAGCGCCGGCGACCCACAATGTGCACCCCGGCTACATTGAAGGCGTTGGCCGTCCGCACCATCGAGCCGATGTTGAAGTCATGTTCCCAGTTCTGGATGGCGATCCGCAGGGGATGCCGTCGGCGGTCCAGGTCGGCAACGATCTCGTCCAGCTTCCAGTAGCGGTAGGGGTCAACCACATTGCGGCGGTCACCGTTGGCGAGCAGCTCAGGGTCGAGCCGCGCATCGTCGGGCCACGGCCGGGGATGCGGGCCGACACCGTGCTCGACGGCCCGCGCCATCTCGTCCTCGCTGAGGTGCCTCACAGCCAGCGACGGTACCGTGGTCGCTCGTGAACGCCTTATTCGACGCGGCGCTGATGATCCCGATGCTGTTGCCCTCATGGATGGATCCCGATGTCCTGATTCGGTTCTTCGGTCCCTACGCCCTCTGGGGAGTGGCTTTCATCGTGTTCGCCGAGTGCGGGTTGTTCGCCATCTTGCCGGGGGACTCGCTGCTTTTCACCGTCGGGCTGTTCGTCGCACTCGGCACCATCCCGCAGCCCCTGCTGCTGGTCTGCCTGGTTCTTACCATCGCAGCCGTGCTCGGCAACATCTGCGGCTACTGGATCGGTCGGGCCATCGGGCCGCCACTGTTCCGGCCGCGCAGCGGTTTCATCGGCTCACTGTTCAAGCAGACCTACGTCGACCAGACTCACCACTTCTTCGCCAAGTACGGCAGCCGCGCCCTCATCCTGGCCCGCTTCGTACCTATCGTCCGTACCTTCGTCACGTTCGTCGCCGGAGTCGGGAAGATGGACTTCCAGCGCTTCATCACCTACACCGCGATCGGCGGCGTGCTGTGGGCCTGTGGCGTTACGGTCCTCGGCTTCTACCTCGGCCGCATCCCGTTCATCCACGCCAACATCGAGGCCGCCCTGATCCTGATCGTCGCCGTCTCCCTCATCCCCATGGCCGTCGAATTCGTACTCGCCCGACGCCGCCGCGCCAAGTCCGCCCTCTGACCGGTGGGGGTGGGTCGGTTTCCCACGTGAACGTGGGATGTTGGCACTTCCCCCACGTTATAACGCGTGTAGAGCGTCAACTTGCTGCGTTAAGTGGCGGGCCGCGGCCTCGAGCCGGGGCGGGCTCCGGGCCGGGGCCTCGGGCGGGCGCCCGGCCGGGCTCGAGCGACCCGGGCAGGCGGCCTGGGGCGGGCAGCTTGCTGGCTACTGCTGGCGCGGGTCCGGGGAACCCGGCGAGCCCGGCTGTTGGGGCCATTCGCTCGGCGCCGCATCGGGTGCGGCGTATCCGCCGGTGCTGGGCTGACTGCCCGTGTTTGTCTGGCCGTTTCCTGACTGGGGGTTGTACTGCGCCTGCGGATTCGGCAGCGAGCCCGGCTCACCGAGGATGGCTGAAGGCGTCGACTGCTGTTGCGGCAGAGGTGCCGACGACTGGCCGGGCTGCTCCCCGCGGTACGCGATCTCGCCGAAACTGACATTCGGGGCCGAACGTACGGCGGCGTCGTTGACCTCGAAGTAGGTCGCCTTCTCGAACTTGAACATGTTGGCGATCAGATTGGACGGCACCGAGTCGACCCGGGTGTTGTACACCCGCACGTTCGCGTTGTAGTAACGCCGGCCAGCCGCGATCCGGTCCTCGGTCTCGGCCAGTTGGCGCTGCAACTCAAGGAAGTTCTGGTTGCTCTTCAGCTCCGGGTACGCCTCCACGCTGACGATTAGGTTACGGACGGCACCGGACAGCTGCTCCTCGACCTGAGCGCGCTGCTGGCTGGGCAACTGCCCCTCGCTGCGCGAGAGCTGCTGGGCCTGGCCGCGGAGCCGGGTGATGTCCTCCAGTGTGTTCCGCTCGTGAGCCGCGTACGCCCGAACAGTCTCGACCAGGTTCGGCAGCAACTCGTACCGCCGGTTCAGCTCGACATCGACCTGGCGCCACGACTCCTGGATCAGGTTCCGGGACTTCACGAACCCGTTGTACGAGCTGGTCGCCACTAGGGCGATGATGCCCACCACCACCAGCAGAATGATGATGACAGTTACGGCGGTACCCATCGAAGCTCCTCAGCTGAGACGTCGGCCACGCGTGGGCGTCGGCCACGACCCAGGGTAATGCCTGGTCGACCCGACTCAGCCGAGGCCGAGATCAGCCGCGCTGATCGCGTACCGGTACGCCAGCCCTTCGGCTTCGATGCGCTCCTTGGCGCCAGTGTCCCGGTCCACGACCACAGCCACGCCGACCACGTTGGCACCCGCCTCACGTAGGGCGGCGACCGCTGTCAAGACCGAGCCGCCGGTGGTGTTGGTGTCCTCCACCGCCAGCACCCGCCGGCCCGCGACCGGCGACCCTTCGATCCGGCGCTGCAACCCATGGGCCTTCTCGGATTTCCGCACCACGAAGGCGTCCAGCCGTCCGCCCTCGGCCGCGGCCGCGTGCAGCATGGCTGTGGCTACCGGGTCGGCGCCCAGGGTCAATCCCCCGACCGCCTCGAAGTCCCAGTCCGCCACCAGCTCCCGCATCACCCGCCCGATAATGGGCGCGGCTGCTCCGTCCAGGGTGACCCGACGCATGTCGACGTAGTAGTCGGCCTTGCGGCCAGACGACAGGGTGACCTCCCCGTGCACGATGGCGAGGTCGGTGATGGCGTCGATCAGTGCGCGCTTGTCGTCGGACACATCCGTCACCCTAGTGCCAGCGATGGGGGCCTTCACTACTGTGGCGGCATGGCGAGCGCATGGAAAGCAGCCCGGGTGAAGTCCGCGACCACCACCATCTTCGCCGAGATGTCGGCGCTCGCAGTCGCCACCGGTTCGGTGAACCTGGGTCAGGGTTTTCCCGACACGGATGGTCCGGACTTCATGTTGGCGGCCGCTCGGAGAGCGATCACCGACGGCATCAACCAGTACCCGCCGGGTCGGGGCATCGCCCCGCTGCGGCAGGCGATCGCCGCTCACAGTGCCCGCCACTACGGGCTTGCGTACGACCCGGACACCGAGGTTGTGGTCACCACCGGAGCGACGGAGGCGCTGGCTGCGGCGGTCCTCGCCTTCGTCGATCCAGGTGACGAGGTGATCGCACTCGAGCCGTTCTACGACTCCTACGCCGCGTCAATCGACCTGGCCGGGGGTGTTCGGGTCGGGGTGGGCCTCTTCGGTCCCGACTTTCGCCTGAACGCCGACGAGCTGGCGGCAGCCTTCTCCCCGCGCACGAAGATGCTGCTGCTCAACTCACCGCACAACCCCACAGGTACGGTGCTGCCGCGCGAGCAGCTGGCGGAGATCGCCCGGTTGGCCGTGCAGCACGACGTCGTGGTGGTCTGTGACGAGGTGTACGAGCACCTCATCTTCGACCAGAACGTGCACGTCCCCCTCGCGTCCTTCCCGGGGATGCGGGAGCGCACCGTTCGGATCTCGTCGGCAGGCAAGACCTTCTCGGCCACCGGATGGAAGATCGGCTGGGCGCTCAGCACGCCGCAGCTCATCGACGAGGTGACCGCGGTCAAGCAGTTCCTCACCTATGTGTCGGGCGCCCCGTTCCAGCCGGCGGTTGCGCTGGCGCTGAACGACGGCGACGACTGGGTGGAGCAGGCACGACGGGAGCTGCAGATCAAACGCGACCGACTTGCCCAGGGCCTGCGTTCAGTCGGTCTTGAGCCGACAGTGCCTCAGGGCACGTACTTCATGACCACCGATGTGAGCCCGCTCGGGTACGCCGACGGGACCGAGTTCTGTCGCGACCTGCCCACGCGCTGCCAGGTGGTGGCCATCCCCCACCAGGTGTTCTACGACCAGGTGGATCGAGGGCGACCCTACGTTCGGTGGGCTTTCTGCAAGCAGGATGCGGTGATTGACGAGGCCGTACGTCGGCTCGGCGGCCTGGGGACCCCCGCCGAAAGTCACCGTCAGGACTTGCGCTAACGAGGCGGCTGGGCACTTGGAGGGGACCACGGCGGTCGACCCGACCACGAGTCGCCGCCGTCGATGTCATCGGCCCGCCAGCCGAACCAGCGGTTCGCCGCCGGAGTCCATACCAGCGCGCAGGCCAGCGCGATGTACGCCGCGGGAGGCACCCAGAGCAGGATGGTGCTGGACATCCACCAAGCCGACCACGCCAGCGCAGCAAGGCCGGCCACGGTGAACCCGACCCGCGACCACCTGCCGCGCCCGAAAATGGCGAACCCAAACAGCGCAGCGGCCGCCGGCAGCAGGTACAGCGGCCACGCCAGCCCATCGACCATCCGGTAGTCGAAGCGGTTCAGCATGTGGAGGACCGCGCCGTCTGGCCCGACGGTCCCCAGTTCATCCGACGATGCAGCGACGACAAGCCACAGGAAGCTCACGACACACAACCACTGCAGCGATGCCGTCACCGCCATTGCCGCCGCCAGCGTTACGCTCCCCGGCCGCTGCGGCGCTCGGTGCCGCTCCCATCCCGGCTGCTGGAAGATCGACGTGGCAGGATGCGCAGACGCTGCGTTCGGTGGACCCGACCGGGAGACCTGGCCGTATGCGGGCTGACCGTAGCGAGCCTGATCGGCTGGGGGCTGCCTGTGCTGAGGAGGATAACCCGGCGGCGGAAGCGGCGGACCGGGGTAGGCGCCGGCCGTACCAGGCGGACCCTCCGCGGACCAGTCCTCTGCCAGCTTGCCGTAGCCGCGGTATCCATCGGGCGCAGTGAACTGCGGCGGATTCGACGGGTACGGCGACTGCGACATACCGCCAGCGTATGCGGGCGGGCTGACACCAGTGAGACGTGACAACTGTGTGGTCCGGGGCCCGGGCACAGCGCCGCACCTTCGAAGTGTCAAGTACTGATTCCGGTCTGGAAACGAAGCCACGGAAGCTCGTCGGATCGCATATCTATGAAGAGCTCACAGCCAGCCGGTCGTCGCCAAACCCGCGACTGCTCTTTCGGGCGATTGACTCAGCTGCGTGCGCGGTAGTCAGGCTCGACGAGTGGGGGGTGCCGGACTGCGGTCATGCAACTGATCGGCGGCTCACCGTTCTCGATCGGCTGGCTTGAGGAGCACTGCTCTACGCGAAGTGAGCCAGGCCGTGCGGTGGTTGCGGTGACATCTCGGCGGTCGCGTCGGTGAACGCAGCCGCGCCACCGATGAGCTGGCTCAGCCGGGCGCCGTCCAGCACCCGGTACGGGAACGGTGAGCTGCCGGCACGCCGCGCCAGTTCCGTCACCGGGAGCGGAGCCCCTGACCCCGCGATCAGCACGTTCCCGAAACGGCGACCCTTCAAGGTGGCCGGTTCGGCGCTCATCGCGACCTCCGAGAAGGCGGCCTGCACCGCGGCTACCACCCGCCGACCGTAGTCGAAAGGCGCCCGGTCAGTGATGTTGAGCAGCACCGCGCCACCGTCGACCAGGACCCGCCGCACGTCGAGCAGGAACTCCACCGTGGTCAGGTCAGCGGGCACCCGTGGTCCCTCGAACGCGTCCACGACGACCACATCTGCGAAGCCGTCTCGCAGCGCGGCAAGACCCGAGCGACCGTCCACCGCACGGACTTTGATCCCGCTGTGGCGCGGGAGCGGCAGGTGGTCTCGTACGAACGCGGTCAGCTCGGCATCGGGCTCGAGCACAAGCTGTGCAGACCGCGGACGGGTGGCGCAGACGTAGCGCGGCAAGCTCAGAGCCGCTCCCCCGATGTGGACGATCCGGATCCGCTGGCCCGCGGGAGCGTGCAGATCGACCACGTCCGCCAGCCGCTGGATGTAGTCGAACTCCAACCGCAGTGGGTCGTCGAGGTCGACGTAGGACTGATCCGTGCGCCCCATGCGCAAGGTGTAGGCGTTCGGGTGGTCACGGTCGGCGGTCAGCGCGACGCCATCCTCGCCGCACCGCAGCACGATGTCTGGCGTCGGCAACGCGACCTCCCCTTTGATGGACCCGGATGGAAGTCGGGCACCCCGATCAATACCCAGAGTGCCCGAATCGTCTCCTTGCTATCGATTCACTCAGACCTGCGCCGGCGTCCCGTCGGAGACGACCACCAGGCCGTCACTGGACTCGTCCAGGTCGAAGTGCACCGTCGAGCCGTCGGTCACCTGTCCGGCCAGCACCTGCCGGGCGAGCTGGTCCTCGATCGTCGACTGCACCAGTCGGCGGAGCGGTCGGGCGCCGTACACCGGATCGAAGCCGGTGAGCGCGAGCCAGTCGCGGGCAGCCTGCGTGACCTCGACTGCGATCCGCCGGTCCGCCAGCCTGGCATTCAGCCGGGACAGGTTGATGTCGACGATCCTGGCGAGCTCCTCGGTGCCCAGCGGGTCGAAGAGCACCACCTCGTCCAGCCGGTTGAGAAACTCCGGCTTGAAGGCGCCCCGCACCACGCCCATCACTGCATTGCGCTTGGTCTGTGCATCCAGGGTCTGGTCGGCCAGGAACTGCGAACCGAGGTTGGAGGTGAGGATCAAGATCACGTTGCGGAAGTCGACGGTCCGACCCTGCCCATCCGTCAGCCGCCCGTCGTCGAGCACCTGAAGGAGGATGTCGAACACCTCGGTGTGAGCCTTCTCCACCTCATCCAGCAAGATCACCGAGTACGGTCGGCGCCTGACCGCCTCGGTCAGCTGACCGCCCTCCTCGTAGCCGATGTAGCCGGGCGGGGCACCAACCAGGCGTGACACGGTGTGCTTCTCGGAGTACTCGCTCATGTCGATCCGAACCATGGCGTGCTCGTCGTCGAACAAGAAGTCGGCCAGCGCCTTGGCCAGCTCGGTCTTGCCGACACCAGTCGGGCCGAGGAAGAGGAAGGACCCGGTCGGCCGGTTCGGGTCGGAGATGCCGGCCCGCGACCGTCGTACCGCGTCCGAGACCGCGACGACAGCTTTGCGCTGACCGATCAGCCGCTCACCCAGCCGCTCCTCCATCTGCAGCAGCTTCTCGCTCTCGCCCTGGAGCAGGCGGCCGACCGGAATACCGGTCCAGTTGGCCACCACCTCGGCAATATCGTGCGGGCTGACCTCCTCCGACACCATGGAGGCCGTCTCGGACTCGACCCGAGCGGCCTGCTCGAGCTCCTTCTCCAGCGCCGGGATGTCGCCGTAGCTGATCTCGCTGGCCCGGACGAGGTCGCCCTCACGCAGCGCCTTGTCGGCCTCGCTACGAAGCTCGTCGATCTTCTTCTTCAGGTCACCGACTCGGTTCAGACCCTCCTTCTCCGACGCCCATCGGGCCTCGAGCGAGCGCAGTTCCTCCTGGGCATCGGCAAGCTCGGCCTGCAACCGATTCAGCCGCTCGATGCTGTTCGGATCTTGCTCCTTCTCCAACGCGAGCTGCTGCATGGTCATCCGGTCCACCTGGCGGCGAAGCTGGTCGATCTCCTCCGGCGAGGAGTCGATCTCCATCCGCAGCCGGGAGGCGGCCTCGTCGATCAGGTCGATCGCCTTGTCCGGCAGCTGCCGCGAAGTGATGTACCGGTTGGACAGCGAGGCGGCAGCGACCAGCGCGGCGTCGGTGATCGCGACCTTGTGATGGGCCTCGTACCGCTCCCGTAGGCCACGGAGGATCGCGATGGTGTCCTCGACGGAGGGCTCCCCGACGAACACCTGCTGGAACCGGCGCTCCAGGGCCGGGTCTTTCTCTATCCGCTCGCGGTACTCGTCCAGCGTGGTGGCGCCGATCATCCGAAGTTCGCCGCGGGCGAGCATCGGTTTGAGCATATTGCCGGCGTCCATGGAGGAGTCACCGGTCGCTCCGGCCCCGACCACCGTGTGCAATTCGTCGATGAACGTGATCACCTGGCCCTCGGCGTCGCGGATCTCGTTCAGGACGGCCTTCAGCCGCTCCTCGAACTCACCGCGATACTTCGCTCCGGCGAGCATCGAGGGCAGGTCCAGAGCGATCAGCCGACGGCCCTTCAGCGAGTCCGGTACGTCGCCGGCGACCAGCCGCTGTGCGAGCCCTTCGACCACGGCGGTCTTGCCGACACCAGGTTCGCCGATCAGCACGGGGTTGTTCTTGGTTCGCCGCGCCAGCACCTGAACCACCCGACGGATCTCGTTGTCCCGCCCGATCACCGGGTCCAGCTTGCCCTCGCGGGCGTGCCCGGTGAGGTCGACGCCGTACTGGTCCAGAGCCGAAGACGTCCCTTCGGCCTCGGGGCTGGTGACCCGCTTGTCGCCGCGCGAGGCGTTGAAGGCACTGGTCAGCGCATCCGCAGTGACCCGGAGATCCGTCAGGATCTTCTTGGCATCAGAGGTCACGGCGGCGAGTGAGATCAGCAGGTGCTCGGTTGCCACGAAGGCGTCGCCCAGCTGTTCGGCCCGTGTCTCCGCGTCCGCGAGTACTCGAGCCAGCGCGCCCGACATGGTGGGCTGACTGACTGAGGACCCGCTCGCGGAAGGCAGCTTAGAGATGGCGCCCTGAGCCGCCGCGTCGACGACCGCCGGGTCGGCGCCAACGGCGGCCAGCAGCGGCGCCACAGTATTGCCGGGGACCATCAGCAACGCGCGCAGCAGGTGCGAAGGCTCAGCCGTCGGGTTCCCTGCCGTCAGCGCATTCCGGAGCGCGGCGGACACCGCGTCGCGGCTCTTGGTGGTGAGTTTCTCTGCGTTCATACCTTTCTCCGTGTTCTGTTGTTCGGCGACCCTCTCGGGCCGTCCAATGGGTCCAGCGCGACGGCCGAGCGATCCTTAGACCGGCCGTCGCCCTTCAAGTTCCTTGGGGGCTGCCCACACTCGGCCGCGGCCGGCAATCCGTACCCCGCCGAGGGGGTCGGCGGTGAAGACCCGCGATCCGGGCGGCGCGGCCCGGCTGACGTTCAGCAACTCAGTCAGATTCATGACCTGGGCCCGCAGCGCGTCGAGCTCGTTCTCCAGCTGCAGGATCCGACGGATGCCTTCAAGATTGATGCCCTCGTCCTGGGAGAGTCGCTGGATCAGCCTCAGCCGGGCGATGTCGCGGGCGGAGTACCGCCGCCCGCGACCCGAGGAGCGTCGCGGTGAGACCAGACCCAGCCGGTCGTAGCTGCGCAGCGTCTGCGGATGCATCCCGGCTAGCTGCGCCGCGACGGAGATGACGAACACCGGGGCATCGGTCTCGATGCGTTGCGGCAAGTGGTCGGCGGACACGCTGACCTCCTAGCTTCGCCCGGAGGACTCAACCGAGAACAGCTTGGCCCGGGGGTTCTCGATGCCGACTGCCTGGGCGTAGGTGTTCAGCGCTCGACGGGCCTGGTCGTTCAGCGACTCCGGCACGACGACCTCGACGCTGACAAGCAGGTCGCCGTGGCTGCCGTCGCGTCGGGCGACGCCCTTGCCGCGCACCCGGAAGGTACGGCCGTTCGGCGTCCCGGCGGGGATCCGCAGCCGAACCGGCAGACCACCCAGTGTCGGGACCTCGATCTCCGCACCCAGCGCGGCCTCCGCGAACGTCACCGGCACCGTCAGGGTCAGGTTGTCACCCTTCCGGCCGAACAGCGGATGCGGCTTGACGTGTACGACGACGTAGAGGTCGCCGGGGGCGCCGCCGTTCTCGCCGGCCCCACCCTTGCCCTTGAGCCGGATCCGTTGACCGTCGGTGACGCCCGCCGGAATCCTGACCTGCATGGTGCGGGTCGACCGTCCGCGACCGGAGCCGTTGCAAACCGGGCAGGGATCGTCTACGACCATCCCGCGACCGCGGCAGTCCTTGCACGGCTCGGTGACCGCGAAGACTCCACCCGACGCAGACGTCTGCATGCCGCTGCCCTGGCAGGTCGGGCAGACGTGCGGGACCGTGCCCGACCTTGCCCCGGTGCCGTGGCAGGCGGCACACGGAGCGTCGGAGACCATCTGCATACCCACGGTGACGCCTTCGATGGCCTGGACGAACTCCACTGAGACCTCGCCCTCGACATCGCTGCCTCGGCGGGGTCCGCGGCTTGACGTACGGGTACGCATACCCGGGTTGTTGAACAGGCCGCCGAACAGGTCGGAGAAGTTGGCGTCACCTTGGGATGCCGACCGGAACAGGTCGTCGACCGGACTGCCACCGTGGCTGCCTCCGCCGCGCGGAAACCGGAAGCCGCCCCCGCCGAAGAGCCGCCGCGCCTCGTCGTACTCCTTGCGCTTGCCCTCATTCGACAGCACGTCGTTGGCCTCCGACACCTCCTTGAAGCGCCTTTCGGCTTCGGGGTTGCCCGGGTTCTGGTCCGGGTGGTTGTCCCGGGCAAGCTTCCGGTAGGCCTTCTTGATCTCGTCGGCGGTGGCGTCCTTGGAGACGCCGAGGACCTTGTAGAAGTCCTTTTCGATCCAGTCCTTCGTGCTCATCGACGTCTCCCCTCCTTCATGATCGGTATTTGCATGTGCATGCTGCGGATGACCGTGCTACGTGGTCTGCTCGTCGGCCGTCGCCTGGTTCCCTGCGGCCCCGTCCGCGGATCTCTCCGCCTCAGCCTCCTCAGCCGCTGTCCCGGCCGAGTTCTCCGCTCGGGCCTCCGCGCCGTTGTCGGCGGGAGCACCGGACGGCTCCGCGACGGCGACTCGGGCGGGCCGAACCACCTTGTCCTTGATCCGGTAGCCCGGCTGGAGGATCTCGACGCAGGTCGGTCCGTCGATGCCTTCCAAATGAGCATGCAGCAACGCCTCGTGAATATGAGGATTGAAGGCATCCCCCTTCTCACCGAACGACTCCAGCCCGTACTTGCCGGCGACCCGCTCGACCTCCTCGGCCACTGCCTTGAAGCCGGCCGACAGCTCCTCGTGCAGCCGCGCGGAGCGGACGTCGTCGAGCACCGACAGCAGGTCACGCAGGACGCCCTCGACACCAGCCGACCGGGCCAGGTCGCGGTCACGATCCACTCGACGCTTGTAGTTGACGTACTCCGCCTGTAGCCGCTGGAGATCGGCGGTCCGCTCCGCCAACGCAGTCCTTAGCTCCGCCACCTCGGCCGGGTCGGCCGCCGCAGCCGCTGGCGGCCGGCCAGCGGCCGGGGCCTCCCCCGAGGCGTCAGCCGGCGGCTGACGTACCTCGAAGGTGTCCGGATCGATCCGACGCTTGTCGCGTACGACGGGCCCGTCGGTGGTCTCTGGCTCTCGTTCGGTCACTTGGCCTCACTCGGCTTCTCGTCGTCCACGATCTCGGCGTCGACGACATCCTCATCGGTAGAGCTGCCGTTGGTCTCCGCGTGGTCGCTCGGCGCGCCGGCCTCAGTCGGAGCCGCGGTGGACTGGGCTGCCTGAGCCGCGGCGTACATTGCCTGGCCCAGAGCCGCGCTCGTGGTGTTCAGCTTCTCCACGCCGGCCTTGACAGCGTCGTCGTCGGTGCCCTCCAGTGCGGCCTTCAGCTGGGTGAGCGCCTCTTCCACCGGGGTCTTGACGTCCTCGGTGATCTTGTCGGCGTTCTCACTGAGCAGCTTCTCGGTGCGGAACACCAAGACGTCGGCCTCGTTCCGCAGCTCGACGGCCTCCCGGCGCTTCCGGTCCTCCTCGGCGTGCGACTCCGCCTCGCGGACCATCCGGTCGATGTCGTCCTTGCCGAGCGCAGATCCACCGGTGACGGTCATCGACTGCTCCTTGCCGGTGGCAAGGTCCTTGGCCGAGACGTGCACGATGCCGTTGGCATCGATGTCGAACGCCACCTCGACCTGAGGCACGCCGCGCGGCGCCGGGGGCAGGCCGGTCAGCTCGAAGTTGCCGAGCGACTTGTTGTCACGGGCGAAGTCACGCTCACCCTGATAGACCTGGATCATCACCGAGGGCTGGTTGTCGTCGGCGGTGGTGAACACCTCGGACCGCTTGGTCGGGATGGTGGTGTTGCGCTCGATGATCTTGGTCATCACGCCACCCTTGGTCTCGATGCCGAGGCTGAGCGGAGTGACGTCCAGCAGCAGAACGTCCTTCACCTCGCCCTTGAGCACGCCGGCCTGCAGGCTGGCGCCGAGGGCGACGACCTCGTCCGGGTTCACACCCTTGTTCGGCTCCTTGCCGCCGGTCAGCTCCTTGACCAAGTCGACGACGGCCGGCATCCGGGTGGAGCCACCGACCAGGATGACGTGGTCGATCTTGCCGACCGGGATCTTGGCATCCTCGATCACCGCGTTGAAGGGGGTACGGCAGCGATCGAGCAGGTCCGAGGTCAGCCGCTGGAACTCGGCACGGCTGAGCTTCTCCTCCAGGTGCAGCGGACCGGACTCACCCAGGGTGATGTAGGGCAGGTTGATGGAGGTCTCGCTCGCCGAGGACAGCTCGATCTTCGCCTTCTCGGCAGCCTCCTGCAGGCGCTGGCGGGCGATCTTGTCCTGGGAAAGGTCGGTGCCGTTCTTGTTCTTGAACTGCTTCACCAGCCAGTCGACGATGCGGGAGTCCCAGTCGTCACCACCGAGGCGGTTGTCGCCCTTGGTGGCCTTGACCTCGAAGACTCCCTCACCGATCTCGAGCAACGACACGTCGAAGGTGCCACCACCGAGGTCGAAGACCAAGATGGTCTGGTCGCTGCCGGCCTTGTCCAAGCCGTACGCCAGCGCGGCCGCCGTCGGCTCGTTGATGATCCGGTCAACCTTCAAGCCGGCGATCTCGCCGGCCTCCTTGGTGGCCTGCCGCTCGGCGTCGGAGAAGTAGGCGGGGACGGTGATCACGGCGTGGGTGACCTGCTCGCCCAGATAGGCCTCCGCGTCACGCTTCAGCTTCTGCAGCACAAAGGCGCTGATCTGCTGCGGACGGTAGTCCTTGTCGTCGAGCTTGACCTTCCAGTCGGTGCCCATGTGACGCTTGACAGAGCGGATGGTGCGGTCGACGTTGGTGACGGCCTGGCGCTTGGCGACCTCGCCGACCAGCACCTCGCCGCCCTTGGCGAACGCGACCACCGAAGGGGTCGTGCGCGAGCCTTCGGCGTTGGGGATGACGGTGGGCTCTCCACCTTCGAGTACGGCAACGACGGAGTTCGTCGTACCGAGGTCAATACCAACTGCACGAGCCATGTGTGTTCCTCCGTAAACTTGCTGGATTGTTGAGTCTGTAGGGCTCAACCCATGAGTTGAGCGTCCTGGACTCAACTATGCACCATGAGCACGGTGTTATCAACCCTGACTTGAGCGCCCTTCGCTCAACTTCCGAAGGTCGCGCCCGCGGATGCCTCTCAGCCACCCGAACTGCGGACGGCACCGCGGCGCGTTGCTGGGAAGCCGGGGCGCCACCTGCGTACCGTTGACTCGCAGCAACAACCCAGGAGACTTCAATGGCCAACCTCTTGCAGGTTCTTCGTGATATCAGCCTGCTCATCGCGCGGCTGGGCTTGGGCGGGATTCTGATCGCCCATGGCTGGCGGCGGTGGCAGCAGCAGGGCATCCAGAGCCAGATCGACTATCTGAACCAGTTCGGCACTCCCTACGCCGACATCGCCGCGTTCGGGGCGGTGCTGGTCGAGCTCGTCGGCGGCCTGTTCCTCGTCGTCGGCGCCCTTACCCCGCTGGTGGCACTGGTTGTCGTGGTCCAGCAGGCCCTCACCGTCAGCTACACGAACTACTACCGGGGCCCGTACCTCATCGACGCTCAGGGTCAGTACCTCGGCGGGTACGAGTACAACGTCGCGCTCGGCGGTCTCGCCCTGCTCTTCGTCGTCTTCGGTGCCGGCCGAGCGTCAGTGGACCGACTGTTTCGCCGGAGCAAGGACGACGATGAGGTGGATGACCCCGCGACGACTCAGGACCGGCCTTACGCCCACGTCTGACCCCGTTCTCTGGCGGCCGCCAGGGGTTCACAGCATTCGCACAGCATCGGCATAGCCAGACCAAGGGCAGCGGTGTTTTCCTAAGGTCATGGTTCGCGCAGATCCCACCCGAGCACAGCTCACCCGCCCCGACGGCACCCCGATCCGGGTGCTGGCAGTCGACGACGAGTCCAGCCTGACCGAGCTGCTCTCGATGGCCATGCGGTACGAAGGCTGGCAGGTCAGCACTGCGGCGTCGGGCTCGCAGGCAGTTCGGGTGGCCCGCGAGACTCGACCAGATGCGATCGTGCTGGACATGATGCTGCCGGACTTCGACGGTCTCGAGGTGATGCGGCGCATCCGCACCGACGATCCCGACGTGCCGGTCATCTTCCTCACCGCCAAAGATGCGGTCGAGGACAGGATCGGCGGCCTGACTGCCGGTGGCGATGACTACGTCACCAAGCCCTTCAGCCTCGAGGAGCTGATCGCACGGCTGCGGTCCTTACTGCGGCGGACCGGTGCGGCACTCACCAAGAGCGACTCCACCCTCGTCGTTGGCGACCTCACCCTCGACGAGGACAGCCACGAGGTGACCCGCGGCGGCGCCGACATCCAGCTCACTGCCACCGAGTTCGAGCTGCTGAGGTACCTGATGCGCAACCCTCGTCGGGTACTCAGCAAAGCCCAGATCCTCGACCGGGTCTGGAACTATGACTTCGGCGGCCAGGCCAACGTGGTCGAGCTGTACATCTCTTACCTCCGCAAGAAAATCGATGCCGACCGCGCCCCCATGATCCACACCATGCGTGGGGCGGGATATGTCCTGCGCCCGGCGGCATGATGTCCTTGGCGCGCAGACAGCCAAGACCTGAGTCGGTCCAGGCGGCTCACTCGGGTCCGGCGCCGACCCCGCCGTCGATGGCCCGCGGCACTCTCGGGCGTCAACTCGTGGTTCGGGTGGTTTTGCTGGTGACAGCTGCTGCCGTGCTGCTCAGCGGAGCGACGCTGGCCGTCACGCGCGACATGCTTGTCGGCCAGGTGGACGTGCAGCTCGACACCGTTCGAGACCGCCTGCGCCGAGCGCCGTGGGATGACGACCACGGCGGGCCCCGTGGTGGCCTGCTGCAACCCGGGCAGCCGATCGGCACGCTCTACGCCGTCTTCGACGTCAACGGTGAACCCGTCGAAACCGGGGTGCTTGTGGAGATGGGGCAGAGGCCGCCGCTGTCGGGCCAAGTGACACGCCTGCTCAGCCAGGTGTCCCCGGACCAGAACAAGATCTCCCTCGATCTTGCCGACCTGCACCGATATCGGGTCGTTGCCTATCCCGCGAGATATTACGCCTCCGGGACCCCTGTTCCTGGCACGCTGATCGTCGGCGTGCCGCTGGCTCAGGTCGACAAGACCCTGCTCGAGCTCCTCGGCTGGGAGATTGCGCTCTCCTTGCTGGCCATGGCGGGTGCCGCGCTCGGCGCGCGGACCTTGGTCGAACGCAGCCTCCGACCGCTGAACCGGGTGGCAGCCACGGCCCAGCAGGTGTCACAGCTGGAGCTGGACCGGGGCGAGGTTGCTCTGGCCATCCGGGTACCCGCCGAGGACGCCAACCCGAGCAACGAGGTTGGCCGAGTCGGGCAGGCGTTCAACCACATGCTGACCAACGTCGACGGTGCGCTCGCCGCGCGGCAGGCAAGCGAGATGAAGGTACGACAGTTCGTCGCCGACGCCTCACACGAACTGCGCAACCCGCTGGCGGCGATCCGCGGGTATGCCGAGCTCACCCGGCGCGATCGAGACGAGATCCCGGCCGACACCGCGTACGCCATGTCACGGGTGGAGTCGGAGGCGGAAAGGATGTCGCGACTCGTGGAGGACCTGCTGCTGCTTGCCCGGCTGGATTCCGGCCCTGACCTTGACCTCCAGCCGACTGACTTGACCGAGCTCGTGATCAACGCTGTCAGCGACGCGCGAGCAGCCGGCCCGGATCACGTCTGGAGCCTTCGGCTGCCGGCGGAGCCAGTGATCGCCACCGGTGACAAGCACCGGCTCTACCAGGTTCTGCTGAATCTCCTTGCCAACGCGCGCACCCACACCCCGCCGGGCACGCGCGTGGAGAGTGCACTCACGACAACCACGGATGAAGCGGTCATCACTATCACCGACAACGGCCCCGGAATACCGCCACAGATTGCCGACACCGTCTTCGAGCGCTTCACCCGAGCCGACACCAGCAGGGTACGGTCTGCCGGTGCCGCCCAAGGCGGCAGCACTGGCCTCGGCTTGGCCATCGTCTCGGCGGTTGTCGAGGCCCATGCCGGCAGCGTCTCGGTGAGCAGTGAACCGGGCCGGACGGAGTTCACGATCCGGCTCCCACTGGCCGGTGACAGCACCGCCGCCGCCAGTCACGACGCGCCGACAAGCGCCTCCACCGCAGCGGTCGGACCGGAGTTCCGTCCTTCCGGCTGACCGGGAGCGCACCTATTCGGCCTGCCCGTAGTCGTCGACGCAGGTGACGTCGAGAGCGAACTCGACCGGAAACCTGCCGAACATCAGCCGCCCGGCAGTGCGCGCCGACTCCCGGACCGCGTCGCTGACCGCATCCGAGAGGTCGGCTGGCGTGTGCACAATCACCTCGTCGTGGAGGAAGTACACAAGCTCAGCGCGGCCTCGCGTTGGGGACGCTGCCAACCGGGGGTCAGGCGGCCGCCGCGACAGCAGACCACGGAGCGTGGCAAGCCAGCATAAAGCCCATTCGGCTGCAGTCCCCTGGACGACGAAGTTCCGGGTGAAGCGGCCCCAGTCCCGTGCCCGCTGCCGGGCCATCCGCTGCTCAGCGGCACCGGCATCAGGCTGGCTGGCCCTGCCTTGCGCTGCGTGCCAGCTCAGCGGCGGGGCGGGCGAGCTCCGACCCAGCCAGGTCGTCACCACCCCGCCTCGTTCACCTTCACGGGCGGCCTGCTCAACGAGGCCGATCGCTTCCGGATAGGCCCGAAGCAGCCGAGGCATCAGCTGACCGCCCTCACCCGATGTCGCGCCGTAGAGCGCCCCGAGCATCGCCACCTTGGCGTGCGCCCGGGTGTCGCCAACGTCCTCGTCCACCAGCGCCTGGTAGAGGTCGCCCCGACAGCTGGCTCGGGACATCCGCTGATCGCCCGACATTGCGGCCAGGATCCGCGGCTCGAGCTGAGCGGCATCAGCCACCACCAGCCGGTGACCGGGATCGGCAACCACGGCAGACCGGATCTGCTTGGGCAGTTGCAGGGCCCCACCGCCTCGCGTCGCCCACCGGCCCGTCACCACGCCGCTGGGCACGTAGTCAGGATGAAACCGGGCAGCGCTCACCCAGGCACTCAGCCAAGACCATCCGTTGGCGGTGAGTAGGCGGCTGAGCTTCTTGTAGGCCAGCAGTGGTGCTATCACCGGGTGCCGGATCAGCGAAAGCTCACTCTGGCGAGTGCCCTTCACATCGATGCCGGCCCCTCGGAGAGCACGTAGCAGTTCCGGCTGCGAGTCGGGGTTGAGGGACGGCTGGTTCAGCTCGGCACGGACGGCGTGGACGAGTTCTTCCAGCCTTGCCGGACGGGCACCCGGCAGCGGTCGCGGACCCAGGATCTCGGTGAGCTTCGCGTCATGCACCTCCGCGCTCCACGGGAGGCCGGTGTGCCTCATCTCCGCGGCGACCAACGCCCCTGCCGACTCCGCCGCGAGCAGAAGCTGAATCCGTTCCGGCTCTCTCGCTGCGTGCACTGCTCGGCCCTGGCGGCGGTATTCGGACAGCACTTCCTCGAGGCTGGCGTCCGTAGGCCGGTTGGGGTGATCGAGGAGGCTGGGCCACTGGTCAGACTCGGGCGGGTCCATCCGCGCCCAACGGGCGTCGTCGTCGGTCACGTGCCAGTCCACGCGGCGAGAGCGCGCCAAGATGGCATGCCGCAGCCGGAGGTCGCAGCAACGCTGGACCCGTACTCCGGCCGCCAGCAGCCGTGGATAGACCTGCCCGGTATCCACCCAGACCCAGCGGGGCCGGGACTTCTCCAACGTGGCGACGGCGGCCGGCACATCCGGCCAGGTCAGGGTGCTGACCGCCCGGGTGTCCTGTTCCTCGGTCAGCTCGGCAAGGTGGACCGACTCCTCCACCTGCGCCAGCACGACATCCACGACGTGAGCGTAACCGTGCGCCCTGACAGCTTTCGCCAGGTCAAGCCTCCACCGCACAGCAGGCCGCATGGAACATTGCGCGCATGGTTTGCCGGAGCCGGTCGCGGCGCTACCGCGCGATCGTCACTAGAGTCTGAGACTGTGGCGGAGCGGATTGAGATCGAGGTCGGCGGCCGGGTTGTCAAGATCAGCAACCCCGATCGGGTCTACTTCTCCGCCCGCGGCGAGACGAAGCTCGACCTGGTCGAGTACTACCTGAGTGTCGCGGATGGGATCGTCAAGGCGCTCTATCACCGCCCGTGCATGCTGCACCGGTTCCCGGACGGCGTCGACGGGGAGAAGGTTCATCAAAAGCGCCTGCCTCACGGTGCGCCGCCGTGGATTGAGACGGTGCGGGTGCATTTCCCGCGTTACAACAGGCATGCGGACGAACTGTGCGTAAGCCATCCGGCGGACGTGATTTGGGCCGTGCAGATGTCGACGGTGGAGTTCCACCCGTGGAACTCCAGGCGCGAGGACACCGAGTCACCCGATGAGTGGCGGATCGACCTCGACCCGATGCCGCTGGCCACGTTCGACGACGTTCGCAACGTCGCTGGGGTGGCTCAGCAGGTGTTGGCCGAACTTGGTGCCGTGGGCTATCCGAAGACCTCGGGCGGGAAGGGGCTGCACATCTACGTCCGCGTCCCGCCACTGCACGGCTTCTCCGACGTACGCCGAGCAGCGCTCGCATTCGCCCGCGAGGTGGAACGCCGCTCAGCAGGCCTGGTCGACCTCACCTGGTGGCGGAAGGACCGGGATCCGGGGTCCATCTTCGTGGACTACAACCAGAACGCCCGCGACCACACCATTGCCTGCGCCTACTCGGTACGCGGCACTCCCTTGGGGATGGTCTCGGCCCCGATCCAATGGGACGAGATCCCCAACGCCGAGCCGGCGGACTTCACCATCGCCACCATGCCAGAGCGCTTCGCCCGGCTAGGCGACCTGCATGCCGCAATCGACGAGGAACCCTTCAGCCTGGATCAGCTGTTGGAGTGGGCCGACCGCGACGAGCGCAACGGCGCCGAGCCACCCGTCGACACGGACTGAGCCACCTCCCGCAGGCGGTGGATCAGCTGAGGCCCTTGCTCTGCAGCCACTCCTCAGCCACCTCGGCAGGCTCCTGCCGATCGACGTCCACCTTCTTGTTCAACGCGGTGAGTTCTTCGGTGGTCAGGGCGGCCTGCACGGCCTCGACGGCGCCCGTCGCGGCCGTATTCTCGGCGACCTCGGGGCGGATCAGCGGAATCACGTTCTGCGGCAGAATCATTGCCTGCGGGTCCTCCAGCTGAACGTAGCCGTTGTCGACGATGGCGCTCTCGGTGGTGAAGAACTCAGCCACCTGGATCTTGTTGTCGTTGAGGTCCTTGACCTTGACCGCCGGCGAGTCGTACGGCCTGAACTGCTTGAACGTCGCTCCGTAGATGGACTTCAGCCCCTCCGGGCCATACGCGCGATCCTTCAGCTCAGACGGGCCTCCCAGGATCGAGTTGGCGGAGATCTTCTTCAGATCCTTCAGTGAGGTGATGCCCTTCTGCTGGGACGTCTCCTTGGTCACGACGTAGACGTCCTGGTCGGCAGCGGAGGAGGGCTTCAGGGTTTTCAGGTCGCCGATCGCGGCCGGAAGGGCCTTCTCCACTTCCTCGGCGGTGGTCGCAGACGCCTTCGGATCGAAGTACAGCAACAGGTTGCCGGTGTACTCAGGAATCATCGAGATGGACTCGTCCTGAAGGGCCTTGATGTACACCTCGCGGGAGCCGATGTTCAGCTTGGTCGAGGCATCGACATCCTTGGCTTTCATCGCCTGCGCATACAGCTCCGCGAGCACCTGTGACTCGGTGAAGTTCGCCGAACCCACAACCACTGGACCGCTTGCGGAGCCCGAAGGTGCCGCGGACTCGGTCGCGAGCGGGTCGCTGTTTGCGCCACAGCCAGCCAGCACCAGGGTTGCTGCTGCCAGTGTCGCGGCGATTCTGCTGGATCTCATCGTTGCTCCTTGTGTTGAGCTTCCCCCGGTGCTGCTCATGCCGGACGGAGAACTGCTTCCTTCATTGACCTGCTCTTTGGACGTACGCGACGTGCGGCCGTCCACCCCATCGCACCGAGCACGACGTCCAAAACGATAGCCAGCAACGCAACCAGCACCGCACCGGCGAACATCTGGGAGTAGTTGTTGGTCCGCTGACCGCTGATCAGCAACCGGCCGAGAGCGCCGCCGGCCGCGAAAGCCGCCACCGTCGCGGTGGCCACCACCTGGAGCGTCGCGCTGCGCAAGCCCGAGATCACCAGCGGCAGTGCCAGCGGCCACTCCACCCGCTTGACCATCTGACCGGGCGTCATACCGAGCGCCCGCGCCGCATGGACCGCCTCGCGGTCGGCGCCATGGATGCCGGCAGCCGTGGCGGTCAGAATTGGCGGAATTGCAAGCACCGCAAGGACCAAGATGATGGGGAACACACCCGTTCCCAGCATCAACACGACCAGCACCAGCAGACCGAGGCTTGGGATGGCACGGGCCGCGTTGCTCGTGCCGATGACCAGAAACGATCCCCGGCCGGTATGGCCGATCAGGATGCCTAGCGGAATGGCGAGTAAAGCGGCGGCTGCGACCGAGATAGCGGTGTAGTACAGATGCTCGAGGAGCAGCCGACCGATGCCGTCGGCACCCGACCAGTTCGCGGCGTCCAGGACGTACGAGAAGAGGTTCATGCCACCCTCCGCGCGCGGGCCCACGGAAGCGCGCCGCGCTGGATGAGCAGGATCAGGGCGTCCGCGATCAGGGCCAGCACCACCGTCAGCACCAGACCGACCACGATTGGGGTGTAGAAGTTTCGGTTGAAGCCGGTGTCAAAGAGCTGGCCCAGTGATCCGAGGCCGATCAGCACCCCGACGCTGACCAGCGCGATGTTCGACACCGTGACCACGCGGAGTCCGGCGAAGACCACTGGCATCGCAAGCGGCAGCTCCACCGTTATGAACCGCCGAAAGCCGCCATATCCGACCGCGGCGGCCGACTGCTTGACGGCGTCCGGCACGGACCGGAGCCCGTCGACGACGCTGCGCACGAGCAAGGCGACGGAATAGATGGCGAGCGCCACGGCAATGTTGACCGGGCTGAGGATCTTTGTGCCCAGGAAGGCCGGCATCGCCACAAAAAGCGCCAGTGAAGGGATGGAGTAGATGACTCCGAAGACAGCTAGCAGGGTGTTGGCTGCTCGGCCCGTCCTGAACACCAGGTAGCCGAGTGGGATGGAGATCACAAAAGCGGCGACCACCGGAAGCACCGACAAGATCGCGTGCTCCAAGGTGAGGCCCCCGATGGTGCCTGCGTTGCGACCGAGCCAGTCCCAGTCGAGGCTGCGGTTCTGAAGCCAGTCGATCACGAGACTCTCGTCTCGGGGCCGTTGTGGCTGCGTACCGTGGGTTCATCGTCATGGTCATCAGAGGACTCGGCCGCCCAGTGATGGTGCTCGGTTCGCCCGCCAGCCTGCACCTCGTCGGGCTCGCTCGCCCAAGCCTTGGCGTCGGCTTGCCTGATGTCGCCCGGAGCTGCGACCACCGCCGGCTCGCCGCCGACCAGGATGGGCTGATCCGGCTCGTCGGCGTCAGGTTCACCAAGCGCACGACTGAACCCCCGCCCCGCCCCTTGGCGGAGGTCAGCATGCTTATCGGGGGCAGGGACCGTGATCGAATGCGAGCCGTCGATCTTCGTCGCGGAGTCGGCGAGCGCTTCCGGCGGGCCCGCTCCGGGGGACGCTGCCTTCGAAGAACCCCGGGATGCAAGCGCCGCCCTTGACTGAGTCACCGATGCAAGGATCTGAGTTGCGCTCACGACCCCCGCATACCGCCCCGTGCTCTTCGGCACTGCCACGGCCAGCCCCACCGGGGAGGTCAAGGCAGAATCGAGCGCCGACCGAAGGGTGTCCCGCTCGGGGTCGAAGGTCGCCCCCAGGATGGTGACCTGACCGGAGCGTTCGGCGTCAACCCAGCCGAGCGGCTTGGCGTCTCCATCGACGACCAGGGTCGGTTCGCCACCTCGCGCTGCGGCAGGATCACGAACGACCTTCACGCGGTCGAGTGTCAAGGTGCTTGCAGACGAGAAGGACAGCGCGCGGTAGCCACGGTCGCGCCCGACGAAGCCCTCCACGAAAGAGTCGGCCGGCTCATCGAGCAGCTCCTGGGGCGTCCCGACCTGCGCCAGCCGGCCACCGACCCGGAGGATCGCCACCTGATCGCCGAGCTTGATCGCCTCGTCGATGTCGTGGGTGATCAAGACGATGGTCTTGCTCAGCTGTCGCTGGAGATCGAGGAAGAGCTCATGCAACTCGGCACGCACCACTGGATCAACGGCCGAGAACGGCTCGTCCATCAGCATCACCAGCGGGTCGGCCGCAAGAGCCCGGGCGACTCCGACGCGCTGCTGCTGACCACCGGAGAGCTGTGCGGGATAACGATCGGCCAGCTTCCGATCCAGTCCGACGCTGTCGAGCAGATCCAGCGAGCGCTTCCGGGTCCTTGACTTCTCCCAACCAAGGAGCCCCGGGACCGTTCCGACGTTCTCCAGCACCGTCCGGTGCGGAAAGAGTCCCCCGCTCTGGATGACGTAGCCCATCTGGCGGCGCAGTGTGGTCTTCCGCCTCGACCGCAGTGGTGAGCCATCCCACACGATGCGCCCAGCAGTCGGCTCGATCATCCGGTTGATCATCCGAAGAGTGGTGGTCTTGCCGCATCCGGATGGTCCGACGATCACGGTGATCTTGTCCGACGGCACGGTCAGGCTCAGGTCGACGACCGCAGCCGTGCCGTCCCGGAAGGTCTTGCCCACTGACTCGAACTCGATCACGCAAACCTCATCTGTACTTCGTCGTCTGTACTTCGTCTGCAGCTGTACCTCGTCACCCTGCAGGTTCGCCCTTCTCGGCGCTGGGACCCCACCCTTGGGGCTGTTCCGACCCTAACCGCAGCTGGCGACATTTTCCGGACGCCGTCCGGCGTGGCACCTGATTGCGCCCCGCCGACGCGGCTCCTGCGCGCGGTTGCCAGGGTGTTGCCACCGGCCGTACGCGGGTAGAAACTGAGAAAGACAGCCTGCACACGGCAGATCGTCGGAAAAGGGGTTGGCATGACCGCGACACAGTGGATTTTGCTCATCGTTGGAATTCTCGTTCTGCTGGTTGTCATCGGCCTGGTGGTGAGGATGAGCCGAAAGCGCGCACTCGAGGCACATCGAGCCAAAGCCCACGAGCTTCGCCAGGAGGGTGAGCGTAGCCGCCTCCAAGCGAGCGAGCATGAGGCTGACGCAGCTTCGGCCGCCGCCAAGGCACAGCACGCCCGGGTCGAGGCAGAGAAGCTCGAGCGAGAGGCGGAAGAGCGGTCGCGGGCCGCGCGGGAGTCGAACGAGCGTGCACAGCAACACCATCAGCGCGCCGGCCAGCTGGATCCCGACACCGACGACTCCCATCGACGCGACTCCGGCGGCGAGCACGACCGGGAGGATCGCGAGTCAGACACCCATGACTATCGAGACCGCCAGTCGGCGACCACGCCTCGTCGGGAGGCAGACTCCGACCAAGGTCGTCGCGACAATGACGGCCCAGTCGAGCCACGCCGGGAAAGCGGCACGACATCCGGCGCCGCTCGCAATGACACCGACCCAGCCGCACAGCCACGGCCGTACGGCGGGCCCGTCCCGGACGAAGGGCGGCGCGACACGCCGCGGGCCTAGCAGCGACTCCGCTCATCGCGGACAGTGGAGCCGTTCTGCTAGTCACCGCTGGTGACACGGGTTCGGTGTCGCCACGGATTGTCAGGGGGCGCCTCTAGGCTGGCTTCAGCCGCACTGGTCGGAGGGAGCATCGCGTGAGAATTGTCGCCATCGGGGCAGCCCTAGCTGTGTCAGCGGTCGGTGTGGCGATCTTTGTGCGAGCGCTCCTCTCCATCGTCGGGGTGCTCAAGATCGGACAGCGGACCAGCGGTCGCGCTGACCTGGCGGGAGAGCGCTGGAAGCATCTACTAGCTGAAACACTGGGTCACACGCGGATGCTGCAGTGGCGCAAGGTCGGCGTCGCCCACTGGTTCGTGTTCATCGCCTTCGGCGCGCTCTTCCTTACGTTGGTGACCGCGTACGGTCAGTTGCTGGATCCGGGTTTCGTCCTGCCATGGATTGGTGACTGGATCGTCTACGAGTGGGCCGCTGAGCTGATTGCGTGGCTCGGTCTGGTGTCCATCGTTTTCTTGATGCTCGTTCGGTTCCGCTCCCGAAGCGCCGGCAGGCTCTCGCGGTTCTTCGGGTCGCGGACCTGGCAGGCGGTCTATGTCGAGTTGACCATCTTGGGGATCGTGGTCTGCGTGCTGATCCTCCGAGCGCTGGAGTTCAGGCTGCTCGGCGGTGAGGGAGATCGAGCGCACTTTCCGCTGACCTGGTTCCTGCTGCCCTCGATAGGCCCTAGCTCCGCCGTGGAGACGGGGATCGTTCTGGTCGCCGCCATCAAGATCATCATCTCCATGGCGTGGTTTGTCACCATTGGGCTCAACCTCACTATGGGAGTGGCCTGGCATCGTTTCACGGCGTGGCCGAACATCTGGTTCAAGCGGGAGGCGTCTGGCCTCCCGGCTTTAGGCGCACTCGAGCCCCTCCGCGTTGACGGCAAACCTGTCGACTTCGCAGACCTGGAGGAACTGGATGAAGAAGCCCTGCTCGGTGTGGGGAAGATCGAGGATTTCAGCTGGAAGGGTTTGCTGGACTTCACCAGCTGTACCGAGTGTGGCCGATGCCAGAGCCAGTGCCCCGCGTGGAACACGCAGAAGCCGCTGTCGCCGAAGCTGCTCGTCATGGACCTGCGTGAGCATGCGTACGCGAAAGCGCCCTACCTCCAGGCGGCCGAAGCGGTCCGCGAGCAGTTGCCCGAGGCCATCCGGATGGAGGCTGCCCGGCCACTCGTCGGGCCGATCCAGGTGGACGACGGCGTCCCCGGGGTGATCGACCCCGATGTGCTGTGGTCCTGCACCAGCTGCGGCGCCTGCGTTCAGCAGTGCCCGGTCGACATCGAACACGTCGATCACATCATGGACATGCGGCGATTCCAGGTCATGATGGAATCGGATTTCCCCAGTGAGCTGCAGGGTCTGTTCAAGGGGTTGGAGTCCAAGGGCAACCCCTGGAGCATGAGCCCTCGTGGACGGATGGATTGGGCGACGTCGCTGCCATTCGATGTGCCGGTCGTGGGTAAGGACATCGACGACCTGGCGAGCGTGGAGTATCTGCTGTGGGTCGGTTGCGCAGGTGCGTTCGAGGATCGCGCCAAGAAGACGACCCAGTCTGTCGCCGAGCTACTGCATCTGGCCGGCGTGAGCTTCGCCGTTCTCGGCAGCGGTGAGACGTGCACCGGCGACCCGGCTCGCCGCGCGGGCAATGAGCTGGTGTTTCAGCAGCTCGCGCTGGAGAACGCCGAAACCCTCAGGGAGTCAAAAGCGACCAAGGTGGTGGCTACCTGCGCGCACTGTGTCAACACGTTGAAGAACGAGTATCCGCAGGTGGGGGTCGAGCTCGAGGTTCTCCATCACACCCAGCTGCTGAACCGCCTGGTGCGCGATGGGCGTCTGACCCCCGTCGCTCCGCCCGAAGGCTCGGTCGACGGGAGAGCCATCACCTACCACGACCCCTGCTTCCTCGGCCGACACAACACCATCTACGATCCGCCCCGGGAACTGCTGCAGATCCTGCCGAACACGAGCGTGGTCGAGATGCCACGTACCCGGGAGCGGTCCTTCTGCTGCGGCGCAGGCGGGGCGCGCATGTGGATGGAAGAGAAAATCGGCACGCGCATCAACGAGAACCGCACGGAGGAAGCGCTGGCGACGCTCGCGGCTGCCCGAACCGACAGCACCCGTACCGCCATAGCCACCGCCTGTCCGTTCTGCCGAGTCATGCTGTCGGATGGGGTAAACGCGAGACAGCCGGACGGTGCCGACGCCTCGCCGGTGGAGGTGCTGGACGTGGCCCAGTTGCTGCTCGCGTCCGTGCGGCGCAATTGACGTCGAAATAGCGTCACTTCTGGGTGGCTATGACGCTACAGTGATGCCACACTGACACCATGGACATCTCCCAATATGTCGATGCGGTACGACGTGGTGCCGCCGACGCTGCCGCACTCGCCGACGTAAGCACGAGAGACGTCGCCAACCGGCTTGGCACAGCAATTGAGTCATCGACCAGGCTCGCCATCATCGAGGCATTGTCCGACGCTGCGGAGCTCGTCAGCGCCGAACTCGCGCCGACGTCTGTTGAGGTGCGCATGTCGGGGCCCGACCCGGAGCTCATCGTCTCGGTGCCGTCGCCAGGGCCCGCGCCGACGGTGCTCGAGCCGCCAGACGCCATGGGGGAGGCTGACCCTGCCGAACCCGAGGACGAGCAGGTGGCGAGGATCACCCTCCGGCTTCCCGGCTCGGTCAAGAACCGGGTGGATGAGGTGGCCGACGCCGAGGGCATCTCCACCAATGCCTGGCTGATCAGGGCGGTGGTGGACGCGTTGGCAGCCCAGCGGCGAGGTGGGGGCATGCCGCCGGGACCTCCGGCGCCGCCCAGGCGGATCTTTGGACCGGAGGGCGTTTTCGGGCCTGGTGGCATCCTGGGGCCCCCTGGTCCGCCGACGGGAGAGCGGGAGCGCGGGCGAGTCCGCCGCGAGCATGGTGGGAGCGGGAGCGTTCAGGGTTGGGTGCGATGAGTTTTCGTACCTTCGTGCACCGCGACGTTTCCCGCGTGGTCGTCACCAACTTCGGAGCGGGGTCGATCAGCATTGAGCATGGCCCGCAGGACGACGCCGTCGAAGGCAGTCTCAACGCCGCTGACCAGGAGCTGCTCGAGGGCGCAGAGATCAGTCAGGACGGCCACGAGCTGCGGATCGCGCTTCCACACCGGCTGTTCCTGTCCTCGACCGCCCACCTGCGCCTCGGGGTGCCGGACGGTCTGAGCTATTCCATCGATGCCCGATCCGCTGATATCCGGATCGCGGCGGTGATGCGACGTTCGAAGGTGGTGTCCGGCTCCGGAGACATCACCATCGACGACGCAGAAGACCTGATCTGCTCGACCGGATCCGGGGAGCTCGCGCTGGGTCAGCTCGGCGGAGCTGGGGCCCGGCTGAACACTGGATCGGGCGATATCTCCGTGACCACGGCTCACTGCCCGATCTCGGTCAGGTCCGGCTCTGGCGACGTGGTGGTCCGCTCCGTCCGACAGTCAGCACTTCAGGCGAGTTCCGGCTCCGGAGACATCACCGTGCCGAGCACGACCGGGTCGGTAGACCTGCGGTCGGCGTCAGGTTCACTCACCGTCGGCGTCGCTGATGAGCTGCCTGCCTGGCTGGACCTCAGCTCGGTCACCGGGTCGATTCGGATCGCTCTGGAGACGGGCAGCGAACCGTCGCCTGGGGAGCCGTACGTGTCCATCCGGGCACGTACCGCGTCAGGGGAGATCGCGGTCTACCGGGCCTGAACCCTTCTCAATCGGGCTCAGGTGGAAGTTGAGGTGGGATCTGCTGGGGGTGGGGCCACGCTGGCCCTGATAGCGGGACCCGTACTGCGTCGAGCCGTATGGGTGCTCCGCGGGCGAGGTCAGGCGGAAGAAACACAGCTGACCTATTTTCATCCCCGGCCACAGCTTGATCGGCAGCGTAGCGACATTCGACAGCTCCAAGGTGACGTGACCGGAGAAACCCGGGTCGATGAAGCCTGCCGTTGCGTGTGTCAGCAGCCCCAAGCGTCCCAGCGATGACTTGCCCTCAACGCGGGCGGCGATATCGTCGGGCAGGCTGACCACTTCGTAGATGGATCCCAGCGCGAACTCGCCAGGATGCAGGATGAACGGCTCGCCGTCATTCGGATGCACGGGCCGAGTCAGCTCCGACTGCTCCTCGGCTGGATCAATGTGCGGGTAGCGATGGTTCTCGAAGACTCGGAAGTAGCGATCGAGGCGAACATCGATACTGGAGGGCTGCACCATGTCGCTGGAGTACGGCTCAAGGCCTATCCGGCCATTGCCCACCTCAGCCTTGATGTCGCGATCCGAAAGCAGCATGGGCTGACCCTACTGGGTCGGATGCGCCCTCCTGATCTCCAACCAGTGGTCACCAATCGAGACGATGTTGCCCTCCTGCACCTCGATGATGTCGCCTGGCGGACACGGCGTGCAGACCCCACCCGCACTGGTGACCGTCGATCCGTTCGTGGAGCCGCGGTCCATCACGTACATGCCGTGCGCGTCGGCTCCCAACGCCAGGTGGGTCTTGGACACCGTACGAGTCGCATCAGCGATCTTGATCAGCTGCGCATCGTCCTCACCGGGGCGGCCTCGGGGGTTTCGACCCAGCAGCACGACCCCCTCCACCTCGATCTGCCGTCCGTCGTCGAGGACTGCGATCCAGCCCTGCTTGGCGGTTCGGCCGTCGGTTGGCATGGGACTGTCACCCGCGGCGGCCCCGGAGGCGGCAGCTGAGACCGGCTCCGTCGCCGAACTCGTGGTGGGTGACGCCGATCCGCCCGGTACTCCGTCGTCGGCGTCTGAATCGAGAACGGCGGCGAAAGGATGGACGGCGGCACCAACGGTGGCTGCGTCATGGGCAGCTCAGCTGCTGGCGGATAGCTGGCTGGAGGGTAGGGGTGGGACTGCGCAAACCGGTGCTGGTCCCCCGGCTCCGGACATCCACGTTCAAGCGACTCCGCCGGTTCCCCACCGAGCTCCAGCGCCTGCCCCTCTGATGCTGCTTCCCCGTTGGAGTGGGGCGGACGCTCGCGGACCACGATCGAGTCGACTGCCACATCATGCAGCCTCTGCCGACGCGGATGGCGCAGCAGGAGGACGACACAGCCGACGGCCCCGATGCCGGTCGCCGTGACGACCCACCAGACCACTGATCGGGCCAGGTACCGTGCACAACCGATCGGGCGTCCGTCGGGGAGTCCAACGAGGCGCAGCTTCATCAGCCGCATCCCCGGCCCCGCGGCCCGGGTGGCCGACATCCAGCAGACCAGCAGAGCCCAGCAGATCCCTAACGCGGCGGCAATAGTGACAGCGACCCGGCCGGCCGTGGCGTCCAGATCCACCGCGACCGCGATCAGCGCAGCGACCAGCAGAGCCGGCGCGACAGTGTCGATCAGCAGGGCGACGAAGCGGTTGCCCAACCCGCCCGGCTGGATATCACCGGGCCGGCCAGCATGACTGGGTGCGGCCAGCTTCGGAGGTTTCATGGGCGCGACTTCCTATCGGCCACCGGAACCGTCTGCAGAGCGCGGATCCCGATCGAGTGTCTCGATCAGAATCCGGACCCCCTCGCCGAGCTCCAGGACGCTCCCGATCGGCACGGTTGTGGAGTCACCGCCGTGCAGCCGGCGTGAATTCCCCTGCTGACCGGGCAGCACCAGCGTGGTGCCGTTCGTGGAGTTCAGATCGGTGACCAGCACCTCCCACCCTTCGGGCGACACCCGCACATGACTGCGACTGATGTCCTGGCTGGCGCTCGGCACTGTCATCAGCCGAGCCGCGGGCGTGTCGGTCTGGTCGGGGCTCGGCGCCCGGCCGATCAGTACCGGTCGGTCCAGCTCAACGGTGCCGCCATCTGGTCCTCGAAGCCTCGCCAGCACCCCGCGCGGAACCATCCGGGCTGTCTGCTTGCGGATGCGCCTGCGGCAGACCCGGCAGGTGGTCTCCCGCGGTGAGTTGCTGTGCTGCTTCGGGCACAACACGCCGAGTACGAGGGCCTCCCCGACGGCTGCGGCGTCAGATCCAGGGGGCAGCGCGTACGCCGGTTGGTCGTACTGCCCAACAACACCCGGCGGCGGGGGCGGCGGGATGGGGCTGGGCCCCGGCAGGTACTCAGGCGTAGGTGGGCCGGAGCTGCTGTCGGCGATCCCACCCTGATCGGCGGCACTCTCGGCAACCGCCTGAGAAACCTCCGCCGGCATCTGCAGCAGCTCGGTGTCGGCGTCCTCATCGACATCCGGGCTGGGCGCAGGAAAGTACTCCGTCGCCGAACCGCCGCTGTCCCCCGCTGCCGCGGTTCCGATGACAGCGGTGCCGACGAAATCCACATCGGCCTCCCACCACTTTCGCTCCGGCTCCGCGGGCGGCGGTTCCGGCACGCCGGGCGGCGACTCCTGCTCTTTCGGCTGGTCTACCTCCTCAGTGGGCTGGGGTGAGCTGACCTGCGACTCCGGCCGGGCATCGAGCACGACAGAGCTCGCGCGCACAGCACCAACGACCAGGGGTAGCTCGATCCCACCGGCGCCCGCAGCTTGCAGGTCGACTCGTACCTGATCAACGCCGGACAGCCCGACCTCGGTCCAGGTCTGAACGCCGTCGCCGTCGGCAACGATCTGCCCGCTGGTGAGGTTCATGACCGACACTGCGCCCCGGACGAGCGACCGCATGCCGTCCTTTGCCCAGAAGAAGGCGGCAAAGCTGGGCATGTCATCGAGACCATAGCTGGCCACCCGGGAAGCAAGGTCCGTGATCGACGACGAGGCGACCACCTCGAGCCACAGCAGGCTGACCAAATCCGACTGCTTGGCGGGGAACGGCTCGATGACGACCAGCGAGGTCGGGCCGGCCAACACGGTCCAGTCGCCTGGTGTGTACGTCACCCGCCAGGCACCCAGCGGATGCGTCACAGGTCCATCCCGTGGAGTGGGAGTGTGTCCACCGCTGTATCGGCCCTTCTGACGGAGATCTCTTCGGGCGCCACCAGCCACAGGTGACCGGCGACCCACCGGGTCGGACGACGCCGAGTCGCGGGGGCGGGCGCACGATCGACAATAGTGCGCTCTGCCGCGGACTTGGCAGCCCGGTCACACCTCTGCCTCAGCCGAGCCCAGTACAGCCATCCCAGCGAGGCACAATGGGGCGACATGGGGGAGATCCAGGATGCGATCGATCGGATCATCCTTCGGGAGGCGGGTCACCTCGACGTAGCCAGCCAGCAGGTGGTGGTGTTGGACGACAAGGCCGGCGGGCTGGTCAGCGGGCTGCCACTGTCGTCGGTCGCCGTCCGGCTGCACTGTGACTCCTTCGTATCCGAGCAGGCGACTGCGACGTGCGCTGGACGTGTCGGCCTGCCGATCACCGTCCGCCCGCTGCTGGACGCCGAGACGCTGCGTGGGGCGGGGCTGGTGCTGTTGCGGCTGCCGAAGAACCTTGCGGCGCTGGATGAGATCGCCCAGCTGGCGGCCGCGGTTGCGGACCCGAGAGTCAGGCTGCTCGCCGGTGGCCGCGACAAGCACATGAGCCGAGGAATGAACGAGGTGCTCGCGCGCCACTTCGACTCGGTGTCGGCGAGTCTGGGGCAGCAGCGGTCCCGGGTGCTGCGTGCCAGCGGTCCGCGGCCAGCCTCCGGCACATACCCGCGACTGAGGCGCCACGAGGATCTGGGAATCACGGTCTGCGCGCACGGGGCCGCGTTCGCCGGGACCTCGGTGGATCTCGGCACCGGCTTCCTGGCCCGGTTCCTGGCCGAGATGGCACCCGACAGCCGGGATGTCATCGACCTCGGCTGCGGAACCGGCGTACTCGCCACGCTGCTGGCACGCCGCTTCCCCAACGCCCGAGTGGTGGCGCTCGACGACTCGTCCGCAGCCTGTCGCTCCGCGGAGGCGACCGCCGCTGCCAACGGCGTCCAGGGCCGGGTCGCGGTCCGTCGTGCCGATGGCCTGCAGGGATATGACGGCGCGTCAGCCGACCTGATCGTCTGCAACCCACCGTTTCACCAGGGCACCACCCGGGACAGCTCGACGGCCTTCACGATGTTTGGCAGCGCGGGCCGCGTACTGCGACCTGGGGGCGAGCTGTGGACGGTGTACAACTCGCACCTGCCCTACCGCGCCGCACTCCGTCGGGGAGTCGGTCCCACCGACATCGTCGGCCAGAACCGCTGGTTCACCGTGACCCGCTCCCGAGTGCCCCGCTCCTGACGGACCGGGGGGTGCTAGCGCGCCACATCCTCCGCCGCGCGCCAGCCCTATCGTCCGCGCGGCGGTGGAGCGTACGCGCCGGCGCCCCAGATCTGCCGGCAGGAGGATCAACGACTTTGCAAGACGGGAAAGCGAAAGGACACCTGCAGGGGGGTGGCAGGTGCCCTTCCGGACTGTGAGGGACTACTCGCGCTCAGCCGGTCAGGCCTACCCTGCGAGTGTTCACCGAGATGTCGGGGGCTTGACCCCGTGGCACCTTTGCCAAGCGCGACATGAGAGGACCATGGGGCCCCAAGATCTACCGGGTACCTAGCAACCCGATTCGATCCTCAGCACCGCTTCCATTAGCGACGCAGAAGAATCTAACACCGATCCGGCCTCGATGACGAATCCTGCACCCAGTGTTCAGACAACCGCCGCGCGCAACGACAGTACGTCCGGCAGGTGCGACGCGATCTGCACCCACGAGGCTGCATCGTCGGTGCTCGCATAGACCGAGCCGTCGCGAGCACCCAGGTAGAGGCCGGTCGTGTCGCCGTTGTCGGCGGTCATGGCATCTCGCATCACCGCGGCGAAGAACTGGTCTGGCAGCCCTCGGCTCGACGGTCTCCATGTCGTTCCAGCGTCGGTAGAGCGCCAGACCCGGGCCTTCCCCTCGGGCGGAATCCGCTGGCTGTCGGCGATCAGGGGGAAGACGAACACCGTCTCGGGATCGTGTGGATGGACCACAATGGGGAAGCCGAAGTCGGCGGGCAGTCCGTCGGCGATCGAGACCCAGCTGTCGCCGGCGTCGTCGGACCGGTACACGCCGTGATGGTTCTGCGCGAACAGCCGGTCCGGCGTATCGGGGTGCGCTGCGATCTTGTGCACACACTGCCCGAACTCCGGCCACGGGTCGGGGAAGAAGTAGGCCTTGATGCCCTTGTTCGCCGGGTTCCAGGACGATCCGCCGTCAACCGTCCGGTAGACGCCGCCGGTGGACATGGCCACGGTCACCCGGTCATGGTCAGTCGGGTGTGGCACCACGGTGTGGATCGCCTGTCCGCCGAAGCCAGCGCCCCAATCGGGTCGATGGGGATGGTCCCACAGCGACCGGATCAGCGTGAACGACTCTCCGCGGTCGTCGGATCGAAACAGCGCCGACGGCTGCGTACCGGCGTAGATCACGTTCGGCTCATCGGGGGCCCCGGGCTGAATCTGCCAGACGCGCTCGACGCTTTCGCCGATCTCCTCCGGGAAGCGCACCGCGGCGCCCTGGGTCTCAGTCCAGGTCGCGCCGAGGTCGTCTGAGCGGTAGACGCCCGGCCCCCAGTGCTCGCTGGTGGCTGAGACGAACAGCCGCGGGTGGTCCCCGCGGGTGTCGATGCAGGTGCCGTACACACCCTCCATCAGGAACTGAGGCTCTGACCACTTCCAGTCGACCCGCTGCTCATCGGACCGGCCGACCCACAAGCCCTTCCGCGTACCGACCAGCGCTACGGCCTCCGCCATGACACACACCTCCGTAGGTCTCGATCACCTGAACGCGGAACGAGGAGCGACACCCCGACGTGACGCGCATTCCTCACACCTTTAGTTCGCTACCAAGCCGGAGTCAAGACCCACCAAAGTTCCCGTCACAGGTTCGCCCGCAGGGGGTGTCACCGCGGAGTGGCGTCAGGGCTCGCTTCGCCGGGCGACAGCGGCCGGCCGATGCTGGCCGACCACCACTCAGACGAAACCGACAGGCCGGCGTCGCTCAGCGAACGGCGCTTGCTCAGATCCGAAACGGCCGCGACGACCACCACCGAGGTCGCCGACCGCGCCGCGGCCCGCACCACCGCGGCCCGAAGCAGCTGGACACCCATCGTCGCCCACGAGGCGTCGTCCTCGACGTGGAAGTCGTCGACGAAGCAGATTGGGCCGCCGGGATCGTAGACCGCCGGGGACTGCACCAGCCGGGCCAGCAGAAACCCACGCACAGGTCCATGATCAACTGCCACCAGCATGAGGACCTCCGGATCGGTCACCGCATGCCGGAGCAGCCGCAGCTGAGTCGAGTCCGCATCGGCCGCAGGCCGCCACAGCCGTGGCTGATAGGCCGCGTGCCGAGCACGACGGGCCCGCGCCAACCGTACGATCTGATCAAGATCATCGGCGGCGGCTTCACGGATGTGGACCATGGGGGCATCGTAGGGCCGCGCCGTGCGACGTCGCCGCGCGATGCCGACTGCCGGAGAACCGTCGTGCCGTCATCGTCTTCCGGCGGTTCTGCGGTGGTCGGAGTCAGCCACCGGGGAACAGCGGCGGCAGAGCCAGCAGCATGGCCACGGACCATGTCAGGTGAGTGAGGATCGGCGCCAGCACCCCGCCACCGGCCCGGCGCTGCAGCCCCACCACCGTCCCCAGAACAGCCGCCGCGAAGACCAGCACCGGGTTGCCACCGGCAACGGTCGCCAGTGCGTACACCACCGTGGAAATCAGCACCGGATGCCGTACCCCGATGGCCGCGAAGAGCGCGCCGCGGAAGAACAGCTCCTCCGCGACCCCGTTGATCAAAGTGATCAAGACCACCACGGGAAGAAACCCGAAGCGGGCGTAGTTCAAGACGTCCTCGGTATAGCCAGCGAGGAAGCCAATGGTGCGGGTCACCAGCGCACCGAGCACGAAGATCGCCGACAAGATCAAACCGACGACGATCGGGATCACCACGGGACGCCGGCGCATGCCACGAAACCAGATATGTCCCAGATGCAAGGGCCCAGACACCAGACTGCCGATCAGCCAGGTGGCCGCCAGTGCGATGGTGAGTGGATAGAAGGCGCTGTCGCCAGGCTCTACCGAGAAGGACAACCCGAGCACGGTAGCGCCAACCAGCAAGGTGACGGCGACCACGACCCGACGACGCCGGAAGTCACGATCAGACTGACGATGATCACGATCGACCTTGTCGATCAACGCCGGGCCGATCACCCCAAGGAGGCGACCGGCCGCCCGTCCGGTGCGTCCGGTCACCGCGCCGCTGCGGCTTTCTCCCGAGCCGCGAATGCCTGACGCACGGCGTCGTCGTAACCCAGCGTCGGTCCGGGGACGACGTCGGTGATCGAATGATCCCGAACGATCACCTCGTTGGTCATCGAGTCGATGAGGTTCCGACCGGTGGGGGTGTCCACGTCCGTCACCAGAGCGAGCCAACGAGACGACAGGCCGGGCGTGAGCAACGGCAGGCTGACGATAGGCAGCGGCCGCCCGTACCGGATCCGGGCGACCCGCCGGAGCATCTCGGCATAGTTAAGGACGTCCGGACCGCCGATCTCGAAGACCCTCCCGCGTGCTTCGACGGGTTCGAGTACACCTACCAGGTATCGGATGACATCGGTCAGCGCTATCGGCTGCGTCTTGGTGACGACCCAACGCGGCGCCACCATGACTGGCAGGTGGTCCACCAGCTGCCTGGTGATCTCCCAGGAGATGCCACCGTGGCCGATCACCACGGCCGCTCGAAGAACGGTCACGGGTACCCCACTCTCGGCGAGTAGGGCCTCCACCTCCCGCCGCGAACGGAGGTGCTTCGACAGGTTCGCGGCGTCATCCCCGAGCCCACCGAGATAGATGATCCGCTCCACACCGGCATCACCCGCGGCCTTGCTGAACGCCCGCGCCGCGGTGGCGTCCTTCTCGGCGAAGTCGTCGGACCCGAGGGAGTGCACCAGGTAGTACGCCACATCCGCGCTCTTGAGCGGTTCCACCAGGCTGTCAGCGTCGAACACGTCACCAGCTACCGGAGTACCCGCGCCGCGATACCTCTCCGGATGGCGGGTCATGGCTCGTACGTCATGTCCGGCTTCCACCAGCGCCGCGCACAGATGGGATCCGACGAACCCGGACGCTCCGGTGACAAGAACGGTTGAGGGCATCGACTGAACCTCCGCGGCTGGCTGTCCCATAGTTGGGCCGAGATCGTTCGGACTGTACTCGAGCACCGCAACTTCCCCGTGCGTGCGGTGCTACCGGGACGACCACGGATGCCTCAGTCAGCGAGGGGCACTGTCGGCTCTTCGCGCCGGCTGCGCCGGACCGTCAGATAGAGCCGGTGAGCGGTGATCACCGCGGCAACCCAGGCGAGCCCCAGGGTCCAGCCCACCGCGACGTCTGTGAGCCAGTGGTGGCCCAGAAACACCCGGCTCAGCCCCATCGTGACGAACCACACGACGGCGAGTACCACGGTGACCACCCGGGCCAGGGTGGACTTGAGCTTCCGGAGCACCAGATACGCGACCAGCGCGGCGATCACGGTGCTGTTCAGGGTGTGGCCACTGGGAAAGGATGGCGAGCTTTCGTACGGAGGTACGGCGTCCACCAGCGGCGGTCGCACCCGGCCGACCCAGATCTTGCCGATGTTGGTCATCAGCAGTGACCCAGCGACGCCGATCAGCATCAGCGTCAGCGGCGTCCGTGAGCGCCAACGCAGCGTCATCGCCAGCGTGAGCGCGGCCGCGATCACCGTCATCCACAACGGGCCGCCCAGATGGGTGAAGAACGTGCCGACCCGCATGCTGGTGCCGGTGCGAAGCGAGATCGCCTCGTTCAGTGCGGGCCGGTCCAGACCGGCGATGCCGTCGCCTGCCTCAACAGCCTCGTACACCTCGGCACTGGCCACCATCAGTGAGGTGACCAGCAGGATGCCCAGGACCGATGAGACCACCAGGACAGCGTTGGCCGTGGTGAAGCGGGCTAGCGCGATGGCGGCCCGGACCAGCCACCGCCCGAGCGCCGTAGGCCATCGCGTGAGGTCGCGCCGACCGATGTGTTGTTCGTCGGTGGAGTCCTCCTCGAGCCGCAGCATCGTCACATTCTGCCAGCCGATCTGCGCATCCCGGCCCGGCTGGCCGCCAGAGACCCCCGACGATGTTCGATCGCTCTCCTGGTACAACCTCTTGCCGAACTGATCGATCTCGCTGCGCCGGCTGGCGGAGTCCCACTCCCGAGTCAGCCGACCACGCGCCAACGGACTCCAGGGGATGACGACGATGCCCTGGTCGAGGCAGAACGGCAGCCACTCCCGCTCCTCCTCCGGGTAGAGCACGTTGTAGTGCGGAGTGGATATTGCTATGCATTCTGCTTGCGCCAAGTCTGCAACTTGGGTATTCAGTGCGCTCATGCGGATATCGACGTCAAGTTCCACAGCGGTCGGTCCAGCGGTCTGGGTGTCGTAGGCTGAGGGATCGTAGCGATCAGCTGAGTCTCGAGCGAGGAGGTCACGGTGAGCGCTCCAGGTGAGCTCATCGCCGGCCGGTATCGCGTCGTGCGCCGGGTCGGTGCTGGTGGGATGGGCGTGGTCTGGGAGGGGTGGGACGAACGCCTTCAGCGGACCGTGGCCATCAAACAGCTCCATCCCCAGCGGGGGCTCAGCGAGCCGGACGCGAAGATCGCGAGCGAGCGGGCGATGCGGGAGGCGAGAATCACCGCACGGCTGCACCATCAGTACGCAGTCTCGGTCTTCGACGTCGTCGAGCATGAGGGCCAGCCCTGCCTGGTGATGCAGTTCCTGCCGTCCCAGCCGCTCTCGGCCGTACTGCGGGAACGGGGCACGCTGTCGCCCGACGAGGTCGCCGCGATGGGTGCTCAGCTGTCGGCGGCCCTGGCCGCGGCGCACCGGGTCGGCATCGTGCACCGAGACATCAAGCCTGGCAACGTCTTGATCAGCGATGACGGTACGGCCCGGATCTCCGACTTCGGCATCTCACACGCCCTTGGTGACGTCACGTTGACCGTTACGGGCATGGTGACCGGTACGCCCGCATACCTTGCGCCTGAGGTCGCTCGGGGCGGCCAAGCCAGCTTTGCCTCCGACGTCTTCTCCCTCGGGGCCACCTTGTACACGGCGACGGAGGGCACGCCACCATTCGGGACGGGTGAGAACTCGATGGCCCTGCTGCACAGAGTGGCTCTCGGCGAGGTGGTCCGGCCAAGCCGCAGCGGCCCACTCACCCCGCTGCTGGAGCGGATGCTGACCGCCGACCCGGATGCCCGACCGTCGATGAGCGACATCGCCCGAGATCTCAGCCAGCACGGTCCGGGAGCCGGATCGACAGCAACCGCGGTGATGACGCCGATCAGGACTGATCCGTCGAATGTGCCCTGGCCCCCGGCACCTCGAGCGGACCAGCGGCGCGAACCTGAGGAGCCGGCGGTCGCTGCGACCGGCACTGCGGCGTTTACCAGCGCCCAGCAGCCGGACGTGACAGCTGGCGATGACGGCACTGGCGAGCGTGGCCGGGAGCCGGTGTCGCCACCGCTCATGGCGGCGCAGCCGCCCACTGCAACACCAACCTCCGCGGCCGCGGGTCGCGGCGGGGGCGGTCGCCGACTCGCCTTGGCGGCAGCGGCAATCGCTGCCCTGATCGGGACCGTCGTACTGGCGATGGCGTTCCTCCCTGGTCAGGTACCGACATCGCAGTCGCCCGCCGATACCTCGGCTGCGTCGCCATCGGAGGCGGCCACCACAGAGTCGAGTGAGCCGGCACCCTCCACCCAGGAGCCCAGCTCACCAGCGCCTTCTCGGACCAGCGCTTCGGCGGCGCCCACTCCACGGACTTCGCCGACCTCCCGCAAGCCGCCGAAGCCGGCGGAACCAGCCGGCGGGAAGGCCACGGCTAAGGAGTTGGCCGAGGCCATCACGAGCTACTACGACCTGATGCCCGGAAACATCGACGAGGCGTGGCCGCGGATGACCCCCTCCTACCAGCAGACCCACGCCGGCGGGCGTGCAGCCTATGAGGCGTTCTGGGATCCGGTCGAGCGAGTCTCGGTCAGCAAGGTGAAGGGAACACCGCCCAACCAAGCGGTGGCCACGGTGACCTACGTCTATGAGGACGGCCGCGTCGTGCAGGAGCGGACGTCGTACGAGCTGGTCAACGAAGGCGGCATCTGGAAGATCAGCGACTCCGCCGTGCTGGGCAACGCCGGTTAGCAGGAGGCCGGATAGCACGAGGGCCCTCCAAGACCGAGGACGCCGTCGGGGCGGAGCTACCTGGAGCTGGTCGTCCTGCGGTAGATGCGGGCCTCCCACGGGTGCAGAGACATCCGATGCTGGGACGGCTCAGGTGCCGGCGCATTCGCCAGCACCACCTCGGTGTTCTCCCACGACCCCACGTCGGGTATCTGGTCGGCGATCGCGGTCCGGTCCGACACGTTGCACACCACCAGCAGCTCCACCCCGCGCAGCCTGCGGAGAAACGCATAGATCTGATCATGATCGGGCAGCAGCATGGTAAAGTCGCCGTATGCCACTACCGGTTCCGTGTGCCGGAGCTCGATCAGCTTTCGGTAGTGGGAGAAGACTGAGTCCGGGTCGGAGGTTGCGGCCGCGGCGTTGATCACCTTGTAGTTCGGATTGACAGCCATCCAGGGCTCCCCGGTGGTGAAGCCCGCATGCGTGGTGTCGTCCCATTGCATCGGCGTGCGGGCGTTGTCGCGGGCCAGCGGTCGCAGACCTGCCAGGACATGATCGGGAGGGTCGCCCGCAGCGACCGCGTGCGCGTAGTGGTTGAGCGACATGATGTCGGTGAAGTCCTCGATCGTGTCGAGCTCAGCGTTGGTCATACCGAGCTCTTCGCCCTGGTAGATGTACGGCGTACCGCGGTGCAGATGCAGTAACGTGGCCAGGCACTTGGCGGACCGCTCCCGGAACTCCTGGTCATTGCCGAATCGTGACACGATGCGCGGCTGATCATGGTTGTTCCAGTACAGGCTGTTCCAGCCGGTCTCGGCCAAGCCGGCCTGCCAGCGACCGAACGTGGCCTTGAGGTCCCGGAGCTGCAGGGGCTGCGGGTCCCATCGGCTGTCTCCATGATCAAGTTCGACATGCTCGAACTGGAACACCATGTCGACCTCTGCCCGGGACGGGTCCGTGAACAGCTGCGCCTCGGCGATCGTCACCCCGGGCATCTCACCCACGGTGAGCGGGTCATCGGGGCGACTCGCGAAGACTTCGGTATGCATCTCGTGCAGGAACTCGTGATTGCGGGGGCCGCAGATGTAGTACGGCTGCCCATCCCCCCAGAGGCCGCCGTGCGTCAGCAAGCCGTCGGGCAGCTCGGGATTCTTGGAGATCATGTTGATCACGTCCATCCGGAAGCCGTCGACGCCACGGTCGAGCCACCACCGCATCATCGTGTAGATCGCCTGCCTGACCTCCGGGTTCTCCCAGTTCAGGTCAGGTTGCTTCTTCGAGAACAGATGCAGGTAGTACTCCCCCGACGACTCGTCAAGCTCCCAGGCCGACCCTGAGAACACCGAGCCCCAGTTGTTGGGCTCCGCACCGGGGTCGCCCGGTGCCATGCCGTTGCGGGCCGGACGCCACCAGTACCAGTCCCGCTTCGGACTCGTCACGCTGGAGCGGGCCTCGACGAACCAGGGATGCTCGTCGGAGGTATGGTTCACGACCAGATCCATCACGAGCTTCATGCCGTGCACATGCACCGCCGCGAGCAGTGTGTCGAACTCGGCCAGCGATCCGAAGATCGGGTCGATGTCGGTGTAGTCGCTGATGTCGTAGCCGGCGTCATCCTGAGGCGACGGATACACCGGGGAGAGCCAGACAACGTCGACCCCTAGGGAGGCCAGATAGGGCACCCGGGCGGTGATGCCGGCAAGGTCTCCGATGCCGTCCCCGTTGGAGTCGGCAAAACTTCGAGGATAGATCTGGTAGACGACACTGGATTTCCACCACGGCTCCGTCCGTGCCGGGACCTTTGCCGCAGTAGCCGGTGGGGCGGTGTTGGGTGAGCTCATGACAACCTCCTTGGGCCGAGGAGCCCAGCGGCCCCGCGTGCCCAGCCTCGCCTAGTTCGGCCAACTTGGCGAGGGCTGTCGGTACATCCGCGCTTTACAGACCCCCGCGCAGGATAACCGCGCATCGCCGGGGAGGTCGCGACCGATCATTGACGTGAGCGGGTGTCAGGCGCCTCGTGGCGGTCCCGGATCTTTCGGCCCGCGGCAACATCCATCTCATGCTGAGCCGCGGCCTTGCGACTGGTGCGGGTGTCGCGCGGAGGCAGCTGAACGGTTCGCTCGGCGCCGATACCCGCCTGCAATTCCCTAGCCCGCTCCACCTCGGCATCCAGCTCAGCGCCGAGCAGCAGGGCGATGTTGGTGACCCAGAGCCAGACCAAGAAGACGATCACGCCGGCGAGAGAACCGTAGGTGGCGCCGAAGTTGGCGAAGTTGGCGACATACAGTCCGAAGAGAGTCGATCCAGCCACCCAGGTCACGATCGCCAGGACTGCTCCCGGACTGAGCCAGCGGAACCGCGGCTGCCGGACGTTGGGAGTGATGTAGTAGAGCAGGGCAACCACGAGAACCACGATGCCGGCCAGCACCGGCCACTTCGCCACGTTCCATATCCAAACGACGGTGGATCCCAGTTGGAAGACATCGCCGATCGCCCGCGCCAACGGACCGGAGATGGCCAGCAGCAGCACGGCGCACACCGACAGGACTCCCAGCGCCGCGGTGACCAGGATCATCTGCGGCTGGAGCTTCCAGATCGGGCGTCCCTCCGGGACCGCGTACACCCGGTTCATCGCCCGTCCGAAGGCTCCGACGTAGCCCGAGACGAACCACAGTGCTCCGAGCACCCCCAGGACCAGACCCCAGGCAGCCGCGGACGACTCCACCACGCCGCGAAGGATCGGGCTGATGATGTCCAGTCCTTCTGCTGGCACCACCCGGCCTGCGACGTCGAGCACGGTGTCCACCGACCGGGCGCCCTGACCGAAGACGCCCAGCACGGAGACCAGCGCGATGAGTCCCGGCAGCACCGCCAACACCCCGTGGTAGGTGAGTCCAGCCGCCAGGTCCACACACTCGTCACGCATGAACTCGCGAGACGTCCTCCTGAGCAGGTACCTCCACGAGTGCTGGGTGATCTCGCGAAGCGACGTCGCCTTCTCGCTGGCGTCTGGCGCCGGTCGAAGCTCGGGGGCCGCCGGCGTACCATCGTCATTCATCTGTGTCCCCGCTGATAGTGCGTCCAGGTTTCCCCATCATCTCGCGCGAGCGACACCGTGACGAGAGGACCGGAGGCCACCCCCTTCCGGCGCGCCCACGCGGAACGGCGACGGCGCCGCCTGCGGCTGGCATGATGACGGCCATGACCTCAGCGATTGCGATTCTCGTGGCTGTCTCCAAGGTGGAGCCGTTCCGTCACCTGCTGGCCTCGCTCGACCGTCAAGACGCAGACCCGGGAACGTTTTCGGTCATCGCCGTCCAGCAGGGGCTTAGCCCCGATGACGCAGATCTGCTCGCCAAGCTGGTGCGCTACCGTCCGAACCTCCACGTGCTCCGCGACGCCGAGACGGAACCGTTCGCAGCGGCGCTCAGCGCCTCCTACGAGGAACTGGTGCTGCCACTCGACCAGCGCGACCAGCTCTACCCCCGGGCACTGTCGGCGCTGTCGACAGCCGCCGCCCACGCTGACCTCGTCGTCGGCAAGCCGGTCTCGGTCCGGGTGTCGTCAGCCCTGCGGGCGCTGCCCACCTCCGACGGCGCTGTTGACGCGGCGGCGCTTCAGCCATTGGCCAGCTGGCTGCCGGCTCTGGTCCGACGGACACTACTGCACAACCTCGCACCGGATGCCACGTTGGCCGACGTACGCCGGCACGCGGTGGAGAATGCGACCTCCCACGCGTTCGTCTCCAGGCTCCCGGTCGTCAAGATCGCCGGCTCGCCAGCGGAGGACCTGCCGAACCTGCCTGCGGACGGAACTCGGATCGGCACCTTGACGGCACGCTGGGAGAACGGCGCCCTCGCCCTCTCGACTACGGTGACAACCACGGACGGAGCGACTCCGGGATCGACTCGGGTATGGCTGCGACACCTGGTCAGCGGGTTGGAGTGGCCGCTTGACACCTCGGTCGAGCCGGCTCCCGGCATGGACGGGTTCGAGGTGTCGGCAGTCGTTGATCCCAGCACCGCGGCCCAGGGAAGCCGGCTCGACACCGGGCAGTGGGTGGCACTCGCCCAGGTGACGCGCCCCGATGGCGTCCGGCGGCGGAGGTTGCCGATCCGCGGCCTGCCGGGCCCGGCACTGGTTGACCGTCGAATGGTGGTGCCCACCGTCGTCAATGGCCGCTTCGTTGTGGACATCGGCGCAACGGTGGCAAACCCCGTCGACAAGCTCGAGGTCTCGACGGCCACTATTCGTGAGGACGCGAGAGGCACCCGACTGAGCCTCCCCCTCCACTTGGCGGAGGTCCGTACCGAAGGCCCGTTGCCGGCGAAGATCCGGCTAGGACAGTTTCCGCTCGAGGCTGAGATCAAGATCGACGATGGAGAGGCACGCCTCGAGAGCTGGCTCTCCGGGCTGCCCGGTACTCAACCAGTGTCCACCTCCCTCGCTGGCTCGCGATGGCATCCCACTGGCGCGGAGCTCGTCATCACTGCGACAGGAGAGATGTCGATACGCGCCGCGCAGACTCCGCCGCCGGCACCGAAGCCGGCGGCACCGAGCGCCGCCGCGAAGCCATCTCCGGCAGCCACGGGGCCAGCCTCGTCACGCAGGGACCGGGGCCTCAAAGCCCAATCACCGGCGCGTAAGCGAGTGGCTCGTCGCCTGCGGCGCGCTCGCCGTAAGGCCCGCCGGCTGGCGTCTCGAGTGAAAGCCCGCCTGGTCGGCGCGACGGCGCGCTGACGTGGCCTCCGCTACGACGCTGCCGTGAGGCTCCCGGCGTAGGCCGCGCCGAGGCGCTCGGCTGCCAGTTCCCGCAACTGGCGCGAAAGGTCGCCTTGGTCCGCGTCGTCCGGCGCCTGGGCGAGGAGCTCAAGTAACCCCGACGCCAAAACCCGCTCCGGCTGCTGCACGAAGGTCCGCTTGAGCACCTCGTCAGGAACAGGCTGCGGGTCGGCGTGGCGAAACTCGGCCATGATCTCGGCGTAGTGGTCAGCGAGCACAGTGCTGGATGGGTCAATGCCCATCAGCAGCATCAGACCTGTGGGCTGCGTGTCGACCGGGATCATCACGATGTCGGGCCGGTAGCGCTCCAGTACCGAGATGATGGGATAGACGTCTCCGGTCCAGGCGCTCGTCACCCGGACGCGAGCGGCCTCGTCAACGGTTCGCGGCAGGACGTCGTCGAAGACGATCAGCCCACCAGGACGGCTGTACCTCTCCGCATTGATGAAATCACGCAGCGCGAACTCAAAGAGATGCATGCCGTCGATGAACGTCAGGTCGAACGGCTGACCGCCCATTGGTTCGAGCGGGTCCGGACGTGCGAAGTACTCATCGCTGGTGGTGCGGAAGAGGTGAACCTCAGCATGCAGTTCCACGCCGATCCGGAAATCGGGGTCTATGCCCAGGGACGGACAGCGCGCAGCGCCCAGACTGTGACCCCACCGCACCCCAATCTCGAGGTATCGACGGGGCTGGAGAACGCGGTGCACGCGCCGGAGGAAGTTGAGGTAGTCCACCCCGGCGATGGTAGCGACCCGGACGGTGGTCGCGACACCCACCTCAACTCTCGAGGTTCTCCAGCAGCCCGCGAAGATACCGGCCCTCGTGCTGGAGGTTCACGGCGAACGACGAGCCGAACGCCTCCGCCGTCCAGCCTCCGACAGGATGCGGAATATCGGGCCTACTCCACACCACCCGCAACCGGTGACCGCGCACCGACGCAATCTGGTACTCGTTGCGGGCGGTGTAGGACTTCGGACTGATCATGATCACCGTCTTGGGCGTCTCGCAGAAAGCCAGCGAGAACAGGCCACTACCGGCGAAGCCGCCGATGACGTCAGCCTCGGCAAACATCGCCGCCTGGTCGGGCAGCGGGTAGTCCTCCGGATAGATGACGGAGAAACCCGACGCTGCAAAAATCTCCTCGACCTCTCCGGTGTTGCGGCATGCTCGCTTGAGCGCGACCCGGCGCGAGCAGAAAATTCGTCTCGGCCGGTTCTCGGTGGTGGCCTTCGCGATCAGTCCGCGTGCGAGCCGGTTCCAGATCTGGTCGATCTCAGGATGCACCCATTGGGGGCAGGAGAACATCGGAGTGGCCGCGTACAGGCGCTCGGGCTGCACGGGCTGGTCGAAGATGACGACATCATCGGGTGGAATCCCATAGGCTCCCAGCAACGCGGATTCCCACGGAAGCAGCTGCTGGCTGGCGCGACTCTTCTGCAGCGTGGTCAGCAGCCGCAGCCTCGGGTCGAGCTGCTTGGCTCGTTCGTAGGCCCACAGCCGAGAGATCTGCTCGGTCATGGTGTGCCCGAAGTGACCCGGCCATTCGGAGTCGAAATGAAAGTACGCGCCCGGAATCGGCGCCGCCTTTCTGAGATCGGCTCGCACCTCCCCGAACAGGGGCGCCACGTCGTTGATGTACATGTTGGTCAGGCGGCGCTGCCACTGGTGCCGGTAGGTATCGGGAAGAAGCAACCCCTTACTCTCCACGATCTGCCCCCGCGCGCAAATCGGCTGGGCGTAGAGCCGGAGGTGCAACGGCGGCATGGTGAAAGTCTGCAGCCGGTACGGGTCCTGATGGACCTTCCTCGAGTCGCGCGCTTCGAATCCATAGCTGTCCCCGTAGTTACACCGAGACTGAAACGACGACTCTGGCCTCGACTCCACCACCCGCCCAAGCTTGGGGCGTGCCTGCAAGATCGGGTTCAGCTCGAAGTCGCGGAGCTTGGGCCGGAGCCGCCGCGCGTTGCGGACGAGAACCCCGTGCCCCACCTGACGCACCTCCGCGATAGAGACGCCAAGGCACGCCAGATCGCGAACCTGCTCGGACTTGGATCGGTCATACGGCGTGTCGGATGCAAGCCGGATGAGCTCGGTCAGGTCGAAACCGTCGGTCCCCCCCGATGCTGCAGCCTTCTCGCCGGGCACCACCGCACGTGCGAGATAGCACCCATTGGGGGCCAGATGCATGAATGTTCGCCGGAACACGTCCACCTGGCCAGCTGCGCTGCTCTCGGCGAGGTCGACGAGGAGGTGGATCGGGTTCCGCGCTGCCAGCGCGACGTGAGCTTCTGAGGGTTCCATCCTCGGGTCGATCACCAGTAGGCGCAACCTCGGGAACCGGCTGCGCAACAATTCGGCGACACGTGGCGCCGAGGCGCAGCCGATGATGGCGACCTTTCCCCGCGGACTGGCAGAGACCCTCGCCGCGAGGACTCGACAGAACTCTGGGTCCTGCGGCCAGTCCAGCTGACCGGCCAGCCTCATCAGCTTGGGCACGTGGTCACCGCGGGAGAAAGGGACCAGCTTCTTCGCTCGCGAGATGGACTGGCGGCTCAAGAAACGCACGCGCACTCCTGTCACTCGTTCGAGACGTAGCCGTCACGGTACCTGCTGAGAGGAGGACCTGGGTGGACCTGCTCGCTCCACGAGCGCTCCCCGCGTGTCGCAAAAATCTCTGTCAGAGTCCGGACCGCACGGGACATATCCCTCACCCAGAGGGGAGTCGGCGCGGAAATCTCCCCTCCCACCGCTGCTTCGGCTGCTATTTCACAGACGGCGCTGGGTGTGCGACCAGACCCTAGAGTTATCCGCACTGCTGTGAGTCGGCCCACCTTTGGAGGTAAGCGTGTATATGTCGGAGCGCTGCGGCGCGTGGCAGGTCGGCAGCGATCCGACGCAAGGCGCGGTGGAGTTCCGGGTGTTCTTCCCCGCCGGTTTTGATCCACAGGTCACAGCCATTCGAGTGGCCGGTGATTTCCAGGTGCAGTTGGGCGGAGTGAACTGGGACTTCGCGGGCGGCCTGCCGCTGGCTCGCTCGAGCGACCCGCGCGGGGCGTTCTGGGTCGCGCAGACTCCGGCAGTCTTGTCGGCCGGCTTCTACCAGTACAAGTTCGTCGTCGAGTTCGACGGAGCACCAGCACGATACGTCACCGATCCGTGCGCCCGGTACGGCGGCCTCCGGGATCAGAACTCCGGCATCGTGGTCGGAGGCAGTGGACCCGCCGACAACGTGGTTGCCCCGGTGGCAGGGGGTCGACGGCCGCTGAGTGAGCTCACCATGTACGAGCTGATGATCGACGACTTCACCGCAGAATACCGGGGTGGACGCGCTCCGCTGGACGCAGTCGTCGACAAGCTGGATGATCTTGCTGCGCTCGGCGTCAACGCCATCTTGTTCATGCCGTGGACGGCCTGGAAGAACCAGTCGTTCGACTGGGGCTACGAGCCCTTTCAGTACTTCGCTGTAGAAGCCCGGTACACCCACGACCTCAACCAGCCGGCCGAGCGGCTGTCCCGACTCAAGGCGTTGATCAATGCCTGCCATGCCCGCGGTATCCACGTGATCATGGACGGCGTCTTCAACCACGTGAGCCGCGAGTTTCCCTACCAGCGACTCTATCGTGATCGGACGGCATGTCCGTTCACCGCTGGTCCCTTCGGCGGCGAGTTCGACGGGCTGCAGGATCTCGACTTCAACAACGACTGTACGAACGAGCTGATTGCCGACGTCTGCCGCTACTGGATGGACAACTTCGGCCTCGACGGTATCCGTCTGGACAACACAGTGAACTTCTACGTCGCGGGCGATCTGCGGGGACTACCGGACCTCTTGAGCACCGTCGAGATGCACGCGGCGCAGCTCGGGCAGCCGAACTTCTCGCTCACGCTCGAGCACATCGACGTGTCAGCAGCGGCGGTGACCAACGCCACCGCCGCCACCAGCTTTTGGGACAACTCGCTGTTCGGCGCCTGCTTTGACGCTCTGTGGAACGGCCGGATCACCTCGTCCCTCCTCGGCGCCTTGAACAACCGCCGCTTCCTCGGCGCAGGGAAGGTGCCGACGCTCTACCTCAGCAACCACGACCACTCCCACGCGGCCTGGCAGTCGGGCGCGAGGACGAACGAAGGCGCAGTCGGCGGCTGGTGGAAGCTGCAGCCCTTCGTCATCGCGCTGTACACCTCGACGGCGGTTCCGTTGATCCACAACGGTCAGGAGTTCGCCGAGGAGCACTTCCTGCCCGAGAACGACCAGCGGACGGGTCGCCGAGTCACCGGCCGCCCGCTCCGATGGAAGCTCCGCAACGACGCGATCGGCTCGGCGATGTGGGCGTTGCACAGCACGCTGGGGAAGTTGCGCGACACCCACCCCGCCCTCCGGTCGGCCGACATCTATCCGCAAGTGTGGGAGGACTGGCAGAAGGAGCTCAACCCCGTCGGCGTCGGCGTGGACGAGCAGCGCCAGCTCGCCGTCTATCACCGTTGGGCCAGCATCGGCGGTGGGAAGGTGGAGAACATCGTTGTGGTGCTCAACTTCGGTGACGCCGAGCAGGTCGTGGACGCCCCCTTCCCGACGACCGGGGTGTGGCGGGACCTGCTCGCGGACTTCGACGGCCGAGGCGGGTCCTGGTCAGTCGACGTCACGGGCAGCCGGGCGGCGGTGCCGGTCGGGTCGCACTGGGGCCGGATCCTTTGGCGGATCAACCCGAGCTGACCGGTCGGGCGGGATCGTCGGCGACCGGGCGAGCTGTGGAAGTTGGGCGTCAGCCCTTGATCTTGTCGACGCCGAGGATGCTGCCCGTTTCGGTCACGGTTTCGGATTTCTGCTCCACGCTGACGTCGGCGCCGCCACTTACCTCTTGGACCCCGACCACTTTGCCGGCGACCTCGGTCAGCACCTGGCGCACTGTCACCCGGGTGCCGGTCGGCTCCCGATGCTCCCCCCGAAACGTCAGGCGCTGGCCGTACACGGCCTCCAGCAGTCCACGCAGCTCGTCCACCCGCGCGCTGAGCTCGGCGTCGTCCACGGGGACGTCGGCGAGGTCGTTCGCGTACGGCGTCAGCCGGCTGTGCAGCTCGACGATCTTCGGCTCGTGCTCAGCCAGCACCTGGACATCGGCCCGACCCTCGGCCGGGGGCGCATCCAGCACCTGGTCGCCCTTGATAGGCACGTCGAGCACCGGCGACTCGGCCGCCTGCTCCTCACGATTCTTCTTTCGCTCGCGATAAGCCTTGATCAGCTCAGCCGCCTGGTTGTAAAGGAACTTGATGCCTTCAGTCGCCGCCAGGGTGCCCAGAACACCCAACGTAATCGGGTCAGCCATATCGTCCTCAATCCTTTGGGCAATACCGGATTTGCTCATAATGGCACCAACGTTTCTGACCTGCAGCATTTGGTTGAAAGTCAGCCGCTACGGTGGCAATCTGAGTCGGGCACGAACGTGTCGAACCCGCGGCGCGTCGGAAGGGCGAGGAGGACCGGAGTTGTGGAGATCCCCGCTCTGGTGCGACGCACGAACGAGCATTTCGTCGGTCGGCTGTGGGCGCTCGACCAGGTGTCGAGGTGGCTCGACGACCCCGAGTCACCCGTCTTTCTGCTGACCGGACCCCCGGGATGCGGAAAGACGGCATTCTCGGCGTGGTTGGCGGGAGCCGGACCTGAGCCAGACGACGTGGAGTCTGCAAAGAGGCTGACCGCCGTCCGAACCGCCTGGGCCGCCGTACACTTCTGCTCGCGAGAGGCGGGGCGCGGCAGCGTAGACCCACGGCGCTTCGCGGTGTCGGTGAGCTCACAACTGGCGGACAGCATCGAACAGTTCGCATCGTATGCCGCAGCCACCCTCGCACCCACCACGTCGATCATCCAGAGTGTCAGCGGAAACGTCTCCGGCACGGTCACCGGCGTGGGCACGCTCCAGGTGCTGACAGCCTCCCCCCAGGCCAACTTCGAGAACGGCGTCCACGCCCCACTGGCAGCGATGGTGGGCGCGGATCCGGATGCCACGGTATCGCTGCTCGTCGACGGCCTGGACGACGCGTACGGAGCCGGCAGTGGAGACACCCTGGTGGGCATGGTGTCTACCCTGCTGGATCTGACCCCGAACGTGCGGCTGATGATCAGCTGTCGTGCCGACGACCGCATCCAGGCTGCGTTCGACCGTGACAACCGGGCCACGGTCTTGGACTTCTCCGCTCCGTCAGTCCGGGAGCTGAACGCCGCAGACGTCCGCGGCTACGTCACTCAGCTGCTGGCCACCAAAGCCGCGCCGGCCGAGGACACCCGCCCGGCGATCGATCGCCTGGTCGACGCCTCCGAGGGGAACTTCCAATATGCGGCGTTCCTGCTGCGTGAGATCTCAGCCGGCTCCCGCCCGCTCTCCGACGTCGACGAGCTCCCGGCTGGACTGGACGCACTCTATGAGGCGAACCTGACGCGAATCCAAACGTCGCGATCCATCAGTGACGACGACTGGGAGGTGTGGTTTCGACCGTTGCTGGGTCTGGTTGCAGTCTCCGATCCAGCAGCACCAATGACCGAGCTGCCGCGGTGGGTTCGGGTGGACGACGACGGCGTGCTCTATGCGCGGGCGAAGGAGCTCGAGCAGATCATGCCGTTCGAGGATGACCTGGACGGATGGCGGCTGTTTCACCGCTCAATGAGGGAGTTCTTGTTCGAGGCCGAGTTGAGACGCCATGGCCGTCGGGTTCCCAACCGCTACTGCGTACCGCCCGGGCGATGGCATTGGCACATCGCCGAGTACTACCTGAGCAGGGCGAGCCGATCTCCCGGGAACTGGTCAGCGTTGGGTTCGTACGGACTGGCTCGGCTGGTGTTTCATCTTGTCGAGGCCTGGACGTCGGACAGCCCGGTGGTGGACAAGAACCGATGCCAACAGGCCATGTGGGACCTGGTCATGGACCGGTCATTTCGAGAGGCCCAGCGCCGGGATCTGGGCAGTGCCAGCTTCATCGTCGACGACGCTCGAGCTGTCTTGGAAATCATGGCCGCGACCGGCCGCAGTGTCGAGGCCTTGTCCTTGCTGAGCCAGCTGGCCGGTGATGAGAGCCCCGCCGTCCGAGCGCTTGCTGTCAGCTGGCTGGCAACCCTCCATCAGCAAAGACCTGACGAGGTCATCGACCGGATCCGCGCGCTCCTGGCTGAGTCGGACACAACTGCCTGGCGGGTCGCCCTGCAGGCGGCGTACGAGATCGGCCCGCCGGCCCGTTCGGTATTCCTCGACATCGCCAAGGCGACCTCTGCCGGGGATGAGCTCCGCCGGGTTGCCGGTCTGGCGCTGACCCTGCGGTGGCGCCCGGAACCGGGGAACTTCACCGACAGCCTGCTCAGCGAGCTGGCGGCGCACATCTCCGCGCTGCCGTCGCGACAGAACAGCCGGCTGTTCGAGTTCATCGCCGACGTGTCGATCGCGATCTACATCAACAACTGCGAGAACCGACAGGTCACCGAGCAGACGGCCGCGCTGTGGCGGATGATCCTGAAAGGACGAATGCATCTCGGGCTGGTCAACCATCCGGGCATGGACAAGCTGATCGCGCGCGTCGCGTCCAGGGTCTATAGCCGACGCATCCTCGAGACCGCACTGCTGGCCGACGTCTCCGATCCAGACCTGTTCTTCGTCACCGATCAGGTCGGCAAGAGCGTAGCCCGTCGCAACCTATGGCTGCTGGACCCTGCCGCAACGATCACCCCGGCCGCCGAAGACGACCTCGCGCAGATGCTCGACGCCGAGCTGCCCCTGATCAGGGTGACCGCCGCGATGATCATCTGCGTCCACGCACATGCTCAGTTCTCGACCACCGCGGACGTGGTCCGCCGCCTCGATCGTCGGCTCACCGACCGAGGCCTGCTCTGGCTGCTGCTCGCCTTCTCCGTTGTGCTGCCGCCGATGCCGTCCGGCTGGCTGGATCTGGTGGAGGCGCTGACACGGACGACCCTTCGCAGCCAGCTTCAGCTCGCCGGCCAGGACGTGGCCACGCTGCCCACGTTCGACCTGCTGTTCATGCCGTTGGGTAGGGCGTATGGGACCGCGGGCGAACCGATGAAACCGATGACGGAACTGATTGAGGTCTCCCGGGACAACTTCGCGCTGCTGAACCGGCTGCTCCGCGGCTGGGGCCCCGTAGGCATCTACCATCCGATGCCGGTGCTGGCTGCGTTGCGCCAGGCGCTGGCACCGCTGCCGGCCGAGTCGCGCCAGGGACTGGTCGACTGCTTGGCCACCATCCGAGTGGTGCATCCCGAGCTGACCGACCTGTTCTTGGAGGAAGCCGGTCAGTCTGGCCTCCGGGATGCGGTCATGACCGCGACCGACCTGCCGTCGGTGTGGCGCTACATCTGGTGGCTGGGCCTGTACAAGAATGCGGTCCATCAAGCCCTGCACTACCCGCAGATGCGGGACCAACTGCTCATCGGCGGACTCAAGACGCTCTTCGACGCCAGGTCGACCCAGGAGCTGGTCAAGACGTTCTCCGTTGTTCCGCTCCAGATGCTGCGCCGGGCCGACTACGACCTGTTGAGGTGGACCGAGTCGTGATCAGGAACAGGCATCGGCCGGATCGTCGTCACTCGCAGGTGACCAGGCTCGGGCAGGTGATGATGTTCGTTCGGGGGTCTACCGCTGGGTTCACCCTCACGCTGCCGATCATCGGAGCCGCAAGCGCAGGTCCGCTCACAGCCGTCACCATCGTGACCCTACTGCCGGTGGCGATCTGCTTCCACATCTTCATCTACGTCCTCAACGATGTGGTGGATCTGCCAGTCGACCGCACGGAGATCCGACGCAGGGACTTTCCGCTGGTGAGCGGGGCGATCCGGCCCAGGACGGCGCTCTGGATCGCGCTGGCGGCGATACCGGCGGCTCTGCTCTACGCGCTTGCCATGGATGCCTCTCGCCTGGCCCTCCTGCTGCTGCTTGGGTCGTTTCTCGCGGGCGCACTCTACGATCTGGGGGGCAAGCGCTCCGCCTTCCCGCCCCTCACCGATCTCGTTCAGGGCCTCGCGTGGGCCTGTCTGCTGGCCTACGGCGCGGCCGCTACGTCAGCGCCCACAGCAGGCACGGCCCTGCTTGCCGCGTTCATGATCTTGGTGATCATGCTCGTCAATGGCCTGCATGGCGGCCTGCGGGATCTCGCCAACGACATTCGGTGCGGCGCTCGCACTACGGCCATCCTGTTCGGTGCACGCCCGGGACCAGACGGTGCCCCGGCGATTCCCCCTGCGCTGCTGAGATATGCGGGGGCCATCCAGACTGGCATGATGATCACCGGTGTGGCCGCGACGATCCAGAGAGGGTCTGATTTCGCAGCACACAGCGAGACTGGCGCCGCCGTGGCCGTTGTCGCGCTGTTGCTGTGCGCGACCTCCAGCGTGTTGTTGATCATGACGGCCCGACGACGTTTCGACCCGCTTCCGTTCCGTCAGTTGGGTGCGCTCCAGTTGCTGGTGACGCTGGTCGTTCCGCTGGTTATGGTCACCCCCAACCTCACCCCGGCTGCCGTCGTGCTGGCATCCTTCTGCTTTGTCGCTCCGTTGCTATCGGACCAGGCGTCGACAACGGCCGTGAGGTGGCTGATAGCCCAGCTCAAAGTCGGCAGGGATCTGGACGCAACCCCAAGGGATCGGTGACATGCGAACGGCTACCTCCTCGTCAATGGCTCGTGCCGTTCTGCGCCTTGTCCGGGTGGAGAACTGCTCGGCGGTGGCACTCACCACGCTGCTGGGCGCACATTTGGCTGGTGGCGGCCAGGCGGTGCGCACCACTACGGCCCTGCTCGCCCTGCTGGCCACCGCTTTGCTCCACGGTGCGGGCAATGTGATCAACGACCGGATGGACGTTGCGGTGGATGCCGACGCCCGTCCGGAACGGCCTCTGCCGTCGGGCCGCATCTCCATGGCCGCCGCCGACCGCATCTACGTGGGCCTCACGGTTGCCGGCGTCATGTGCGCTGCGACCCTTGGGGCCACCTCTGTGCTGGTCGCGGCGGCGGTGGTGGCGCTGTCGTTCGGCTATTCGTACCGGATCAAGGCAACAGTGTTGGCGGGCAACCTGCTGGTGGCGTCGCTGGCTGCAGCCACGGTGCTCTATGGTTCCTGGGTCGTGGGCGGCGTGGGACTTCGAAGCTGGATCGCCGCCGCCAGCGTCTGGGTGCTGATGCTGAGCTTCGAGATACTGAAGTGCGTTCAAGATCACGAGACCGACGCGGCGCATGGCGTCCGCACGGTGTCCACCGTGATTGGCCGTCGACCAGCGGTACGGGCAGGGACCGCCCTGCTGCTGCCGTTCACCGCTCTCGCGCTTGCTCCCGGCATCCTGATCGACGTGTCGCCCGCCTACCTGCCGCTCGCGGTCGGCGTGGTCGCCCTGACGGGTGCCGGTGCAGCGCACCTGATGACCGCCGACCCGGGGCGGGCGGCGGTGGACCGTTGCCTTGCGCGGCTCAAGCAGTCCTGGTTCTTGGGCCTCATCGCCCTGGCTGCGCTTCGACCATGATCAACTCCGGATCAGCGCTGCGCTGCGATGTGGTTGTTGTCGGAGGTGGCATGGCTGGACTGGCCTGTGCCCGCGAGCTCACCCGACGCGGCCTCGACGTTGTCGTTCTGGAGGCTTCCGAGCGGGTCGGCGGGAGGGTGGACACCCGGGACATCAACGGTTTCGCTGTGGACGTCGGCGCTGGCTTCTTGAGCACCTTTCACCACCGGACGATGGCTTTGGTCGAGGAGACGGGCTTGACGGCCGATCTGCTTCCGCTGCCCGCCCGAGCGGCCTTACTGCAAGGTAAGAACCATTTTCTGCTGCGACTGCGCTCGCTTTCACCCGTGGGTGGAATCGTACCGCTGCGGGCCTGGCCGGGCCTGATACGCATGCTCGGACTCGTGATGTGGAACTGGTCCGCCCTCGACCCAGCGGAGATCATCCGGGCCGAGAAGTTCGACGACATTTCTGCGGCCGAGTACGGGCGGCAGCTGCCTGCTGAACTGGTCAGCCGACTGCTTGGTCCGGCCATCCGCGGTTTCTTGTACTGGGACGCCGACTCGACGTCGAAGGCGATGCTGCTGGTCCTGCTGCGAGCCGCCGTGTCGATGCGGCGCCTGCAGACGCTGCGCCGTGGACTGGAGTCGCTACCGGACGCGATGAGCCTCGATGTTTCTGTGCGCGTCGGCTGTCGGGTCCGCGGCGTGAAACATCTCGACGGGCGTTGGCACACCCAGTTCGATCATCAAGGCGGACACGGGCAGCTCGAGTCCGATCGGCTGGTGCTTGCCACCCCAGCACACGTGACGGCTGACCTGCTCGGCTCCGACGTCCACGCCTCCGTCCGAGCCATGTTGGAGTCCACCGTCTATGCTGCAGCCGTCACCGTCTCGCACGGGGTTCCACAGCCGGCGGGGTCCGATGTCGCCGCCACCTTTGTGGCGGGCGATGCAGCCGTCCCGCCGGCGGCCGGCGCGCCGCTCACTCGGCTCGTGGTGGCCACGTCGGTATCTGGGAGTACACCGCAGCTCGCACGCGCTGATGGCGACGTCGTGACCTTCTACGGAAAGGTTCCCGACACAGACGACGCCTTCGATTCGGCGGTCGGGCAGCTGCTCATCGAGGCAGGCCGACTGGTGCCGCAGTACCCGGCTTCGGGCCCGGTCGCCAGCGTCGTCGCGCCGTGGCCCCACGCCGTACCGCGGTTCCCGCCGGGGAGACTGCGGACGCTTCGGGCCGTTGATCATGTCGGTCTCGCCCGTACCGGGCTCGCCTTGGCCGGGGACTACCTCTGCGGCCCATCGATCGAAGGGGCTGTGCAAAGCGGTCAGCAGGCCGCTCAGCGTCTGGCGCCTTGAGCCCCAGCCGATGCCCTGCTGAACGCCCGGGCTGATGGAAGCGGACTACTTCTTCGCCTGCTTGGGTTTCTTCGGCGGCAGAGCCGCAACGTAGTCCACCGCGGCGTTGATCCACTCCGCCAACTGCTCGGCGGTGGCCGACTCTGGCAGGGCGACATACCCTCCCATCGGGCGGTCGGGCGGTCCGAACGGGCCGCCGCCGGCGTCTCGTACACGCTGCTCGAACTCGCTGCTCAGCTTCAGGCCAATATCAGACCCGAACAGTCCCATGAACATGTTGCCGTTGACAAATGCGCCGAGATTGCCGAACATCGGCTTGACGTCGATCTGCCGGTCTTGGGGTACGAGCGCTCGGAACCGCTCCTTGTCGGCCTCTGTGGGCCTGGGCATCTGCATAGCTTCCTCCTTGGATGTGGCCGCTCCGGTCTATCCAATGCGTCGAAATCGTCTACGCGGAGACGGTGTCAGTGCTCAAGATCCCATCCGCTTTCAGGCACTTGATGGGCACCCTGGCGATGACCAGATGGCTTAGTTAGCAACCACAATTTGGGTGGCGCCACCAATAAATGGACCGTAGCGTAATGAGTCTAGTTTCAACGCCATAGGAGCGCGCGTCATGCCTCGTCTTGCCCACGGAAGTGTCCCGAGTATCGATGATGTCACGGAGGCCCGCAACGCGCTTGCGGACGCGGCCGCGGACATCGGGTTGGCGTTCGCCATGGCGTCCCCTGCAGACCTGCACGATTTCGACTTCATGTTCCCCACCCTGCAGAACAATCCAGCCAACCTGCTTCCGGTCAGCGCCGAGACGGTTCGGCAGCTGAAGCGGCTGGGCCGGACCATGGCAGACACCGACGAACTCAGCGCCGGCCGTGACTCCACCATCCCCGCCGCGTACACCTACTTCGGGCAGTTTGTTGACCACGACATCACACTCGAGACCCAAACGACGTCAGTCGGGACGTCGGTTCCCCAGCTGATCGAGGCGACCATGGCACCGCAGGACCTTGCGCAGATTCGCAACCAGCTGCGAAACCTGCGCTCAGCCACCCTCGACCTGGACAACGTGTACAGCGCCCCCGCGCCCGCTGATCCGGCCAATCCCGCCAAGATGCGCATCGGACGCGTCAGCGACACCGGATCGAACGAAGTGCCGTCGAGGAGGCCTCGGGGCAAGGGCCGCGACAACGACCTGCCACGACGAGGCCGCTCCAACGATCCATTGCGCGATCGCGAGGCGCTCATTGGGGACCCTCGCAACGACGAGAACACCATCGTGGGCCAGCTGCACCTGGCCTTCCTCAAGGCCCACAACGCGCTCATCGACGAAGGACGCACGCGGGCGCAGGCGCGCCGCGTACTACGGCAGCACTATCAGCACGTCGTCATCCATGACTACCTCAAACGTATTGTGGATCCGGCCATTGTCAACAAGGTCCTGACTGACGGCAACCGGTGGTTCAATGCACTCGCCGAGCCGTTTTTCATGCCTCTTGAGTTTTCGGTCGCCGCCTTCCGTTTCGGACACACCATGGTGCGAGGTGCCTACGACTTCAACGTCAACTTCAATTTCAGCGGAAAGCCGGGGACCTTCCCGGCCGACCTGGGTCTGCTGTTCACTTTCGGTGCCCTTTCGGGTCAGCTCGGTGACTTCGACACCTTGCCGGAGAACTGGATCATCGAGTGGGAGAACATCCTTGACGGCGCGAAAGGCGCCGGCGGCAAGGCACGGCGCTTCGACACGGCCCTAGCGTCAGCTGGGGGCACTGGTCTGTTCGCCCTATCGTCGGAGACCGGGGAGCCCCTGACCCCTCCCGACGCGGGGCGATTGGCCGTCCGCAATCTGCTACGCGGGTACCGCCTACGGATGCCCACCGGACAGGCGGTTGCCAAGCACCTGAAACTGCCGGTACTGACCGAGGCGCAGCTCCGCGCAACCGCAATCAGCGACGACCAGCGGGAGAGGCTCGAGCCCTTCGTCCAACGTACGCCGCTGTGGTACTACCTTCTTGCCGAGGCGAAACATCATGGCGGCAACCGGCTCGGACCCGTCGGCGGCACCATCGTGGCTGAGGTCCTGATCGGGCTTGTCCGGCGCAGTCCGGACTCCATCCTGAGCCAGCCCAGCTGGAAGCCCTCGCTGCCCAGCGCCAGCGCGGGAAAATTCCAGCTGGCCGACCTACTTCGGTTCGCCGGCGTCCTCGGGACAAAGACCGGCACCCGGACCTACACCGTCAAGCCCGGCGACACCTTGACCAAGATCGCCCAGGCTCAACTGGGAGACGGCGACCGCTGGACCGAGATCTTCCTGCTCAACCGGGCGACCATCCGTGACCCCGATCAGATCTCGGTAGGGCAGGTACTGATATTGCCCCCCAACGCCCCGGCGGGTCCGGGGACCGCGCCCACCCGCGTCTACAAGGTGAAGCAGGGCGACACACTCTCCGGGATCGCCGCGGCCGAGTTGGGCGACGCAGATCGCTGGCGGGAGATCTTCACCCTCAACCGATCAGTGCTGACCAACCCGGACGTGATCGTGCCGGGAACGGTTCTGGTGCTGCCAGCGTGAGAGGGGCGGTCACAGCGGGAAGTCGATGCCAGTGAGTCTTTCCGAAGCAACCCACAGGTCCCGCGCCAGCTGAGGATCGCTGGCGGCTCGCGAGCGGCCGACGAGTGTGGGGGCCCCTCGCAGCTCGCCTGGCCCGTCCGGACCGACATAGCTGGCGCCGGGAAGGTCCTGCGTTGCTGCGAACAGGATGGGCAACGCTCCCGCATCCTCGGTCTGCGCGAGGAACCTCATCCCGACCGGGCCCACGCGCTGCATGATCGGGTTGCCGGGCCGGTAGAGGTTCGTGAGCGCCAGCCCGGGGTGGGCCGCCATCGCCTTCACCTGACTCCCTCCGTCGGCAAGCCGCCGCTGCAACTCCAGCGTGAAGAGCAAGTTGGCCAGCTTCGACTGCCCATACGCACCCCAACGGCGATATCGTCGCCGCCTCCAGTCGAGGTCGTCTGAGACGATCGTCCCCATCCGATGACCCCCCGATGAAACCGTGACTACCCGGTCAGTCAGGTGCGGAAGCAGGACGTTCGTCAACGCAAAGTGCCCGAGATGGTTGGTCCCGAACTGGAGCTCGAACCCGTCGACCGTTTCCTGGCGGTCAGGCACCGCCATCACGCCAGCGTTGTTGATCAACACATCAACCGGTTCCTGCCAGCCGTCGGCGAACTCGCGCACCGAACGCAGGTTCGCCAGGTCGAGCTGACGCACCTCGACCTGCCCGCCGATCTCCCTGGCGACATCTCGGCCCCGCGTCACATCCCGAACCGCCATCACTACCTTGGCTCCGGCGCGGGCCAGGACCTTGCTGGTCGCGCGACCGAGGCCACTGTTTGCTCCCGTGACGATCACCGTTCGGCCGTCCTGCGGCGGGACGTCTGCTGCTGTCCATCTCTGCATACGTGCCAATGTACGTGCAATTGAGCAGTTGCCGGGATCGCGTCACGCTGAAGGGTTTTCCCGTCGGGCTGCTTCGCCGATGCCCAACCCGTGGGACCTGGAGGCGCAAAAGGCTTCAGAGCAGCTGGGCTTTCGGCACTGCCAACCACAAGCGCTGGGTTGCCTGATTCGTGGGCCCGGTGAGGGTCCTCGTTTCGCCAGGTCGCCCTAGCGAGCCTTGACGAAGAGTCCGGCGAAGCGGTCCAGGTAAAGGGTCCAGCCCTCATCGCTGGCGACGCCGTCCCGAACCGCCGGCCAGCCTGGACCGTGTCGCTCGATGTTGCGGTGCTCCAGGTCGACGCGGGTCCGTTGTGGTGTCTCTGCTGTGAACCGGACCTCAACCTCGCTGGTGTTCTCTGGATCGGCCTCGATCTGCCACTGGGTGTTGATGTCCCAGCTGAAGACGACCCGGTTCGGAGGCTCGTACGCCAGTACGCGTGCCCACCGGCACTCACTGCCGTCGGCGCCGCGATCGTAGATGTGACCGCCGACGCGGGGCTCGAATACGGTGGCGACGATCGGCGACTGCATCAGGTTGTGCTCCACGGGTTTGATGTCGCCGAACCGCTGAGTGAATGCGGTAAAGGCCTCGTTGATGGGCACGTCCACGACGACGTTCCGTTGGACTGTGGTGCTGTCTGACTGACTCATGGCTGTTCCTTGGATGGCTTGTCGATAACGGCTTCGTAGTTGCTCAATGCACGGTTCCAGAAGGTGTCCAGCTGATCGCGCAGCGCGATGACCGCAACGGGGTTGAGCCGGTAAATTCGGCGGGTTCCAGCGGCCTCTTCCGACACCAGCCCGGCATCCTTGAGGACCTTTAGATGCTGAGAGACGGCGGGACGGCTGATGGGAAGCTCATCGGCGATCTGCCCAACGGCCTGGGGCCTGCGCGCAAGGCACTCCACGATTGCGCGACGGTTGCGGTCCGCAAGGACAACCCAATTGTGGTCTTCCGGCTCTCGGTAAGTCTCCACGAACGGTAAGTCTGCTCTTACGGAGCGCGCTCGTCAAGGGGTTTCGGCCTCACCATCATCGATGGGTCCTGCTGCGCGAGGTCGGCGGAGGCGTATCACCCCGGACGCAGGAACGCTCCTGATCATGAAACAGTCGGCCACCCGGCCGTACCCGTTCTCCACTACCGGAAGGTGCTTTCATGCCATCACAGAGAACCAAACTCCAGCAAGAGGTCGTCGACGCACTACTCGACACCCGGGCGATCAACCTCGAGGCCGTGGCCGGCGTCATGGCATCGTTCGGCGAACGCGCGCTCCGTGAGGGCGACGACTTCGCCACCATCATCAACGGAAACGCGATCTGGAACTGCGGCTTGCCCGGCCTGGCGCTTGAACGTTCCCAGCTTGGGCAGGTTGGTCAGCAGAACGGCTGACGACCACGACGTCACACCATGAATGCACGCCTTGTCGCTCCGTTGGGCGACCATGATCGGGCCGATCTCATCGCGCGGGTCCTGGGCGCTCTCGGAACGACGAAGGCGGCGGTGCAGGCCACCTCCTGGGACCAGGGGTACCAGCCGAGCCGACCGCCTGACGCCTCCGCTGGGCCGGCAAGGCGGTCGGCGTCGGCTTCAGAAGACGCGCTCACCGAGCCACGCCCGCTGGTTCGGGCCAAGGTCGCGGGAGAGGCGAGTCTGCTGCTGCGCGCGGTGGCACCGGTAAGCCATCTGGATCGCGCCGTCGCCGCGGCAGCAGACGCTCTCGCGGCACAGATCGAGCCCCAGCTCCGCGACGCGGACCTGCTCGCGGCGCTGGCGGAAGACCCCGGTCATGCCCTGGCGCGAGCGTTCGGCCACCTCCACCTGCGAGACCTCGGCCGTGACGATCCGATCGTGGACTCACTGCTCACCGAAGCCATCCGGCTCCACCCAACCGCTGAGCGTATGCCGACCCGGGCTTTGGAGTACCTCTGGCTCGAACGCCTCTGGTCCGGGAAATCGACTGCCCAGACCCGAGAGCTCGCCTTGCTGCGGCAGTCCGTGATCGGACCACCCCTGGACGTCCTCGGATGCTCCATCCTGGATCTCTATTCGCTCACCCATGTCGTGCTCTACACCAGCGACTGCGGACGCCGACCTCCCGTGCTGCCCAGGCACGTGGACCAGATCATGATCGACATCGAGTCAGCGCTGGCCATCGCCCTCGACGCGGACAACCTGGATTTGGCCGCTGAGACACTGTGGGCCTGGCCCATGCTGGGACAGCCGTGGTCGCCGGCGGCGCGCTTCGCCTTCGACATCTTGACGCGCACGCAGGATGAGCATGGCTTCCTGCCGGGTCCGGGCTACGACTCCGGTCGACACCAGATGGCGCCGCCGGCGGACCGAGACCGCTACCTGCTGGAGACCTCCTACCACGCCGAGCTCGTTCTGGGCATCCTCTGCGCGACGATGCTGCTCCCGGGCACGGCGCCAGCTGATCACGCCCGAGTGCCGGCGACCGCAGGTCCGGCAGAGGCCGTACTGGACCATCTCATCCACCCGGTGGACCCAAGGTGGCTGAAAGGAGTCCGTGCACTGTCCTCGATCGAGCGGGCGCCCCTCGCTCCCCTACTTCTCACCGCCGCCCTGCGACGCGCCGCCATGGACCATGACCTAACCCAGGTCCAGGCGATTCTTAGAACGGCACGCAGACACGATCTGCTCGGACTGCCCGCCGCCACGCAGGCGCTCGCTCTGTTGCGCCGCAGCACGCTTCTCGCACAGGCGTTGAAGGATCGTCGGCATTCAGGACGAGTCCGAGCAGAGGCTCTGTTTGATTAGTCACTCCTAGGGCCGCGTTGTTCTTTCCTCGTCTGCCCGGATGAACGGCGCCGGCCGCGTCGGGTGATTGCTCGCTCCATCAACGAGGGTGGTCCTGTCGAAAGTCACCTGACCCGTCGCCACTGCCTCACGCTCCTTCCTGGTGCTGGTGTTGATGCTGAAGCCCTCGTTAGACGTAGTCCTGACACTGTTTCGAGCGGTCCCACCCCAGTCCACGCCACATCGAACGTCACGACATGGGTGCCACCTAGGTTGTCCCGGGCCGTCCCAGACCCAGTTGCGGTGACGCTCTTGAGGTTTTCGGTGCTCGTGATGGTCGCCGGAGCAGCTGGCGCGCTCCAGCTGAATGAGAAGCCGTCCGGGCACACTGCCAGATACTGGACCCTCGCAGTCGGATCTGGGTCGTCGGTGTCCAGCGACTCGAAGTCGCGGGTGCTCTGCAGTTCGGAGCCCGCTCAACCGCATGGACGGACCCCGAGCTGACCCAAGTCGTCGGTGCACATCAAACTGAGCCGATTGACCAACGGCTACCCCCGAATTCTTCGTAGTGCCCGGACCCGGCGCCGGACTTTCAGCGCTCGCTGAGCGGGTCCCGCAACTATCTTCGTGCTCGAGTGGCGGCGGGCTTGCGCTGGCCGGATCGCCATCACCTCGAGGGAAACGTGACCAAGGTTTTCGGGGGTACGCTGACCCGGCCGGCGTCGCCTCGGACGCGGCAAGGTGACCGCGCTGGACACGGAGAAACCGCCGCCGAAACTGGCGGAAACCGCCGACCAACAAGACGGTCTCGAGTGGGAGACTTGGCTGCGCAGCGGGCACGTCCCTCTGCGTGTTAGCGACGAGAGGACCGTCACGTGGATGAACCTGGCCAGTCTCAACGTCACGGCCAGCCCGGCGTTGGGCAGGACACGGCGGGGATGCCTCGGTGGGTGAAAGTGTCGGGGTTGGTTGCCGTGGTGTTGATTCTGCTGGTCATCGTTTCGATGCTGATCGGCGGCAACCACGGACCAGCCCGTCACCTGGGGTCGGCCAACGCAGTCGGCGTTGAGCTGTCGACTTCGGCTGGGCCAGACACTCGCGGTACTCCCTGCTGATGCAGGGGGCGCCCGGTGTTCGGAAGCTCGCATTGACCGTCCACGTCATTGCGTCGGTGGGTTGGTTCGGAGCTGCCGCGGCCTTCCTGGCGCTGGCAATTGCGGGACTGGGAAGCCAGTCGACCGACAGGGTGCAGGCTCTCTACCTCGCCATGAAGCTGGTCTGCTTCTTCGTCATCATCCCGCTCAGCCTTGCCTCGTTCGTGAGTGGCCTCGTCTGTGCCTTGAGTAGCCCATGGGGGTTGTTCGAGCACTACTGGGTTGTGTTCAAGCTCGGCTTGAACCTCGCCGCGACCACTGTCTTACTGCTCTACTCCCAGTCGCTTGGCTACCTTGCCGACCTCGCACGCAATGGGAACCTCACCAGTGCCGACGTCGCTCAGCTGCGGGACCCGACCCACCTGGTGCACTCCGTCGGCGCCTTGATCATCCTGACACTGACGACGATCTTGGCGGTGTACAAGCCACGCGGAAAGACCCGGTACGGGCGGCGGAAGACGCTCACCCGTGCCGGGTCTGGGTAACGGAGGCTGAGGGCACGTCGTCCCCGACCTATGAGCTGGCGAGAAGGCCGTGCATCTGTACGATCTCCGCGTTCTGTGCGTCGACGATGGCCTGAGCCCGTCTTTTGGCGTCCGGGTTGGCTCCTTTCGCGATCTGGGTCTTCGCCATCTCGACGGCGCCCTGGTGGTGCTCGATCATGCCTTCGAGGAACAACTTCGTGGCCTCGGCTCCGTCGGCAGCTTCGAGAGCATCCAGGTCTTCTTCGCTCATCATGCCGCCGCCAGCCCCATGCCCTTCGTGGCTCATTGATGAGCCGTCCGAATCCTCGCCCCAGCTTGCCAGCCAGCCCTTCATCTGGGCGATCTCTGGGCTTTGAGCATCCTGGATGCGCTGCGCCAGAGCGGCGACCTTGGGGTCGACGCCGGGGTCGGACTGAACCAGCTTTGCCATCTCAATGGCTTGGGCGTGATGCGGGATCATCATGGTTGCGAACATCACGTCAGCCTCGTTGCGAGGGCCGCTCGACGGCGTAGCCGAGGCACTGGGAACCGCCGCGCTGCTGGTTGCAGCCGGCGCTGCTTCCGTACCCACGTCATGGCCGCCCACCGAAGCGCATGCTGCCAGCGTGAGGCTCAACCCGAGCACCAGCGCGGGACCAACCAGCCTTCTCATGGTCGTCATCTCTGCCGATCTCCTTTGGTAGGTGGCTAGTGGTGGTACTGGTGGACCACTGCGTGGCCCTTGCCTCTGGCGATCAACGCTCGGTTGACCGGAACGGTGACGACGAAGGCGACAGCGAGCGCGAACGCCAGGGCCGCCCAGAACAAGACGCTGCCAAGGCCGGCGTCCATGGCGCCAGGAATGGCCAGCACGATGGCGTTGTCGACAATCTCCATGGTGAGGATCGACACCGTATCGGCTGCCAGGGCGACACCGATGGCCGTCTTGAGTGCCAGGCCCGAGCGCAGCACCGGGACGATCGTGAAGGCATAGCCGAACAAGAAGGCCAACCCCACGGCAAGGGCGATGCTCGGCGCGTCCGACCAGCCCCATGCGGTGGCCAGCACCAGGCCGAGGATCTCGCCGATGGCACAGCCGGTGAGGCAGTGGAGGGTGGCCGATATGGCGAGTCGAGTCAACGCCCGGGCGTCCTGTGCGCCCGCGCTCCCATGCTGGTCATGTCCGCTCTGCTCGCTGGACGGGACCGGGGCGTCCCGCATGTGATGGTGGTGCTGGTGATCTGCGGTGCCCATTGGTCAGCCTTCCTCGGTGGTAAGTAGCTCGTCGCCGTCATGGGTTCTGGATAGCTGGACAAGACGACGTAGACAGTGCTCTCGCAGCGGCGCCGGGAAGTCGTCGGCAAGGCGGTAGTAGATGACTCGGCCAGCTCGACGGTTGCTGACGAGCCCGGCGGTGCGGAGCATGCGCAGGCCATAGCCGACGGCGTCTGGAGATGATTCCAGTACCAGGATGAGGTCCCCCACGCACAGCTCGGAGACGGTGTCGAGGGCGTACAGGATGCGGGCTCGCACCGGGTCCGCCATCATGGTGAGCAGCGAGGCGAGCCGGGTGGCGTCCTCGATGGACAGCAACCCGTCGCGCGCCCTGACCACTCGATCGGGATCGAGGGGGTGGAGGTGACCGATTTCACCATCAAGCTTTGACTGTGACATTGATGGCTCCCTCGATAGTTGGTTATCCGTACGAACGTGAGGATATGCCGAGATTATTCCCCGTGCATCCTCGATGCACACGCGTGCCAGGCGGTTGAATCATTCGACGGGCCTCCGACGAGTCCCTGTCGCCCCGGATACCTTGCCGTCCGGCACGATGCGGCTCCCAACTCTGCCGTCTGAACCGCTGGACGGCGAAAAGGGCTGGCCAAGCGGTGTGGTGTGGAGCGGGTGACGAGAATCGAACTCGCACTGTCAGCTTGGGAAGCCGCTTCCCGCCTGCGCCGACGGCTCGACTGAGCGCGAGCTGCGCGCCGCTGCTAGCCCGTTGTGACCGTTGCTGACCCTCGCGCGGGGCCCGTATGGGGCCCGGACGAGCTACGCGTTACGAGCGAGCTCTTAGGATGACGGCAGCCGACGGCAAGGCTCCGAAGGCGCTCCCATGATGAGGACCAGGCACGCCCGGTGCTGGGTAACGATGAGCCGCCGGGGGCGGGGCGGGGGCACGGGGCCTGCAACCTGCGGAGAGACGAGAGGACGAGGCGGGGCCTCGGCTACGAACCCTTCACCGTGCAAACCCCGCGTTGGTGCCGGTGCTTCAGTAGCAGCAGGAACGAACCGCCATCAGAGGGGGCGCGGTAATATTCGACCGATTTGTGCGCTGCGCACACGGTGGCGGAGGCGAAGTGAACCGACATGTCTAGCACTTACCTGAATCCCAAGGTGGGTGCGGGGTGCGACCCGGTTGACGCCTGGTACCGATACTACGCGGGCTACTCTGCTGGTTTCGTCGAGCAGGCTTTGAAGGCTGCAGGCGACAAGGCGCGCCTGGTTCTAGACCCGTGGAACGGGACGGGGACCACCACGGTTGTCTCGGCCAGCAAGAACATCCCGGCCGTAGGTTTCGACCTCAACCCCGCGCTGGTGGTCATCTCCCGGGCTCGGCTCCTCGGGGCGGGGGTGTGGGCGAGCATCGAACCGCTCGGGGAGGACATCATCAGCCATGCGGGCAGTGTCGCGCTTCCGGAGGAGCCCTTGGGCTTCTGGTTTGCCCCCGAGGCGTCTGGCACTCTCCGAGCCCTTCAACGGAGCGCGCATCGGCTCTTGGTGGATCCCGGAGGGACGTCCCGACCGGCGTACCAGACAGCGTCCGACATGAGCACCCTGGCAGCTTTCTTCTACACCGTCCTTTTCCGGACCGTCCGCCTCCTCATCGCACCGCGGGCGGGCACGAACCCAACATGGTGGAAGAGGGTTGCTGAGGACCAGCGGCTCGATCCCACCCGCGAGGAGGTCTTGGCCCAATTCCGCACCTCGGCGGTGGAGTTGGCAGCCGGCCTGCATCGCGACAATTTCGACGGCGGCGTCGACGTCAGCGTGGCGCTCGGGGACAGCCGCCAGCTGCCGCTAGCAGACGGCTCGGGGGACGCGGTGATCACCTCCCCTCCGTACTGCACCCGCATCGACTACGGAGTCGCAACTCGGCCCGAGCTTGCCGTCCTTGGCGCTGGAGAGCACGACCTCACGCAACTGCGCCACAAGATGGTCGGCACCCCGACGATGACCGGCAACCATGGCACCCCGACGGACTGGGGGCCTAGCGCCGCCGAGTTCCTGGCCGGCGTCGCGGGCCATGACAGCAAGGCCTCCAGTGGCTACTACACGAAGTACTTCCAGCAGTACTACGCCGGCATGTGGGACTCGTTGGGCCAGCTGCGGCGGGTGCTGCGGGACGGCGCTCCAGCTGTCCTCGTCGTGCAGGACAACCACTACAAGGACCTCCACAACGACACCGCCCGCATCCTCAGCGAGATGGGTGGACGCTTGGGGTTCTCCTTCAACGAGCGGCACGACTTCCCGGTGACCCGGAACCGGGCGAGCATGAACCCGCGGACCCGGCAGTACCGCGCCCGGGCCTCGGCGGTGGAGAGCATCTTGGTCCTCCGGTAACTGCACGTGGAAAACGTGGAAGCCATGGTAGCGTGGGACACATGGAACCCGCGCACGAACTTCTCGAGGTGCTCACGGCCCTTGGCCGGGCTAACGACGCCCTGCTGGAGGCAACTGCGTCAGGGGACGTTGAGGAGTCCACCCGGCTGCTCGAATCCCTGGCTTTGCTGGAGCGGCGCCGCAACCGCCTGGTACACAGAAGCAATCCGGGCGCCACCCCCGTCGCCTCGCCCTACGAGTCATCGATCTCCCTGCGTGACCAAGTCATTCGAGCACTGCAGTTGACGTCGCGGCCCTCCAGCGCCCGGCTCGTCTCCGATGTCACCCAGTCCCGGTGGGCCGAGCGAGTGGACACGGCCAAGCTCTCCTACCTGCGCCGCGACGAGGCCCGCAGATGGCACAGGTCCCGGGAGCTACCCGGCCGCCATGGCCGTGACGTCCACGTGGTGCCGGCTCTGACCTACGACCGGTTCGCTCCCGTGCGCGGCACCGTGGCGTTGTCCACCTGGCCAGTCAGGAGCCGGCTAATTGCGCCCCTCTCCCCGCGGGTGGACATGCTGCACAGCACCATCGCTCTAGCCCGGGAGGTGACCACCCTCGCGGGCACGAGCTACGAGGCCCCGATGCTGCGCCTGGTGGCCCGGCTAGGGGCAACAATTCCGGGGGTCAGGGCATTCGGTGCCGATCCCAGTGACGTAATCGAGGCGGCGCGTGCCGAGCTTGAGGAGATCGAGGAAACGGACGACCGAGAGCGGTCCGAGGCCGCAGCACGGGCGGAGGGCCAGCTCGACGCCGAGTCGCTGATGTTCGGCACCCAGATCCGTGCGATCCACTCAGACGCCGTCGGAGGTACTCGATGACCAGCGCGCCGGACCCGCACGAGCGGTTTCGTGGGGATTTCCCCCGGCAGAGCTTGAACGCCCGCCGGGTGGCCGGCGCCTTGGAGGCGCCCGGCTGCCAGCGCCGCACCGCGCTGGATGCCGCCGCTGTTGACCTCGACCGACTCGGGAGCTTGCTCAGCGGCAGGCCCCGGGACCGGCAGTCGCCGTTCGCCATCACCCGGGGCAACCAGTTCGAGGAGCGAGTCACGGCCAACGGCATGGCCGAGATCCTTCGCCTGGCCCGCCAACACCTGGGTCTGGAGATAACGGAGGCACGCCAGCGCGACCTCTCCGCCGCGCAACTTCGGGAAACCTACCCCGGCGTGACCGGCGCTCGCCTGAACGAACTGCGGGCCAGGCTGACGCGCCAGTACCTCCAGGAGATGCTCACCGACCCGACCGGGGCTTACAACCTTATCCGACATGCCATGACGCACTTGGAGTTCGGCGGTGAGGCCGTTTACCTCGAGCAGGACGTCCTTGCCTTCGCCGTCGAAGGCCGCATCCATGTCGTGGAGATCAAGTCCTACCCTCGCGTCGACGGCCGGGCCGACCCGGCAAAGGCATCGGCGACGGTCCGTCAGAGCGCGGTCTACGTGCTGAGCCTCCAAGACCTGGTCATGGAGATCGGCGCCCCGCCAGAGGTTGTGGACACGACCACGATGATCGTGCTGCCCGAGAATCTCACCTTCCGCCCTACCGCGGTCACACTCGACATCAACATGTACGTGCGCCGGCTGCGCCGCCAACTCGCCGAGGTACCCCGGACCGCCGTCATTCTGGACGCGATCCCGGCTGGCAACGGACTACCCGCCTACCCCCGAGACGGTGCCAACCCGGCCGATCAGGCCGCGGCCGCAGCCTCCGCACGCGAGGCATTGGCCTATCTCCCGTCGCGGTTCACCGACGGCTGCACCTCATGTCCGCTATTTCACCACTGCCGTGACGAGTCACAGGTGCACGGTTCTACCGCCCGACTCGGCTCCGCCGTGTCCGGCGCATGCGGCGACGTCACCGACCTGAGAGCCGCCCTTGACCTCGCCGAGGGCCGCCGCATCCCGACCACTCCCTCTGAGGCCGCGGTCGCCGCAACCTTGACGAGGGGGGCCGCGGCCGCCCGACTCGCGACGGGAGGCCGGGCATGAACCCCCTGCACACCCACCAGGCCCTCCTCGCCGCCACCCAACGCCGCGCCGTCGCCAAGACCACTCGTCGCCACATCCACCTCAGCCCTCGCCCCCTGGTGGTGGTTGGCTACCACCTGGCCGGCGACCTGGGCGCGCCACTGGCGCTGATGTGGGGCACGCTCGCCGCGGAGGAGCCACACTGCATCGTGGTGCCCGAGCCTCGCAACCGCGCATTGCGGTTCGAGACCCTCGACGTGTTCGCGCAGGAATTCCTGACATATCTCGCCGGGTTCGAGCCCCGCGGCGAGGACGGGATGTGCCTGGACGCTCCCCAACTCGTGGTCCCCAACGCCGCCACCGCCGAATGGCTGTGCGGAATCGTGGGCCGCTTCACGCGTAACCTGCGCATGGACAGCGACCCGCCGGCGCCCCCGTCGATCCCACTGGCGGGTAAGCATCTGTCCTTCTTCGGCGACCTGTTGCCGGGCAGCAGCCTGGTCCTGCCAGCCACCACCGCTCTGACCACGCACTGGCAGACCGGGCAGCTCCCGTCCGAGGATCTCAACTTGGCCGCCCTGCTGGGCTGGATTGACCCGCCCGAGGGCCTGGATGGGCGCGAGGCCGCCAGACGGGGTGAGGCGTCGCCGCCGGCGGGCCCGGACTCCGACCCCAACTGGGATGCACGGATGCTCGCCCAACTCATCTCGGACTGGCACAGGGCTGGTGATGACGGCAATGCCGCCGCGGCGGTTCGGCGCGATCTCGAGACCGAAGTCCGCAGCCAGCTCACCGGAGCCTGGGCGTCCTGCTGGCGGGCCCTGCGTCTGATGACGACCATCCCAGCTGGCAGCCACGTTGCCAGCCGCTGGCTCGACGACCGTCGCAGCTGGACCAGTCACAGCGACCGGATCGCCGAGGGTCGGGCCTATTTCCGGAACATCCCCAACCCGGTTCAGGCCGCCGCCCGGCTGCGGATTCTCGAGTCGCGCACCGAGACCCTGCTACGCGAGATCGCCTGGGACGACCCGCTGGTCATGGCGTCCCTCGTGGCCAGCGGCGAGGCACTCGCCGGGCGAGTGGTCACGGTTGACCCAACCCGCAGGCGCCCGAACGCCAGGGGGAGCAACGTTTGCCGGCCGCTGGTCACTATCGACCCCGAAATCGAATTTACCCGGCCCGCCGGCACCCACCTGTTCCTCGCCAGCAGCCCCAGCGTGCGCCTAGTAGTGCTACCCGCCGACGGCTCGGGCCACATCCGGGCCGAGGTGCTCAGTGGCGCGAACCAGCGAACAACCCTCGGTCTGCTGCCGAGCCCGGGTGACAACGTGGTCCTGAGCCCATTTGGGAAGCCCGACTATTACCAGCGGCCCGGCATCGACGCCATCCCCTGGACCCACCTGCAGGTCCTTGACGAGACCCAGGACGAGTGAGCGGACCCGGTCATGACCCACGAAGCCGTGACTCCGGCCGAGGCGGCCGCGACCACCCGGGAGAGGATCTGGGCCACCGTGGCCGCGGGCTCCCGCGCTACCCTGGTGGACAGCCCGCCAGGGGCCGGCAAGTCAACCCTAGTGAGGGAGATTGGCCGCCGCGCCCATTGGCGCGCTCAGGTGCCGATCGTCGTCCAGACGAATGACCAGGCCGACGACATGATTCGGGGGTTCCTCGTCGACCAGCGCCGCGGCGCTGCACCCGTGAGTGTCGGGCGCCTTCATGCAGGCGACTACCAGCCGCCCGCCGACCTCGCCCTACAGCCGGGTGTCAGGTTGAGTAAGGCGATCGCCGACCTCCAGGACGTCGACGTGGTCATTGCCACCGCCGCCAAGTGGGCCACCGTGACTCCGGTGCGGACCTGGCCGTTCGCCATTGTTGACGAGGCCTACCAGATGCGCTCGGACGCCCTGCTGCCCATCGGCGCCCTGATGCAGTCCCTCCTGTTGGTCGGTGACCCTGGCCAGCTCTCCCCGTTCACCACGGCAGACGCCACCCGATTCCGTGGCCGCCCGTTGTCGCCTTTGGAGACCGCCGCGGCCACCATCCTCACCACTCAGCCCGATACCCCCCGCCTCGCGCTGCCGGTTTCCTGGCGCCTGCCCAACCACGCTGCCACGGTGATCTCCGACGCCTTCTATGAGATCCCCTTCACCGCCGGCACCCAGCCCCACCAACGGCGCCTGCGGCGCGGTGTCACGCCCCTGCACCGAGGCCGTGCAGCCGACGCCGTCAAATCCGCGACTGACCAGGGGTGGGCCTATTTGGAGCTCGACGATCTGATCATGCCGCGTACCGATCCCGAGGCCGTGTCCACTATCGTCGAGGTCGTCCAGGAGCTCGTGCGCGCCGACATCACCGTCAGCGACGAATCCGGGACCAGGCCCCTGCAGCCAGGCAGGGTCGCCGTCGGCGTCACACACCGCGACCAGCGTGACCACGTCCGCACCGCCTTGCAGAACGCCCGCGCCCGCACAGGCCTCGCGGTTGACGAGGTCGTCGTGGACACGGCCAACGTTCTCCAGGGGCGCGAGTTCGACCTAGTTGTTGTCTGGCACCCCCTGTCAGGCCGACGCGACGCCAGCCAATTCCACCTCGACGCCGGCCGGCTATGCGTGCTGCTGAGCCGGCACCGCCAGGCCTGCATCGTCGTAACACGCGGGGGGATCCGCGATCAGCTTGCCGGCCACGCCCCCACAGAGCCGGTCTGGCTGGGCGAAACCGCACCCGTGCTGGACGGCTGGCACGCCCACCTCACGGTCCTGGACCTCCTGGCCAGGTACGCCGTCTGAGAACACAGGCGGCATGTCCTGCGAAAGTCTCGTGTTGCTGCGTTGCCTTATCAGGGCCCGTGTGGCCGAGTACTGCGAGCTTCGGGGCCGTCCTCCAGTCCAGGGGTGATCCGGTCGCTTCGCCCGATGCTCTCGGTCGTAGTAACTCACCTAGTCACTCAACGACCGCTGGCCTCGCTCGCAACGCGAGTAGGAGGGAGCAGCGGTCTTGTGCTCTGAGCCTGCTCGAAGTCCCGGCCATGTGCATCGACGTCCAGTGTCATCGTCGTGGCGAGTCACACAGTTAGTCACGCAGGAGTACGAGGCTGGGTCTGTCAGGCCTTCAGGTTGCCTGGCAGTCCGGCCAACGCGCCCTTGGCCGCGCTCGGGCGATGATCGAGGAGGCACTGCTCCTGAGCCAGAGCCTGCCGGGAGACGCTTCTCGACTCTGTTGCACGCCTTGTTGATGCCTACGGTGACGACGCCGCGAGCGTTCTTACCCGAGGAGCATGATTCTTGAGCCTTCCCGGCCGTCCCACTCCATGCATGATTCAGTGGTGTCGTGACCGAACCAACGATCGCCAGTAGGGGTCCGGAGCTGGTCTTCGCCCTGGTGAGTCCGATCGGCACGCCGATCGACAGCTTGAGGCGGGATCTTGAGGAAGGGCTTCACTCCTACGGCTACGCCACCGAGTGGCTCAAGTTGAGTGGTCTCCTGACCGACCAGGCCGAACGCTTGGGCCTGGGTCCGGTTCCGGTGGTCCCCGAGCACCAGAGAGCCGAGAAGTTGATGGAGGCGGGTGACCGACTGTGCGAGGTGTCACAGTCCGCTGCTGCTGTGGCGCTTGAAGCCGTGAATGAGATTAGGAGGAAGAGAGACGAACGCGCCCTAAAAAGTGATGTTGAAGCGGCGGATGGTTCTCTTGCTGTTCCTAGACAAGCGTGGATACTCGACTCTCTTAAGCGGCCTGCTGAAGTGATGCAACTCCGGCTCATCTACGGGGACCATCTTTTTGTCATCTCGGCTCAGGCTGGTAGGCAGTTGAGGGAGAATACACTGCGTGAGAAGATCGCACCGTACAATGTCTCCTTGAGGGACGAGAACCTAGATGACGTCGTGAATAGGCTCGTGACCCGCGACCTGGACGAGGAAAAGCATGGCGGCTACGGTCAAAACATCCTCAAGACTTTTCCTATGGCCGATGTATTCATTGATGTCGATGAGGCTCAACCCGAGAACCCTGGCGTCCCTCAGCAGGTAAGGCGTTTACTAGACCTCATATTTGGGAATCCTAACTATCCGGTGCCGACTGATGAGGAGTATGGTATGCAGTTGGCCTTCTTGGCGTCGACTCGGTCACCCGAGCTCGGCTTGAAGGTTGGCGCTGCAGTGACTCGGGGCACCACCGTAGTTAGTCTGGGTGCAAATGCGCATCCAACGAAGTTGGGATCGAGTCCTGCTTATGACACTTCCAGTGCCGACATACGTCATTTAATACTTGATACGCTGAACCGTTTAATGGAACCTGCCTTGGGAAATGAGGCGGTGGAAAGGCTGGTTAAGGAACCCGACTTGTTCGTTGACGAACTCCTTCGCGGGCCTTTGAAAGGTAGTCGAATCGTGAGTTTGACCGAATTTCAGCCGACTGTTCACGCCGAGATGGCTGCCGTGCTCGATGCCGTTAGTCAGGGACAGAGCGTTGCTGGGGCAATTGTCTACGTCACCACCTATCCCTGTCACGGATGCGCAAAGCATCTGCTCCGCCTCGCCTTGCCGGTGAAATACATTGAGCCGTATCCCAAAGGACGAGCGCAGGCGATGTATGGAGGAGACGTCGAGGATTCATTCGAGCCCTTCACAGGTGTGGCGCCTCGCCGCTACCACCAGCTTTTCACAGCCACGGAGGATCGGAAGGACCCCTGGGGAGTTCGTAGGTCCTGGTCCGCGGCGGAGAAGCTTGGTGCCGAGCCAAACGTCGACCCGCTGCTGGATCACGCCGGAATCAACGTCCGGGAGCAGTTCGCGCTTGCCCAACTCGCTGGGTCCGGTGGCCCGATCGACACCTCGCCTGCTGGGTAGGCAGCGGGGAGTCGTTGTCAGTGGCTTGCTCGAGGATGAGAGGATCACAGCAACTCGGTGTGGGGGCCGCTAGCTACACACACGACGAAGAGGGGACAAGGCCATGGGTGAGACAGATCCGACGCTAGGTCAGCGACTAGAGGGTCGCGACGCTGTGCTGGAGAGGGCGCGTGAAACGGTCCGGCACCTGCCTGCACACCAGCGTGCAGCACTTCGTTACGAGTTCGATCGCGCGGAGGCCACAGCACGCCGAATCGCCAGCGGGCGAGCTGGATTCCGGTCGTCAAGCGACGAGTGAGCGAACACGCCCGCCAGCTGCGAGGTTGAGTTGGGGGTTAGAGGCGCGCTCACCGAGGACCGGCCCGCAGCGAAGCGAGGACACGGACCGCAGGGAGCGCGCCGGCGCGGAGCGCCGCCTTGATACAGAAGAGGTCGGTTCAGCAACGCGTGACCTGGCACTGGCAGTTGACCTGGCACAAGGCAGTTGACCTGGCACAAGGACAACGGATCAGTGGTCGATGTTGCTGAATGGCGCATTTCTGTATCAAGGGGCCTTGCTGCGCTGCGGCCAGCGGCGTCCTCGCTGTGCTGCGGGCCGCGCCGGAACCGATCACCCCGCTGCCTCAGCTACTGGGGCGGCGGTGTCGAGCCTACGGAATATGAGGCTCTTGTTTTTCTTGTCTCTGTCCTGCAAACCACTATAAAGTCCATCCGCTGCGCAGCGCGCGCGACTGCAAATTGAGAGACGTTAGTGGCTCTTCATACTTGAGCGGGGTGCCGCTGGGTTTGTGTTGTAGCAGGTGAGGGCTCGCGGCCCCGACATGCTGTTGGTCTCCTACAACGTCCAGCAGCGAGGCCGCGAGTATGCCGAAGGCTACGTCAGTGTTGTTCGGG